>CP083824.1:2682824-3353530 GCA_023023105.1 Enterobacter ludwigii | reverse complement strand
CAGGGACGGCGTCGACCTGTTCCGGTGGCGGGCAGCGAGTTTGTGATGCCTGCTGATGCAGCGATCATGGCGTTTGGTTTTAATCCACACGCGATGCCGTGGCTGCAGGCGCAGGGTGTCGAAATGGATGACTGGGGGCGAATTGTGGCCTCGGTAGAGAGTCATTATCGTTACCAGACGACCAACCCGAAAATCTTCGCGGGTGGCGATGCGGTGCGTGGGGCGGATCTGGTGGTGACCGCGATGGCGGAAGGGCGTCATGCGGCACAAGGAATACTCGACTGGCTTGGGGTTGGCGCGTTCAAACATCATTAACCGGCGGGCGACAAAGCGGGAGCCACGGCGTAGTATAGGACGACTCATTGCGCCGTGGAGCCCGTATGACCCTGAAAATTGACGTTATCAAAGACAAAATTCTCTCTGAAAACTACTTTGTCCTGCGTAACATCACCTATGATCTTACACGTAACAACGGTGAAGTGATCCGCCACAAACGCGAGGTCTATGACCGCGGTAATGGGGCAACCATTTTGCTCTATAACCGTGAAAAGCAGAGCGTGGTGCTGATCCGTCAGTTCCGGGTTGCAACATGGGTTAATGGCAACCCTGATGGTCGTTTGATTGAAACCTGTGCCGGCCTGCTTGATGATGACGAGCCGGAAGTGTGTATCCGCAAAGAGGCCGTAGAAGAGACCGGCTTTGAAGTGGGAGAGGTCAAAAAGGTCTTCGAGCTGTTTATGTCCCCAGGCGGCGTAACGGAAATTGTGCATTTCTTCATTGCGGAATACAGCGATGCGCAGCGGACTCACCGGGGCGGTGGTGTCGAAGATGAAGATATCGAAGTGCTGGAGCTCCCCTTTTCTCGTGCGCTGGAGATGATGCGTTCAGGCGAAATCAGGGATGGCAAGGCTGTGATATTACTGCAGTATTTACAAACAACCGGGCTGATGGACACTGCTTTCGAACGGATGTAGATGATTTTTCGGGTATATCTGATAAATCCGATTGAGCAACCTCGGTGGTAACCCGAAGATACTGCCCAGTTAAGCGTTTTCGTTCCGGGATTGTGTCATTCATGCGCTACAGTGTTTTTTTATTCTCCCTCTTCTGCGTGCTCTTCGCTCCGCTGGTGCGGGCTGCGCCTGCTCAGCAGGCATTTTCTGACTGGCAGGTGACCTGCAATAACCAGAATTTTTGCCTGGCACGTAACACGGGGGAGCATCGTGGTTTGGTCATGACGCTCACCCGAAGCGCCGGGGCGAAAACGGATGCAACGCTGCGTATCGATCTCGGCGGCCTTGACGCCCCGTCGGTTAATGAGCCGGATATTGCTCCCCGGTTGCTGCTGGATAACGTTCCCCTGAAGCTGGACAAGCCGCACTGGCAGCTCACGCCCTGGCATCTGAAAACGGACGATGCCGCCACCATTACCGCCTTTTTGAAAAACATCCAGGAAGGGAAATCCCTGACCCTGCGCGACGGCAAGCAGGTGATTTCCCTGAGCGGTCTGAAAGCGGCGTTGCTGTTCATTGATGCGCAGCAAAAGCGCGTCGGGAGCGAAACCGCGTGGATCAAGAAAGGTGACGACCCGCCGTTAAGCGTTCCACCCGCTCCAGCTTTAAAAAAGGTGTCGGTCGTCAACCCGACGCCGACGCCGCTCTCCCACGCCGAACTGAACGACCTGCTGGACTATGGTACCGGACGGATGAACAGCAACCAGTGCTCGCTGGATCCTAACCGCCGGGAAGTGCGCGTCACCGCGTTAACCGATGACAAAGCGCTGCTGATCGTCAGCTGCGAGGCGGGAGCTTATAACACCGTCGATCTGGCGTGGCTGGTATCACGTAAAAAGCCGTTCGCCGCCCGCAGCGTCAGGCTGCGTCTGCCGTTTACACCTTCAGACGACAGCAGTGAAATAGAGTTGATGAACGCCAGCTTTGATGAAAAAACGCGCGAGCTGACGACGCTCGCGCTGGGACGTGGTTTGGGCGATTGTGGCGTCCAGACGCGCTGGCGTTTTGACGGCCAGCGTTTTCGCCTGGTACGTTATGCCGGGGAGCCCAGCTGCGATAACTGGAATGGACCCGACGCCTGGCCCACGCTGTGGATCACCCGTTAGTTTCTCCGAAAAAAGTCGTTATACAGCATGTACAGATGTGCCGCGCTCCACGAGAAGTTGGGTGCGCCTTGCTGTGCCCCGGTCAGCGGGTTGTAGTTTTCCTGAATTGGACCATCAGACGTTAACCCCTTCGCGTGCTTAAAGAAGTTATCTGCCAGCGTTCGTGCCTGTTCCCGATAGCCGTAGCGTTCCATCCCTTTGAGTCCAAACCAGAACTGGTCGACCCAGACGCGACCACGCCAGTAGATATCCGCACCGAATGCCGGGTTGGTCAGTGCAGCGGTACCCAGCGGCACATAGGTGTTGAACTCTTTCGGATCCAGCATCACCTTCACCACGGCATCAGCATGTTCCTGGGTTGCTGCACCGTTAAACAGAGGAGACCAGCCTTCCGGCCCTTTACCGCGCTCGGTGATAGGTTTGCCCGCACAGCCATTCTCAAGCGGTTTATCCTCAATGCGAATGTCATAGTAAAAACCGCTGTTCGCATCGAACATACAGGTATTGATGTAGGTCGCGAGTTTATCCGCCAATTGGCGATAGTGGCTGGCATCCTGCTCTTTACCCAGCAGGCTCGCCATTTGTGCCAGATAGTGATTATCGCTGTACATATAACTCGCCTGGTCGACGGACTCCTGGAGTAACGAGTAACCCAGCAGATCGCCTTCTTTACTTCGGTTTTCGGCAAACTTTACTATCCAGTCGCTGCGTTTTCCGCCTTTTGCGACATAGTTATCCAGC
This sequence comes from Enterobacter ludwigii, assembly GCA_023023105.1. NCBI lineage: Bacteria > Pseudomonadati > Pseudomonadota > Gammaproteobacteria > Enterobacterales > Enterobacteriaceae > Enterobacter > Enterobacter ludwigii. The sequence goes on along the minus strand of CP083824.1, from coordinate 3,350,670 downwards.
TGCGTTTTATCTATAAATCCGAACACGGCGGCGTCATCACGTCCGGACTCCCACGAGGCGGCAACCTGCGCCGGGATCTCCAGACTGTCGTAATGTCCTTTTTCGATTACCCGGGCGTAGTTATTCAGTCCGGAAAGCGGTTCCTCTTTATCGCCTTTTTTCACCGTAAACAGCATGTCACCGCTGGCGGTGTTATGGGCTTTGTCACGCGTCGCACCGTACTCCGGCACACCGTTACCATTATGGTCACGGTTACGGAGCCACCAGTCATGGTAGGCCACCAGTTTAGGGTACATCTCTGCCAGCCAGACCTTGTCATGTGTGGTGTTGTATACCTCCATCACCGACCATGCCGCCAGGCTCGGTTTGGTGTTTCGTTCGTTCCAGTTGCCTCCGTCACCGCCGCGTTCCGGGCTTAGGTTCCAGGCGATAAGATCAGGCACGAATCCTGCATCCTGAGGGCGCACCGGATCGTCGGGTTTAATCTGCCAGGAGAACACCGCGCGAATGTTCTCTTTGGCGATATCCGGGTTGAAATGCGACATGGCAAACGCCTGTTTCCAGGTGTCCCATGGCCAGGTCTGGTTGCCGGAGAACCAGCGTCCGGTCACGTAGGGCGTCACCGTGTTAAAACGTACCGCACCACCCGGTGAACGCCAGTTACCGTTTAGCGTCTCGATGGCCTTCACCGCGACACGAGTTTGTTCTGGTGTCGCATTCGGGTTGGTGAGTCCCTTTTGTAAATATCCCTCCCAGCGTGTTTGCGAGGCGCTCATGAACCAGGCGGGCCGCGCCAGAATATCGCGAATTTTCGGCTGCTCGCGCGCAACGTCGTCAGCACTCAACAGATGGGAGTAGGTGGTGTACAGCGTGGTGCTGCCGGAAATGTGTGCCCGACTGATAAAGCGATGACCGTCGACGGTGGTATCGATCGGGATTGATTTATGCACCTGATATTCGGAACTGCCGGAGGTGAGGAGATCCCAAGTGGATCGCACTTTACCAAAGGTCACCTTCAGGCCGTCACGGGTGGGAACCATTTTGCGCTGATAATCGGGATACGCGCCGTCTATGGTCTTATCCGAAAGCGGTTTGCCCTCTTTGGCCTCAAGTTTTTCCAGCAGCTCGCCATCCCATACCAGGTCCAGTGGCGTCTTGCTCGTAATCTGCGTTTCTAGCAATGAGGTGCGCGCGGTTGCGAAACGTAGCGTCATTTCGATTTGCACATCTTTCGCGCTCAGCTTTTGCACCAACGCGCCGGGAAGACTGAAAGCCTCAAGGGTGAAATCCACTTTTTTACCGTTCTGGTACACGCTCAGGCGATCAAAATTCGCTGCCATAAAATTGATGTACTCTTCGGTGAGCAGCGCTACGCCTGGAAATCCTCCCTGGGTTTGCGGTCCGTCAGGCAGCAGATGCCCATGCCAGGCACCCAAATCGAAAAAGGGGCTAAAACGCTGGTGGTCGTCAGCGTCGAAATCGTGCATATACTGCGGCGCACCGGTGCGGTTAATCACGTTTTTAAAGTCATTTGCCGTGGTGGCGTGGGCTGAAAAACTCAATACCAGCGCGCAGGCCAGCGGCGTAAGACAGAATTTCATGGGGAAGATCCTTTTACCAGTAGAAGTATTGCATCAGGAAGACCCGATCGCTTGGGTCGCCTGAGGCATTTTTCATATAGAAGCGGCTGTCCGCTGCGGTGGCAAAGCGCCCTCCGCCGTACTCGTACCAGATACCGAACTGCATAAAGGACGTCGTTTCGTCCCCGCCATTGTCCGGACGGTGTTTGGCATAGCTGTAGGCGGTAGAAAGGTAGACGCCTTTTAGCGCTTCCACCATGGCGCTGACCATATAGCCCGTTTCTGTCCCTGGTACATCTTTACCCCTGGCGCGTCCCGTGTGGTGCCAGGCGCGTGCGGCCAGGTTCGGCGACAACATCCCGGTTAAAAAGAGTTGTCCGGTACCGTCGGTGATTTCCAGACCGTTCATCCAGGTGACATCTTTCGCGATGTCATACTGGAGATAGCCGTTCACCATCGCCGGATAGGTATACTTGTCGTCGTAGCGATCGTATTTGCCGAAATGCAGCCAGGCCTTGCTCTCATCATGATGCCCGGCAGGCGTTGCGGTGATGCTATAGCGCAGATCGCCGGAGAGATTCTGCACCTTGAGGGCATACATTATGTCGCGGGTGTTGGGGATCACGTAGCCCAGATCCGGGGTGAAATCTCCCCACCACTGCAGGTCATCCAGAGAAGAGTCCTGGCGCAGGCTCAACATAATTTCGGTGCTGTTAGCGGTTTTGTAGCCGCCGTAAACACGGTTAAGCCCCCCTTCGAAACCGCCCCAACTGTGGTCTGGTACCCAGGCGTTACCCTGACTATCGGCCTGAACGGTCCAGCCTTCGCCATAAATCAGGCCGAACCAGTTCCCGTGCTTCATCTCCAGACCGCCCTCAATATAGGTGCCGTCACTGTATTTATGTTTATTCTTACCCTCCAGATCCATATATCCGCCGATACCCAGTTCACCATAAAAGCGAAATGAAGAGGTGGTGAGTTCCGGTGTTTTGGTATCGTCGTGTTCAGCGGGTCGGGCTTCTTCTGCGGCAAATGCGGGGCAGCAGAAAGAGAGGGCAGCGAGTGCCCCAATTGTTTTCTCTTTAATTTTCATGCACTCATCCCAAAGAAAGAATATCCGTGCCTTCGGTGTTAATGAATATTTGAGGCTGGTGAGGCTTCAATTTGTTGTTGTTCTTTTGATAATCCTTTGACGTATTTGCTGTATTTCCACCAGGCAAATCCGAGGAATAAAACGATCCCTCCGACGTTATAGAAAATAATCGTCAGAATATTGCCACCGGTGGGGAAGGTTGAGGCCACAAAGCCGATAGCAAAAATCACAATCAGCATCGACACCACCACCATACCCATGGTGCGTGAGCCCATTTTGAAATCGCGCGGCAGGTGGTCGAGCTTACGACGCAGGTTCAGGTAGGCCAGCATAATGAACAGCGGCGGCAGCATGGAGGCGGCGGCGGTCATATTGATGACGGTGTTCATCAGCTCCTGAGCGGTATTTGAACCCATTGTGGGAATAATCATCAACGGGATCACAATGAGATACTGGATCCACGCCGCACGGGCCGGTACGCCATTTTCGTTCAGCGCCACGGTTTTTGGGCCAAAAATTCCGGTTGGGATCTCAGAGAAGAAGATTTTTACCGGCGTTGCGGTCCACATCAGCAGAGAACCGAACATCGCAGTAAAGGAAACCAGGCCGACAAAGCGGTTCATCAGGACTTCCGGCAGCCCAAACCACACCGCCAGACCGTGGAACACCTGAACCGAACCGCCGGTAAATTTCAGTTCTTTACTGCTGATAAAGACGTTAATCAACACCGAGGAGATGGAGTACAGCACGCCGATGAAAATCCCCGCCAGAATAATCACCTTCACGAAGGATTTAGAGCCACCTTTAACGTCGTTGACATAGACCGCAACGGATTCCGCGCCACCGGCAGCCATAAATATCCAGGTGGTGATGCCGAGGAAGGCCCAGTTGAAGTTCGGGATCATTGCGTCAACGGTGATCGGGTCGGCTGGCTGCACGCCACCCACCAGCGCGGCGCCGGCCAGAAGGATATAGGAGAGAGTGAGCAGCAGCATCAGTGTGGAGGTCACTGAGGTGATCGGCCCCAGCATTTTCGCCCCGTTGGTGGAGACCCAGGTTGAGAACGCGAACAGCACCATACTCAGTACCGTGGTAGCAAACGGCGTAAGAATGTACTCATAGCCTAAAAAAGCATATGAAGCGTAGGCGATGACGCGCGGTAATAACGAGGTGAAGAAGAACAGATTCACGAACCAGTAGGTGTAGGCGGTAATAAAGGCCCAGCGTCCGCCCAGCGAACTTTTCACCCAGGCGTAAACCCCGGCTTCGGAGTTTTTATTCAGTGAGACAAATTCAGCGATAATTAAGCAGAACGGAATGAAATAGAACAGGGTGGCTAAAAAGAACATGGGCGCGGAGGCGAGCCCCAGCTCAATATTGTTATTGATAACGTTGTTAAAACTAAACACGGCGGCAAATGTCAGCGACAGCAGGCCGAATTTGCCGATGGTATTGCGTTTGATGGTTTCAGACATAACGTTTCTCCGGGTACAGGGAGGATAGCGGTGCTTCATTGGCACCGCTCACATTTTTATTTGTTATGGAAATAACCGTCTTCGATGGTGACATAGAGGACGACTTTTTTTGTCGGCATGTCGCTGATGAAGCGATACGCCTCGTGATTCTCACAAATCACAACTTGCCCCTCGTGGACCTGAGCGGTGTGACCCACACCTTTCAGGTATTCGCGGTCGGTTTCATCGCGATAGCACTCCACAACCTGCAGGGATGCTTTCGCGGCGTATTCAATTTTCTGCGTGCCCTGTAGGTAGTAATGCACTTCGAAATAGCGCCGATGACCGACAAATAGCGCGTCGGTACTGGCATCGCAGGAGACGCGGTAGGCCAGCGAATCACCGATCGAGTGGGCTACACCGGGTTGGATGTTGTCGATATTGTTAATCGCTTCTGAACAGCGCTGCCATTTACGCCCCGCACGGTAAAGTTTCTGGAACTGTTCCAGACTGTCGATAACGATCATTGGTTTGCCTCGCTGTGCGAATTCATGGAGAAGAAACCGGTGCCAAACTGATGGTTCGCCAGCGCCTGCGCGGCAGTTTGCCCACCTTCAAGCGGGAGCAGCGTGAAGCCGTAGCGGAACGGTCTGAACCAGACGCGCCAGGCGTCCAGCACTTCGCTTCCCCAGGAGTTAGAGCCTAAACCCAGTACCTGATGGTCAAGGTTGAGGGTGATGTCATCGCAGCGACGCAGTTCGTTGCAGTGTTGTGCTGCGTGGATGTTTTCTGCCGTGTAGTGCCATGCGCTGAAATGGATGGGTTGCTCAGGCACCACCAGCAGGCCGCTGCCGTGACGGTTGGCAAGCGTGGCCCAGCGTACCTGCTGGCGGTTGCCGTTGTTCTGCGGGAACGGATAGTTTTCAAACATCTCATCTACCGTGGTGTGCCACAGATCGATGGTGCTGGCCTGTTGGCTGTCCGGATAGTTTTCCCCCGGTCCGCGTCCGTAATAGCTCACCTGGTCAAATTCGCCGTTGATGCCGAGCGTAAAGCCGATGCACGGAATGATGTGTGGATACTCGCCGTAGCGCTCACCGCTCAGTTCAACGTTGATTTGCCCATCGGCGGCGATGCGCCAGCGGTAGGTGCAGCGCATGCCAAAATCAAACACCGGCGGGGCAATCAGCGTACGGGTTGTGATAATGATCGCGTCGTCACGTTGCTCAACCTCGAAACCGCGCAGGTGCTCCTGCATGATCTGCAGGTGGTTGGGTTGCCACAGCCCTTCATACTCTTGCTTGTGGTTATCAATCATCGGCTTGAAGAAGTTAATCTTCGGCTCACGAGTGATGTTCTCTTCGCCGTTTACCTGCCAGGCGCTGAGTTTTCCCGTCACTTTAGAGAAGCTCGCGCGGAAGTTGTGTCCGGTCACGGTGCAGCTCAGGCGATCCTCTTCCAGATGAAGTGGCGTCGCGTTGGTATTGATAAGCGGTGTGGCGTGGTTTGTGCGTGCTTTTAACGGGAACTGGTACACAGCGATACCGTGCCCGGCTTCGCTGTAGCGCGTACGGCTATTTTTGCTGATGCGCACGGTCAGGAACGCTTCCCGCTCATCCAGTTCAGGTAAATTCAGGCTTATGCTGCTTTCGCTGTTGGGGGCTACTCCTGTCATCGTCAGTAGCTGGCTGTGCAGGGTTTCACCTTCCGCCCGTACCTCGACGTGCAGGGTGTAATCATCCAGGTTTGTGAACCAGAAGCGGTTTTCTACGCAGAGTTTGTCGTCCTGCCAGCGTAGTTTCACCGGAGCAATTACCTGCTTGTACTCACGCAACCCCGGGCCTGGGGTTTGATCGGAGTAAATCAGCCCGTCGAGGCAGAAGTTGTAGTTATTCGGGTAGTCGCCAAAATCACCACCATAGGCGTAATACGTATTGCCTCTGGCATCAACCGCCTGAATACCGTGGTCGCACCATTCCCAGACGTAGTGGCCCTGAATGCAGTCGTGACGATCGAACACGTTCTGGTACTCAGTTAACCCGCCGGGACCGTTGCCCATCGCATGAGCGTATTCACAGATAATCCGTGGTTTGGCGTGCGGGTACTCACCGAACAAATTCATCAGCGGTACGCGGGTATACATGGTGGAGATGATATCCACTACCTCGGCATCGCGATCTTCTTCATAGTGCAGCAGTCGCGTGTCATCCAGCGCTTTTGCGGCACGGGCCATGGCGCGGATGTTGCAGCCGTAGCCTGACTCGTTCCCGAGCGACCAGATGATGATGGACGGGTGGTTTTTCTGGGCGTGAATGTGGCGCTCAATGCGCTCAACGTATACGTGCTCCCATACCGGATCGTCGGTAATTCGACTCAGGTCGCCAACGTTGGCAAAACCGTGGGATTCCACATCCGTTTCCGCCATCACAAACAGGCCGTAGATATCGCACAACTCATAGAAGCGTGGATCGTTGGGGTAGTGGGCGGTGCGAACCGAGTTGATGTTGTGCTGCTTCATCAGGATCAGATCGCGCTCAACGCGATCCATGCCCACCGCACGGCCTTTCAGGTGATCGTTATCGTGACGGTTTACACCGTGGAGTTTCAGGTAGTGGTTGTTAACGTAGAACAGGCCGTCGCGCACTTTAATGTCGCGGAAACCAACCCGCTGCGGGATCACCTCCAGCGTTTGCCCGTGCTTATCTTTAAGCGTTACGACCAGATGATAGAGGTAGGGCGATTCCGCAGACCACTGCTGAGGCTGTTTGACCTCAATGCTAAAGGCGGTTTCAGTGCTGCGGGACACGGTCAGGCTGTCGGTCGTGCCCTGATGAAGTCTGACCTCGCCATCAAACAGGGCGTACTCCAGCGACACGGTAGAGGCGTGAGGGGCCAGGTTTTCCAGTTCCAGCTGACAGAAAAGGGTCGCATCCTTGTATGACTCGTCAAACGTGGTTTTGATCGTGACGTCGCGGACGTGTGTCGGCGTTTTACCGACCAGATAAACGTCGCGGAAAATCCCTGCGGTCCACCACATGTCCTGATCTTCAATGTAGGTGGAGTCTGCCCACTGCATCACACGCACGCACAGCAGGTTTTGTCCGCTATGTACCGCGTCGCTGATATCAAATTCGGCAGTCAGTCGACTTCCCTTACTAAAACCGATGTAGCGGCCATTCACGTAGACTTCGAAGTAGGTTTCGACGCCGTCAAACTTGATGATTGTCTGTTTACCCTGCCAGTTGTCTGACAGAGTGAACCAGCGCTGATATGCCCCGGTGGGGTTATCGGTGGGCACCCACGGCACGTCTACCGGGAAGGGGAAACCCTCATCGGTGTATTGCAGTTGACCGTGACCTTCCATCTGCCACATGCCCGGTACGGTAATCTGGCCCCAGTCAGCCATGTACTGTGTGGTGAAGTTTTCCGGTACCAGCAGCGGGTTCGGGAAAAAATGAAAGTTCCACTGGCCGCTTAGCGACAGAAAATGGCTGCTGACCTCGCGGGCAAAGGTGAGAGCCTGGGCGACAGTGTCATAAGAGAAGAAGTACGCACGCGGCGGAAGCCGGTTTTCATGCGTGAGTTGAATATTTTCCCAGCGATTCATGCGATCTCCCTGTAGGGGTAAAACATCATTGCTGAGGATTTTAGTAAAAATTTTACTAAATAAAATCAGTAAAACTGATTTGCTTTAACTCGATCACGAAATAAAAAAAGCCGGGCATGCCCGGCTGTGTGTTTGAAGAGGGGAAATCAGCGTGTCGTGCCGCGCAGTTTCAGGACGCTTGGCACGAAAACCTGAAGGGGGAGTGCCCGGCCATCACGGGATTTTTCCAGCAGCAGGTTAACGCCCTGACTGCCCATCATTTCGGAATGAATGCGTACGGTGGAAAGCGGCGGAAAGGTGAAGCGGGCGGTTGGGATATCGTTCACGCTAATGAGCGAGATATCCTCAGGGATCGCCAGCCCCTTTTCGTGGATAGCGCGTAATACTCCGATGGCGATGGAGTCTGACGCCACAAACAGCGCGCCAGGCCAGCTCTTCTCAGCCAGCATTTTTTTCGCCAGTTCATATCCTGAGGAGCTGGAAAATCCGCCGCGCCAGATATCCTGCTCTGACACAACGCCTTTCAGGCGCCCATATTCCACAAATGCCGCTTCACGGATATCGGCTTTACCGGGTTCATCTTCTCCGCCGATAAAACCGATGCGTTTAACATCCTGCTTAATAAAGAAGTCTATGATCTGTTTGCTGATGCGGGAGAGGTCGATATCGACGGAGTCAAATTCGCTACCGGGCTCATGGAAATCAATAAAACAGACGTTGTCGGTCAACGCCATCGCAGTGCGGCGTATGGCTGTGGAAGGTTTGCCGACAATCAGTACCCCGGTGAGTTTTTTAATGTCAGGCAGGGTTGTATTGGCGTAACAGTTACTCAGTTCGACACCCAGTTTTTCACACTGTGTCTCAATGCCGTGGCGAATCGCAAGGTAGTAAGGGTCGTTAATCTCCAGCTCTTGCTGATAGCTGTAGAGTGCCAGAATATGTTGTTGACCCACTGCGACAGACTGCATTTTACGGGACGTTGTGCTCTTATATTCCAGCTTTTCAGCAATCTCCAGAATGCGGTGTTTGGTCTCTTCTTTTACGTTCAACGTTGGGTCATCGTTTAAAACCCGGGATACCGTCGCCAGCGAGACGCCAGCCTCCGTCGCGATGTCTTTGAGCGTTGCCATAATTGTCCTTATTCCCCACGTGATAACCCATTGTAAAGGATGCGTTCGGACATGCATCAGTTTTTACTAAATATCCTGCGTGTTGCCTCCCACAAATATCGTGCTAATATTTAGTAAAATTTTACTAAGGAGGGAGCATGGACACGATAACTTACGATGACTTTGCAAAGCTGGAGATCCGCGTGGGGACGATCGTGGACGTTAAACGCCACGCTAACGCAGACAAACTCTATATTGCGCAGATTCATGTGGGCGACAGAACGCTGCAAACCGTCACCAGCCTGGTGCCCTATTACCGGGAAGAGGAGTTGATGGGGAAAGTGGTGGTGGTGCTGTGTAATCTGGCAAAAGCCAAAATGCGCGGCGAGACGTCTGAATGCATGTTGCTCTGTGCGGAGACTGACGATGCCAGCGAAAGCGTGCTGCTAACACCGGAGCGGGCGATGGCAGCAGGGGTAAGAGTGGTGTGAAAAAGCCGGGTGGCGGCTATGCTTTACCCGGCCTATGTTTCGGACCATGTAGGCCCGGTAAGCGTAGCGCCACCGGGCACGCAGGCCGCACTAGATCACGCTCAACGCCTTCTCAACCACGTTCTCAACGGTAAAGCCGAAATACGGGAACAGCTTATCGGCAGGCGCCGATTCACCGTATCCGTGCATCCCGACAATTGCCCCCTTCAGTCCCACGTATTTGTACCAGTAGTCTGCAATACCCGCCTCTACCGCTACGCGAGCCGCAACGTTTGATGGCAGAACCGCTTCCCGGTACGCTTCATCCTGGGCGTCAAAGATATCCGTTGATGGCAATGAAACCACGCGCACCGCATGACCTTCGGCGGTCAGCTTCTCGGCGGCTTTCACCGTGATTTCCACCTCTGAACCGGTCGCAATCAGGATCACGTCCGGTTTACCGCCGCTGTCTTTCAGGATGTAGCCGCCGCGGGCGATGTTTTTCACCTGCTCCGGGGTACGCTCAATTTGCGCCAGGTTCTGGCGTGACAGGATCAGCGCTGTCGGGCCAGTATGACGTTCCACTGCCAGCTTCCAGCCGACCGCCGCTTCCACCTGATCGCACGGACGCCAGGTGCTGAAGTTCGGCGTTAAGCGCAGGCTTGCCAGTTGTTCCACCGCCTGGTGCGTTGGTCCGTCTTCTCCCAGACCAATTGAGTCATGGGTATAGACCATAATCTGTCGCGCCTTCATGAGGGCCGCCATGCGCGCCGCGTTACGGGCATACTCGACAAACATCAGGAAGGTGGCGGTGTAGGGCACGAAGCCGCCGTGATGGGCGATGCCGTTGGCAATGGCGGTCATTCCGAATTCGCGCACGCCGTAGTGAATGTAGTTCCCGGCGATGTCCTCTTTCAGTGATTTCGAGCCAGACCAGATCGTCAGGTTACTGGGTGCCAGGTCCGCTGAACCACCGAGCAGTTCGGGCAGGATAGGCCCAATGGCATTGAGCGTATTTTGAGACGCCTTACGGGTGGCGATTTTCGCCGGGTTAGCCTGCAGGTTTTCAATCAGCGCCTGGGTTTTATCGTCCCAGTCTTCCGGCAGACCGCCGCTCATGCGGCGGGAAAACTCGGCGGCCAGGTCCGGGTGCGCTTTTTTGTAAGCGGAGAACTTCTCGTTCCAGGACTGCTGTGCCTTTTCACCGGTTTCTCGGGCATCCCATGCTTTGTAGATCTCTTTTGGGATTTCGAACGGCGGGTATTTCCAGCCCAGTTTTTGTCGGGTTAACGCCACTTCCTCTTCACCCAGCGCCGCGCCGTGCGCCTCCTCTTTACCTGCTTTGTTTGGCGAGCCGAAGCCGATAACCGTGCGGCAGATAATCAGCGACGGTTTGTCCTTCACGCTCTGCGCTTCCTGAATCGCTTTTTTCACTGCCTCAGGATCGTGCCCGTCGATCTCATGTACCACGTGCCAGTGGTAGGCTTCGAAGCGTTTCGCCGTGTCGTCGGTGAACCAGCCTTTGGTTTCCCCGTCGATGGAGATGCCGTTGTGATCGTAGAAGCCAATCAGCTTGCCGAGCCCCAGCGTGCCCGCCAGGGAGCAGACCTCGTGGGAAATCCCCTCCATCAGGCAGCCGTCACCCATAAACACGTAGGTGTAATGGTCAACGATGTCATGCCCCGGCTGATTAAACTGCGCGCCCAGCGTACGCTCGGCAATCGCCAGCCCGACTGCATTCGCCAGCCCCTGACCGAGCGGTCCGGTGGTGGTCTCCACCCCTGGCGTATAGCCAATCTCCGGGTGCCCCGGCGTTTTGGAGTGCAGTTGGCGGAAGTTTTTCAGCTCCTCAAGCGGCAGATCGTAGCCGGAGAGGTGCAGCAGGCTGTAGAGCAGCATTGAGGCGTGGCCGTTGGAGAGAATAAAACGGTCGCGATCGTACCAGGTGGGGTCGTTGGGGTTGTGCTTCAGGAAGTCGTTCCACAATACTTCGGCAATATCAGCCATGCCCATAGGCGCGCCAGGGTGGCCGGAATTGGCTTTCTGCACGGCATCCATGCTGAGGGCGCGAATGGCATTGGCTAGCTCTTTACGGGACATAGTTCACTCCGTGGCAAGGTTAAAGTTTGGCGGCGAGAAGGTCTTCAAGTTTGCGCTGATCGACGGCGAACAGGCGGATACCTTCCGCCAGTTTTTCTACGGCCATGGCGTCCTGATTATGTTCCCAGCGGAACTCGGCTTCGGTCATGGCTTTCGGTTTTGGCAAGACGGTAGAGGTGGGCACCAGCTTGCGGATCACCGTCTCTTCTTTGTCCTGCAGCTCTTTGAGCAGATTAGGGGAAATGGTCAGGCGGTCGCAGCCTGCCAGGGCGAGGATCTGCTCGGTACGGCGGAAGCTGGCACCCATCACGATAGTGTCGTAGCGGTGCTGTTTAAAGTAATCATAGATATTACGAACCGATTTCACGCCCGGATCCTCATCGACCACGTACGGATCCATCGGCTGTTTTGCCTGATACCAGTCGTAGATGCGTCCGACAAATGGCGAGACGAGGAACACCCCCGCTTCGGCACAGGCGCGTGCCTGAGCAAACGAGAACAGCAGCGTCAGGTTGCAGTGGATACCCTCTTTTTCCAGCACTTCCGCCGCACGAATACCTTCCCACGTCGACGCCAGTTTGATCAGGATGCGAGATTTATCGATCCCCTGTTCCTGGTAGAGTTCAACCAGACGGCGAGCCTTGTGAATACTCTTTTCTTTATCGAAAGAGAGGCGGGCGTCGACTTCGGTCGAGACGCGTCCGGGGATGCTTTTAAGAATTTCTGCACCAAAATTAACGGCCAGCTTGTCGCTGGCTTCGGTGACCTGCTGCTCCTGGGTTTTCCCGCGCTGTTTACCGTAGGCAATGGCGTCATCAATCAGATGACTAAAATGCGCAAGCCCGGCGGCTTTAAGCAGTAGCGAAGGGTTGGTGGTCGCATCCTCCGGCTGATAGTGGCGAATCGACTCGATATCGCCGCTGTCTGCGACCACGGTGGTGAATTGTTTGATGCCGTCTAACTGATTCATAAATAATTACTCCTTGAAAATAAAAGAGTTAGATGAGTGCGTTAGTTCACACTTCTGGAAAAATCATGATGGACTTAACAAAAAAGCATAGCAGACGGGGGCGGCATTGCTTTTGAGACGGGTAACATGGCTGTTATAAATTGATAACAATTTTTAATGTGTGATGGTGAGAGTTTGGCAGCCTTCAAAGTTTATGTGGCGGCCTGCGGCGATACTAGGCGGCACACCAGGGTGTGCAACAGGATCGCTTACGTCACCCTTTTGACCGATACGTGAAAGGAAAAAGAAGATGGATGAGCAGTTAAAACAGAGTGCCCTCGATTTTCACGAGTTCCCTGTCCCGGGTAAAATCCAGGTTTCCCCCACGAAGCCACTGGCAACGCAGCGCGATCTGGCGCTGGCCTATTCGCCGGGCGTTGCTGCACCGTGTCTGGAAATCGAAAAAGATCCGCTGGCGGCCTACAAATATACCGCGCGTGGCAACCTTGTTGCCGTGATCTCTAACGGCACGGCGGTATTAGGTCTTGGCAACATTGGTGCGCTGGCGGGTAAACCCGTGATGGAAGGGAAGGGTGTTCTGTTCAAGAAATTCGCCGGTATCGACGTGTTTGATATCGAGGTGGATGAACTCGATCCCGATAAATTCATCAACGTGGTGGCTGCGCTGGAGCCGACCTTCGGCGGTATCAACCTGGAAGACATCAAAGCGCCGGAATGTTTCTATATCGAGCAGAAGCTGCGCGAGCGTATGAACATTCCCGTGTTCCATGATGACCAGCACGGTACTGCGATTATCAGTACCGCTGCGATTCTGAACGGTTTGCGCGTGGTGGAGAAAAATCTCTCTGACGTGCGCATGGTAGTTTCCGGTGCGGGAGCTGCGGCCATCGCCTGTATGAACCTGCTGGTGGCGCTGGGTATGCAGAAGCACAACATTGTGGTCTGTGATTCCAAAGGCGTTATCTATAAAGGCCGCGAGCCAAACATGGCGGAAACCAAAGCGGCATATGCGGTTGAAGACGACGGTAAACGCACGCTTGAGGACGTCATTGATGGCGCGGATATCTTCCTCGGCTGTTCAGGCCCGAAAGTGCTGACCCAGGAGATGGTGAAGAAGATGGCGCGCGCGCCAATGATTCTCGCGCTGGCTAACCCGGAGCCGGAAATTCTGCCGCCGCTGGCGAAAGCGGTGCGTGAAGATGCCATCATCTGTACTGGTCGTTCCGACTACCCTAATCAGGTGAACAACGTGCTCTGCTTCCCGTTCATTTTCCGTGGCGCGCTGGACGTTGGCGCGACGGCAATCAACGAAGAGATGAAGCTTGCCGCGGTTCACGCTATCGCGGAGCTGGCGCACGCCGAGCAAAGTGAAGTGGTTGCCTCCGCCTATGGCGACCAGGATCTGAGCTTTGGCCCGGATTACATCATTCCAAAACCATTTGACCCGCGTCTGATTGTTAAGATTGCCCCAGCGGTAGCTAAAGCGGCGATGGACTCCGGCGTGGCGACGCGCCCGATTCAGGACTTCGACGCCTACGTCGATAAGCTCACCGAGTTTGTCTATAAAACCAACCTGTTCATGAAGCCGATCTTCTCTCAGGCGCGCGCCGACGCGAAGCGCGTGGTGCTGGCGGAAGGGGAAGAGGCTCGCGTGCTGCACGCCACCCAGGAGCTGATCACCTTAGGTCTGGCGAAGCCGATCCTGATTGGTCGTCCGAGCGTTATCGAGATGCGCATCCAGAAGCTGGGTCTGCAGATTAAGCCGGGCGTCGACTTCGAGATCGTTAACAACGAATCCGATCCGCGCTTCAAAGAGTACTGGAGCGAATACTACGCGATCATGAAACGTCGCGGGATCACCCAGGAACAGGCGCAGAAAGCGGTGATCAGCAACACGACGGTGATCGGCGCGATCATGGTCCATCGTGGTGAAGCCGATGCGTTGATCTGCGGTACCGTTGGTGACTACCACGAACACTTCAGCGTGGTGCAGGAGATCTTCGGCTATCGCGATGGCGTTCATACCGCCGGGGCGATGAACGCGCTGCTGCTGCCAAGCGGCAACACCTTTATTGCCGATACTTACGTTAACGATGACCCAACCCCGGACGAACTGGCGGAAATCACCGTGATGGCGGCGGAAACCGTGCGTCGCTTTGGTATTGAGCCGAAGGTGGCACTGCTGTCGCACTCTAACTTTGGTTCGTCCAAATCTGCGGCGGCCTGCAAAATGCGTCAGACGCTGGAGCTGGTGCGCGAGCGTGCACCGGAGCTGATGATTGACGGGGAAATGCACGGCGATGCCGCGCTGGTGGAGAGCATCCGTAACGAACGTATGCCGGACAGTCCGCTGAAAGGATCGGCGAACATATTGATTATGCCGAACGTGGAAGCGGCGCGTATCAGCTATAACCTGCTGCGCGTCTCCAGTTCTGAAGGTGTGACCGTAGGGCCAGTACTGATGGGGGTGGCGAAACCGGTGCATGTGTTAACACCGATTGCCTCCGTGCGTCGTATCGTGAATATGGTGGCGCTGGCGGTGGTTGAGGCGCAGACGCAGCCTCTTTAATCGCAGCGCCATCCGGCAGTTACACCCAGTCCCGAACCTGAATAAACTCACGCAAGGCAGCCTCCGGGCTGCCTTCTTTTGGTTCGTAGCAGTACTCCCAGCGCACCAGCGGCGGCATCGACATCAGAATCGACTCCGTGCGCCCGCCGGTCTGCAGGCCGAACAGCGTCCCGCGATCCCACACCAGGTTGAATTCCACGTAGCGCCCGCGACGATAGAGCTGGAACTCGCGTTCGCGCACGCCATAGTCGGTATTTTTACGGCGCTCGACAATCGGCAGATAGGCGTCGGTATAGCCTTCGCCCACGGCGCGCATAAAGCTGAACGCGGTATCAAAATCAGGGGTGTTGAGATCGTCAAAGAACAGCCCGCCGATGCCGCGCTGCTCGTCGCGGTGCTTCAGATAAAAGTAGTCATCGCACCACTTTTTAAATTTCGGGTAGACGTCTTCGCCAAACGGCAGACAAAGGTCTCGCGCGGTGGTGTGCCAGTGCACGGCGTCCTCTTCGAAGCCGTAGTAGGGCGTGAGGTCGAAACCGCCGCCAAACCACCAGACCGGATCGGCCCCTGGTTTTTCCGCAATGAAAAAGCGCACGTTGGCGTGGCTGGTGGGCACAAACGGGTTGTGTGGATGCACCACCAGCGAGACGCCCATCGCTTCAAAACTGCGGCCTGCCAGTTCAGGACGGTGCGCGGTCGCAGATGCGGGCATCGCGTCGCCGTGAACGTGGGAGAAATTGACGCCCGCCTGTTCAAAGATGCCGCCGTTACGCAGCACCCGACTGCGCCCACCGCCACCGGCCTCGCGCTGCCAGTTATCTTCCTGAAATTCACCGCCGTCTGCGGCGGCCAGTTTCTGGCAAATCTCATCCTGCAGCTGTAGCAGGAAGGTTTTGACCAGTTGAGCATCGGGTTTCATCAACGTTTCCTGGAGTGCGCTTTTTGGTTATCAAACCAGTTGAAGTAGCTAATAATGCCGGAGGCGATGGCGTTGGCGATCTTCTGACGAAACGCCGTGGTACCGAGGAGTCGCTCTTCTTCCGGGTTGGTAATGAAGGAGGTCTCCACCAGCACGGACGGGATGGACGGTGATTTCAGCACCACGAACGCCGCCTGCTCGGTGCCTTTACTGTGCAGACGATGCACCGGCTTAATCTTCTTCAGAATATGTGAGCCGAGCGTCAGGCTGTTTTTGATCGTATCCGTCTGCACGAGGTCGAACAGCACCTGCTGTAGCAGGTGGTCTTTATCGGTGGCTTTCTTTCCGGCGACTTCATCTGCCCGGTTTTCGCGATCGGAGAGATATTTCGCCATGGCGCTACTGGCACCACGGTTGGAAAGCGCAAACACCGAGGCACCTGCCGCAGAAGGGTTGGTAAAGCCGTCGGCGTGAATCGACATAAACAGATCCGCACCGTGCTGATGGGCGATCTCCACGCGGTCATACAGAGGAATGAAGGTGTCACCGGAACGCGTCAGGCGTGCGTCAATGCCGTTACTGCGTAAAATCGCGCGCACATTTTTTGCAATCGCGAGCACGACGTGTTTTTCTTTCGAACCGTTTTTGCCGATGGCGCCGGTATCAATCCCGCCATGGCCCGGATCAAGCATCACCAGACGCTTCGCGCCCGGCTTTTTGGTTTTCGGTTTACTGTGTCCGTTACTGGTTTTGAGCGTGCTCTCGTCTTTTGCCTGAGCCTGCTTTGCGATGCCCGTTAACGTTAAGGCCGCCAGCCCCGCTTTGAGAACCTGACGACGCGATGTGAGTGCTTTTAATGGTTTGAATGTGCTCATGCGGCCTGAATTGTAAAAATTGGAGTCCTGGTGTTATATCGTATCGTGATTAGCGTTACGACAGTCCTTATTGGCAATTGTTTTACTTTTCATTTCAATACGTGACAAAGTGACATTATGCCAAATTTTGGTGAGATTTTCCCCGGTTATTGGCTAAACGAGAGGTTCACGCCATAATCACTGTTTTTAAACCCGAAAAGGCGGTTAATACCATGGAGATACGCGTTTTTCGCCAGGAAGATTTCGAAGAGGTGATCACCCTTTGGGAACGCTGCGATCTGCTGCGTCCGTGGAACGATCCGGAAATGGATATCGAGCGGAAGGTGAATCACGATGTCAGTCTGTTTCTGGTCGCGGAAGTGAACGGCGAGGTGGTGGGGACGGTAATGGGCGGTTACGACGGTCATCGCGGGTCGGCCTATTATCTGGGCGTGCACCCTGAGTACCGTGGTCGTGGCATCGCCAATGCATTGCTTAATCGTCTTGAGAAAAAGCTCATTGCCCGCGGTTGCCCGAAAATTCAGATCATGGTGCGGGAAGATAACGACGTCGTACTGGGCATGTATGAGCGTCTGGGCTATGAGCATTCTGACGTCTTGAGTTTAGGAAAACGTCTGATCGAAGATGAAGAGTACTGAGATCCATCCGGCAGATTATGACGCGCAGGGCCGCGTCAGGCTGCCCTTTTTATTCTGGTGCGTTCTGCTGCTCCAGGCCCGCACCTGGGTGCTGTTTGTGATGGCCGGCGCGTCGCGCGGGCAGGGCGACACGCTGCTAAACCTTTTTTACCCCGATCACGATGCGTTCTGGCTTGGCTTATTGCCGGGCGTACCAGCGGTAGTGGCTTTTTTGTGCAGCGGACGACGGCATACGCTCCCTCGTTTGTGGCGCGCGCTTCGCTGGCTATTGATCTTTGCCCAGATCGTGCTGCTCTGCTGGCAACCGGTACTCTGGTGGTACGGTGAACCGCTTACGGGTATCGGCGTTGCGCTGGTGGTTGCCGATATTGTGGCGCTGCTGTGGCTGCTGACCAACCCGCGTCTTCGCGCCTGTTTTACGCATCAGGATGATTAATACGGCACTTTTTGCCGATGTCGCACTCCAACAAGCGTTGATTTAACAAGTAAGGACGTTTCAATGAAATCGCTGCGTTTACTTTTATGCGCTCTCCCGCTGGCGTTAACCGGGTGTTCAACGCTCTCATCCATTAACTGGTCCGCTGCGTATCCGTGGAACTGGTTTGGCTCATCAACGGAAGTGACCGAGCAGGGCGTAGGAAAAATTACCGCCGCAACGGCGCTGGACCAAAATGCTATTCAGGATGCGCTCAGCAGCGATTACCGCCTGCGCAGCGGCATGAAAACGGAGAATGGCAATATTGTTCGCTATTACGAAGCGCTGAAGGGCGACAAGCTGGCGCTGGTGATTAACGGTGATAAAGGCACGGTGAACCGCATTGCGGTGCTGGATGACGCGATTCCCACGGCAAGTGGGGTGAAGGTCGGTACACCGTTTAGCGATCTCTATAAACAGGCCTTCGGCAACTGTGCAAACGCCTCTTCTGACGATGGCGTGGCTGTGGAATGTAAAGCTGAGGGTAGCCAGCACATCAGTTACGTCTTCACTGGAACCTGGAGCGGTCCGGAAGGATTGATGCCGTCTGACGACACGCTGAAGAACTGGAAAGTGAGCAAAATTATCTGGAAGCAGTAATTTGCGCCGGAACAAACCGCCTCGCTGAATTCAGGGTATAATAGCCGCCATCAATGCCACGCTGACGTGGCATCTTTATTTCAGGAGGAGCGATGTCTCAGGTTCAGAGTGGCATTTTGCCAGAACACTGCCGCGCGGCGATTTGGATTGAAGCCAATGTTAAAGGGGACGTGGATGCCCTGCGTGCGGCCAGTAAAGTATTCGTCGATAAACTGACTACCTTCCAGGCCAAATTCCCGGATGCTCACCTCGGTGCCGTTGTCGCCTTTGGCAACAACGTCTGGCGTCAGTTGAGCGGTGGCGAAGGGGCTGAGGAGCTGAAGGACTTTATCCCTTACGGCAAAGGTCTTGCGCCAGCGACACAATACGACGTGCTGATCCACATTCTCTCTTTACGTCATGATGTGAATTTCTCGGTTGCCCAGGCGGCGGTCGCGGCGTTTGGCGACAGCATTGAGGTACAGGAAGAAGTTCATGGCTTCCGTTGGGTGGAAGAGCGCGATCTGAGCGGTTTTGTCGACGGTACTGAAAACCCGGCAGGTGAAGAGACGCGTCGTGACGTCGCGGTGATCAAAGACGGTGTGGACGCGGGCGGCAGCTATGTGTTCGTCCAGCGCTGGGAGCACAACCTCAAGCAGCTTAACCGCATGAGCGTGCACGACCAGGAGATGATGATCGGCCGTACCAAAGAAGCCAACGAAGAGATTGACGGCGACGAGCGTCCTGCTACCTCTCATCTGACCCGCGTTGACCTCAAAGAAGATGGCAAAGGCCTGAAGATTGTTCGCCAGAGCCTGCCGTATGGCACGGCAAGCGGCACACACGGCCTTTATTTCTGCGCGTACTGCGCGCGCCTGCATAATATTGAGCAGCAGCTGCTGAGCATGTTTGGTGATACCGACGGCAAGCGTGACGCCATGCTGCGTTTCACCAAACCGGTGACCGGCGGCTACTACTTCGCGCCGTCCGTTGAGCGTCTGCTGGCGCTGTAAAACCGCTCTCCACGCGTAGGCCGGGTAAGCGTTAGCGCCACCCGGCAATTTCTCCCGCACCCTTATTCCCTTTTCTGCTTCTAAATCACCAAACGGTATATAAAACCGTTACTCCTTTCGTCCTCGTTATAAATATTATGACTATAAGATAGTCATCACATTTATAAGGGTGCGCAATGGCCGTTACTGTACTGAAAAAAGGAACTCTGGCGCTGGCAGGTTTACTGCTGGTGGCACAGGCGCAGGCGACTGAACTGTTAAACAGTTCGTATGACGTCTCACGCGAGCTGTTTGCCGCCCTTAATCCACCGTTTGAACAGCAGTGGGCGAAAGAAAACAATGGCGATAAGCTGACCATCAAGCAGTCTCACGCCGGTTCGTCCAAGCAGGCGCTGGCGATCCTCCAGGGGCTGAAAGCGGATGTGGTGACCTACAACCAGGTGACTGACGTGCAGATCCTGCACGACAAGGGCAAGCTGATCCCGGCGGACTGGCAGAGCCGTTTGCCGAACAACAGCTCGCCGTTCTACTCCACCATGGGCTTCCTGGTGCGCAAGGGCAACCCGAAAAATATTCACGACTGGAGCGACCTGGTGCGTTCTGACGTGAAGCTGATTTTCCCAAACCCGAAAACCTCCGGCAATGCGCGTTACACCTATCTGGCGGCGTGGGGTGCAGCGGACAAGGCTGACGGTAACGATAAAGCGAAAACCGAGCAGTTCATGACCCAGTTCCTGAAAAACGTCGAAGTGTTTGATACCGGCGGTCGCGGAGCGACCACGACCTTCGCAGAACGTGGTCTCGGCGATGTGCTGATCAGCTTTGAATCGGAAGTGAATAACATCCGTAAACAGTATGAAGCGCAGGGCTTCGAGGTCGTTATCCCGAAAACCAACATCCTGGCCGAGTTCCCGGTCGCATGGGTGGATAAAAACGTGCAGGCGAACGGTACCGAGAAAGCGGCAAAAGCCTATCTCAACTATCTGTACAGCCCTCAGGCGCAGACCGTCATTACCGATTATTACTACCGCGTGAATAACCCGGATGTGATGAACAAACTGAAAGATAAATTCCCGCAGACCGAACTGTTCCGCGTGGAAGACCATTTCGGCTCCTGGCCTGATGTGATGAAAACGCATTTTGCCAGCGGCGGTGAGTTAGATAAATTGCTGGCGGCGGGGCGTAAGTAATGTTTGCAGTTTCCTCCAGACGTGTGCTGCCTGGCTTTACCTTAAGCCTCGGGACCAGCCTGCTGTTCGTCTGTCTGATTTTGCTGTTACCGCTCAGCGCGCTGGTAATGCAGCTTGCTCAGATGAGCTGGGCGCAGTACTGGGACGTGGTCACCAACCCGCAAGTGGTAGCGGCCTATAAAGTGACGTTGCTGTCGGCATTTGTCGCCTCCATTTTTAACGGCGTGTTTGGCCTGCTGATGGCGTGGATCTTAACCCGCTACCGTTTTCCGGGCCGTACGTTGCTCGACGCGTTAATGGATTTACCGTTTGCGCTGCCGACGGCGGTGGCGGGCTTAACCCTCGCGTCGCTCTTCTCCGTGAACGGGCTGTACGGCGAGTGGCTGGCGAAATTTGACATCAAAGTGACCTACACCTGGCTCGGTATCGCAGTGGCGATGGCCTTTACCAGCATCCCGTTTGTGGTGCGTACCGTGCAGCCGGTGCTGGAAGAGTTAGGTCCGGAATACGAAGAAGCGGCGGAAACGCTGGGCGCCACGCGCTGGCAGAGCTTCCGCAAGGTGGTTCTGCCGGAGCTGTCTCCGGCGCTGATGGCGGGTGTCGCGCTGTCGTTTACCCGCAGCCTCGGTGAGTTCGGCGCGGTGATTTTTATCGCCGGGAACATTGCCTGGAAAACAGAAGTCACCTCGCTGATGATTTTCATCCGTTTGCAGGAGTTTGATTATCCGGCGGCGAGCGCTATTGCCTCGGTGATCCTGGCGGCCTCGCTGCTGCTGCTGTACTCGATTAACACTCTGCAAAGTCGCTTTGGTCGACGTGTGGTAGGTCACTGATGGCGGAAGTTACGCAATTGAAGCGATACGATGCACCCCGCATCAACTGGGGTAAATGGTTTCTGATTGGGGCGGGGGTGCTGGTTTCCGCCCTCATTCTCGTCGTGCCGACGATTTATATTTTCGTTCAGGCGTTCAGTAAGGGCCTGATGCCCGCACTGGAAAACCTGGCGAACCCGGATATGCTGCACGCCATCTGGCTGACCGTGCTGATTGCCCTGATCACCGTGCCGGTGAACCTCGTGTTCGGTACCCTGCTGGCGTGGCTGGTGACGCGCTTTAACTTCCCGGGACGTCAGCTGCTGCTGACCCTGCTGGATATTCCTTTCGCTGTGTCGCCGGTGGTGGCGGGTCTGGTGTACCTGCTCTTTTACGGCTCCAACGGCCCGCTGGGCGGCTGGCTGGATGAGCATAACCTGCAGATCATGTTCGCCTGGCCGGGCATGGTGCTGGTCACCATCTTCGTGACCTGTCCGTTTGTGGTGCGTGAACTGGTGCCGGTGATGTTGAGTCAGGGGAGTAACGAAGACGAAGCGGCGGTGCTGCTGGGCGCGTCAGGCTGGCAGATGTTCCGTCGCGTGACGCTACCGAATATCCGCTGGGCGCTGCTTTACGGCGTGGTGCTGACCAACGCCCGTGCGATTGGTGAGTTCGGCGCCGTTTCCGTCGTCTCCGGTTCTATTCGCGGTGAAACGCTGTCGCTGCCGCTACAGATTGAGCTGCTGCAGCAGGATTACAACACCATCGGTTCGTTTACTGCCGCAGCGTTGCTGACGCTGATGGCTATTTTGACCCTGTTTTTGAAGAGTGTGGTGCAGTGGCGTTTAGAAAATCAGGAAAAACGTCAGCATCAGGAGGGAAATCATGAGCATTGAGATTGCCAATATTAAGAAGTCTTTTGGTCGCACCCAGGTGCTGAATGATATCTCGCTGGATATCCCTTCCGGACAAATGGTGGCGCTGCTGGGGCCGTCTGGCTCAGGTAAAACGACACTGCTGCGTATTATCGCCGGGCTTGAGCATCAGACCAGCGGGCATATCCGCTTCCACGGTACCGACGTGAGCCGCCTGCACGCCCGCGACCGTAAGGTGGGGTTTGTATTCCAGCACTACGCGTTGTTCCGCCACATGACCGTATTCGATAACATCGCATTTGGCCTGACCGTGCTGCCGCGTCGCGAGCGCCCGGATGCGGCAACCATTAAAGCGAAAGTGACCAAACTGCTGGAGATGGTGCAGTTGGCCCATCTTGCGGACCGTTTCCCGGCCCAGCTGTCCGGTGGTCAGAAGCAGCGCGTTGCACTGGCACGTGCGCTGGCCGTTGAGCCGCAAATTCTTCTGTTGGATGAGCCGTTCGGTGCGCTGGATGCGCAGGTGCGAAAAGAGCTGCGTCGCTGGCTGCGTCAGCTTCATGAAGAGCTTAAATTTACCAGCGTCTTCGTGACCCACGATCAGGAAGAGGCGATGGAAGTCGCGGACCGTGTGGTGGTCATGAGCCAGGGTAATATTGAGCAGGTTGACGAGCCGGAGCAGCTCTGGCGTGAACCGGCGACCCGCTTCGTGCTGGAGTTTATGGGCGAGGTAAACCGTCTTCAGGGTACCATTCGCGGCGGTCAGTTCCACGTGGGCGCGCACCGCTGGCCGCTGGGATATACCTCTGCGCATCAGGGGCCGGTCGACCTGTTCCTGCGTCCGTGGGAAGTGGATGTGAGCCGTCGCACCAGCCTTGACTCACCGCTGCCGGTGCAGGTGCTGGAAGCGAGCCCTAAAGGGCACTACACCCAACTGGTGGTACAACCGCTGGGCTGGTATACCGAGCCGCTGACCGTGGTCATGCGCGATGAGGAGCCACCGCACCGGGGAGAACGCCTGTTTGTCGGTCTGCAGCATGCGCGTATTTATCACGGGAAGGAACGTATTGAGACGCGCGAGGATATTGCTCTGGCGGAGTCAGCCTGATAGGTTAGTAGGATGTTTATCGCCCGGTGGCGCTGTGCTGACCGGGCCTACAGTTATCACTGTGTCTTGTAGGCCGGGATCGCTGCGCGCCCCCGGCTTTTTTATTGAGTAAAAATCGTGAATACACTCGAACACACCATCGGCAACACCCCTCTGGTCAAGCTTCAGCGTATGGGGTGTGCCAACGGCAGCGAAATCTGGGTCAAACTCGAAGGCAATAACCCGGCGGGATCGGTGAAAGACCGCGCGGCGCTGTCGATGATTGTCCAGGCCGAAAAACGCGGAGAAATTAAGCCCGGTGACGTGCTGATTGAGGCAACCAGCGGCAACACCGGTATCGCGCTGGCAATGATTGCGGCGCTGAAAGGCTACCGCATGAAGCTGCTGATGCCGGACAATATGAGTCAGGAGCGCCGCGCCGCCATGCGAGCTTACGGTGCGGAACTGATTCTGGTGACCAAAGAGCAGGGGATGGAAGGGGCGCGTGACTTAGCGCTGGAGATGGCTGAACGCGGTGAAGGCAAGTTGCTCGATCAGTTCAACAACCCGGATAACCCGTACGCGCACTACACCACCACCGGCCCGGAAATCTGGCAGCAAACTGAAGGACGGATCACCCATTTTGTCTCCAGCATGGGCACCACGGGCACCATTACCGGCGTATCGCGTTTTCTGCGCGAGCAGGAAAAAGCCGTCACTATCGTTGGTCTGCAGCCGGAAGAGGGGAGCAGCATTCCGGGCATTCGCCGCTGGCCTGCGGAATACATGCCCGGGATCTTTAATGCGCAGCTTGTGGACCAGGTGCTGGATATTCATCAGCGCGAGGCGGAAAATACCATGCGCGAGCTGGCCGTCCGTGAAGGTATCTTCTGTGGCGTCAGTTCGGGCGGCGCGGTAGCGGGTGCGATTCGGGTTGCAAAGGCAAACCCGGGTGCAGTGGTCGTGGCAATAATCTGCGATCGCGGCGATCGTTATCTGTCTACCGGCGTCTTTGGTGAAGAGAGTTATTCGCAGGGGGCAGGGATTTAAGCATCATGGAGATGATTCTTTTCCGGGATAACACCCGGGCGCAACAAACCGATATTGTCGCGGTGCAGTCGCAGGTGGTGTACGGCAGCGTGGGGAACAGTATTGCGGTGCCAAATATTCGTACCCACAGGCTGAACGTCACCGCCGTACCGACGGTGCTGTTTAGCAACACGCCACACTATGACACCTTCTACGGCGGCGTGATCCCGGATGAGTGGTTCAGCGGTTATCTGAAAGCGCTGGAAGAGCGTGAGATCCTGCGTGAGCTGAAGGCGGTGACTACCGGCTATATGGGTAGCGCCAGCCAGATTAAATTGCTCGGACAATGGCTCAGGGTCATCAAAGTACGGCACCCGGACCTGCTGGTGCTGGTCGACCCGGTCATCGGCGATATCGACAGCGGGATGTACGTGAAGCCCGAGATCCCGCAAGCGTATCGGGAACACCTGCTGCCGCTGGCGCAGGGGATTACACCAAACGTCTATGAGCTGGAAGTGTTAAGCGGCAAGCCGTGCCGTACGCCAGAAAGCGCCATCGCGGCGGCACAGGGGTTGCTCTCCGACAGCCTGAAATGGGTGGCGATTACCAGTGCGCCGGTCGCTGACGACCCGCAAAACATTCACGTGGTGCTGGTGACGAAGGAAGGCGTGACCGTCAGCGCACACCCGCGTGTTGAAACGGACCTGAAAGGGACGGGCGATCTGTTTTGTTCAGAGCTGGTAAGCGGAATTGTTGAGGGCAAAACCGTTGCCGATGCCATTCGCATGGCCGGCGATCGGGTGACGGATGTGATGATTTACACGCAGTCGAAAGGTTACGACGAGCTTATCCTGCCCGCATAAACAAAAATGGCGCCCGAAGGCGCCATTTTTCTGTGCGGCAAGAATTACTTCTTGATGCGGATAACCGGGGTTTCACCCACGGTGACGCTGCCAGACAGTTTGATCAGTTCTTTGATTTCGTCCATGTTGGAGATAACAACCGGAGTCAGGGTAGACTTGGCTTTTTCTTCCAGCAGTGGCAGATCGAATTCAATCACTGGGTCGCCAACTTTAACACGCTGGCCTTCTTCCGCGATACGTTTGAAGCCTTCGCCTTTCAGTTCAACGGTGTCGATACCGAAGTGAACGAACAGTTCGATACCGCTATCAGATTCGATAGAGAACGCATGGTTGGTTTCAAAAATTTTACCGATGGTGCCGTCAACTGGAGCAACCATTTTGTTGCCAGTTGGTTTGATAGCAATGCCATCACCAACGATTTTCTCAGCAAACACTACATCCGGCACGTCTTCGATGTTGACGATCTCGCCGGAGAGCGGAGCAACAATCTCAATAGTTCCGGAGTCTTTCTTATCATCAGAAACCAGAGATTTCAGTTTATCGAACAAACCCATGATCTTCTCCTAAGCAGTAAATTGGGCCGCATCTCGTGGATTAGCAGATTGTTTTTTCTTCAATGAACTTGTTAACCAGCGTCATTAACTCGTCCGTTGTCGGTTGAGCAAGAGCCTGCTCTGCTAACACCTTCGCATCTTCGAAGTTCGTGTTACGGATAATCTTCTTAATGCGCGGGATGGAAATGGCGCTCATAGAGAATTCGTCCAGACCCATACCCAGCAACAGAAGTGTAGCACGTTCGTCGCCTGCAAGCTCACCACACATGCCAGTCCATTTACCTTCTGCATGAGAAGCATCAATAACTTGCTTAATAAGCGTCAGTACGGACGGTGACATTGGCTGGTAGAGATGTGAAATCATATCATTACCACGGTCAACTGCCAGGGTGTACTGCGTTAAATCATTGGTACCGATACTAAAGAAATCAACTTCTTTGGCTAAATGACGCGCAATTGTCGCCGCAGCCGGTGTTTCCACCATCACGCCGATCTCGATTGACTCGTCAAATGCTTTACCTTCGTCACGCAATTCCTGTTTGTAGATTTCGATCTCTTTCTTCAGTGCACGCACTTCTTCAACAGAGATGATCATCGGGAACATGATGCGCAGTTTACCGAAAGCAGACGCACGCAGGATAGCACGTACCTGATCGCGCAGGATCTCTTTACGATCCATCGCGATACGTACTGCACGCCAGCCCAGGAACGGGTTCTCTTCTTTCGGGAAGTTCATGTACGGCAGCTCTTTGTCGCCACCGATGTCCATGGTACGGACGATAACCGCCTGAGAGCCACAGGCTTCAGCCACGGCTTTGTATGCAGCAAACTGCTCTTCTTCAGTAGGCAGCGCGTCACGGTCCATGAACAGGAATTCTGTACGATAGAGACCGACACCTTCCGCACCGTTGCGCTCAGCGCCATCCACGTCACGTACGGTACCGATGTTTGCGCACACTTCTACCTGATGACCGTCCAGGGTGATTGCTGGCAGGTCTTTCAGCTTAGCGAGTTCCGCTTTTTCAGTCGCAACTTGCTCCTGAACCGCGCGCAGTTTTTCGATCTCTTCATTCGTTGGGTTGACGTAAACCAGATTGTTTACGGCATCCAGAATCAGATAGTCGCCGTTATTCACCTGAGAGGTGACGCTACCGGTGCCCACGATGGCTGGCAGTTCCAGAGAACGCGCCATGATTGAGGTGTGGGAAGTACGGCCGCCTGCGTCGGTGATGAAACCGAGAACCTTTTTCAGGTTCAACTGAGCGGTTTCTGACGGGGTCAGGTCGGCAGCAACCAGAATAACTTCATCCTGAATTGCGCTCAGATCGATGATGGCCAGACCCAGGATGTTGCGCAGCAGGCGCTTACCGATGTCACGTACGTCAGCCGCACGCTCTTTCAGGTATTCGTCATCCAGTTCTTCCAGGGCAGTCGCCTGACCTTCGATAACTTCATGTGCAGCCGCATCGGCTGTCATGCCTTTATCTTTAATCAGGGCTATGATTTCCTGCTCCAGCTCCTCATCTTCGAGCAGCATGATGTGCCCTTCGAAGATGGCTTCTTTTTCTTCACCGAAAGTTTCGCCAGCTTTAGTTTTGATTGCTTCCAGTTGCGCAGATGCCTTGGCACGACCGCTCAGAAAACGTTCAACTTCCTGATCAACCTTGTCGGCAGAAATTTTTTTCCGGTCAATGACGATCTCGTCTTCTTTCAGCAGCAGTGCTTTGCCGAAAGCGATACCCGGGGATGCTAAAATGCCTGAAATCATAACCCTACCTTACTTGTGACTGATATTTAAAAGAACCCGGAAACTTACTCGAGCTCAGCCATCAGTTTTACCAGATGCTCAACTGCTTTCTGCTCGTCTTCACCTTCTGCAGAGATGGTGACAACAGTGCCCTGAGTCAGGCCCAGAGTCTGCAGTTTGAACAGGCTTTTTGCGCTAGCGCTTTTGCCGTTGGAAGTCACAGTGATTTCAGAAGTGAAGCCTTTCGCTTCTTTAACAAACTGAGCAGCAGGGCGGGTGTGCAGACCGTTCGGAGCGGTAATGGTAACTTCTTGCTGGAACATTGTATTTCCCCAACTTATAGGTTTAGTGTTGTGGAACTAAAGTCTAGCCTGGCGACTGAACTTTAGCCTGTATTGTTAGCGCTGACGTTTCGATCGTCATTAAACATTATGCAGCGAAAGCAAGACTTGAACCAAATCATAAAATCGATTCAGCAAGGCTATTTCATTCACTGATTAATTTCACGCATCAAAATAATTGCTGGTTTAAATACCAGACCCAACGGGGTGAATCAATGCCAGGAGGGGTAAAACTTTGAAGCAGGCCACAAAAAAGCACCCGAAAAGGTGCTTTTTTACGCGTTTTTAACATGCTGGCATCACTGTTGCAGTTCTTTCTCAGTGAAGAGATCGGCAAACAGTGCAGTGCTTAAGTAACGCTCACCCGAGGATGGAAGGATAACCACAATATTCTTATTGGTAAAGGCTTCGTCTTCCTGAAGTTTGAGCGCTGCCGCAACAGCCGCACCGGAAGAGATACCCGCCAGAATGCCTTCTTCATCCATCAAACGACGCGCGGTAGAGATGGCTTCTTCGTTAGTGATGGTGACCACTTTATCGATCAGCTTCAGGTCCAGGTTACCTGGAATGAAGCCGGCACCAATGCCCTGAATTTTATGTGGGCCTGGCTTGAGCTCTTCACCTGCCAGTGCCTGAGTGATAACCGGTGAGTCGGTCGGTTCAACGGCAACAGTAATCAGATCTTTTTTACCTTTCGTGCCTTTAATATAGCGTGACACACCAGTCAGCGTACCGCCGGTACCCACGCCGGAGATAAACACGTCAACCTGACCGTCGGTATCTTCCCAGATTTCCGGGCCGGTGGTTTTTTCATGAATTTCCGGGTTTGCCGGGTTGCTGAACTGCTGCAGCAGCAGATATTTCGCCGGATCGCTGGCAACAATCTCTTCGGCTTTCTGAATGGCACCTTTCATGCCTTTCGCGCCTTCGGTCAGTACCAGGTTTGCCCCCAGCGCTTTGAGCAGCTTGCGACGTTCGATACTCATGGTTTCTGGCATGGTCAGCGTCAGTTTGTAGCCACGCGCTGCAGCAACATAGGCCAGGGCAATACCGGTGTTGCCGCTGGTTGGTTCCACCAGCTCAACGCCTGGTTTCAGTACGCCACGTTTTTCAGCATCCCAAATCATGTTTGCACCAATACGGCATTTTACGCTGAAGCTCGGGTTACGTGATTCGACCTTCGCCAGAATGCGTCCATTACCGATACGGTTCAGTCGAACCAGGGGCGTATGACCGATAGTCAGCGAGTTGTCTTCATAAATCTTACTCATGGCCTGTCCTTAACTGTATGAAATTGGGATACCGTCCCAGCATACCTGTTGAGCAGGTAGGGGGAAGTAAGGAATTCGCATATCTATATACTGCAAGGAAATAATGGGGATCAGTATGGAATAAGGGGCGGCATAAGCCACCCCTTGTTTACACATTTTTGCATTACTTCCATAACGCGTGCTTAGCACGGTAGCAGTCAACCCACATTGCCGTCGCGCCACACACCGCAACGGGCATGATGAAAAGATTGAGGAACGGAATCATCGTGAACAGGCTGGTCAGTGCGCCAAATTGCATATTGGCAACCTTCTGGGTGCGCAGGGCCGTGCGCATCGCTTTAAACGGTACTTTGTGGTTATCGAACGGATAGTCGCAGTACTGGATCGCCAGCATCCATGCGCTAAACAGGAACCACAGCACCGGAGCCACCGTTTGACCGATACCGGGCACGAAATAGAGGATAAGCAGTACAACCGCACGGGGCAGGTACCAGGCAAATTTCTGCCACTCGCGCTTCATGATGCGTGGAATGTCTTTCATGATCCCCAGCACGCCTGTGTCCGGTGGCGTTGCGCCGGTAAGCCGTGCCTCCAGCTGTTCCGCCAGCAGGCCGTTAAAGGGCGCGGCTATCCAGTTCGCGATCGTTGAAAAGAAGTAACCGAATACCAGCAGTACCGAGATGACCACAACCGGCCAGAGCAGGTAGTTCAGCCACTGCAGCCACTCAGGAACATGGCTCATCAGCGAGGGGATCCAGCTTTCCAGCTTTGTGAACAGCCACCAGAACGCACCGCCCATCAGAATAATGTTGATCAACAGAGGCAGGATGACGAAGCGTCGAATACCCGGCAATGAGACCAGTTTCCAGCCCTGAGAAAAATACCAGACGCCGCTGCGAGGGGGGGAAGAAGATGTTGAAACCATAACCAGGCTGTACTCCTTTTTTCACAACCAGTGGAATTGCCCGCCTATATTATCCACTTACGGACCAATGACCAGTTAGGAAATGTTCGAAAAACCAGCAAAAAGCACGATTTCCTTCATCTTTATGCTGTGAATGCTCTGCACACACTTGCACTTGACGTAAACGGCAAATACTCTTAGTGAGTAAATGTTTGCCGTGGTGGCAAGGTGTTAGAACAACAGAGAATATAATGATGCAGGATTTGCGTCTGATATTAATCATTGTTGGCGCGATCGCCATAATCGCTTTACTGGTACATGGTTTCTGGACCAGCCGTAAAGAGCGTTCCTCGATGTTTCGCGATCGCCCACTGAAGCGCATGAAGTCCAGTCGTGACGACGATGACAGTGAAGATGACATCGATGGAAGCGACGACGACGGCGTGGGTGAAGTTCGTGTTCATCGGGTCAATACTGCCCCCGGCGCGGCTCATGGGGAGCATGAAGCGACCCGTACTGCGCAGCACCAGTATCAACCGCCGTATGCTTCCGCACAGCCGCGCCAGCCAGCGCCGCAGCCTGTGGAAGAGCCGGTGCGCCAGCCGCCGCAACAGCCTGTCCATCAGCAGCCTGCTGCACCTCAGCCGGTTCAACAGCAACCTGTGCAACAGCCAGTGCAACCGGTACAACAACCGCAGCAGCCTGTGCATGTGCAGCCTGCGCCGCAGCCCGCTCCGGCCCCGCATGTTGAGCCAGAGCCCGTCGTCGAGCCAGAACCGGTTGTTGAAAAACCGCAGCGCAAAGAAGCGGTGATCATCATGAACGTTGCCGCACATCACGGCAGCCATCTCAACGGTGACGTGCTGCTTAACAGTATTCAGCAGGCAGGCTTCAAGTTTGGCGACATGAATATTTTCCATCGCCACCTGAGCCCAGACGGTAGCGGCCCGGCGCTGTTCAGCCTGGCCAATATGGTCAATCCTGGCACCTTTGACCCGGAAATGACCGGTGATTTCGTGACGCCGGGTGTCACAATCTTTATGCAGGTGCCGTCCTATGGTGACGAACTGCAGAACTTTAAGCTGATGCTGCAATCCGCTCAGCACATCGCTGATGAAGTGGGTGGTGTGGTGCTCGACGATCAGCGTCGAATGATGACCCCGCAGAAGCTGCGCGAGTATCAGGACCGCATCCGCGAAGTTAAGGAAGCCAACGCGTAATCGTCGCGTTTACTTCGACTCCTCCTCAACCCCCGCATGTCGGGGGTTTTTTCTCATTGATGGTGCGATATGGACTCAATCGAACAACAACTCACTGAACTGCGAACCACGCTTCGCCATCATGAATATCTCTATCATGTTATGGACGCGCCGGAATTACCGGATGCGGAGTATGACCGTCTGATGCGCGAGCTCCGCGAATTAGAGGCGCAGCATCCGGAACTCATCACACCCGATTCACCCACCCAACGCGTCGGCGCTGAGCCGCTGGGGGCTTTCAGCCAGGTGCGTCATGAAGTGCCGATGCTGTCGCTGGACAACGTCTTCGATGAAGAGAGTTTTCTCGCGTTTAATAAGCGTGTGCAGGATCGCCTTAAAAGTAGCGATAACCTTACCTGGTGCTGTGAGCTGAAGCTGGACGGCCTTGCGGTAAGTCTTCTCTACGAAAACGGCGTGCTGGTGCGTGCGGCAACTCGTGGTGATGGTACCACCGGGGAAGACATCACCACCAACGTGCGCACTATCCGCGCGATCCCGCTGAAACTGCAGGGTGAGAACATTCCTGCGCGACTGGAAGTGCGCGGTGAAGTGTTCCTGCCCCAGGCGGGCTTCGAGAAAATCAACGACGAAGCGCGCCGCACTGGTGGGAAAGTGTTTGCTAACCCGCGTAATGCGGCGGCAGGCTCTCTGCGCCAGCTTGATCCACGCATCACCGCGAAGCGACCGCTTACTTTCTTCTGCTACGGCGTAGGGATTCTGGAGGGGGGCGAACTGCCGGATACGCACCTCGGACGTCTGCTGCAGTTTAAAGCGTGGGGCCTGCCGGTGAGCAACCGTGTTCAGCTTTGCGACTCCCCGGAAGCAGTACTGGCCTTCTACCACAAGGTGGAAGAGGACCGTCCAACGCTCGGCTTTGATATTGATGGCGTCGTTATTAAGGTTAACTCATTAGCGCTTCAGGAGCAGTTGGGCTTTGTCGCGCGCGCACCACGCTGGGCGGTGGCGTTTAAGTTTCCTGCTCAGGAGCAGATGACCTTTGTCCGCGACGTGGAGTTCCAGGTTGGTCGCACCGGTGCCATTACCCCGGTCGCCCGTCTGGAGCCGGTGCAGGTGGCGGGCGTGCTGGTGAGTAACGCCACGCTGCATAACGCCGATGAAATTGAGCGTCTGGGTCTGCGTATTGGCGACAAAGTGGTCATTCGCCGCGCGGGCGATGTTATTCCACAGGTGGTTAACGTTGTTGAGTCAGAACGTCCTGATGATACGCGCGAGATTATTTTCCCGACCCATTGCCCGGTATGCGGCTCGGACGTTGAACGTGTTGAAGGTGAAGCGGTGGCGCGCTGTACGGGTGGTTTAATCTGTGGTGCGCAGCGTAAAGAATCTCTGAAACACTTTGTGTCCCGTAGGGCGATGGACGTTGACGGCATGGGCGACAAGATTATCGATCAGCTGGTTGAGAAAGAGTACGTCCATACGCCAGCAGATCTTTTCAAACTGACTGCGGGTAAACTGACGGGGCTTGATCGCATGGGGCCTAAGTCAGCTCAGAATGTTGTCAATGCTCTGGAAGCCGCTAAAGAGACGACCTTCGCACGCTTCCTTTACGCGCTGGGTATTCGTGAAGTCGGCGAAGCGACTGCAGCGGGGCTAGCGGCGTACTTTGGTACGCTGGATGCGCTGGAAAAAGCGAGCATCGACGAGTTGCAAAAAGTCCCGGATGTCGGGATTGTTGTCGCCACTCACGTCTTTAACTTCTTTGCTGAAGAGAGCAACCGTGAAGTTATCGGCAAGCTGCTGGAAGAGGGTATCAAATGGCCCGCACCGGTGGTGGTTAATGCCGAAGAGATCGACAGTCCGTTCGCCGGTAAAACGGTGGTGCTGACCGGCAGCCTGAGCCAGCTTTCACGTGACGATGCGAAAGCGCGTCTGGTGGCGCTGGGGGCCAAAGTGGCGGGCAGCGTGTCGAAGAAAACCGATTTGGTGATTGCCGGAGAGGCGGCGGGTTCGAAGCTGGCGAAAGCTCAGGAGCTCGGCATTGCGGTGATCGACGAAGCGGAAATGATGCGTCTGTTAGGAGAATAACGTGGAGAAAGAGCAACTCGTTGAGATCGCCAACACCGAGATGCCGTTCGGTAAATATAAAGGCCGCAGGCTGATCGATTTGCCGGAAGAGTATCTGCTGTGGTTTGCCCGTAAGGATGAATTCCCGGCAGGGCGGCTGGGTGAGTTGATGGCTATCACGTTACTGATCAAAACTGAGGGGCTGACCCAGCTGGTTCAGCCCCTGAAACGCCCTTAAGCTTTTGCGGCGCGGGTCTCTTCCTGCGCCAGTTTTTCAGTCTGGCGCTTGTAACGACGCGCCAGCACCGCGCAGACCATAAGCTGGATCTGATGGAAAATCATCAGCGGCAGCACCATCATCCCAATCACCGAGGTCGGGAACAGAATGTTGGCCATCGGGATACCGTTCGCCAGGCTCTTTTTCGAACCGCAGAACACAATCGTAATTTCATCCGCTTTATTGAAGCCGCACTTGCGTGCCACAAAGACGTTAACCGCAATTACAATCGCCAGCAGGACGAGGCTGACCACCACGATAAACAGCAGCGAGCCTGCGCCCACTTTATGCCAGATCCCATTTACCACCGCTTCACTGAAAGCGGAATAGACCACCAGCAGAATTGACGACTGATCGGTTTTTGAGATCCATTTTTTGTGCTTTGCCACAAACGCGCCCGTCCACGGACGCGAGAGATGCCCCAGGACAAACGGCAGCAGCAGCTGCAGACAGATTTTACCCACCTGCTCAAGGTTACCTTCCGCGCCGTGCATGTTCATCAGCAAACCCACCAGCAATGGGGAGACGAAAATCCCTAACAGGCTGGATGCCGACGCCGAACAGACTGCGGCCGCGACGTTACCGCCTGCCAGCGAGGTGAAGGCAATGGCGGACTGCACGGTGGCTGGCAGAATGCACAGATACAGGAAACCGGTGTAAAGCGCCGGGTCGACGTTAACCGGAGCCCACCACGCAAACAGCACGCCGAGTATTGGGAACAGAATGAACGTGCTGCACATCACCCAGAGGTGTAGTCGCCAGTGGCTACCACCAGCGATAATGGCCTCGCGGGAGAGTTTTGCGCCGTGCATAAAGAACAGCAGTGCGATGGCGGCCGTCGTTAGCCCCTCAAAAAACGGAACAAATCCCCCGCGAGCGGGGAAGAAAGAGGCCAGTAAAACGGTAGCAACCAGGGTAAGCGTAAACGGATCAACAATACGAAATAGTTTCATAATGACTCCTGAAAACAGATGTCGCTATTGTGCTTTTTTCCATTTGAGAAATAAAATTGATTTATTGCATCCATTTATGAATTAAACAGATGAATTATTCCTTACGTCAGCTTCGTATTTTCGTCACCGTGGCAAACGCCCGCAGCTTCAGCCGGGCAGGGGAGATGATTGGCCTGAGCCAGTCGGCGGTGAGTCACAGTGTGAAAGAGCTGGAGAGTCAAACGGGCGTGCGGTTACTTGACCGCACCACGCGCGAAGTTGTACTGACTGAAGCCGGGCAGCAACTGGCCTTACGCCTCGAGCGGTTACTTGATGAATTGAACAGTACGCTCAGGGATGTAGGGCGGTTGGGACAGCAACTTTCGGGTACGGTGCGGGTCGCTGCCAGCCAGACGATCTCTGCCCACCTTATTCCGCAGTGTATTGCCGAGGGGAGCCACCGCTACCCGGATATTGATTTTGTTTTACATGACAGGCCGCAACAGTGGGTGCTGGAAAGCATCCGACAGGGGGATGTGGATTTTGGGATTGTAATCGATCCCGGTCAGGTGAGCGATCTGGCGTGTGAAAGCGTACTTTCAGAACCCTTTTTGCTGCTCTGCCGGGACGACGATCCGTTGGCAACATTACCGGTAGTCAGCTGGCAGTCCCTTCAGGGGGCGAACCTGGTATTGCAGGATTATGCCTCGGGTAGCCGTCCGCTGATTGATTCTGCGCTGGCGACTCAGGGAGTAAAGGCAACGATCGTGCAGGAGATTGGTCACCCGGCGACGCTTTTTCCTATGGTGGAAGCTGGCATTGGTATCAGCGTGTTGCCCGCCCTGGCGCTTCCCCTGCCACAGGGAAGTCTGCTGTCCGTGAAGCGATTGGTGCCTGTTGTCGAGCGAAAGCTGATGCTGGTGCGGCGAAAAAATCGTTCACTTTCGGGGGCGGCACAGGCCATCTGGGAAGTGGTGCGTATCCAGGCGCAACGATTAACCGAGGCCCGCATACGCGACCCACTGTTTAACGCATCAGAAGATTAGATGTAGATATCAATCTGATGATTATCTGACGGGCTATTCACACCTTCCACTTTGCCCAGCTTTTGATCCTGTTTCTTCTGAGCCTCTTCGGCCTGCTGGCGCTGCAGCGCGGCAAGCTGGGCCTGCAGCACTTTGATCTGGGTCTGAATTAGTTCCTGCTGCTTCTTCTTCTCATCTGCGCTGCCAGTGCTGTTCGCCAGCTCTTTTAACTGCTGAGTCAGCTTTTTGATCTTGTCAATAATACTGCTGATCTGGGAAGAGATGTCGCTACCGCCAGAAGCACCTTTCCCACCGCTGCTGGTTTGAATCATTTGGGTTGAAGCCTGAATGGTCGTCATCGTATTTCCTCGCGTTATAAAACAGAGGTATCGGCACCGACGGGATTAGCTTGAGCAAAACTGCCATATCTGGCAGGGAGTTGCATTGATACACAATCAGTATTGATGGTGCTGAAAAAGTGTATTGGAGGTAAGCCGCAGGCTCCAGATATAAGACTAAGGTCATGCGATCCGTGATATCGCGATCTTAATTCTCAAGGAGCCTCTATGACCCTCTCAAATAACCCATGGTACTGTGCTGACATCATCCGCACCGCTAAACCAAATTTCACGCCGCGCGTTGCGTTCATTCTCGGTTCTGGCCTTGGCGCACTAGCCGACCAGATTGAAGACGCCGTTTCTCTGAGCTACGAAAAGCTGCCGGGTTTCCCTGTGAGTACGGTTCACGGTCATGCTGGTGAGCTGGTCCTGGGACATCTTGCCGGTGTACCTGTTGCCTGTATGAAAGGGCGGGGTCACTTCTATGAAGGCCGCGGGATGACCGTCATGACTGATGCGATCCGCACGTTCAAACTGCTGGGGTGTGAGCTGCTGTTTAGCACAAATGCTGCGGGTTCATTGCGTAAAGACGTTGAGCCAGGAAGCCTGGTTGCGTTGAGTGACCATATCAACACCATGCCGGGAACGCCGATGGTGGGACTAAACGATGAACGTTTTGGTGATCGTTTCTTCTCGCTGGCTAATGCTTACGACGCAGACTACCGTGCCGTTTTGCAAACCGTGGCCGCGAAAGAGGG
The DNA here is from genome assembly GCA_023023105.1 of Enterobacter ludwigii. Classification (NCBI taxonomy): domain Bacteria; kingdom Pseudomonadati; phylum Pseudomonadota; class Gammaproteobacteria; order Enterobacterales; family Enterobacteriaceae; genus Enterobacter; species Enterobacter ludwigii. The sequence goes on along the minus strand of CP083824.1, from coordinate 3,313,935 downwards.
CTTCCCTCTGCATGAAGGCGTGTTTGTCTCTTATCCTGGCCCCAACTTCGAGACTGCGGCGGAGATCCGCATGATGCAAATTATCGGTGGCGACGTGGTGGGCATGTCTGTAGTGCCGGAAGTGATCTCAGCGCGTCACTGCAACCTGAAAGTAGTGGCCGTTTCTGCAATTACGAATCTTGCTGAAGGTCTGGGCGAGGTAAAACTCTCACACGAACAAACACTGGCTGCTGCTGAGCTTTCCCGCCAGAATTTCATCAACCTTATCTGCGGTTTTCTTCGCCATATTGCCTGATTAAAACAATAAAGTGGCCCGTGAGGGCCACACTGCTATAAGGAATGGAATATGAACATCACGACTCGCTTAAAGATGATGTCCTTTATGCAATATTTTATCTGGGGGAGTTGGCTGGTTACCCTCGGCGCTTACATGATTAACACTCTACATTTTACCGGCTCCGACGTGGGGATGGTTTACAGCTCCAAGGGGCTGGCCGCAATTGTTATGCCATCGCTGGTGGGGATTATTGCCGACAAATGGCTGCGAGCAGACCGTGCATACGTGATTTGCCACCTCGTCTGTGCCGTTGCCCTCTGTTATGCCGCGCAGGTCAATGAACCCGGGCTGATGTTCTGGGTCATGCTGGTGAATGCGATGGCCTTTATGCCCACGATTGCGTTGTCGAACACGATTTCTTACTCCTGCCTTGAACAGTCAGGGCTGGATACGGTAAGCCATTTTCCGCAAGTGCGGGTGTATGGCACCGTGGGATTTATTGCCGCAATGTGGGCCATCAGCCTGATGAGGGCGGAGCTGAGCAACGTGCAGCTCTATATAGCGGCAGCTGCGTCCCTGCTACTGGCGCTCTACTCTCTGACGCTACCGGCCATTCCGGTTGCGACGACAAAAACGTCTCCGTCTCTGGCAAGTAAACTGGGCCTCAATGCATTTATCCTGTTTAAACAACCCCGCATGGCGGTGTTCTTTTTATTCGCAATGCTGCTGGGCGCCGTGCTGCAGATAACCAATACGTTTGGCAGCCCTTTTCTGCATGATTTTGCACGTAATCCGGCGTATGCGGAGAGCTTTATCGTCAAATACCCGTCCATTTTGCTCTCCGTCTCGCAGATGTCAGAAGTATTCTTCATTCTGACGATTCCTTACTTCCTCAGACGATTTGGTATTAAAACCGTCATGCTGATGAGCATGGTGGCCTGGATGTTGCGGTTTGGGCTGTTTGCCTTTGGCGATCCGTCCGCAACAGGCTTTGCGTTGCTCATGCTGTCAATGATTGTCTACGGCTGCGCGTTCGACTTCTTCAATATTTCCGGCTCGGTGTTTGTTGAGCAGGAGGTGAGCTCTGATATCCGTGCCAGCGCGCAAGGGCTGTTTATGACCACCGTTAACGGTATTGGTGCTTATTTCGGGTCCGTGTTAAGCGGTATGGCAGTCGATTACTTCTCGGTGGATGGGGTTAAGGACTGGCAGACCATCTGGCTGGTGTTTGCGGCCTATGCGCTGGTGCTTGCGGTGGTGTTTTATTTCAGCTTTCACTATCACCACATCAGTAAAAACAGCGAGATGCGCACAGTTGCGCACTAAATTTTTCCTGTGGACGATGAAAGGCTTTAAGGTAGACGCTTAAATGTTATCGCCAGGATATGTTTTGATGGAACGCGTCTATCGGACCGATCTCAAGCTGCTGCGTTATTTTCTTGCCGTGGCGGAAGAATTGCATTTTGGGCGGGCTGCGGCCCGTCTTAATATGTCCCAGCCGCCGTTAAGCCTGCATATTAAAGAGCTGGAAAGCCAACTGGGGACGTTACTGTTTATTCGCCACTCGCGGAGTGTCGCGTTGACGCATGCCGGTAAAGTGCTGATGGAAGAGTCCCGTCGGCTGCTCGCCAGTGCAAACCAGGCGCTGGCTCGCGTCGAGCAAATTGGCCGGGGTGAGGCGGGGCGCATTGAGCTGGGGATTGTCGGTACCGCCATGTGGAGCGAGGTGCGCACGGTCATGCGCGCTTTCCTGAAAGAGCATCCGAATGTTGATGTTGTTTTTCGCGAAAAATCGCCGGTCATGCAGATGGCTTTGCTTGAACGTCGTGAGCTGGATGTCGGGATCTGGCGAATGGCAACTGAACCCACCGCCGGGTTTACCAGCGTGCGATTGCGTGATGCCGCTTTTCTTGTTGCAATGCCGGAAGATCACCGACTGGTCAGCGAATCATCTATTACGCTCTCAGAGTTACAGGATGAGTATTTTGTCACCATGCCTTCAGCACATTCTGACTGGGCATTTTTACATCGCGTATGTCAGCAGGCCGGGTTCTCGCCGATGATTGTACGCGAAGCTGTTGAACCACAGACGGTACTGGCGATGATTAGTATGGGGATGGGGATTACGCTTGCCGCTGACAGTTACGCGCAAATGCAGTGGCCAGGCGTGGTCTTCCGCCCTTTGCGCGAGCGCATACCGGCTGATCTGTATGTGGTATATGACGCGAAGCAGGCAACACCCGCAGTAGAAAGGTTGATTGCAACTTTAACGATGATGTAAATTGCAGATAGCAAAAAAGCGCCTTTAGGGCGCTTTTTTACATTGGTGGGTCGTGCAGGATGACTCGCTTCGCTCGCCCTTCGGGCCGTCGCCGTAAACGGCTCCGGTGCCTCACTGCGTTCGGCTCGAACCTGCAGCAGGTTCGAATCATCCATATAGCAGATAGCAAAAAAGCGCCTTTAGGGCGCTTTTTTACATTGGTGGGTCGTGCAGGATTCGAACCTGCGACCAATTGATTAAAAGTCAACTGCTCTACCAACTGAGCTAACGACCCGAAATGGTGGGCGATGACGGGCTCGAACCGCCGACCCCCTCCGTGTAAAGGAGATGCTCTACCAACTGAGCTAATCGCCCATTTCGGAACTGCTGCGATAAGGTGAGAATGGTGGGCGATGACGGGCTCGAACCGCCGACCCCCTCCGTGTAAAGGAGATGCTCTACCAACTGAGCTAATCGCCCAATCTCAATTCTTATCTACACTGCGAGTCTACGTGAAGTAGATGGTGGGTGATGACGGGCTCGAACCGCCGACCCCCTCCGTGTAAAGGAGATGCTCTACCAACTGAGCTAATCACCCCCGCTGTGTGGAGTCGCATTATAGGGAGAGTTGAAAATGAGTCAACGCATTTTCTAAAGTTTTTACTCGTTCGTCGTAAAATTAAACAAAACGATCGCGAAATGGGCGGTGGAGCATGATTTCTAAACAAAAATAGCAAACTCGGTCACGATAAAGGGATCAACATTGAGGAATCCCCCCACAGTGATAGAATATTGCCCATCGTTTTTTCCCCAGGATTTGCCGAATACCGGCATCTTTATAACGTAAGGCCATTTCATGAAAATCAAAACTCGCTTCGCGCCGAGCCCGACAGGCTATCTGCACGTCGGTGGTGCTCGTACTGCTCTCTATTCCTGGCTTTTTGCTCGTCACAACAAAGGTGAGTTCGTCCTGCGTATTGAAGATACCGATCTTGAGCGCTCTACGCCGGAAGCAATTGAAGCCATCATGGATGGTATGAACTGGTTGAATCTGGAATGGGATGAAGGCCCGTATTTCCAGACCAAACGTTTCGACCGCTATAACGCTGTGATTGATGAGATGCTGGTCGCGGGCACGGCGTATAAGTGCTACTGCTCCAAAGAACGTCTGGACGCGCTGCGTGAAGAGCAGATGGCGAACGGTGAGAAGCCACGTTATGACGGTCGTTGCCGCCATGACCATAGCGAACATGCTACTGATGAGCCATGCGTGGTGCGTTTTGCTAACCCGCAAGAGGGTTCAGTGATCTTCGACGACCAGATCCGTGGCCCGATCGAATTCAGCAATCAGGAGCTGGATGACCTGATCATCCGCCGTACCGACGGTTCTCCAACCTATAACTTCTGCGTTGTGGTTGATGACTGGGATATGGAAATTACACACGTTGTTCGTGGTGAAGACCATATCAACAACACCCCGCGTCAGATCAACATTCTGAAGGCACTGAATGCACCAGTGCCTGTTTATGCGCACGTATCCATGATCAACGGTGACGACGGTAAAAAACTGTCTAAACGTCATGGCGCAGTAAGCGTTATGCAGTATCGCGACGACGGTTACCTGCCGGAAGCGCTGCTGAACTACCTGGTGCGTCTGGGCTGGGCTCACGGTGACCAGGAGATCTTCAGCCGCGAAGAGATGATCAATCTGTTCTCTCTGAGCTCTGTGAGCAAATCGGCGAGTGCATTTAATACCGACAAGCTGCTGTGGCTGAACCACCATTACATCAATACCATGCCGCCTGAATATGTCGCGACATATCTGCAGTGGCACATTGAGCAGGCAAATATTGATACCCGCACTGGCCCAGAGCTGGCGGATCTGGTGAAACTGCTCGGCGAGCGCTGCAAAACGCTGAAAGAGATCGCCGAAAGCTGCCGTTACTTCTATGAAGAGTTTGATGAGTTCGACGCGGACGCCGCGAAGAAACATCTGCGTCCGGTTGCGCGTCAGCCGCTGGAAGTGGTGCGTGACAAGCTGGCGGCTCTTACCGAATGGACTGCCGAGAATGTGCATCATGCCATTCAGGCAACTGCTGATGAGCTTGAAGTTGGCATGGGGAAAGTAGGCATGCCGCTGCGCGTTGCGGTGACCGGTGCGGGCCAGTCCCCGGCGCTGGATGTGACAGTCCATGCCATCGGCAAGTCGCGCAGTGTAGCGCGTATTAACAAGGCGCTGGACTTTATCTCTGAACGCGAAAGTCAGCAGTAATTAAGTCTTCAGGACGAGAAACGGCAGGGTAACCTGCCGTTTTTTTATGTATTTGATTCAGCAATACCCAGGCGTGTAAGAAAGCCGCGAATACCTTCACGTTTCAATAATGTGTCCAGACGCTTCTGCTCTAGCTGGGTCATACTCTCCAGCGTTTCGATAATGCCCGAACGCAGGTTTGAAGAGGGGGCACTGTATGATGAGGGGACTTCTGCCAGATGGTAAACCGCCTGACGAGTACGGATTGCCGGGAGGCTCATAATATGTTCCTTCACGCGCGCATCAATATGGATTAGCCGCGCCCGACCGCCTTTTACGCCATTGAGCCCTTCGGTTTTCCAACCCTGTTGACGTATCCAACGATTAATGGTCTGTCGGGCAACACCCAAACTCTCCGCCAGCTCTTCCGTGGTCATTTTACTACGTAATCTTTTCATATTAGTTCTGGTCGCGAATCCCTAAACGTTGCAACAATCCGGTTATCCCTTCCCGCAGTAACAGCGATGTCATTTGCTTCTGCTCTTCCGGTGTCATTTCATTGGCCAGCGTCAGGAGTAGGTTGTGAAGCGAACCATCCTGGTTGGCACCTTCTGGTATATCAGACGTTTCAGTTGCCCGGCGTGCGCTGCGGATAAAGTCACGTACTTTTTCGTTCACATGTACCAGACGCGCTTTCCCACCCTGGACTCCCGGTTTTGGTGATGTAATCCAACCCTCTTTACGTACCCATTTATTGATGGTCTGGCGGCTATAGCCAGTGAGCAAGGCTAACTCTTCTGGCGTCATTCGTTCCTTGATCATGCAATTTCCTGAATATTTGTAGGGATAATTAACGGTTCATTTTATAGCACCGTTTTACGTGAAAACGTGACAGGCTTAACTCATGACTGCGAGCAAGCTCGCAAAGTGATTCATTTGCATGATTTTTCGGCGATTGAGCGGCGGTCATTGATTTTGCCGTTGACACTCCGCAGCGGAATTCATATTATGCCGCCCGTCAACATGACAGCTTTACGATGGGGCTATAGCTCAGCTGGGAGAGCGCTTGCATGGCATGCAAGAGGTCAGCGGTTCGATCCCGCTTAGCTCCACCAAACTCTGAACCCAACAGAGTGCGGTCAGTAAAGTAACATGTGGGGCTATAGCTCAGCTGGGAGAGCGCTTGCATGGCATGCAAGAGGTCAGCGGTTCGATCCCGCTTAGCTCCACCAAAATTTTAAGCCCTCGTCAAAAGACGAGGGCTTTTTTTATGCGCTTGTAACACTCACTACTACATTTTGTTATAAAAATAGATATATTCCTGTACCTCACCTCAATCGAAAGCAATAAACCCGTCCATAATTAGACTTGAACTTGCTTCGCGCAATTAATAAACATATTATCCATCCGGTCAATGATACGAACGGATAATATACTCATCAGCTTAATGAATAGAAAAACTTACAATAACGTAAAGATATTTATGATTGCCCTGGCGCTTTGCCTGATTGCGGTACCTTTCTCCCGTTTCCTCTCTCCGCGCGCAATTGTTAATGGTCATGACGTTTATTTAGCATGGTTACCGCTAAGCGTTATGCTGGCGGTAATTCTGTTATTTGGACGCAGGGCAATTCTTCCTGTTTTGTTAGGTTTTACTGTCACTAATTTATTTTATGTTAATTTAGCGCCACTACAATATTCAGTTTTACTGTTTTGTCAGACCTTCGCGTTGTTCGCAGCGTGCGGTCTGCTACGCCTCATGCTGGGTAAGCGTTGGCGTTACAGTATCCCTAACAAGCACATCGGTTTACGTATATTCTGGCTCGGTTTTATCGTGCCAATAGGTATTAAGCTGTCGATGTATATGGCAGGCTATTTGTTTGATTTCCCGGTGACAATTTCAACCTTCTTCGGCGAAGGAACGGTAATTTACAATGTGGTGGATATTCAAAGTCTGATCTGCGCGGCGTTGATTTTTACCATGATGTTCTATTACCCATTAAGAATGATAATTAATCCTCGCTATGCCATCACGTTCTGGCGGCGAAGCGTGAAGCCTGTGTTTCTTCACAAAAATTCATTATATATTTTTGTCTGGCTGATGTTTTTAAGTTTCATTCTCGTCATTTTATGTGGACCTTTTGAATCTCCCGTCATTGCGGGCTATTTGATGCCGCTGATTTTTATTCTTTTTACGTTAGCGATAAGTCGCCTGACCTATGCGCTTATCTCTTTGCTCTGGGCCGTATCTGCACTCCTGCTGTTGACCTACAACTATAACTTCCTCAATGGGGTTGAATCGGGCCATTCGCTCTCCTTTATCCTCTCCGTGCTTATCTCTTTCGCCATCTGTTTGCTTTACATGTCGCGCATTTATCAGCGCAGCGAGTGGTTAAAACGGGGCTGGCAGGGCCGGGCGCTGACCGATCCGCTGACGGGTTTGCCCAATATTCGTGCGCTGGAGGATTATCTTGAGAATCATCCTGATGCAAAAGTTAGCATTCTGCGTATGGATAACCTGGAATTTTTGAGCCGCCACTACGGGATGCTCATGCGGGTCCATTGCAAACGAACGATCGCCACGTCGCTTCAGCCACTTCTGCAGAAAGATGAGTCCCTCTTCCAGTTACCTGGCAGCGAGCTGGTACTGGTATTGCTGGGCCCGGGAACCGCTGAGCGCCTTCAGCATATGGTTGATCGGCTGAACAGTCGTAAGATTTACTGGAACAACACCGGGCTGGATATTGAATTTGGCGCGTCCTGGGGGATGGTCGAAAACGGCGAAAAGTTACACCACACGCTGGGGCAACTGAGCTGGCTGGCAGAGCAATCCTGCGGCGCGCATAACGTTCTTGCGCTCACGAATAGTCTTGAAGCGGTATCCGGACAAACGACAGAACGTGTTCTGATGTTAGCGCGCATTAAACACGCCCTGGACGCGGGCCAGTTTCATTTATACGCGCAGCCTATCCAGAAGGCTGACGGGAGTGGGTACTACGAAATTCTGGCGCGGATGGAAAGCGAAGGGGAGATCATTACTCCCGATCGCTTTATTCCGTTGATTGCCCAATTCAACCTCAGTCATCGGTTTGATATGTGTGTAATGGAAAAGTTACTGGTGTGGCTGCGCGATCACCCTGCGACGCATGCCGGTGCCCGTTTTTCTGTCAATCTGATGCCGTTGACGCTGATGCAAAAAGAGGTGGCCAGTGAGATTTGCGCCCTCTTCGAACGGTATGGTATAGCCCCTCAGGCCGTCATTATCGAAATCACTGAGGAGCAGGCCTTTTCGAATTCAGGAAGCAGTATCAACAATATCCAACAGTTGCGGGATTACGGTTTCCGGATTGCCATTGATGACTTTGGTACGGGTTACGCGAACTATGAGCGTCTCAGACGTCTGCAGGCAGACATCATTAAGATTGATGGCTGCTTTGTAAAAGATATTTGTACTGACGACATGGATGCGATGATCGTCCAGTCGATGTGTAATCTGGCGAAGACAAAATCTCTGTGTGTGGTGGCTGAATATGTGGAAACACCAGCTCAGCGCGAGATGCTGCTAAGCTTCGGCGTGGATTACCTGCAGGGCTACCTGATAGGCAAACCTACACCGCTGGAAGAATTGCGGGAATAAAAAAACCGGGAGCCATGCTCCCGGTTTGTGTTTTAACAGTAAACCTTACAGTACCAGTGCTGCGATAGAAGCAGACAGGACGCTTACCAGCGTAGAGCCGTAAACCAGTTTCAGGCCAAAGCGAGAAACCACGTTACCCTGTTCTTCGTTCAAACCTTTAATCGCACCGGCGATAATACCGATGGATGAGAAGTTAGCGAATGAAACCAGGAACACGGACAGAATGCCTTCCGCGCGTGGAGAAAGGGTGCTGGCAATCTTCTGCAGATCCATCATCGCAACGAATTCGTTAGACACCAGTTTAGTCGCCATAATACTGCCCACCTGCAGTGCTTCGTGAGCCGGAACACCCATCACCCATGCAATAGGGTAGAAGATGTAGCCCAGAATACCCTGGAAGGAGATGCCCAGAACCGCAGCGAACAGGGCGTTCAGGCCAGAAATCAGGGCAATGAAGCCGATCAGCATGGCGGCAACGATAATCGCCACTTTGAAACCTGCCAGAATGTACTCACCCAGCATTTCGAAGAAGCTCTGACCTTCGTGCAGGTTTGACATCTGGATGTTCTCTTCGCTGGCATCAACGCGGTACGGGTTGATCAGTGACAGAACGATAAAGGTGCTGAACATGTTCAGAACCAGTGCAGCAACCACGTATTTTGGCTCCAGCATGGTCATATACGCGCCCACGATAGACATGGAAACGGTAGACATTGCGGTTGCCGCCATGGTGTACATGCGGTTGCGGGACATCTTACCGAGAATATCTTTATACGCGATGAAGTTCTCAGACTGACCAAGGATCAGGGAACTGACGGCGTTGAATGATTCCAGCTTACCCATACCGTTTACTTTGGATAACAGGAAACCAATTCCACGAATAATAAACGGCAGAACACGGATGTGCTGCAGAATACCGATCAGCGCAGAGATGAAGACGATTGGGCACAGCACCTTCAGGAAGAAGAACGCCAGACCTTCGTCGTTCATTTTACCGAAGACGAAGTTTGTCCCTTCGTTGGCAAACCCGAGCAGTTTTTCGAACATTTCGGAGAAGCCTTTTACGAAGCCAAGCCCCACGTTGGAGTTCAGGAAGAACCAGGCGAGTAAAACTTCAATGACCAGCAGTTGGACAACATAACGAATACGAATTTTTTTGCGGTCTGTGCTGACCAGCAATGCAAGTGCAGTAACGACAACAAGTGCCAGGACAAAATGAAGGACGCGGTCCATATTTGCTCCAAATTTGAGGCAGGTTTAATTTTCTTGCACATTCTATGTAACGAAGGAAAAGAAAACGAGATCAAGGGCACACTATAGTTACATCCTGTGACGAGTCTCAAAATTAGTGATCCACAATACATTTTTGTTATGTTAGGTAAATGAGTGAAAAGTTAAGTTTGTGTGCTAGTCTTCACAAAAGAGCGCGCGATTTCAGTTTTTGTCAGGTCGCCCTCAGCTTACCCGCCTGTCTATCGTCCAAAGCTATCAGAGAAATCACTGTAAACTTCACAAATGATCTTGATAATCATTCTCATTTTGATAGCATTAAACATAGCAAAGGCTATATTTTCAGAGGCAGAAATGACAAACAGTCGCGTAGAGGGTAGCAGTGGCAGAGCAGCGCGCAAGTTGCGGTTCGCATTAATGGGACCTGCGTTCATTGCTGCCATTGGCTATATCGATCCGGGCAATTTTGCGACCAATATTCAGGCCGGGGCGAGCTTCGGCTATAAACTGCTGTGGGTGGTCGTCTGGGCTAACCTGATGGCGATGCTGATTCAGATGCTCTCCGCAAAGCTTGGGATTGCCACAGGTAAAAACCTGGCTGAGCAAATTCGTGACCATTACCCGCGCCCGGCGGTCTGGCTCTACTGGGTTCAGGCCGAAATCATCGCCATGGCGACCGATCTCGCTGAATTTATCGGTGCGGCGATCGGCTTTAAATTGATTCTGGGCGTGTCGCTGTTGCAGGGGGCGGTACTGACCGGGATCGCCACCTTCCTGATTTTGATGTTACAGCGTCGGGGGCAAAAACCGCTGGAGAAAGTTATTGGCGGTCTGCTGTTGTTTGTCGCTGCGGCCTATATTGTCGAGCTGATTTTCTCACAACCCAATCTGGCTCAGCTCGGTAGAGGGATGGTGATCCCAAGTCTGCCAACCTCTGAAGCCGTATTTCTGGCCGCCGGTGTGCTGGGGGCGACCATCATGCCGCATGTCATTTATCTGCACTCTTCGCTGACTCAGCATCTCCACGGCGGCACGCGTAAAGAGCGTTACTCTGCGACCAAATGGGATGTGGCTATCGCCATGACAATTGCTGGTTTTGTGAATCTGGCGATGATGGCGACTGCCGCGGCCGCTTTCCACTTTAACGGCCACACCGGTATTGCCGATCTCGATCAGGCTTATCTCACACTGGAGCCGTTACTGAGCCATGCTGCTGCCACGATATTTGGTCTGAGTCTGGTGGCCGCTGGTCTCTCATCTACGGTTGTGGGGACGCTGGCAGGGCAGGTGGTCATGCAGGGGTTTGTTCGTTTCCATATTCCACTGTGGGTGCGCCGCTCTGTCACGATGCTGCCGTCATTTATCGTGATTCTGATGGGGCTCGATCCAACGAGGATCCTGGTCATGAGTCAGGTTTTGTTGAGTTTTGGTATCGCGCTGGCGCTGGTGCCGCTACTGATCTTTACCAGCAATAAAACCCTGATGGGCGACCTGGTCAACACAACGCTGGTGAAAAGAACCGGCTGGGCCATAGTCGTGGTGGTGGTGGCGCTGAACCTGTGGTTGTTGATTGGAACAGTGTTAGGTCTGTAAGGTTTAATTAAGAAAAAGGAGCCGTGAGGCTCCTTTTTGCATTAATGATGGCCATGGCCGTGACCTTTACCGCGACCCCAGCCGCCACGGTGGTCGTCACGATCGTTCCAGCCTTCACGGTAACCGCGCTCATAGGCATTATCTTTATACCAGCCACGGTGTCTGCCGTTATCATGTTTCCACCAGCGATCTCCACGCCACTCATAATGACGATGCCAGTAGTCACGGTCGCGCCAATAGCCACCGTCCCAGTATCTGCCGTAATCGTCACGATCGCCAATTTGTAATTTTACGGATGGCAACAGGGTGATTTCGCCCGCAGTGGCGATCAGCGGGGCCGAAGCCAGTAATACCGCTGCAAGAATCAGTGACCTGAACATACTCTTTCTCCTTCACGATCGGGGCCTTCGTTGGGCCTGTTAACTCAATATTACGAGTTGGTAAAGCCTCGTTTCATCGCCTGAACTCCGAATTCATGAATGAGAGCACTTTTTGCTAAAAGCGCTATTAATTTGAACTGCCAAGGATCCCTTCAATTATGTTCAGTTCTTCATCTGAAAAATGGCGGTTTTCCAGCATGCCCACGGCGTCATCAATCTGGGCGGCCTTGCTTGCCCCAATAAGTACAGATGTCACCGATTCATGGCGTAAGATCCATGCCAGCGCCATCTGGGACAGCTTCTGGCTGCGGCTTTCCGCCAGGGCGTTCAGTTTTCTGACCTTAACCAGCTTCTCTTCAGTGATCTGGTCAGGGTTAAGGAACTGACTGCCACTCGCCGCACGTGAGTCTGCAGGTATACCATTCAGATAGCGGTTGGTCAGTTGACCTCCTGCCAGTGGCGAGAAGGGAATACACCCGACCCCTTTTTCCAGCAGTACATCCAGCAAACCCTCTTCCGGCGCGCGTTCAAACATAGAGTATTTCGGCTGGTGGATCAGGCAGGGCGTACCAAGGTCTTCAAGGATATCTATTGCTTTACGAGCCAGTTCAGCGGGATAGTTGGATAACCCGACATACAGCGCTTTTCCCTGACGCACGACATGGTCAAGCGCTTTCATTGTTTCCTGCAGCGGCGTGTGTGGGTCAGGACGATGATGGTAGAAGATATCAACATACTCCAGTCCCATGCGTTTCAGGCTTTGATCCAGGCTTGCCAGCAGATATTTGCGTGACCCCCAGTCACCGTAAGGGCCTTCCCACATGGTATAGCCCGCTTTGGTTGAGATGATCAATTCGTCGCGCCATGGCAGGAATTCCTCCTGCAAAATACGTCCGAAATTACGTTCAGCCGATCCCGGGGGCGGGCCATAGTTATTAGCAAGGTCGAAATGTGTGATGCCCAGATCGAAGGCGCGCTGTAAAAGTTGACGGCTGTTTTCGATAAGCGTGGCGTCACCGAAGTTATGCCAAAGCCCAAGGGAGATGGCTGGCAATTTCAGGCCACTCTGTCCACAGCGACGGTACTGCATTGTCTGATAACGATTTTTGTCCGGCTGATAACCCATTCTCATGACCTCTGGCGCTGAAAAGAAAAATCAGTGTATGCGTTTACACTACCGTGAAGAAAAGGAGAATAACGCAGCCATTTTTGTAAAGCATTCTTTCCATGCTCTTCTTGCTGCCAATTCTGGACAGCCATCACGCTTCTTTAATACTCAAAGTGAGGTCAACATAAGAAGGATACCTGTCATGCGTACCCCATACTGCGTCGCCGATTACCTGCTGGACCGTCTTACAGATTGTGGAGCCGATCATCTGTTTGGCGTGCCGGGCGACTATAACCTGCAGTTTCTCGACCATGTGATAGACAGCCCGGATATCTGTTGGGTGGGCTGTGCCAACGAGTTAAATGCATCTTATGCCGCTGACGGATACGCCCGATGTAAGGGTTTTGCCGCGCTGCTGACGACATTCGGCGTTGGAGAATTAAGTGCCATGAACGGTATCGCTGGCAGCTATGCTGAGCACGTGCCGGTACTACATATTGTGGGGGCGCCGGGTACGGCGTCACAGCAAAGAGGGGAGTTGCTGCATCATACATTGGGTGATGGCGAGTTTCGTCATTTTTACCATATGAGCGAACCGATCACTGTCGCACAGGCGATCCTGACCGAACAAAATGCCTGTTATGAGATAGACCGGGTGCTGACCACGATGCTCCGTGAACGCCGTCCCGGCTACCTGATGTTGCCTGCCGATGTGGCAAAAAAAGCGGCTACACCTCCTGTAAACGCTCTCACCCTGAAGCATGCTCATGCCGATAGTGCGTGCCTGAAGGCGTTTCGCGATGCTGCAGAGAGCAAGCTGGCCAGAAGCAAGCGTACTGCACTCCTGGCGGATTTCCTGGTCCTGCGTCATGGCCTTAAACATGCATTACAAAAATGGGTGAAGGACGTACCGATGGCGCATGCCACCATGCTGATGGGCAAAGGCATATTCGATGAACGTCACACTGGTTTTTACGGCACGTACAGTGGTTCAGCCAGCGCCGGCGCGGTAAAAGAGGCGATTGAAGGGGCGGACACGGTGTTGTGCATCGGCACGCGTTTTACCGATACCCTGACGGCGGGGTTCACCCATCAGTTAACCCCGGCGCAAACGATAGAAGTCCAGCCTCATGCCGCTCGCGTCGGCGATATCTGGTTTACCGGTATTCCGATGCTTCAGGCGATTGAGACGCTGGTGGAGCTGTGCAAACAGCACGTGCACGATAAGCCTGTACCGTCTTCTCATGGTGCAATGGCCTACCCGCAGCCAGATGGCTCACTTACCCAGGACAATTTCTGGCGAACGTTGCAAACGTTCATTCGCCCGGGAGATATCATTCTTGCGGATCAGGGCACCTCGGCCTTCGGCGCGATTGACCTTAGACTACCGGCAGACGTGAATTTTATCGTCCAGCCGCTGTGGGGGTCGATTGGTTATACGCTGGCGGCAGCATTCGGTGCGCAAACGGCATGTCCGAATCGGCGCGTAATTGTCCTGACAGGGGATGGTGCGGCTCAGCTGACTATTCAGGAGCTTGGATCGATGTTGCGTGATAAACAGCACCCCATCATCCTTGTGCTTAACAACGAAGGGTACACGGTTGAACGAGCGATCCACGGGCCGGAACAGCGGTACAACGACATTGCGTTGTGGAACTGGACGCAAATACCACAGGCACTGAGCCTTGATCCTCAGGCTCAGTGCTGGCGGGTCAGTGAAGCGGAACAGCTGGTGGACGTGCTTGAAAAAGTGGCCCACCATGAGCGGCTCTCGCTGATTGAGGTGATGCTGCCGAAAGCAGACATCCCGCCGCTGCTGGGGGCCATTACTAAAGCGCTGGAAGCGCGTAATAGCGCCTGATTACTTATCGTTACGCCATGCCATCATCATGGGTTTGCCCGCCAGCAGGAGCCAGGCGGGCAACATCACGATGCAGAGCAGAGGGAAAAGCGTCGAATCCGGCACGACGACTGCCGCCATAAATAAACTTAACCACGCATCGCGCGTGACCACCAGAACCAGCCCCAGAATCGAACAGGATACGGTAATGGCCGCCGGGACGGCATCCACATGCCCGTGCAGCATCAGCCCCAGCGCCACACCGACAAACACCGCCGGGAAAATACGCCCGCCGCGAAAACCACAGGCTGAAGCCACTACCAGCGCCGCCAGTTTGATCACCGCAAACAGCAGATAATCTGAAACGCTAAACACCTGGCTGAAGGCCAGTTGCTGCATCTCATCCAGACCTTTGAACAACGTCACCGCCCCGCCGATGGCCCCTAAAATACCAAGAATGAAACCACCCACTCCCAGAATGAATACCGGGTGCTTAAGCTTATGCATCAGCCGGTGAAGACGCGGAAGACACCATACCGCCACCATTCCCAGCGCAATGGCGATGGCGGCGACGATGGCACCGCTGAAGATATCGGCTATCTGCATCTGGCCATAGTGGGGAAGGGTGAGTGAAAAATGGGGATGGAAAAACAGGCTGGTCGTCAATGCGCCGGCAGCAGCGGCCATCAGCGGCGCAAAGAGTTTATCCCACAGCGGGACATCGTTGTTGCTGCTGAGCGTCTGCGAAAAGATCAGCGCGGCGGCAACGGGCGTGCCAAAAAGCGCTCCGATGGTGCCTGCGGAGGCAAGGATAGTCCAGTCCAGTGCGCCAACACGGGGCAAAATGCGTGCACCGAGGAAAACCGCCAGTCCGATGTTAACCGCCATGATCGGATGTTCCGGCCCAAGACTGACGCCGCCCGCCAGACCCAGAATCAACGCGATGATCAACCCCGGCAGCGCCGAAGGGGGAACCGGAGCACCGATCAAGGGTTCCTGCGCCGGGTCGGGCCCGGCATGTCCGGGACTGAAACGGATCACCAGCCCCACCGCAATACCGGTTAACGTCAGCATCAAAATAACCCATGCAGGAGAATCAACGTTGACCCCCAGCTTTGCAGGAAGCGCTGCCCATAACATCGTTTGCAGCACCGACGCGACTTTCATCACGACAATGAGCACCAGACTTGAGGCAACGCCAATAATTAACGCCGGAATTGCCAGCAGGAGCATGGTTCTGGCTCGCGGGTGGAGCATGATGATTTCCTTGTACAAAACGGTATTACGTTACTTTGCACAATCAGCTTTATGGCAATAGTGCAAAAGGTGCTGAAACGGTAAAGTTATTCTGTGACGAAGATCGACAATCCTGGGGTAGCTGCCTTCAGGTCGTTGTTGTTATCCAGCCTTGAATTTACAGTGTCCCAAAGATTTATTCTGACTTTAGCGGAGCAGTAGAAGAATGACAAAGTATGCTTTAGTAGGTGATGTGGGTGGGACTAACGCACGTCTTGCTCTCTGCGATGTAAACACGGGGGAGATTTCTCAAGCGAAAACCTACTCAGGGCTGGATTACCCAAGCCTTGAGGCCGTTGTCCGCGTCTATTTGGAAGAGCGTCAGGTGAGCGTCGAAGATGGCTGCATTGCCATTGCCTGCCCGATAACGGGTGACTGGGTTGCGATGACAAACCATACCTGGGCATTTTCCATCGCGGAGATGAAAAAAAATCTCCGTTTTGCGCATCTTGAAATCATCAATGATTTCACTGCGGTTTCGATGGCAATCCCTATGCTGAAGCCCGAGCATCTGATTCAGTTTGGCGGTGCGGAGCCAGTCGAAGGCAAACCGATAGCCGTCTATGGCGCAGGAACCGGTCTGGGGGTATCGCATCTGGTGCACGTTGCTCAGCGCTGGGTAAGCCTGCCGGGCGAGGGGGGGCATGTTGACTTTGCGCCAAACAGCGAAGAAGAGGGCATTATCCTTGAAGAGTTGCGCGCAGAGATTGGACACGTCTCCGCTGAGCGCGTCCTTTCCGGCCCCGGGCTGGTCAACCTGTACCGTGCGATTGTGAAATCGGACGGTCGACTGCCGGAAAACCTGCAGCCGAAAGACGTGACCGAACGTGCGCTGGCGGACAGCTGCATTGACTGCCGCCGTGCACTGTCGCTGTTCTGCGTGATCATGGGTCGTTTCGGCGGCAACCTGGCACTGACGTTGGGCACATTCGGTGGTGTTTATATTGCGGGCGGGATCGTGCCGCGTTTCCTCGATTTCTTTAAAGCCTCTGGTTTCCGCGGTGGGTTTGAAGATAAAGGGCGTTTCAGAAGCTACGTGCAGGACATCCCTGTCTACCTCATCGTGCACGATAACCCTGGTCTTCTTGGCTCGGGAGCCCATCTGCGTCAGGTTCTCGGTCAAATCCTTTGACGATATTGCCCTCTCCTGCGTGAGGGGGCGCTTTACAGATGCATCAACTGACGAAACTCTTTCACCTTGCTGCGGCTCACCGGCACCTGAAAATCCAGATCCTTCAGACGCAAAATGTAGGTGTTGTTAAACCAGGGTTCGATCTCGCGGATCTTATTTAAATTCACGCAGAACGAACGGTGACAGCGGAAAAAGTGTGCCGCAGGCAGCTTGCTGCAGAACTCGGTGATGTTCATCGCCATCACATAAGATTCTCGACGCGTATAGACAAACGTCATCTTTTCATGCGCTTCGGCGTAATAAATATCGTTGACTGGCGTCACAATGATACGTTCATCTTTGACCAGATTAATGGTGTCATTTTCACGTACCGTGGGGGTGGCGCTAGCGGGAGCAGTCTGCTGCTGCCATGCGGCTTCCAGCTTTTGCAGCATGCTGATAATACGCGACTCCTGGTAAGGCTTAAGAATATAGTCAAATGCCTCCAGTTCGAAGGCTTCCACGGCGTGCTCTTTCCAGGCGGTGACGAAAACAATGAACGGCTTATGGGCAAACTGATTGATGTTTTGCGCCAGCAATACGCCATCCAGCGACGGAATATTAATATCCAGAAAAATAGCGTCGACCCGGTTGTGCTGCAGAAACTTCAGCACATCCAGACCATCGTCAAAGGTACCCACAATCTCCATCTGGCTGTGGGTTTTGATAAGCCAGGTTAGCTCCTGTTGAGCCAGAATTTCATCTTCTACGATGATGACTTTCATAGGTCACTCCACCAGGGGTAACAGGGATGTTGCCGCATGAACGGATGAACGTTCATTCGGAACGTAAAAAGCGATTTCGGTACCCGGTTCAAGGCGATGAATATGCAGCCCGTCGCCGTAGAGCAGTTTGACCCGATGGTGCACGTTCAGCAGCCCGATTTTATTCCCGGGCATCTCGTTAGATTCCACGCGCTCAATAACTTTGGGATCAATACCGTGGCCGGTATCGCGTACGGCAATGCGCACCCGGTTGCCGCTTTCGGTGACGCTGATAGTGACGACACCTTTGCCTTTACAGGGCTGAATACCGTGAACAATCGCGTTTTCGACCAGCGGCTGGATTAGCAGGCTCGGGATCACGCAGTTGACCTCTTCATCAATATCGTAAATGACCGTGAGCTTGTCGCCAAAGCGTGCCTGCTCAATCGCGATGTAGTCTTTAATCTGGTACAGCTCTTTTTTGATGTCGATCTGCTCGTCATCTTTCAGCTCGATGTTGTAGCGCAGATAGCGGGACAGGTTAAAAATCAGCTGGCGCGCGGTGTCCGGATTAAGACGAATGGACGAGGAAATCGCGTTCAGCGCGTTAAACAGGAAATGGGGATTGATTTTGCTCTGCAGTGCGCGCAACTCTGCCTTATTTGCCATTTCACGCAGTTGCTCCGCCCGGGAAACTTCCAGTTGTGTGGAGATAATCTGCGACAGGCCGATGGCCATCTCCTGAAGTGAGGAGGTGATCTGATGCGCGTGGCAGTAATAAATTTTCAGCGTGCCCGTCACGACACCTTTTTCCCATAACGGGATCACCAGCATGGAGTGGATTTCCGGCGTCCGGTGGGCTTCATCATTGTTTTTGATAATGATTTTGCCGTAGTTAATCGCCTGTCTGGTGGTCGGGCTGATGGTGTCATCGTTGTCGTGATAGTTGTGCTCCCCAACACCGACATAGGCTAGCACGTGGTCGATGTTGGTGATGGCGACGGCATCAGCGTGAATATCGTGGCGGATAATCTCGCAGACCTGACGCAGTGATTCCGCGTTAACGTGGCGGAATAGCGGCAGGGTTTTGTTGGCAATATCGAGCGCCAGCTTGGCCTGACGGGCAGCACTTGCCTCCTTTTCCCCTTCGACACTTTGCACCAGCAGCACGATAAAACCGATACAGACGCTGCCCAGGATCATTGGAATACCAATTTTCGAGACGATATCCAGCCCCAGTGCGGTGGTGGGAGCCCACACCACGACCAGGATCATGGTCAGCGTTTCGCACACCATGCCCGCAATGATCCCGGCGCGCCAGCGTTGCTTTTTCGGGATCTTGCGGTTAATCCACCCGGAAAGTACCCCGGCAATAATGCTGGTGATAAAGCACGGCACAGCCGTCACGCCACCAATATCAATCAGGTAGCGATGGGTGCCGGCAATCATGCCGGTGATGACGCCCACCCACGGGCCAAACAAAATTCCGCCGGACATGACGGCAATAATCCGCACGTTAACGAGCGACCCCTCAACCGGCACGCCGGACCAGGTGCTGAACAGCGCAAACAGTGAAAAGATGGCGGTAACAGCCAGTAGCTCTTTGGGGGAGTGTGCAGACTTATGCAAAAGCTCGCGAAACAAGCGAATGCGAATAAGGAAGAACAGGCAAATCAGCATTAATGCCGCCCGGTCAAAAACCGCCAACAGCATAGTGAATATTTCGTGCACGAGTAGACCTGGGGTAACGGGAAAGAACCATGATAAAAAACCTGGCGCGTATTGACCAGCTATCCGTCAGGTTTATCAAATGAGGAAAAACCATAGTTTACAAAGGGGATTATCCGGTGTGTGCTGACATGTCCCGATTTTTTATTATCGACGTATCGACAGGTAACTGCTTTGATATCATTGTGTTAAAAAACAGCTATCAGACAGCCGAATTCCCCTTTGGTGCTTCCGCTTTTTAACACAGCAGGGTTCCGGTTTTAGCGCGATCGCTTTTTTTTCATTTCCCTCTCGACAGCATGATTTTTTTCAGGTTATTTTCTAAGCACGCCACATGCGTGGCAGCGTCGCTCGGACGGTCCGGGCGCTAACGTTAATCTGAGGAATCTATGGCTGAATTCAGTCCTGAACGCCGTTTTACGCGCATCGATCGTCTCCCCCCTTATGTTTTCAATATCACCGCTGAACTGAAGATGGCTGCACGTCGTCGTGGCGAAGACATCATTGATTTCAGTATGGGGAACCCTGACGGCCCAACTCCACCGCATATTGTTGAGAAACTCTGCACGGTTGCCCAGCGTCCTGATACGCACGGCTACTCAACGTCTCGCGGTATTCCTCGGTTACGTCGCGCGATCTCGCGCTGGTATCAGGATCGCTACCAGGTTGATATCGATCCTGAAAGTGAAGCCATTGTGACCATTGGCTCGAAAGAGGGCCTGGCACACCTGATGTTGGCGACGCTGGATCACGGTGATACGGTCCTGGTTCCGAATCCAAGCTACCCGATCCATATCTATGGTGCGGTGATTGCCGGGGCGCAGGTACGTTCTGTGCCGCTGGTGGAAGGTGTCGATTTCTTCAACGAACTGGAACGTGCGATTCGCGAAAGTTACCCGAAACCGAAGATGATGATCCTTGGTTTCCCGTCGAACCCAACGGCGCAGTGTGTGGAGCTTGATTTCTTCGAGAAAGTTGTAGCCCTGGCTAAGCGTTATGACGTACTGGTGGTTCATGATTTAGCCTATGCAGACATCGTCTACGACGGCTGGAAAGCCCCGTCTATTATGCAGGTTCCGGGCGCGCGCGATGTGGCAGTAGAGTTCTTTACCCTGTCTAAAAGCTACAACATGGCAGGCTGGCGAATTGGCTTTATGGTGGGTAACAAAACGCTGGTGAGTGCACTGGCGCGAATCAAGAGTTACCACGACTACGGCACTTTTACGCCGCTACAGGTCGCGGCTATTGCGGCTCTTGAGGGCGATCAGCAGTGTGTTCATGAGATTGCGGCCCAGTATAAACGTCGTCGCGATGTGCTGGTGAAAGGGTTACATGAAGCGGGCTGGATGGTAGAAATGCCGAAAGCGTCCATGTACGTCTGGGCGAAAATTCCTGAACCGTATGCGGCGATGGGTTCCCTGGAGTTTGCCAAAAAGCTGCTGCAGGATGCAAAGGTGTGTGTGTCACCTGGCATTGGCTTTGGCGACTATGGCGACACCCATGTGCGATTCGCCCTGATTGAAAACAGCGACCGTATTCGTCAGGCAGTGAGGGGCATTAAGAGTATGTTCCGTGCTGACGGGCTGCTTTCATCAAAAAATATTGCTGAAAATCCCGCGTCGTCATGAGATAAAAAACAGGAGCCGATGGCTCCTGTTTTTTTGACTGCATGTTCTTCACTAGATCATCAGGGCAAAGGTTCCGGCCCAGACTAAAACAATCACCGAAATGCCCATAAAGAAATATTTCACGTTTCATCGCTCCGCGTATCTTGTGGTACGCATTAAAAACAGAGTCCACCTGATTATAGAGAGCTGAAATCCGGTCAAAACGGAAAAGAGATTTTCCCGTTACGCCGTCAACTCCAGCTCAGAATTCTGTGCTTTCCTGTTGCCAGACGGCGCTAATGTACGCTTAAAAATGAGGGGTGGCAAGAGGGATTTTCTTAAATAATTTCCGTTACTTACGAGTGTCGTGGAGCGGCGACAGTTTGATTTCAGAGTGCAATAAATTCACTTTTAGCGACGCGCAGAAAAACAATTGTCCAGAGTGATTACAGGTGATTGAAAAGGTTAGTTTCCTGGCGAAACTAACCTTCATGAAGGGCTTAAATATAGAGCGAGGCTTCGCCAAGGGGACGCGTTTTGAAACGGCGATGCATCCAGAGGTACTGCTCTGGTGCACGCATGATTTCGGTTTCGATAATTTTATTGATGAACGCTGCCGCTTCGCATTCGTTTTCCGGATAGTTAGCCATTTCAGGGGAGATATGCAGACGATAGCCTGATTTATCTGCTTTCCTTACCATCGTCACGGTCAACATGGCTGCACCAGACAGACGCGAAATGACAAATGTACCGTTGGTCGTTGCAACGTCTTTAACCGCAAAGAAGGGGGCAAAGCTGCTGCCCTTACGACCGTAATCCTGATCGGGGGCAAACCAGACGGCTTCACCTTTCTTCAGGGCACCGACCATACCGCGCAGGTTATTACGGCTGATCATCGCCTTATTGGAACGCATACGACCCCGCGTCTGTACCCATTCCATCAGCGGGCTGTTGTGAGGACGATAGGTTGCCATCATTGGCTGGCAAAGCCCCATCACACGACCACCCAACTCCAGCGACATAAAGTGAACCCCGACAACCATCACCCCACGATTTTGAATCTGGGCACGTTTAAGGTTATCCAGACCTTCCACATCAAACCACTTACGGACGCGTTCATCCGGCCAGAACCAGGCCATGCCGGTTTCAAGCAGTGCCATGCCGATAGATTTGAAGTTTTCAGCGATGAGTTTCTCGCGCTCTTCGGCATTGTACTGTGGGAAGCAAAGCTCGATATTTTTACGCGCGATGGATTCACGTCGTTTCAGGAAATAGCGGGATGCACTCCCCAGTTTAGACCCCAGCAAACGCAGTACGGGGTAGGGAAGCTGAACCATCAGCCAAAGAACGCCAAGACCAAACCATGTAAACCAGTAACGCGGGTGTAAAAACGCACGTTGAAATTGGGATTGAGACAAAATAGTAAAACCTATGTGAAGCCTGTAAAGGTAGCGCAGAGTGTGCGATACGACGTGCCGATAAGACCGTTCTTCAAGGTGATGGTTGCAGGCTTTACCGAACTTTACGGCGTTACCTGGCCACTGCTGATTTGGGTGGGCGGCGTAATGTAGCACCGTTATACGATATGTGCTATTACTCGTTTTTGATTAAAAAAGCGGCAATGAGAAAGGTGGTTGATTTTGTGGTTTTTATCGACAAATTAAAGATGTATCACTTCATTTCTGGAGCATAATTATGGGTGCTGATAAAGTCTGTTTTAACGGCTAAAACGTGACTGACAGGAAGAACCGGGTGACTGAACAAATCGATTACCAGATTGAAAAGTACAGGTTTACAGAAGCGAATGAACCTTCCCGACTGACAAAGCAGTGGGATGATGTTTTGAGCGAATGCAGGGAGAGCAAAGCCGGTGCCGAAGAGCGTTTACGTATTGCCTTGCTCAATGTCGATTACGTGACCAGTTTCGAGCTCCCTTTTCGTCTGCTGCTAGTGCGTACACCCCAGCTTATAGCCGGGATACGTAACGAGCTGGAACTCAGCCAGAAAAATGTCATTTTTAACGGTAAACGCTTCGGTTGTGTCTGGAGTGTTAAAACGGATCTCAATGACGTCCCTGATAATTATCAATACCGTCTGTCTACCCGCATACGGCGGATTAGCCCGACCACACACACGGCCGAACCCTTTTTGCAAATTGCCAAAGAAATTAAGCTGCCAGCTGAACGTCTGAAGCGGGCGTTGCTGAGTGGGCTGGACGTTACTGCGCTTGATGCGCTTTTTTGGTTTGGCATCCAACGAATTGCAGCCGAGGTGTCGCGTCTGAGAAAAGCGGGAATGAGGATCGCAACGGATGAAACATGGGTATTTGAAAATCTGACGGGCACGACCCGTCGTGTACCGGTTTATCGTTACGTCTCATAAAGTTATCTTTGGTTAATATTTATACCTGAGAAACGATTTTTGAAAATTAGTTGGTTATGAGGTGTGCTGGGCTTGCTGAGAGCGCGTCATGGTGTCCCCCCTGCAGACTTCGAATATGTATGGTTTATTTGTTGATAGTTAAGGTTTATTTGTTGTTAATAAAGTTAAGGGGCCCCCAATAAGGCCCCCAAAAGTTATTTTGACAGAATTCATTGAATAATAACTAACCGTCTTTGGTTCGATTCCGCTTAATAGATATCGTACTCGAAAACTTCATCTTACCATATCTCAATGAGATCCTCGTAAAAGACCTATTGCCTGTCTTGCCCTCAGAATATCGACAGCCCGAAGGTAAGGGGATTGTTCCTGCCAGCGAAATCCCTTCCTGTCGATACGGACCAGTTCGTATTTTTCCACCAGAAAATTCACGGCATCTGACAGGGTGATACCGGCATCGATATGTTGCTGTATAACAACTTCATCGCTGAATGGGGTGTCGTTTATTGTCAGACCGTAGTGCTGTTCCAGCAAACGCGCCAGTAACATTTGCCAGACAGCCACGGGTGACAGGCAGGGCTTCGCTGCCCGCTGAGTTGTTGCAGGTAAAGTTTTCATGTTTGCTCTCGTGAAGGTAATTAACGCTGAGTGGGATAAATGGCGATGTATACGTAGCCGCAACTGCCAAGGGTGTCGGCTTCACAGGTAAAACCGTTGTGGTACAGGGTGACGCAGTGGGCATGTTGGGGGCTGAGTTCACCGGTGGTCAGCATCGATTCCATCTGGCGGATAAAGTGTGGGAATGTGTCATCCAGCTTCCGGCATTCGGCGTCACTGAACATACCGGTGATGCTGGCCCGGTCAGCCAGGTAGTGCAGCCGGTTGCCCTCCTGTACCAGACGGGCTCCCAGGCGCGGCGTGATAGCCCGCTGCAGGCCCCAGATGATGTGGGTCATGGGGGCTCTCCTTTTATTGTAAGTTCAGGGTAATACTCATCAGGCAGGCATAAGGCCCGTTGCGGTCCTGGCGGCGTTCGGCGTATACCGCGAGGACTCCGGTGATATCCGGAACGTCCCTGCCGGTGTAATGACAGACGCTGCCGTGCCACTGATATTTTCCGCTGCTGTAGCGAAAGATCCGGGACTCAGGATGCTGGCGGTATATCGTCATTGCCCGGCGTTTACTGATAATTTTCATGTCATACCTCACAACAGACCGTGTTCTGCGAACGAATAGATTTGCCTGCCGCCAACAATCAGGTGGTCAGGGACGCGGATATCCACCAGCTGAAGCACCTGCACCAGTCGCTGCGTGAGGGCTTTGTCAGCCTGGCTGGGTGTTGTCTCACCGGAAGGATGGTTATGCGCCAGTATCACCGCCGCCGCGTTGAAATGCAGAGCACGTTTGACCACTTCCCGGGGATGGACTTCAGTGCGGTTAATCGTGCCGGTGAAGAGCGTTTCATGGGCAATCAACTGATTCTGGTTGTCCAGATACAGCACCCGGAACGCTTCCCGCTCAAGTGCGGCCATATGCAGTCGCAGCCATTCACGGACAGCATGGGTGGAGGTGAAGGCCACGCCGGGCTCATGCAGGTGCCGGTCCAGCGCCCTGAGCGCCCGCTGGATGAGACGCCGGTCGTGTGGCGTCATCTCGCCGGGTAAAAAGGAAAGCTGTTTCATTCGTTGTTCCTCCGGTCAGTCGATGATACGCAGAATGGCGTGGGCTTCAGGATGCTGCAGGGCGTAGTCCCGCAGGCGGTAGAAGTGTGCGGTCATTGCATCGCATTCGGTGCGACAGGCATGGTGGCTGTATTCAATCAGGCAGACCGCGATACCGGCGGCTTCTGCACTCATATCTGCATCGTTGCCATTCAGACAGTTAAACAGATGCCATTTATCGTCACTGTCATACTCGGGGGCCATAAATGCCCCGCTGTTGCTCAGGGTGTGGAACGACCAGATACCACCGCCGTAGGTCGTACAGAAGCGGTCCATCCAGGCGAAGATATGCGGCTCCAAGGTTAGCCACTGCGGTATGCTGCCGAAGTGTTGCGGCCAGAAATCGATACGCTGTTCATCGGGGACTGGCGTGACGGTCAGTTCAAATTCGGGTTGGTTAGCGGGTGCGAGGTCGTACTGCGTCTGCGTTGTCATGGATATGTCTCCGTCAATAAAAAACGCCAGCGGCGAGGGCTGGCGTATGGGGTTAACAAAGCGTGTTCGGGAAGGTGAGATGTCGCGGGTAAATGCTTCGGGGTCAGCGGGTAACGGTGTCTTTGTGGATGCCATACTGCCGGATGTAGCCGTTAAGACCTTCACCGGCATCCGGTTCAAAGTTCCATGCCCGCCAGACCGTCCGGCCTTCGGTGTCGCGAACCACCAGGCGGAAGTGACTGCCCTGGTCGTCTTCAATGGTGATATTACGGTACAGACGGATAAGGGTTTCGGCCTGCTGACGTGAGAACGAACCGGGAGGCAGGGTTAACGATTCAGTCATGGTGACTCCGGATAGTCAGCGTGTCAGGACGCTAGGTGCAGCATATTCTCCGCCATGACCCAGAGCGCCCGGTTGAGCTTCACGTCCCCGTCAATCCCCTTTACCGCACGGGTATGAGCTCGCTTGCCTTTGGTCGTTCTGCCCGGCAGACCGCCCTTAATCAGATTCTCCTGAATGCGCTGGTAGGTGGTCCACAGGTCGTTACTCTCATCCTGCCAGCGGCGTGGGGAAAGTATCTGTGATTCCGTCACCGGCTGGTGGTCTTCGCGAAAGCGGTACGTGAGCGCCGCTTTGGCCAGTGCCTGCTGTGCTGGTGGCGGTAACAAAAGCGATTGCATGGCATCGCGCTTCTCCTCCACACGGTCGAATATCCCCAGTACTTCGTAAGCCCCTTCAATGACTTTCTCCACCACATTGCCTTTATGTGGCACACGTACCTCACCAAAACTCTCACCGCAAATCAGCCCGTTCTGGCAGACTGCACGAAACAGCCCCGGCAGCATCTGGTATGAGCTGGAGCCGTCATGACTGTTAAGCAGGATGATTTCAGGGACCTGTTTGCCAGTGATCTGGCCTTCGCGACGCAGGCGCAGCATGTGTTTGGTGTGCTCTCGCTTGCTCTGGTCCCGAACCCGGGTCTGGCAGGCAAAAAATGGCTGGAAGCCTTCGCGCTGAAGGTTATCGAGAAGGGTAATGGTCGGAATACAGGTATAACGATCACTTCGGGACTCATGCTTGTCTTCGCTGAACACACTTGGTACATAATGCATTAACTCCTCACGGGTTAACGGACGGTCACGGCGAATAAGATTTACCGCACCAAAGCGGCTGGCTAATCGGGTCATGGCGAGACTCCTGTGAGAAAAAAACAAACGAAAACGGCCTGCTCAACTGAGCAGGCCGTGGTAGGGGGTTAAACAGCAAAGTGTGCGGAAGGGGGAATACCCGTCGTTGAGTTTGTCGCGGGAGGCTCAGGCCCGGATACCCAGTATGCTCATGGCGACTATAAATCCGATGAACCAGCCAATAAACTGGGGCAATACCGCCCAGAGCAGACGGGCCTGAATGACGGCACCGGTACTTCCGTAAACCGCATCCGGCATGATCCATTTTCGGATGAGATTACCCAGCCAGACGCCCAGGCCCGGCAGGACACACTGCAGCACGGCGGCCCATGCTGAATACCCGAACCCGACAATACGGGTATCAACAACCGTGATAATCAGCCCCACTAGGGTTGACAGGCTGAGACAAAGGCTCAAAGGCATAGCAGCCCTCCTTAAACATGGCAATTTCCATAAACTCAGTGAGTTAGTTTGTTCTGTCGTAAAACAGCCCGTCGTTCCGGTTGCGAAACATCATGCCTTGGCAGGTATAGGGCATGTCCAACTGGACATATTTTCGGGTGACCATACTCTGATACGTGCAGATTTTCTGTGCCCCGCCCGCGGCGCTGTTCTCCGTTCTGACCAGACGGAATGCCTCGTAATCACTGTATCCAGCCTGGGCTACGGTGGGGATAAAAAGACTGACACTGCTGAGGGCCAGGGCGCTGGCAATCATGCGACGATAACGCGGATGCATACGGTGTTTCCTTATTAAGTAGGTAATAGACAACAATGAAAGGGATGGCCTGATGGTCACCCCGTCGTGTTAGTTGCAGCAGGGCTCTTCTCCTCTGTTAAAGGTGGCGCAGAATGGGATGCAGCCATCACGTCGTGCATGACCGGGAAATGAGGCAGCGCCCGGATGAAGGCCACCTGACGGGTGAGTTGACATACCGTATCACGACGCTCGAAGCCCTCACTCAGGACGGTGATGGCGGTGATCCCGGACAGCGGCAGAACAACGCTCCTTCCGTGCTGCTCACCGACCAGATACAACGCTCCCTCAAGGAAAATAAGCCGGTACGGTGCCAGGTGTTCAGCCCGCACACCGTCAGCCAGTTCCCGGATGCACTGCTGCTGAATGATGGTATCGACCAGTCGGGAAAAGAGACCGGGGCGGACGGGGGCGCTTTCGGCGTCCTCCTGCCAGACCAGACAGGATGAGATATCCTCACTGTCCGTTAGCGTGTTTACCAAGCGAAGGTCCGTTTCTGGAAACACCTGCTGAAGCCCAACATTGCGCATAAAGCACAGGGTTCCCGGGGCACGCTGTGCCATACCGGGATCTGACAACAATCGGCAGTGCCCATGACGGTACTCAAGGTTCAGATATATCAGCCGCTCACGAAAATCGCGGCGCAGGGTGCGTACCGAGACACCAAACTCGACTGCCAGTGTCTTCACGCTCAGTGTTTCGCCTGCCAGCAGACGACTGATAATGAGAGACAGTCTGACCGCCAGTCGGTCATAGCGGTGCTCAGTCTGTGACATGGCATGTTCTCCATCGTGATGAACGTATTGAAAAAGATGTGATTACTGTAAACAGGGGGAGGGTCAGGGTATGGACAGGGCGAAAAATATTTTTATCACCCGTCAGTACCGTACGGGCTGCGGCACTGACTGTATTCAGTCTGTTTTTTAACCGGATACACCACACCTAAAATGGACAGGGTGTGTCCGGCAAACGGAGAGCGAATGCAAGGTGCACACATAGTGGTGCATTTGCTCACGGGATAACGGCATTTCAGCCGTCAGAAGAAAAACCGCCAGACACTGCGGGCAACAGAGACCACCGCACTAATCACGGTACTGACCACCGCATTCACTGCGGAGGGAAGGGACAGCTCCGACAGGGTGTGTGTCATCACGTCGCTGACCGTATCGCCAAAATCCTGTTGCGCCTGCGCCTCAATTTTTTGCGTGCGGTATTGTGGTCTGATGACCGAACTGACGGCACTGCTGGCGCGGGCAGGCAGTGAGCGAAACAGCACCTCCACCAGCTCAGGCAGATGCCAGCCAGTGGCTGCTGATACGGTGATCACCGGGAGTGCCGGGTGGTTGAATAACGAGCACACCGCGCGCTGCTTTTCCTTCAGGTGTTTTAACTGTTGCTCTGAAGGTTGATTAAGAAAGCCGCTCCATTCACGGGAAGGCTCGATTTTATCGGCTTGGGTCAGGACAAAAAGCACCTTATCCCTCCCAGCACTGCCTGGTGACAGCATCCGAAAATAAAAATCACAGTCGGGGGTCAGTGCCCGGTCATCGGCTTTAATCAGCCAGAGCACCAGGTCCAGCTCCGGCCAGATACGTTGATACAGTGCCTGATACTCTTCATCCCGCTCCGGGCTTTCGCCCACCCCGGGCAGATCAATCAGCGTCACCTGGCGTTCACCTGCCTGCAGCGTAAAACGCTGTGGCTCACGGGTACACGCAGTGGTATGACTGACGGCCGAGACCGTGCTGCGAAACAGTGCGTTACACAAACTCGACTTCCCAGCACCAGTCTTTCCCATTATGCCGATGATGGGCTGGTAATGAATAATGTCGTGCAGACGTTTAGTGACTTCCTCTGCAACATTGCTGGGCAGCAGACTAAGTGGCGAATACAGCTGATTTAATTCTTTATTGCATTTCATTATGTCACCTTATCAATTGATTAAGAAAGCATCGCTTGCCTCTGTCAATCTGGTGATATATATTTAAAGAAAATTTAAATCGTGAATAAAAAAATGAAAAGTCACAATCAAGAAAAAGCAAAAAAAGAAGTTCTGGAATTCATTAAAAAGAACAAAGCACTATACTCCAGGCGTATATCAACCTATAAAAAAGAAGAGTTAATGAATGCATTCTACTGCAGAGAGTTATTCTTTAACTGTGAAAGAGCAATCAAACGCATGGAAATAAACAGCATGGATTTTGATAATAAAAAGCTTTCTGACAGCCAAAAGAGAACTCTGCGAAACAAATTCATGCAAAACGATTCAAATAAGGAAAAGTTAAAAACGTTGTCAACACGCATCGAAAACCTTGATATTTTAAAGCAAGACAATGTGGATTTAATTATCTGGAAACAAAACCCCAGACAGGCTGTGCAAAAACTTACCTTTGAAAGGATTTTTAATGAATCCAGAAATGCACATCCCAGTATAAAGGAGCACATGCGTTTTCTTGAAGCATGCCATGCATGCTTCCCCTTCACTCCTAATGATTACCCTAATGCCCGAAGCGCCAATCCTGAGTTAAGCTCTGTTTTTAATAAAATCAATCATCTGACCAGCCAAATCATTCCAGATAATTATCCTTACTCAACTGAAATGGCCTCTTTATCTAATTTATGGATTACAATTGATCTTCGTTACTCTGATTATATTCTCTCCAGCCAAATTGCAGGCATCATCAAACTCGAAAGGCAGTCATATCCAAAACAAGTGCAAAATGATATAGATAATTGGCTGAGTTTTGAAACAATAAAAAGGAAATTGCTCACACTTGACACATTCGTTATCATCGATGCTTTAATATTGAGCGCAGCTAAAGGCGTAATCTTAAAAAACACTGAAATAAACAACTCACTTAATTCCTCAGGCACTGAGTTGCGTAATATCAAGAACGCGATCGATTATTTCATGGATATACTTAGCGATGAACTTGATAATAATGAATTCACACCTCACTAGCATTTGCGAATCCACCTCGGATAGCCCTCATCGGAAATGTAGGAGGGTTTAACCGCAAAAAACTTCGCATAAATGTCTAATATACTCTCTTTAGCAGACGCAGGATCGCTAACAGATATTGACAGGTGTTTTTTACAATACCGCCTAAACAGAGATAGTGAAGAAAAAAGCGCACGTACCCTTAACATTGTTTTCTTCCCATTTTCCATTACCCACACGAACCTCTTAATTCTGGATAAAAAGCGTTCAGGATCGCCTCGCAAATAAGCATGAAAGAAAGCAAGTGCAATCATATCAAAGTAGCAGGTAATAAAAGTGACACGCTTACCTTTAAACTTAATTATTTTGTTTCGAAAAAGCTTACATATGTATTTCAGACAATAAAGGATGGTTCTTTCTTTTAAGCGAATCAGTTCCGCATTCAATAGATCAAAAATAAAAACCTGGTTGAAAACTGCGTCAGCATTTAAATATCTGCTTTGTCCATTTTTTATTCTTGGCAGCTTGCCAATTTTACAAAACAATGCATTAACTTCATCGTCTGAATAATTTCTAACGATAGAATTGATGAGACTATGCGGCATATCCTTCCTTTTCTTACTTAGAGAATGACCATTAAACATCTCAAAAGCATCATTTTCAGGGATTTTATCTTTATTCATTTTGTTTATAAATGAAGGTGCAATCATAATGTTCTCTGGTACATTCATCCCTCCTTTTGAATTTGGATACTTATGACTTAAATCCAGCTTAATAAATGGAGTTAGTTTGTGTTCATTTTTTTTGCAGTTGCCTCGTATTTTCTTTTTCAAAAAATGGCTACATGGAATCTGTAATCGGGATTTAATTCGGTATAGTGAAATGATGTTGGCGATATCCTCAAGACCGTTAATTGAATTCAATTGCAATGGATTGTTTTTAATAAACCCCTCTGTGTTAAGCCAGTACGAGTGATTATGGATTTCAGTTTTATCAGAATCCTTAAGGGTTCTCATACCAATCCCTTTGCATTTATTTGAGCAAAATTTATTATTTCTCGTTTCAGAGAAATTAGCACCACAAACTTTACAGCGAATGTCTTTCTTTACATTCCTTTTTCGGCTCAATTCCTTCCGTCTATTAAAGTGGATATAACAAAGCCTGACACCATATTCATAGCTAATAGATGCTATATTCTCTTTGCACCCTTTTCTGCAACATATTGCCATTACATACCGTCCATGTTCACTTCACGCGGTTTTCCAACCATTCGTGTATGTCACTTAGCCTCCAACGAGAACTTCTGCCAAGTTTTATTGGCTTCATAAATTCTCCGTCCTGAATTTGCTTATAAATCCATTTATCAGTGACTTTCAGCGTTGCTGCGATCCACTTCATATCTACAAGTTGCATGTCATTGTTTTCACTTCTTTCCACACTGTTCTCCTGATGTGCCGCCCTTTCGCAAGATACTGGCTGTATAGGGCCACAAAGTGCAGGCAAAAGATCGCTCTAGAAATTGTCTTGACAATTCACTTCAGTTGCGAACTAGAGGGGAGGAAACGATTGATGGTGTAGTCTTTGTAAGATGCTCCGATAAAACCGCCTAAGTTGATCATGCAAAATGATCAAATGAGACCTGCCATTAAAGTAAAAATGGTAAGATTCAGGTTGCTACCCACGCAGCATTTACTAGTATTTAAATCTTACAAACAGATCAAGATTGGAATATAAATTCAAACATTAATTAAAAACCCAGCCAATCAAACCAAATAAATAAAAATTAAAGATATATTTAAAGTCAGCGTAACCGATATATGGACAGCTATATCAAACAACATCTTGCTGCAGATTGCTGAACATTGATTGCATGTTGAATGGAAGGCATCAGCTATACCACCGCAGTAAGTTGCGACAGGTGTTACCTGCTGCTTGTTACAAGGCTGACTAATGTAGTGCTGGAAACATTACAGATTGAGTGCTGTGACCTAAATCGGCTATTGACTCTGACCTGCTCCCCGTTGATTAGTACACCCCGATGTTAGTAATGTCTTCATAAGCCACATGAGGACATCCCCATGAAGAAGCGTTTTTCCGACGAACAGATCATCAGTATTCTCCGCGAAGCCGAAGCTGGGGTACCCGCCCGTGAACTCTGCCGCAAGCATGCCATTTCCGATGCCACGTTTTACACCTGGCGTAAGAAGTATGGCGGTATGGCGGTGCCTGAAGTTAAGCGCCTGAAGTCGCTTGAGGAAGAGAACGCCAGACTCAAGAAGCTGCTTGCCGAAGCCATGCTGGATAAAGAGGCGCTTCAGGTGGCTCTTGGGCGAAAGTACTGACGACAGACCAGAAGCGGGAAGCCGTGATGTTGATGTGTGATGCGACCGGTCTGTCGCAACGTCGTGCCTGCAGGCTTACAGGTTTATCCCTGTCGACCTGCCGCTATGAGGCTCACCGTCCGGCTGCTGATGCGCATTTATCAGGGCGCATCACTGAGCTGGCACTGGAGCGCAGGCGTTTTGGCTACCGTCGTATTTGGCAGTTGCTGCGCCGTGAAGGGCTTCATGTTAATCATAAGCGCGTGTACCGGCTTTATCACCTCAGTGGCCTGGGCGTAAAACGCAGAAGACGTCGTAAAGGGCTGGCAACAGAACGTCTGCCGCTGCTCCGTCCGGCGGCGCCCAATCTGACCTGGTCGATGGATTTCGTCATGGACGCACTTTCCACCGGTCGCAGGATCAAGTGTCTTACCTGCGTCGATGATTTCACAAAGGAATGCCTGACGGTCACTGTTGCCTTTGGGATTTCAGGCGTTCAGGTCACGCGTATTCTGGACAGCATTGCACTGTTTCGAGGCTATCCGGCGACGATAAGAACTGACCAGGGGCCGGAGTTCACTTGCCGTGCACTGGATCAATGGGCCTTTGAGCATGGTGTTGAGTTGCGCTTAATCCAGCCGGGCAAGCCAACGCAGAACGGATTTATTGAGAGCTTTAACGGACGATTTCGCGATGAATGTTTGAATGAGCACTGGTTCAGCGATATCGTTCATGCCAGGAAAATTATTAATGACTGGCGGCAGGATTATAACGAATGCCGCCCGCACTCCACGCTGAATTATCAGACACCGTCTGAATTTGCAGCGGGCTGGAGAAAGGGTCATTCTGAGAATGAAGATTCCGACGTTACTAACTGAGTGTTGTATCTAATCGTGGGGGCAGGTCATCCCGACAACACAGACCATTCCGTGGCAAAGCAAAAGTTCAGAATCACCAACTGGTCCACCTACAACAAAGCTCTCATCAACCGTGGCTCCCTCACTTTCTGGCTGGATGATGAGGCGATTCAGGCCTGGTATGAGTCGGCAACGCCTTCATCACGAGGAAGGCCCCAGCGCTATTCTGATCTCGCCATCACCACCGTTCTGGTGATTAAACGCGTATTCCGGCTGACCCTGCGGGCTGCGCAGGGTTTTATTGATTCCATTTTTGCCCTGATGAACGTTCCGTTGCGCTGCCCGGATTACACCAGTGTCAGTAAGCGGGCAAAGTCGGTTAATGTCAGTTTCAAAACGTCCACCCGGGGTGAAATCGCACACCTGGTGATTGATTCCACCGGGCTGAAGGTCTTTGGTGAAGGCGAATGGAAAGTCAGAAAGCACGGCAAAGAGCGCCGTCGTATCTGGCGAAAGTTGCATCTTGCTGTTGACAGCAACACACATGAAGTTGTCTGTGCAGACCTGTCGCTGAATAACGTCACGGACTCAGAAGCCTTCCCGGGCCTTATCCGGCAGACTCACAGAAAAATCAGGGCAGCCGCGGCAGACGGGGCTTACGACACCCGGCTCTGTCACGATGAACTGCGGCGTAAGAAAATCAGCGCGCTTATCCCGCCCCGAAAAGGTGCAGGTTACTGGCCCGGTGAGTACGCAGACCGCAACCGTGCCGTTGCTAATCAGCGGCTGAGCGGAAGCAATGCACGGTGGAAATGGACAACGGAATATAACCGTCGCTCGATAGCGGAAACGGCAATGTACAGAATGAAGCAGTTGTTGGGAGGTTCACTGACGCTGCGTGACTACGATGGTCAGGTAGCGGAAGCTATGGCCATGGTGCGTGCGTTGAACAGGATGACAAAGGCTGGGATGCCAGAAAGCGTGCGTATTGCCTGAAAATCCAGCCAGCTACAGGGTCGTTCGCACGAAATCTTATTTATTCAACAAAGCCGCGCTGAATCGCAGTCCTTCGACGATCTCACGTGAAGTTCAGCGTAATCGGGGCAGACGCTATTACAAAGCTGTTGATGCTAATAACCGAGCCAACAGAATGGCGAAAAGGCCAAAACCGTGCTTACTGGATCAAAATTTACCATTGCGAAAGCTTGTTCTGGAAAAGCTGGAGATGAAATGGTCTCCAGAGCAAATATCAGGATGGTTAAGGCGAACAAAACCACGTCAAAAAACGCTGCGAATATCACCTGAGACAATTTATAAAACGCTGTACTTTCGTAGCCGTGAAGCGCTACACCACCTGAATATACAGCATCTGCGACGGTCGCATAGCCTTCGCCATGGCAGGCGTCATACCCGCAAAGGCGAAAGAGGTACGATTAACATAGTGAACGGAACACCAATTCACGAACGTTCCCGAAATATCGATAACAGACGCTCTCTGGGGCATTGGGAGGGCGATTTAGTCTCAGGTACAAAAAACTCTCATATAGCCACACTTGTAGACCGAAAATCACGTTATACGATCATCCTTAGACTCAGGGGCAAAGATTCTGTCTCAGTAAATCAGGCTCTTACCGACAAATTCCTGAGTTTACCGTCAGAACTCAGAAAATCACTGACATGGGACAGAGGAATGGAACTGGCCAGACATCTAGAATTTACTGTCAGCACCGGCGTTAAAGTTTACTTCTGCGATCCTCAGAGTCCTTGGCAGCGGGGAACAAATGAGAACACAAATGGGCTAATTCGGCGTAAGCGTCAAGTCACTGCCGCCTGTGATTCCAGTCCCGGGATCGCTAGCTTAGAGCTCCGTCTAATTTAGAAGGAGCTCTGTTTATGGAAAATGCTGCCAACTGGCGAACTGAATCGCGTACCGTCTATTCCAGTGACTTCAAACTTCGGATGGTCGAACTGGCTTCACGACCAGATGCCAACGTCGCACAACTGGCGCGGGAACATGGCGTTGATAATAATCTCATTTTTAAGTGGCTACGCCTCTGGCAGAGAGAGGGGCGAATCTCTCGTCGAATGCCTGCAACTATCGTGGGGCCGGTGGTACCTCAATCTCTTCCGGCTTCTCCGACTCTGTTGTCCGTCGACGTTATCAACGACCCGTTGCCCGCAGCAGAGAATGACACTCTGTGTACGTTCTCCTCCGCTCACGCCAGCGCCACTTCCTGTCATGTTGAGTTCCGCCACGGCAAAATGACGCTGGAGAACCCGTCGTCAGAGTTGCTGACTGTGCTGATCCGCGAATTGACCGGGAGGACACCATGATATCCCTCCCGTCAGGCACCCGCATCTGGCTGGTCGCCGGGGCCACGGATATGCGTAAATCCTTCAACGGGCTGGGCGAACAGATACACCACGTTCTGGATGAGGATCCCTTCTCCGGCCATCTGTTTATCTTCCGGGGACGCCGTGGCG
Source organism: Enterobacter ludwigii (assembly GCA_023023105.1). Lineage (NCBI taxonomy): Bacteria > Pseudomonadati > Pseudomonadota > Gammaproteobacteria > Enterobacterales > Enterobacteriaceae > Enterobacter > Enterobacter ludwigii. The sequence continues at coordinate 3,277,770 of CP083824.1, read as the reverse complement.
ATACCGTGAAAATACTTTGGGCTGATGCTGATGGTCTGTGCCTGTTTATCAAACGCCTGGAAGAGGGACAGTTCGTCTGGCCTGCTGTACGCGACGGCAAAATCGCGATCACCCGCTCACAACTTGCCATGCTCCTTGATAAGCTGGACTGGCGCCAGCCAAAAATATCCCGCCTTAACTCACTGACAATGTTGTAAAAAAATCATAACCGCATTATAAAAGCGGTTATGAATCACGACTATCTCGCCCGTATCGCTGCGCTGGAAGACGCGCTTCGCCAGAAAGACAGTCAGCTCAGTCTCGTTGCAGAGACTGAGTCGTTCCTGCGTTCTGCACTGGCCCGCGCAGAAGAGAAAATAGAGAACGAAGAGCGCGAGATAGAGCATCTGCGGGCACAGATAGAAAAACTGCGTCGAATGTTGTTCGGTACCCGCTCCGAAAAACTTCGCCGACAGGTTGAAGAAGCCGAAGCCCTGCTGAAACAGCAGGAGCAGCAAAGCGATCGCTACAACGGACGGGAAGACGATCCGCAGGTACCTCGCCAGTTGCGTCAGTCCCGCCATCGTCGCCCGTTACCAGCACATCTTCCCCGCGAGATACATCGGCTGGATCCTGCGGAAACCAGCTGTCCGGAATGCGGCAGCAGTATGGCGTACCTCAGCGAAGTCAGCGTGGAGCAGCTGGAACTGGTCTCCAGCGCCCTGAAAGTGATCCGCACGGTCAGGGTGAAAAAGGCCTGCACCCGATGTGACTGTATCGTTGAAGCACCTGCGCCATCACGTCCCATCGATCGGGGTATCGCCGGGCCGGGTCTGCTGGCCCGCGTGTTAACGGCCAAATACTGCGAACACCTGCCGCTGTATCGCCAGTGCGAAATCTTTGCCCGTCAGGGCGTGGATCTGAGCCGGGCTCTGCTCTCCAACTGGGTGGATGCATGTTGCCGGTTAATGGCCCCGCTGGATGAGGCCCTTTACCACTACGTGATGGACTGCCACAAACTGCATACGGATGACACTCCGGTTCTGGTGCTTGCACCGGGCAGAAAGAAGACGAAAACCGGGCGTATCTGGACGTATGTACGTGACGACAGAAGCGCAGGTTCATCAGATCCGCCAGCGGCATGGTTCGCCTTCTCGCCAGACCGGCAGGGAAAACATCCTCAGCAACACCTTCGCCACTATCATGGTGTGCTGCAGGCGGATGCCTTCGCAGGCTACGATCGGTTGTTCAGTCCGGAACGTGAAGGAGGGCCGCTGACAGAAGCCGCATGTTGGGCCCATGCCCGCCGAAAAATCCATGATGTCTATATAAGCACTCACACAGCGACAGCGGAAGAAGCCCTGAAACGTATCGGTGAGCTGTACGCGATAGAAGAAGAAATACGCGGCCTCACGACAGAAGAGCGTCTGGCAGCCAGACAATCGCAAAGCAAACCACTGCTGGCATCGCTGCATGAATGGCTGGTAGAAAAAAATGAGACGCTGTCGAAAAAGTCCCGTCTGGGCGAAGCGTTCGCTTATGTCCTGAACCAGTGGGATGCGCTGTGCTACTACTGTGAAGATGGCCTGGCAGAGCCTGATAACAACGCTGCCGAACGAGCCCTTCGTGCCGTCTGTCTTGGGAAAAAGAATTTTATCTTCTTCGGCAGCGACCACGGTGGTGAGCGCGGAGCCCTGCTGTACGGACTGATCGGGACGTGCAGGCTGAATGGTATCGATCCGGAAGCCTACCTTCGCCATATCCTGAGCGTACTGCCGGAGTGGCCCAGCAACAAAGTGGCCGAACTGCTGCCATGGAACGTGGTTCTTACCGATAAATAACCGTCAATACGGCGCTCACTTAACGCTTACAATTCGGCAGTACTTTCCTAAAAAGACATGTCTTGCCCAATATACTCAACATGAACTAGATCTGGTTGCTGCTCAGCTAAACAACAGACCGAGAAAGACACTGAAGTTCAAAACACCGAAAGAGATAATTGAAAGGGGTGTTGCATTGACAGATTGAATCTACAGTAGCCTTTTTTAATATTTCATTTTCCATTTCAATACGTTGTAGCTTTTTCCTGAGCTCACGGATTTCAATTTGTTCCGGGGTAATGGGGGAGGCTTTTGGTGTTTTGCCCTGCCGTTCATCACGTAATTGTTTCACCCATCGCGTCATTGTGGAAAGGCCGACATCCATAGCGCTGGCTGCATCTGCCACGGTGTAGTTCTGGTCAACGACCAGTTGAGCGGATTCGCGTTTAAACTCTGCGCTGAAATTTCTTTTTTTCATTATGACACCTGTGTTGTTCTGAGGTGAGCATATCACCTCTGTTCAGGTGGCCAAATTCAGTAAACCACTTCACGTTAGTTTTCTACTAACTGAACGACGACTAGCCTGCCGCCTTCCTCCTTTGACAGAACAAACTGAGCGTTATTCGTCAGTTCAATTTTTTCACCAATGGCAATCTGTCGTTTATCCGGTAATGACATAAGCCCATTTATGCCTTCATTTACTAACCACCACTGATCGTTATGGAAAACAAAATACCCAACTCGTTTCCTTTGTGCATCGGTTGTGCGCTCATTTGGCGCAATGAGGCGATTCACATGCCACGCATAGATTGACTGCCCGCTCCACACCATCAACCGGTGATCGTCAGGACGATAACTGCCTTCCTTTCGGGATGAATATAAATTTAGAACCGGTAATTTACCCTTGTATGGCGTACCGCAGTAGGGACAAACCGGCTTTGTCTTACCTGAGAAAACGTACCATTTCTGTTCACACGCCTTGTTCTGGCAGGGCTGTATCAGATCGACTGTTTTAACCAGGGCACTTTCCCACTCATCGGCGGTCGGGCGTTTAGTGGCATCGTGTAAGCCATCAATAAAGGCGCGTTCAAACAAAGGCGTCAGATAAGGGCCCATGATGGTGTAAGGAATTTTCTCCGGGTCAGCCCAGGGCAGTGAAAAGGAGGATAGCTGACTGACTTTGACTGCATTGCTTTTGTCTGTCGGATGTTCAATGAAGAGTGCCTTCTCACCCATAGATAAGGTCTCATCACGTACTTCATCCGACATGTCATGTATTTTTCCGCCACGTAGCGGATGACGGAAGAACAGATACATGTAGATAAGCACCGACAGCGCATGACGGTCAGTAGAAATGCTTGGCAATACGCGGTTCGGATCCTCTTTGGAAAGATGGCTGGTTTTCACCACTTCCGGAGCGATAAAATCCGGGGTGCCCACGACGTCGGGAGGATACTTTCCAGGGACAACCAGGCCGTCTACGTCAATGATGCAGGCATGTCCCATTTCTGGATCGATAAGCACGTTTTTATAGCTTAGATCGCTGTGACAGAGACCTGCCGCATGCATCCTTCTGACGGCTCTTGTTAGCAGCAGACAGACCTTGAGATAGGTAAGCGTATTGCCTCGTTCACGTGGGTCGAGAAATTTATTCTGGTTGCTGGCGCTGGCAAACCATTTGCCTTCCTTTTCACGGCCTTTTATGCCAAGAAAATCATCGTTTTTAGAGCCGTATTTAAAGAAAAAGTAGCTTTTGTAGGTTGGAACCACGATGCCGATTTTATCCCCATGCTCAACAACGTGGGTCGGCCAGCAAAACAGGTCCTTCCAGTATTCACCTCCGGACTGGCCAAAAATGTTTTGCCTGTAGCGTCCGGTGATCATATCAATCCGATCCCGGGCCTGCTCGTTCTGCGGTTTATGATAAAAAGCGACGACGTATGATTTATCAGGCGAGAAGTAAACATCCTTCATCGAGCCCGAACCAATTACCTCGTCAACATACTGGACTGTTTCGCCGTCCTTTGTTTTGCACGTAACAATATTTGCCATATTGATCACCGAAGAAGCGTATGCCTTACCACAACACCGCAATAGTGCGGTCATCGTGGTTCCCTGTGGAGAAAAAGTTAAGCCAGTCGCCTAACCTCTCAGGCGCAATACTGGCGTCTGTAAGGACAGGGATGAGCTCATCAAGGAGACGGGTCCATTTTTCGTCACTGCGAAGCCCGTTATCTGTCTCAAACAGAGGGTCTGATACGCCATCTGTCATGAGGATCAAGTGAGATACATCATTCCATTTACCCACGCTGATGCGGCCGCTAAACGAGGGGTCTGCGATAATGCTCTGGTCAAGAAAGCGGGTTTGTCCTGCGTATTCTCCGCTATCGGGATTTCCCAGTATCCTGACTTTACCGGAAGGGCTGTATGCACCTATCGCACCATCACCAAGCCAGAATGCAGCCGCAAACAGCTCATTATCAGTTCGTAGCGCTACAGTTGCCAGTAGGGTTGTTGAATAGGATTTCACAGGTTGTTCTGCACAAATGGCTTCGTTCTGGATACTGTTGACCGCGAGCGTAGCTGCCTGTTTAAAATGATGAAGCATGGCGTTTATGGTTGCCTGCTGATCGCTCCCTTCCCACGCCGTGATGTGCTGCTTTAGATGGACGCCTTTCAAACCACTGAGCTGATTGAAAAGGTAATCGCCAGCCGTTTGGACTGCAATCCGGGAGCCTTCCCGGGAATTTACCGCACTACCGGCCCCGTCTGCGACCAGCATGACAGACCATCCTGTTTCCTGGCAGTGGTTGATATAGAAGTCGTCATCTCTGAAGCTCCCGGCATGCTCATGAGATCGTCCCCGGCGACTGGCGGCAGCAATACGTATGTCACCCTTGACCAGGCCAGCAGCGTCCAGATGGGACTTAGGGTAGGAAGCGCCTGCTGGTGGCTCTACCACCTTCCACAGGCTTCTCGGATCGGGATTGACTATAAAAAGCTGTTTTGTTTCGCATTCGTCGTGCGAAGCGCATGACCAGAGTACTGAAAGCTCTATATCGCCGCTTTCGGTGGGTGTACCTGTCAGCAACTTATGCTCTTTGTCAAAGGTCAGGCCAATGTTCCTGGGAAAGACAACGTCCCTGACAGTAGCCTGCTGGCCCTCATCCAGAACTATAGCAACCGGCGAAGAGAAACGTTCGCCTGCGCGGGCGTTGGGAATAACTATTTTAGCTCTCGGGGGAACGGCAGGTGGCACAGCTAATCCGGCCCGCTGCTGGCCTGTCGGTATCTGCCCGGGTTTTAATACCAGGGAAGACAGGTTTTCGTCTTCCCTCTGTGCTGGTTTATCAAATTCGTAATAAGGCATCAGCTTCCAGAACGGAGGATGAGGTTCATTTTCTGGCAGGGGTTGCAGTAATGGTGTATCGGTAGCGTCAATGCCCGGGTTATCTGCATCACTTACGACCGTTTGTTGCTGATCGGAAAGGCTGGATGCTGACGAGGGGGCGATCTCTGCGTCGTTATAACCTTCGCTAACCCGCGCAGATAAACCCTGTGCAAGGCTCTCAATCCGCTCTTTAAGCCGCATAATCTCTTCAGTAAGGGAAGGGTCGTGCGATAGAAGAAAAAGCCGCTCACCTTCTACAGGGTGGCCCAGCTCAGACAGCACTAAGCGGATAATCTTCTCTTCAAGTAAAGCATTTTGCGACATCAACCTCTCCCTCTGTTTACGTCGAAGTTAGTGTTTCCGCCATCATTGCTGAATGACAGGCCTGTTTCACACCACGGGCAGATCACGTCATCCGGGCCGTCAATGCACAGCAATTTTCCGCATGAGCACAGGGCAAACGCACTGGCATTACCGCAGTGAGGGCAACCCGGTACGCCATGCAGTTCGCTGGTGTTTACCTGCAAACCGGTAGCGGTGGCATCTGACCATGCAAAATAGTCCTCATCGATGGGATAGCATCCGGCAATATTAAAGCTGTTCAGGTTCAGGCTGAAATCGAGCCCGGAAATCCTTGCTGGTGGCCGTTCATACTTCATCAGATACGGACGACGGGTCTTGCTGCAACGGCCGGTAAGCGTAACGCAGTTTTCGTCGTACGCTTTTACTGGCTCGTCCTTGGCCAGCCGGACTATGTATTCAGTCTGGCTGAGCTCAGGTTGTTTGTCGTCTCCGACGCTGCGGCTGTGCGCCGTAACCGAGGCTGTGATCCATTTGATGAAGCGGGTAAAGTCCCCTTCCTGAGACTCGGTGAACAGCATGACATTCTCTGTCAGTTGCCGCAGGGTATTCAGGTCCGCTGACGGCCCCAGGCCAACGGCAATGAGATTCACTTTACTCGCGTAGTGATCCTTCCAGCGCTTCACTTCTGCGGTTGTGTCGTCAGTCGGACGTCCGTCGGTAAGGAGATACACGACGGGTTTCCAGTCGCCTTTAGCCTCATGAGTGGTTTTTCTGACCTGGGTATCAATTTGTACGGTCAGCTCACGCAATGCGGCCCCAAGGCTCGTACCGCCGCCAACGGGAAGGCGGGGAGGGTAGAACGAGGCAATTTCGTGAAGAGGTACAATCGTACGGGCTACACCGGCAAATGCGATTACCGAAACCCAGGCTGTTTCAAGTGCGTGTGGATCCTTTCTTAAATCTCCGACGATCATTTGCAGACCATCAGTCATTTTTTTCAGGTTTTCACCAATCATGGACTCTGAACAGTCCAGGACAAAAAACACGGGAAGGCGTCTCATAATTTTCCTCGTACGGCTGGTACGGCCAGCAGAAAACGTTGCTGTACAGAAAGGTGCTGCCCGGAAAGCAGCACCTTTCTGTCTGTCAGAGCACCAGCTGGATTTCTGGTGGAGGAGGGGGAAGGGTATCAGTTCCGTTATTGATCCCCGCGCTTGTGCTGCCGGAAGACACGCTGGCCGATACCCATTTAAAGAAACCTGCAAACGCGGTTGAATCTAGCGTCTCCAGAGACACAACCTTATCGGTGAGCTGTTTTAAGTGCTCATGGCCTGCTTTAGGACCAACGGCGCAGGCAATGATGGATCCGAATCCCCGGCCGCGAATCGCTTTTACCGCTTCACCGTACGCCAGGGCATCAGAAGGGGTTCCATCAGTCATCAGGAATACCAGAGGACGCCAGTCTCCTTTTGTATCACCATCTGAGCGACGTACATCCCGTTCAACACACTGCATCAGACATTCAAGGGCAGCACCGGTGAACGTCCCGCCTGCGCTTGGCACAACGATGTCAGAAAACTGGAAGTCTTCCAGCGGCGTGAGAGGAATGAACTCACGCGCCCCATTGTCATAGGTGATAATGGAGATATGAACGCTTTCGAGGGCGTAGGGATCCTGGCGAAGAGCGCTAAGCATCGCCTGAATTCCAACGTTAACGGAATGGATGGACTCACCGCGCATCGACCCGGATGTGTCGATAACAAGGTAAACAGGCAGGCGGCGCATCACATGTAATTCCTCAGGTGCGAGACAAACGAATCTGATTCTGAAGGCTCACCAATTGCCCTGAGTTTCCAGCCTGTAGCCTCGCGTATCAGCTCGGCAAAAACCATGGAGCGCTGGCTGGCGAAGGCGGGTCCGCCAGAAAGATCGAATCGTGCCATTTCAATATTACGGGCATCTACTGCCCGGATGAAGGCATTCTGAACTTTTCCAAAGTGCTGCTGGAGCTTTTCACCATTGTAGATCTGAACGATGAACACAATTTTCTCGTACTGAGCGTCAAGGGAATTCAGGCGCACAATAATTTGCTCATCGTCACCGTCACCGGCTCCGGTTCGGTTATCGCCCGTCAGCCAGATATTGCCTGACTTATGGCGAAGGCTGTTGAAAAAGATGATATCGCCATTCACAAGCGTTGGTTTACCATTTTCCACATTGCCGAGATCGGTCACCTTTCCGGCTGAATTACACAGGAAAGCGATCACATCAAGGTCGTATTCTTCTTCTTTTTTACCAAAGATCCCGCCGAGGAAACCTTTTTTTTCCTCATTAATATCCCAACCGAGGCCGATAGTAACGGACGAGAGATCGTATTCATTTTTTTTCAGGCTTACGCCCTGGCCTTTGCTCAGACTGACAGACATGACATCCCCTTAATCAATAAAATTATAAGACCACATTTACTTCTGGCGGCGGCGGTGGCAGGTCTTCAAGACCGATCACTTCTTTTTTGCTGGACTCCACTTTCTGACTGCCTACCGAAATGCTCGCACTGACCCATTTAAAGAAGGCTTTGATCGTCGAACTGTCAGCTGTATCGAGCTGAACCACGATTTCAGTGATTTCTTTGAGGACGCTGGTATCGGCATCATGCCCGGCTGCACATGCCACAACAACGCCGGTTCTGGCCGCTTTAAAGTCATTCAGGCCTTTGCGCCAGTCATCATTCGGACTTCCATCCGTCATCAGGAATACAAGGGGACGCCAGTCACCTTTAGTGTCAGCCGTCGTTTTCTGTACTTCTTTGGCAATGGAGCTGGCCGTGAGGGAAAGCGCTTCGCCAAGAGACGTGGTGCCGCTGGCTGTTAGTGCTGGCATCTGGAAACTCAGGAGGTCTGTCAGGGGGACTGCCTGTCGGGCTATAGAATCAAAGGTGATCACTGACACGTGAGCCGTTTCGAGTGCATACGGATCCTGTTTCAGCGTGGTAAGCAGCGTCTGAACGCCATTTTTAACCGCTTCGATAGGCTCTCCGTGCATAGAGCCGGACGTGTCGAGTAGCAGATATACGGGTAAGCGTCTCAAATGTAATTCCTTCTTAAGAGATCGGAAGAGGAGAGTAGTTTCAGGAAGAGGCCAGGGTTTGTTGATTTGATAAAACGGCACGACATCTGTCGGGTGGAGATTAAATATTCAGAAGCGGCATTATAGAAATAAGTTAACCACCATTGAATTACCGACATGTGAATGGCCCCTTATCAACAGAAAATAGCTCAGACTGGACTGGAATATAAGGTTACTGAAAAAAACTCCGGCAAAAATAAACTGTCTTATGTATGAAAATCATCATACATCACAGATCTGCATGAATGGAGTGTAAATCGCCCAAAGATTGATGTGTAGCACAAGAGGATGTCAAGACACCAGCTTTTGTAGGCAGTAAGGCGCTGCTGACATTGCGGGAGGAGAATAGACCAAAACTACGTCACGCCAATACAGAGGTGAAATATGACAAAACCGGAGTTTTCACCCCGGTCTGAGATTTAGCGTCAGGACTTTTTAGCGCTGTATTCCTTTATCAGTTCATCAACGGAGTGCAGAGCCAGCTTCTCTACGGCTTCACTTCGGGTCGAGCCACTCAGCGCAGCCAGACGGTCAATTTTTCTTAAGATCCGCATGCGTAGCGATAATGACACGGCTGTTTTTTTATCCTTATCGAGTACGACCTTCCCTGTAGACTCACCGGTTTTCAGTTCAGCATTCTGTGCGAGCGCTTCATTCATCCGGCGGAGGGTCTTTTTATCCAGCTGGCCCGGATTAACGAGATGGTAGGAATGACCTGCCTTGCTGTATTTGATCTCCGCAGAATATGACTCGCGTAGCTCTTTGAGGGCCCGGGTTAATGTCGGCTCTGAGCATTCCAGACTGGTTATAATGTCGGCAGCGGAAACGGGCTTGCCGGTGCCCAGTAAGTTGGCAAGCTTAAAAATCCGGGCCTGTCTGGTATTTAATTGCATCGTAAGATTTAGCCTGCTTAAAGGGTTAGTGGTTCAATAGGCTGAAAAATGAAGGTACTGCTCATCTTTCGAATAACCGGGTCATCGCCTAACGCTTCAACCGGATCAATGTGTTCTATGCCTGCAAAATTTACTGACGACATCTGGCTACGAGTGCATTTGCAGGACAGGATATACTCATCCTCCAGATAGCCGGTCCGTTTACTGACCCGTTGCGTAAAGCCTGACACAATCACGTTGTCGAACGGTAGCGTATGTAAAACGATACCGACCAGGCGGAACAAGCAGCCATGGACGTGGCGGGCATAGTTTTCGCGTACGGCTTTTTGCGTCATGGCTTTTTCCGTCAGCTCCGTGCCCCGGGCATTAACGCCGTAAATCTTATCAGGGAAATCTTCAATCTCAGCTAAATCAACGTCCAGCAGGACTGCTGATAGCTCCGGCTTTACTTCAAATGCAACAAGCGTTTCACGCGGCCATTCAGTTTCTGCCAGCACACCCGCCAGGTATGATTCGAAAAACGCGGCGTCTGTGCGGAACTGCTGCCGGGCATCTGCCTGAGCCGTGGCGAGCCGTTTTTCATGTTCTTCAGCCTCAAACTTCCAGTTTGCATACTGTTCGGCCCAGGCCGTCCGTTGTTGCTGGTACCGGTGCTGTCGAAGGGTATTCTCACGCTCCACATCAATCAGCTCCTGCTGCCACCTGCGAAGGTTTTCGGCGTGGCGCTCAGCTTTAGCTGATTCCGATTCAAACCATTTACCCAGAAAACTAATGCCTTCGCTCTCGGCAGGCTTTTCCGGCAATGCAAGGTAGTCTGGCTTTTCTGGACGCACCGGTGCCGGAAGCTGAAAAGGCGACGTTCTGTTATGCAGGTATACTGCTTCCAGCTCTGCCCAGCTGATGCCTGTTTTGGGATCCGGCGTCAGCTCGTGAATATTACGGATTGCGGTCACCGCTGACATGAGATCAGCGGCTGCCTGCTCAAGCGCCTGTCTGAGCCCCGGGTCGGTAGCCGTCCGGTTCCCACCTCCGGAACGCGCGGCCCGGTCAAGCCGGGTACGGTAACTCAGCCCGGTACCGGGCAAGCCCAGATTGGCATAGGTCCCCCGGCTTCCAAAAGAAACGGAAGCACCTCTCGTCCCGACACTCAGGCTCGGTGCACCGTTACTCAGGTTGAGGCGAACACCAGGAATAATGTTGATCGACTTTCTGAACCTGAACCCCATTATGATTTCCTTAATGATGCTGGGTCACGGTAAGTAATCTGATTCCATCAGCGCTTTGCTCGTTCTGTAACCCATAAAAACGAGCTCTGTCCAGAATGCCAGCCGCCCAGCGGCGATGTGTGGCGGGTTCACACATTGCTCCCTGCGACTTAAACACGGCCTGGGTAGAGTTCAGGATCCGCAGAGCGTCAGAATGCTCACCCTGAGTGACCATCAGCGCGTTTTGAATGACCTCTATCTGACCCGGGTGAATGGCCGTTTTCCCAACAAGCCCATGTGCCATATCAAGAGCCAGCTCTCTGGCCATAACGGCATGATCGTCAATATGCTCACATACGGGCGCGGTCAGGGCAAAATCACGCGGGCCGAAGACCGAAACGAGCATTTTGATGACGTAGCCCATCGGGCTGTCATACAGCGTCAGGTCCCGGGGACGGCGAAGCGACACAACGTTCATAAGATCGTTGCCGCCGATTCGAAGCGCAATAATGCGGTCGTGGCAGGGATGTTCCACCAGATGGGTGGCCAGCTCGCGCATCTGAACCACGTCAAAGACGTCTTCTGTTTCCAGCGTTGGCATCATGCACAGGTGAGTCCCGCCCATGATATCCCACCATTCAGCTAACGAACTGAGGGTAAATTTCGGCAACACAAACCCGTCGACAGCGGAAAGATCATAATGCGCTTTTAACCATCTGCCCATTTCGGCATGCCGGGGGCGAATGAACACCAGAGGCCAGTCATTTTTACCCAGGCTACGCATGCTGTTACTGAGCTCGTGCAGCAGGTGCTCCAGATTTTTGAGGGCGACGGGGATGTCTGCTTCACTGACAGCATCCTCCAGGCAAATTACCAGAGAGCGCAAACCCGGGATTTTCCCATGCAGGACGGCATCAGCAATATCTTCCCGTGTTGCAGGCATGTATAGCGTGGCTCCCAGATTCCAGGGAGAAAGACGATTTTTCATCAGAGTACCTTCTTGATAATGGTTACAGCCCGATACTGGCCGAGGGTTCCCCCCATTTCTGTAACAACTATTCCCTTTTCACGAGCAAGCCCTACAAGCAAGGCAACGTCCGGGTCGTCAATAGAACGCACAAATACATGGTCCGGTACCCGACGTAATACAGCCCGGGTTGCTTCAGCAATACCGGGTTTAATACGATTGACGCTGTCCACTTTAAATTCATCGGCCAGGAACGCGATAACGTCGCGACTTGTCTGCCACAAGGTCCGGGCTGACTCCGTATTCCAGCTCAGGGGAGCGAGGGATGTCGGTGTTAACTTCTTACGGAAATGAGCGACGGTATCGACAAGCATCCGGCTGCATTCGAATTCACTGAGATGCTCGCAAACCATGCACCCATGTAATCCTTCAGAGGACCATACTGACCGGGAGATAAGGCCTGACACCGGCGCACCCATGATGCCAAAAGGAATGAGCCAGTCATCATCACTGGCTGCAAGCCAGGAGCAGCCACAGGGATCGGCCAGGACAACCAGTCGCGGCTGCTCAGGATAGCCCGGGCGATCTTTCAGTGCGCGTACAAGCTCTCCGGTAATTGCGCCTTTACCTGTCCATCCGTCAACAAAGACAATACCGCTGGTACCATGCCGCTCTTCAATGACGTCGAGGGCTGCACCGTCAATTCCACGATCCCGGATGATGCTGATACCGTAATGCCATGAGGTTTTCCCCATGTCACGCAGGGCCTGGTGCAGCATAACGCCGAGCGGCACGCCAGCCCTGACAAGACTGGCCAGTACAATGGGCTCATCACCGAAGCGTTCGGCCAGAGCAATAGCGAGCTGTGTGACTTCTTTTGCAAGCCTCTCTGCGCCCCGATCCAGCGCCCGGTGAAACAAATCAAGATGCCATTGTGTTGGCGCTGGCTCCTGGCTGAGCATGTCTGAATAATGTTTCTTCCCGGACTGAATCAGCTCTTCTTTTTGATCAACCGGCGTCATCTCAATGACAACCGGCTTTAGAAGAAATTCCACGTCACCGGGCTGGTATGAGCCGGTAAATGTTTCATGTGGCTGCATTTTCATTTTCTCCAAAAATTCGCTGTGAAATGGCATCTGCAAACTGACTCTGACGCGGGATGCCAAACCAGCTGCACAGTTTCATAAAACGATGATCGCTCAGGCTGTCGCCCAGACCAATTACGGGGAAAACGCCGCGTTCAGCCCGAAGTTTTTCAAGCAGCCAGCTGACGGCCAGCCCTTTCTCAACCGGGGTGGGAAGCCAGGCCACGTTATTACTGTTGCGGTGGATATAGAAGCCCTCGGTCGGAAACACCGTTTCTATCTCATCTGCAATGGCATTGAGCTCGTCAAGGCGGGTGCTGTCGCGGTGTTTCATCACCATATAAACCGCCGTTTCACCGTATTCGAAGTTCAGTCTTGCCCAGGCATTAATCCCTTTTGCGTCCATCATTTCAGTGATCAGACGCTGCATCGATGTCAGCTTTTCCTGATAGGGAGCCAGCTGGCCGAGCATATGGGCCTTCCACTCCTCGTCGGGGTTGCCTTCAGGCGTGAGAATGACGGCCCCGTGCGTGGTGATTGCCCAGGAGTGGAAAGGGATCCGTACGCGGCTGATTTCTTCAGTTCCCCGTGCGGTAACGGGAATGAGTTCAGCCTGCTCCAGAAGCCAGTCCACTAACATGGACTGTTCTTCCGTCATAAAGCTTCGTGGATTCAGGGTGCGATCAACGGCACCGGTACGGAATGGCTCCAGGGCCAGCTCGTCCACCATTTTACGACGGGTCTGAAAGAGCGTGTCGTCAAGGTCGCTCAGAACAACGGGTTTATTCATAGGTAACAATCTCCACGACGGCCGCAACCTCAGCCAGCGCTTTAAGAAGCTGCGTGTCAATACTTTCTGCGGGTGTCTCAGTACACACAAGAATGCGGTCAAACTGCTGGTGGGCGACGTTATAGACAAAATTGGGGATGCCCAGCCCGTAGTTATCCGTAAAGGAAATGGCGGACTCAATGGCATAACCAACGGCGATAGGGGAGCGGGTGGTCGATCCATAAAATGCCTGTGCTCCGGCAGCTTCGAGCCGTTCAGCAAGCAGGAACGGCTCCCAGACGAATTCCCCGGTCCCGAGAACCAGAATACGTTCCCCCTTGTGGACGGAGACCTCATGGCCGAGATCGGCCGCAGGTGCGAGCATCCCCAGTCGGCCCCAGGACTGTTTTCCCTGGATGTCCCATTCTCCTCGTGAAGTTACGTTGACTTTCGGCATGTCCGGGACAGGTGCATCAGGTAATGGGGTCCATCCCCACTTACCGCTTACAAGAGAAACCGAAGTGACTGGTAAGGTGCTGCGCTCGGACAAGGCTTTGCCACTCCAGTCGGTAAGCGTAACGGCTATAACCTGTTCAATATGTTGAAGCTTGCCGGTATTACGCAGGGCAGAAAGCAGGTTAATAAAGGTATTACCGGTGGTTGCCTCGTCATCAATCAAAACCAGCGTTCGTGCGTTGGTAACACGACGTCTTTTCTCTTCATCATCTGGCAGATAGATCAGATGATCGGTGGCGTGGCTGTGTTCTTCCTTGAACTCGCAAAGCAACGTGCCATCAACCGGGTGACGGGTAGAGGTCAGATAGACAGATTCAGGATGCTGGTGGCGCACTTCATCAAATACACCGGCCCCAAGCCCAACGGCGGTTTCAGCCATACCGATAAACAGTACGGGTCCTGTCAGTGTCGAGGGGAACTGGCTGGCAAGCTGTCTGTAGGCCTGCCGCATGACTGAGGGTGGCACGGGAATGTGCCTGCCGAGTACTTTGCTGACAAACAGAAAGGCGCGTTTCGGGTTACGTCTTTCAGCGATGTCAAACAGGTCATCGAGCGAAACTTCACCCTGGTCGCGGGTTACCTGAATCGTACCGCATGAGAGGGTACGGCGATAAATCATATCTTCGAGGATATCAGACATAAATACGCCTTAATTCAGAAGGTTAGAGAGTGATTCCGGGTATACAATTACATCCGTAATGGATCTCACCGCAACCGGAGAAAAGGTGTTTTTAGCGCTCTGGCGCACCATATCTTCAGACATCAGACCGAGCTTAAAGGCAGCAAATAACCCAGGAAGGTTCACCCCGCTGTGAAGGGTATAACCCACCCCCCCTGACGGACGCATGTTGGTTTCAAGCAGCACCGGGTTGCCATTCACATCGTTTCGCGTCTGAACATTCACCAGCCCGTCGGCCTTCATAACCCTGGCGCAGTCACACGCCAGTTCCCAGGCGCTTCCTTCGTTTACCAGATACTGGATAACCCCTTCCTTACGGCGTCCCACGGCTGCGAGTATTTCGCCCTTATCCGCGAGGATATCGACGGAAAATTCCGGGCCTGGCAGGTACGGCATCAAAACAAGGGGTTTAAACGACTCAGCAGCTGATGCTGCTGCAATATACTGTTGCGGACTGACCAGACGATGTTCGGGATGATTAAAGACGGCCATAGGCGAAGCACTGTCATCAAAGCGCCAGAATCCCATGCCATAGATACCCGTCACCGGCTTCACGCATACCGGGCTGTCAGTGAACGGCGGGGCCGCGAGGTGTGTTTTTAATTCTGCCAGCGTATTCACCCGCCAGGATGGTACGACCGGGAGACCCTTTTGCTCCATAAACTGAGCAAAAGTAACTTTTTCGTCAGCCAGAGTTAACCAGTCGACGCCCGTTGCACCGGTAGTAAGGGTGGCACCGGTCGATTCAATGGCTGAACGGTGTTCTTCAAACCACTGGCTGTTACGGCCAGTATGAATATGGTGGATGCCGTAGGACTGAATGGTTTCCTGGATAAACTGAAGACGTTTTTGAGGATCTTCAGGTTCAGTCAAAGAATAGTCGGCAACGGAAAGGATTTCATTTCTTTCGTTACGGTGGGAGGCAAAAACGGTAATGGCAAAATTATTTTTTTGTGCAAATGATTTTACCCCCTGAATAATATCTCGCTGGGAGGATAAACCTTCCATAAACCAAATTTTCTTGTTCATTTTTTTTAATTATCCGGAACGCCATGCAAATTTATGATTGAGAAGTGAGTCTATGAGTGCCTAAGCTACATGTCAATCATAATATGATTAATAACTTCTGTGGTTATGGAGTGAGTCGTTAATTTTTGGATTCCCGATAAAGTATTGATATTTAAATTAAACATAGAAAATTAACACCCTGAAAAGATTTTCTTTTTGTGTTTTTACAGAAAACCACCAAAATTTCCCTTGTCAGAGAACTTCATCATGATATGATTTTCTTCGTCAGTTAATAAACAACCCTTTGATTGTCTCGGTCATTACCATTTTAAGGAATAAAACATGGTTTCATTAGTTAAGAACCAGACGGTATCACTCAGCAAAGAATCATCTGCATTAAGCCAGCTTCATTTCGGTCTCGGTTGGGATCCGGTTAAGAAAAAAGGTCTTCTTGGAGGATTGTTTGGAGGCAACGACTCAATCGATCTCGATGCTGGCTGCGTATTAATGGACAGCACCGGTAAAACAATTGACACCATCTGGTTCCGCAAACTGGAATCCACCTGCGGCGCTGTTGTGCACAGTGGCGATAACCTGACCGGTGAAGGTGACGGTGACGATGAGGTGATTAATGTCAACCTCTCCCGACTGCCTGCAAACGTTGAATACCTGGCGTTTACGGTAAACAGCTTCCGTGGTCAGTCGTTCAATGACGTCGAAAACGCGTTCTGCCGCGTTGTCGATCAAACCGGCAAAGAGCTGGCTCGCTACAAGCTGACTGAGCAGGGCTCACATACCGGGATCGTTATTTCTTCGCTGCGCCGTAATAACGGCAACTGGGACTTTACCGCCCTTGGCCATGCCTGTCGCGGCCGCACAATTGACGATATGCACTCCGATATCGTTTCAGCGGTTATCCGCTAATGAACCTGACGCCGGGGGGCAATGCCCCCGTTCCAGCCCAGGAGTTGCGGGTCCGGATCACCTCGGGCGGCCAGGTGGATGCTTCGGCGTTTCGCCTGTATGCCGACGGGAAGGTGCAGGGTGATGCGGACATGGTGTTCTATGGTCAGCCACGTAACGATGATGGTACCGTCAGCCTGGTCAGTGAAGGCCAGTACTCAACCTTTACTGTCGCGCTCAACCGGCTGAAACCTGATGTCCAAAAAATTGCGTTCACCGTGACCTGTGACGGTGGGCAGACGGTGTCCGGTCTTCGTAATCTTTCCATCGACGTGGAGCAAGGGGCTACCGGCCTGGTTAGCGGCAGTGTCGAATTGAGCGGCCGTCAGGAAGCAGCCTTAATTCTGGGTGAATTTTACCGTCGTAATAATGACTGGAAATTCCGCTTTGTTGCGCAGGGGTTCAACGGTGGACTTAAACCGCTGGCAGAGCATTTCGGCGTAAATATTGCCGACGAACCGGCTCCCGCAGCCCCGACTCCTCCGGTTGTAACCCCTCCGCCAGTTGAGACAAAAATCAGCCTGAGCAAGGTATCGCTGACAAAAGAGAAGCCTGCAATCAGCCTGACCAAACGGGATAACTTCGGTGAAATCCGGATCAACCTGAACTGGCACCGGGGCAGCGGCAAATCAGGCTTTGCAGGCATGTTCGGCTCCAAAGGAATCGACCTGGATCTGGGGGCCTTTGTTGAGCTTCAGGACGGGTATAAATCGGTCATTCAGGCGCTCGGTAATGCATTCGGTGATTATCGCGATGAACCGTATGTTCAGCTCAAGGGCGATGACCGGACGGGTGATGTATCAGACGGCGAGTGGCTGCATATCAATGGACGTGAATGGAAGCATATCCGCGAAGTGCTGATTTACGCCTTTATTTATGAAGGTGTTCCCAGCTGGGACAAGACTGATGGTGTGGTCACCATTCATGTGCCGGATCAACCGCCCATTGAGACCCGCCTGACCGAAGGTGAAAACCGTCGCACATTGTGCGCCATTGCCAGACTCGTAAACGAAAACGGCGCAATTAAAGTCGAGCGAATTAACCAGTACTTCAAAGGCCAGGACGAAATGGACCGGGCATTTGGCTGGGGATTTCGCTGGAGCGCCGGTTCTAAATAACACAGCAACAAAGGAAACAGGTATGAGCTTTTTCGACAAAGTTAAAGGTGCCATTAACTCAGGCCGTGACGAACTGACCCGCCAGGTTGGCCGTTTCAAAAACAAAAAATTCATGCAGGGCACCGTTGCTGTATGTGCCCGTATTGCCGTATCGAGTGACGGCGTAAGTTCGGAAGAAAAGCAGAAAATGATGGGCTTTCTGCGCTCTTCAGAAGAGCTGAAGGTCTTCGATACCAATGAGGTGATTGAGTTCTTCAATAAACTGGTTTCAAGCTTCGATTTCGATGTTGAAATCGGCAAGGGCGAAACCATGAAATACATCCTGGCGCTGAAAGATCAGCCTGAGGCCGCTCAGCTGGCCTTACGTGTTGGTATTGCCGTTGCGAAAAGTGACGGTAACTTCGATCAGGACGAGAAACTGGCCTCCCGCGAGATCGCTATCGCGTTGGGCTTCGACCCGGCTGAATTTGGCCTCTGATCCACATCCCTAAGGGTAAAATATGGTTTCCACACACATCGGCTTCCCGACTGAAACGGTCATTGTTTTTATTGCGCTTTCAGTCGGTGCCATCTTTATTGACCTGTTTATGCACCGTGATGACAAGCCTATTTCGCTGAAGAGTGCGGCGCTCTGGTCCGTATTCTGGGTTGTGGTTGCGATGGCATTTGCCGGTTTCCTCTATATCCACCACGGTGCTGAGGTTGCCAGTCTGTTTGTCACGGGTTATGCGCTGGAGAAAGTGCTGTCGGTCGATAACCTGTTCGTCATGATGGCCATCTTCTCCTGGTTCGCCGTTCCGGATCGTTATCGCCACCGTGTTCTCTACTGGGGGATCATTGGTGCCATTGTCTTCAGGGGCATCTTTGTCGCCATCGGTACGAGCCTGCTGAGTCTGGGGCCGTATGTTGAAGTTGTCTTCGCTATTATCGTTGCCTGGACAGCGGTCATGATGCTTAAAAGCGGTGATGACGATGATGAAATTGAGGATTACTCCCAGCATCTGGCTTACCGCATGGTTAAACGCTTCTTCCCTATCTGGCCGAAGCTCAGAGGGCATGCCTTCCTGCTTAACCAGAAGGAAGTGGATGCTGAACTGGCGAAACCAGAAAACAGCGATGTCACCATTGGCCGTGGTAAAAAAGCGGCGCTGTATGCGACCCCGCTGTTCCTGTGTGTGGCTGTGGTTGAACTCTCGGACGTAATGTTCGCGTTTGACTCGGTACCGGCAATCATTGCCGTCAGTCGTGAACCGCTTATCGTCTATAGTGCCATGATGTTTGCTATCCTGGGCCTGCGTACTCTGTACTTTGTCCTTGAGGCACTGAAACAGTACCTGGTTCATCTGGAGAAGGCCGTTATCGTGCTGCTGTTCTTCATCGCGGCAAAACTCGGCCTGAATGCGACCGATCACATCTGGCATCATGGTTACAGCATCGCGGCAACAACCAGCCTGTATGTTGTACTGGGTGTACTGGCGCTGGGCATTCTCGCAAGCGTCATGTTCCCGGGCAAACCTGAATCTGAGGAAAAGGGGAGTTAATCCCCTTAAGTGTTAACCTGAACAATTACTAATCGAAGAGGTTATTTTATGAGTGTTTCTCTTTCCAAAGGCGGGAACGTCTCCCTAAGTAAAGCAGCTCCGTCAATGAAAAACGTCCTAGTGGGCCTTGGCTGGGATGCGCGTTCAACAGACGGTCAGGACTTTGACCTGGATGCTTCAGCATTCCTGCTGGCCTCAAACGGCAAAGTGCGCGGCGATTCAGATTTCATCTTCTATAACAACCTGACGTCATCCGACGGTTCCGTAACACACACCGGCGATAACCGCACCGGTGAGGGCGATGGTGATGATGAATCGCTGAAAATTAAACTGGACGCCGTCCCGTCTGAAGTTGACAAGATCATCTTCGTTGTGACCATCCACGATGCTCAGGCTCGTCGCCAGAGCTTTGGTCAGGTATCCGGTGCGTTTATTCGTCTGGTTAATGACGATAACCAGACTGAAGTCGCTCGCTACGATCTGACCGAAGATGCGTCCACTGAAACCGCCATGCTGTTTGGCGAGCTGTATCGCCACAATGGTGAGTGGAAATTCCGCGCAGTAGGCCAGGGTTATGCTGGTGGTCTGGCATCTGTATGTGCTCAGTACGGCATTAACGCGTCCTGATCGAAAAGTAACTTTTCATATCCGGGGCTGTTAATTCAGCCTCATTCAACTGTTTGCAGGAGCTAAAAATGGCAGTTTCTCTCGTAAAAGGCGGCAACGTATCTCTGACCAAAGAAGCACCAACCATGAATGTCGCTATGGTTGGTCTGGGCTGGGATGCCCGTGTAACCGATGGTCAGGGTTTTGACCTTGACGCTTCCGTATTCGCAGTAGGTGAAGACGGTAAAGTGCTGTCAGATGCCCATTTCATTTTCTTCAATAATAAAACCAGCCCTGATGGCGCAGTAGAGCACCAGGGCGACAACCGTACTGGTGAAGGCGACGGCGACGATGAGCAGGTCAAAATTGATCTGACCAAAGTCTCAGCAGACATCAAAAAACTGGTGTTTGCCGTTACCATCTATGATGCAGAAGCTCGTAAACAAAACTTCGGCATGGTGAGCAACAGCTTCATGCGCGTTTACAACAACGACAACGGCACGGAAATTGCCCGTTTCGATCTGTCTGAAGACGCCTCAACTGAAACCGCAATGGTCTTCGGTGAACTGTATCGCCATGGCGCTGAGTGGAAGTTTAAAGCTGTCGGCCAGGGTTTTGCCGGTGGCCTGTCAGCGCTTGCTTCCCAGCACGGCGTCAATGTCTAAAAGACGCTGAGTCTGACCCCGGCAATGCCGGGGTTTTTTTTGGGTAACGATCCGCTATCAGCTGTTGAATCTGAGAAAGGGGGCCGGGCGTTTTCAGAAAGCAGAGTAATGTTAATTCTGGCGTGAACCTTTTTGCAGGATCCGGGTTTATCTATGGTTGCTGGTTAAGCCAGTATTCCGTGCCTTATATCAACAGCATGCCCCTCGGATATATGTTACTTTTGCGATTTATGAAGGAACGGGATCTGGAACATAAGATACCCGGGCAATGAAAATTCAAATTCAACAGGTATAGAAACTTCAGCGTGATGAAATATGGTGTCACACCATATTTACGCCTCACCGAATATCCAGCGTCCTGAACTAAGCCTGGGGAACATATATAAACGCTGCGCTTTAAAAATAATCAAAAATCAGGAGAGTTAATATGAATCTACAATCCGGGTAATGATACCAACGTGTTGATTTCGTATTTTCACTGACACCAGGATCATCCTGATGTTACAAGGATTGAATGACTACAGATTAAAATAGTCATCAACAGGTTGACAGCATTACCGGTAACCCGTTTCAGCTCTTTCTGGAGACGGTGGATCTCGGCCTGAGCATCTGACTGTTCTTTATTAGTGGAAGAATCCGGACCGTACTTCTTTATCCATGCATAAAGGCTGTGGGTGGTGATATCGAGACGTGTTGCAACTCTGGAAACAGAATAACCGCGATCAACAACCTGTTTGACTGCTTCAGTTTTAAACTCTTCGGGATAACGCTTACCGCTCATGGGCACCTCTCTTTAAGCCATCTTAAATGACTCTGAGGTGTCTGTTAAACCCGTGGCGATTCATTTTAGGCATAAAAAAAGACCTCAGTTGAGGTCTATTTACATACTGTTGGTGCGAAGGCCGAACTCGAATCGGCTCTTCATTAACTAACTCTGGCAACGTTTCCATCCAATCGCAATCCATCCAAATAGTCCCCATACCACTGCATCATCTCTTTCCTCCCTTCAAGATACTGCGCATGGTTATAGGTCCCGCGAATCGCGTTCTTGTCCACATGCGCGAGCTGGGTCTCAATCCAAGCAGTGTTGAATCCTTCCTCATGCAAGATTGTGCTCATGGTGTGACGAAAACCATGTCCGGTTGCTCTCTTATCGTAACCAATCCTTTTAATAACCATATTGATGCTGGCTTCGCTCATTGGTTTATTAACATCGTTTCGACCTGCAAAGATAAACTGGTAAGTACCGGTCAATTGCTTTAGTTGCCGAAGTGCTGCTAAGGATTGAGCAGAAAGGGGCACTATGTGGGGTCGCCTCATCTTCATTCTACTTTTCGGTATTTCCCAGATATGGTTTTCGAAGTCGATTTCACTCCATTCTGCCATACGTAATTCGACGGTTCGTAAGCCCGTAAGCATGAGTAGTCGGGTCGCCAGAAGCGTTACTAGACTGCCGGTGTATTGTGAAAGCTTTTGTAAAAACTCGGGTAGCTCAGCAGCAGTAAGAAAGGGATAATGTTGTTTCTCGTACCCCTGTAAAGCACTACCAAGATCAGCCGCAGGGTTGTACTCGGCTCGGCCAGTAACAATAGCGTAACGGAACACTTCGCTACAACGTTGGCGCACTTTACTGGCAAGCTCCGGCGCACCTCGCTTTTCCATACGCTGCAATACAGACAGAAGCTCCAGTGGCTTTATCTCATTAACCGGCTGCGATCCAACAAAGGGAAATACATTGTTTTTGAAGGCCCGGTTAACATAGTCAGCGTAGTTTTTTGACCAGCCAGAAACTTTTGCGTTGTACCACTCAACCGCTATCGCTTCAAAAGTATTCGTAACCGATAGTTTTTGGGCAAGTAGTTCGGCTTTTTTAACTTCACCGGGATCTTTATCATTTGCCAATGTTTTTCTCGCTTCATCGCGCTTAGTGCGGGCTTCCGCAAGTGAGATGTCAGGATAGGTTCCGAACGAGAGTTTTTTCTCTTTACCGGCAAATCGATACTTCATTCGCCAGTACTTTGAACCGTTAGTATTGACCATGAGATAGAGCCCTCCGCCATCAGCGAGTTTATAGGCTTTATCTCTGGGCTTTGCAGTCTCGACCTGACGAGCATTCAGTGGCATTTGGGGGCCTCATTTTCCGTTGAACAGGATAAGCCCCCACTTAGGCCCCCAAACGTTTATTGATTCACGTAGATATGGGTAGACTTCAGTTGACGTCGCATAGCCTGAGAAGAGGGGTTATGGCTGATTATAAAAGGTTTTTATTGAATTCGGTAGACATCAGGAGAGTTATATCTGGTGTCCCCTGCAGGAATCGAACCTGCAACTAGCCCTTAGGAGGGGCTCGTTATATCCATTTAACTAAGGGGACGAGGCGGCACGAGTATAACGTTATTTACACTTTGCGTTAAGCGCATTGCCGCCTGACTGCTCAAAGAGTCACCATTCATGCCGATTTTTTTGTCGATTTATCATCATTTTCCCGTGCCTTAAGCTCTGCTTTGCGTTTGTTCGACATGTCGTTACGGATTTGCGCATGGCTCAACAGCGCGAAGATGAATGTCCCGCCGCAGATGTTGCCCGCAAGCGTCGGCAGGGCGAATGGCCAGAAAAAATCGCTCCAGTGAAGTGTGCCATTAAAGACCAGATAGAGTATTTCAACGCTACCCACCACGATATGCGTCGTGTCAGCCAGCGCAATCAGCCAGGTCATCAAGATGATTACCACAATTTTAGCGCTGCCGGCTGAAGGAAACATCCAGACCATCGTGGCGATAATCCAGCCGGAGATGATGGCATTGGAGAACATTTCAGCTGGCGTATTTTTCATCACATCCATGCCAATTTTCACAAACGCATCGCGGGTGGGTTCATCAAATATCGGCATATATTCAAATGCCCAGGCCGCGACGCCTGTACCGATGATATTGCCCAGCAGGACCACGCTCCACAGACGCATCAGTAAACCGAAATTACCGAGGGTAGGGTTTTGCATTACTGGCAGAACGGCGGTAACGGTGTTTTCCGTAAACAGCTGCTGCCGCGCCATGATGACGATAATGAAGCCGAAGGTATAGCCGAGATTCTCGAGTAAAAACCCGCCGGGCACACCTTCCAGTTGCACATGAAAGATGCCTTTAGCAAGCAGAGAAGCCCCCATTGAAAGCCCGGCAGCGATAGCTGACCAGAATAGGGCCATGGCATCACGTTCCATCTCTTTTTCGCCATCCTGGCGAATATGCTCGTGGATCGCCATCGCGCGGGAGGGGAGGCGATCTTCGTCAACTTCTATCTTCTTGCCGCGGGCTTTCTCTTCGCTCTCAATTTCAATCTTCTCATTACTTTTTCCCACTTTTTCTTCGCCTACTTCTTTCATAATTACTCCCGCAGGTTGATTTTCTTCTAAGCGTAGCGGTTTTTATTGGGCTGCCTGTGGGGAAGCTCTTAAATTGGTGGCAATAGCAACAAAGGTGAGACATCTCTTTCAAACACATTATAAAATTGCCAGCGAAACGAATTCCAAAAGCCAGGCTATGCTGAGATCAGAGTCACGCTGGTTACTGCCCGTAATTGTGCTCATGGACATCGGTAAACGTGCTGTTACAATCGCTTGCATGTTTACAGGCGGAGCATTAAAGGCTCCGTTACGGATGGCAATCAACGATAGCCAAACTGAACAGGGAGATATTTATGAAACTTCGGCTGTCGGCGCTTGCGCTGGGTGCGACGATGCTTGTGGGCTGCGCCAGCTCTGGGGAGCAAACGGGACGCTCCGATCCTCTCGAAGGATTTAACCGCTCAATGTATAGCTTCAACTACAACGTGCTGGACCCGTATGTGGTTCGCCCGGTGGCAGTGGCATGGCGCGATTATGTTCCGCAACCCGCGCGTAATGGGTTAAGCAATTTTACCAGCAACCTCGAAGAGCCTGCGGTAATGGTGAACTACTTCCTGCAGGGTGACCCGTATCAGGGGATGGTGCATTTTACTCGCTTCTTCCTGAACTCTCTGTTGGGGATGGGGGGCTTCATTGATGTTGCAGGTATGGCCAACCCGAAACTGCAGCGTGAACAGCCGCACCGGTTCGGTAGTACTCTGGGGCATTATGGCGTAGGTTACGGCCCGTATGTCCATCTGCCGTTCTATGGCAGTTTCACCGTCCGTGATGATGGTGGCGATATGGTGGATACGCTGTATCCGGTTCTGTCGTGGCTAACCTGGCCGCTGTCGATTGGTAAATGGACGGTGGAAGGGATTGAAACACGTGCGCAACTGCTCGACTCTGATGGTCTGCTGCGTCAGTCTTCTGACCCGTATATTATGGTTCGCGAAGCGTACTTCCAGAATCATGACTTTATTGCCAACGGCGGTAAGCTGAAGCCGGAAGAGAATCCAAACGCGAAGGCCATCGAAAACGAATTAAAAGACATTGATTCGCAGTAAATAAAAAAGGTGAGCGATGCTCACCTTTTTTGATCCCGCGCGATTAGAACGCGTAGTTGAAGTTAGTACCGAACAGCCAGGCTTTACCTTCAGAACGGAACTCGTACGGACCTTCTTTGATGGTCACGGACTGACCGTGCATGTAAGAGGCACCTACGTCAACAGAAGCATCTTTATTGAACGCATAAGTCGCACCTGCGCTCAGCCAGAAGCGGTCCTGATCCGGGATAGAAATGGAACGTGTCTGAGCCGGAACCGGGCTATCATCAAAGGCAATACCGGTACGGAAGGTCCAGTTAGTATCGTAGTAGTAGGTGGTACCCAGCGCGATACGATAAGAGTCTTTGAAGCTCTCATCCTTATAGAAAAGCGTCTGGCCATTAGAGCCGGTCGCTTTCAGCTCCTGGAACTGACTCCAGCTGGTATAAGCCATGCTGTAGTGAATTGCCCATTGTGGCGCAACCTTGTTGTAACCTGAAACTTCCCACATTTCTGGCAGGTTAAGCGTCAGAGAGCCCGGAATAGTTCTGCCACCAGTTGGATACGGGAAACCTGGGACGGCGGTGTTCATGTTGCTGTTGTAATCTCCGTCGAAGTCGATTTTAACTTCAGAACGGTAGGTCAAACCCCAACGGTTGTTTTTATCCAGCTCATACAGAATACCCGCGTTCCAGCCATAACCCCACTCGCTGCCTTTCAGGCGTGCAATTTGGGTGTCGGCAGGGATGGCGGCCAGTTGTTTGGCTTTGGCGATGGCGGCCGGGCGTGCTGCCGCAGGCAGGTTTGGTACCTGAGAGAGAATCTGACCGGCAGCCAGCATACCGGCGTCACCTGCATAGCGCTCGATTTTAGCATCGGCGTAAACCGCATCAAAACCAAGACCAAAGCTCCAGTTGTCGTTCAGGCGATAAGCGCCGCTCAGGTTCAGGTTTACGGTTTTCAGGTCAGTTTTACCGCCCATTGTGCCCGCTGCATAGTTATCGCCATATTCAGTCGCCAGACCAAAGTTAGAGGTCACTGATGCCCCCCAACCAAACTGGTCGTTAATAGGTGCAACAAAATGTACGTTTGGAACCCAGGCGCTTGGGGCGATGTTGTCCGCATTCAGGCTCTTACCGGACGGCGATTTACCAGAAATATTAACATCCGGGTCAATATAGACAGCACCAGCAGAGAACGTTGGGCGGTCAAACATCATAATCAGTGCCGGGTTACGACTTGCGTTACCCGCATCATCAGCGATGGCGCCTTCCCCGGAATATGCGCGGCCAAGGCCAGAGGAAGAAAATTCGTTTAACTGAAAGCCCGCTGACCATGCGGAAGTGGAGACGAGTGCCACTGCGACTGCCAGCGCAGTCTTGTTGAACAGGGTTTTCTGGCTCATGACCATAACCTCATTGAGTTATTTTTATTCAATAATTGTTACATACCGTAACAGGAGCGCGAAGTGTAGGGTCTGAGGTATGACAGACAAATCAGACCAGTGGCGTGAGTATAGGTCTGACCAGCAGGAATGTTGCAAGTTTGTTTATTAATATTTTCAAACATGTTTCTTGAAACGAGATCTGCTTGGCAAAAATGTGACCATCGCGACTCACCCAAAAGGGGGGTTTTTGTTTTAGATCATTTTTTAGTGTGATATTGGTCACTTATCCGATTTTGCGCCATTAACGGCTGGAGAGAGCCAGCGTCGGGGCGTAAAATATCAGCATCGTGTTTATCTCGCGCATTGCGCGAATACAGAGGAAATTGAGCTATGAGTAAATGCAGTGCTGATGAAACCCCGGTTTGCTGCTGTATGGATGTTGGCACCATCATGGACAACTCCGATTGCACCGCCTCTTACAGCCGTGTATTCACTAACCGTGCCGAAGCGGAAGAGACCCTGACCGCGCTGAGCAAGCGTGCGCGTGATGTGGAATCCGATCCGTGTGAAATCAAGTCGACCTTTACCGAAGTGGAAGGTGGCGTGAAGCTGGATATCGACTTTGTGTTCGCCTGCGAAGCAGAAACGCTGATTTTCCAGTTGGGTCTGCGTTAATTCTTTTTGCCCGCTGACATACCTCGTAAATGCCTCTGCCATGCAGGGGCATTTTCTTTTTCTTCTCTGTGTTTTAGCTCGCACTTTTTCGTTTCCCTGATTGGCTGAATGTAAAAAAATGGTTAAGACTATTATCAGGTCAGACCACTTATGTTTGCGCAAAATATTTTACAGGGGAGTGTTATGAGTCAGGCATTACCGCTTATTACCCGTCAGGGCGATCGCATTGCCATCGTCAGTGGATTGCGTACGCCATTTGCGCGTCAGGCAACGGCGTTTCATGGCATACCGGCCGTTGACCTCGGGAAAATGGTGGTGGGGGAGATGCTGGCTCGCAGCGAAATTCCGCCAGAGGTCATCGAACAGCTGGTTTTCGGTCAGGTCGTGCAGATGCCTGAAGCACCGAATATTGCGCGGGAAATCGTCCTCGGTACCGGAATGAATGTCCATACTGATGCCTACAGCGTCAGCCGCGCGTGCGCGACCAGCTTCCAGGCTGTAGCGAACGTGGCTGAAAGCCTGATGGCGGGCACCATTCGTGCCGGGATCGCCGGCGGGGCGGACTCCTCTTCGGTACTGCCGATCGGGGTCAGTAAAAAGCTGGCGCGCATCCTGGTTGATGCCAACAAAGCCCGCACAACCGGACAAAAGCTCAAACTCTTCTCTCGTTTACGCCTGCGCGATCTCATGCCTGTGCCTCCTGCCGTAGCGGAATATTCCACGGGTCTGCGCATGGGCGATACCGCCGAGCAGATGGCGAAGACCTATGGCATTACCCGCGAGCAGCAGGATGCGCTGGCCCACCGTTCACATCAGCTGGCAGCGAAAGCCTGGTCTGAAGGTAAACTGGCTGATGAAGTGATGACCGCTTATATCCCGCCATACCGTGAACCGCTCGCCGAAGATAACAATATCCGCGGCACCTCGACGCTGGCAGATTATGCAAAACTGCGCCCTGCGTTTGACCGCAAACATGGCACGGTAACCGCGGCTAACAGTACGCCACTGACGGACGGCGCTGCTGCGGTGATCCTGATGACCGAATCCCGCGCGAAAGAGCTGGGTATCACTCCCCTGGGCTATTTGCGCAGCTACGCTTTTACCGCCATTGATGTCTGGCAGGACATGCTGTTAGGGCCTGCCTGGTCCACGCCGCTGGCACTGGATCGCGCAGGGCTGACGCTGGCTGATTTAACCCTGATTGATATGCACGAAGCCTTTGCCGCACAAACCCTGGCAAACGTGCAGTTACTGGCAAGCGAGCGTTTTGCGCGAGATGTGCTGGGCCGCGCCCATGCCACAGGCGAAGTCGATCAGAGTAAATTCAACGTGCTGGGCGGCTCTATCGCCTACGGTCATCCGTTTGCCGCCACAGGGGCGAGGATGATCACGCAAACATTACACGAGCTACGTCGCCGTGGCGGCGGGTTTGGCCTTGTTACCGCCTGTGCGGCGGGTGGACTTGGTGCAGCAATGGTTCTGGAGGCTGAATAATGGATATGCCATCTGCATTTAATCTGACGGTTCGCCTCGATAACGTGGCCGTTATCACTATTGATGTGCCTGATGAAAAGATGAATACCCTGAAGGCTGAATTTGGTGTTCAGGTGCGCGCGATGCTAAAGCAGATCCGCGACAACAAAGCCATTCGTGGCCTGGTGTTTATCTCTGCCAAGCCGGACAACTTTATTGCCGGAGCCGACATTAACATGATCGCCCGGGCGCAAAGCGCGCTGGAAGCCGAAGAGCTGGCGCGTCAGGGCCAGCAGGTGATGGCGGAGATCAACGCTCTGCCGATCCCGGTGATTGCCGCGATCCACGGCGCATGTCTGGGCGGAGGGCTGGAGCTGGCGCTGGCCTGTCATAGCCGTATCTGTACCGATGACGCAAAAACCATTCTGGGTCTGCCGGAAGTGCAGTTAGGACTTCTGCCAGGCTCCGGCGGAACGCAGCGTCTGCCACGCCTTGTGGGGGTCAGCACTGCACTCGAAATGATCCTGACGGGTAAGCAACTGCGTGCCCGCCAGGCCCTGAAAGCCGGCCTGGTTGATGAAGTGGTTCCTCATTCCATTTTGCTGGAGGCTGCCGTCGAACTGGCTCTGAAAGGACGCCAGGCTAAACGTCCTCTACCCGTGCGTGAACGCGTTCTGGCCGGGCCGTTGGGACGTGCTTTGCTGTTCAGTATGGTGGGTAAAAAGACTGAGCAGAAAACCAAAGGCAACTACCCGGCGGCGAAGCGAATTCTTGAGGTTATTGAAACAGGGCTATCGCAGGGCAGCAGTAGCGGTTATGCCGCTGAGGCAAAAGCCTTCGGTGAACTGGCGATGACGCCGCAGTCGCAGGCACTGCGCAGCATTTTCTTTGCCAGCACTGAGGTGAAAAAAGATCCGGGCAGTGAGGCTAAACCTGCTCCGCTACGCGCCGTTGGCGTACTGGGTGGTGGGCTAATGGGCGGCGGAATATCTTTTGTTACCGCAAGCAAAGGTAAATTGCCTGTACGTATCAAAGACATCGCTGCGAAAGGGATCAACCACGCGCTGCAGTATAGCTGGCAGAACCTTGATCAGAAGGTCAAACGCCGCCATATCAGGGCAAGCGAGCGTGATAAAACCCTGGCGATGATCTCCGGTACGACGGATTACAGTGGTTTTGCGCATCGCGATCTGGTGATTGAAGCCGTGTTTGAGGATCTGGCGCTTAAGCAGCAGATGGTGGCAGACGTTGAGCTACATTGCGCCCCGCACACCATTTTTGCCTCAAACACGTCGTCATTGCCGATTGGCGATATCGCGGCGAAAGCCGTGCGTCCGGAGCAGGTGATTGGCCTGCACTTCTTTAGCCCGGTAGAAAAAATGCCGCTGGTGGAAGTGATCCCGCATGCCACAACCAGCCCGCAAACCATCGCCACCGTGGTGAAACTGGCCAAAATGCAGGGTAAGACACCGATCGTTGTGGCGGACAAAGCCGGTTTTTACGTTAACCGCATTCTGGCTCCCTATATTAATGAAGCCATGCGGTTGCTGACAGAAGGCGAGAAAATCGAGCACGTCGACGAGGCGCTCGTCAAGTTTGGTTTCCCTGTTGGGCCAATCCAACTTTTGGATGAGGTGGGAATAGACACCGGAACTAAAATTATACCTGTGCTGGAAGCCGCTTATGGCGATCGTTTTACCCCGCCTGCAAATATTGTTTCTGCAATTTTGAAGGACGATCGCAAAGGCAGAAAAAATGAACGCGGTTTCTATCTTTACGGCGCGAAAGGGCGTAAAAGCAAGAAACAGGTCGACCCTTCTGTTTATGGGCTTATTTCGACCGCCGGTCAGGGAAAACTGTCTGCCGTTCAGTGTGCTGAACGGTGTGTGATGATGATGCTCAATGAAGCGGCGCGCTGCTTTGGTGAGCAGGTTATCAGGAGCGCGCGTGATGGTGACATCGGCGCGGTATTCGGCATTGGTTTCCCGCCGTTCCTTGGCGGCCCGTTCCGTTACATGGATACGCTTGGTGCGGGTGAAGTGGTTGCTATCATGCAACGTTTGGCCTCGCAGTATGGTCCACGGTTTACACCGTGTGACGAATTATTGCAGATGGCGGAACAGGGCCAGACATTTTGGCCTGTAAGGGAAACTGTCCTCGTAAGTTGAGGTCAAAGAAGGGTAAATCCTGAAGTGAATGAATCTGTTCTGGCGATTTTGTAAACAGAGATTGACTATACTTACGCCATTGAGGTAAAAAACAGCGTTTCATTCACCGAATGGATCAGGCACAATGCCCGGCCATCGGGTTTTCTACCTCTCAGCAGTTATCGCGGGTAGTTAACGCCGGTGATTCTGGTTAACAAAAGCGGTGCAATATGCAAGTTTTTATCATGCGTCACGGCGACGCGGCACTCGATGCCGCCAGTGACTCAGTACGTCCTTTGACCGTCTGTGGCTGCGACGAATCTCGTCTGATGGCGACCTGGCTTAAAGGTCAAAAAGTGGACATCGAGCGCGTTCTGGTGAGTCCGTTCCTGCGTGCAGAACAGACGCTGGACATGGTAGGGGAGTGTATGAACCTGCCTGCCAGTGTGGATGTTCTCCCTGAACTCACCCCGTGTGGCGATGTAGGCCTTGTCAGCGCTTATCTTCAGGAGCTGTACAATGAAGGTGTCGCTTCCGCGCTGGTCATTTCCCACCTGCCACTGGTTGGCTATCTGGTATCTGAGCTTTGCCCGGGTGAGACTCCGCCGATGTTCACTACCTCCGCCATTGCCAATGTCACTCTCGACGAAACGGGCAGAGGTACCTTCAACTGGCAGATGAGTCCGTGCAACCTGAAGATGGCAAAAGCGATCTGATGTGACGTGTGCTATAGCGGGGAGCAGAGCATGCTTCCCGCTGTTCTGTCAGGGTAATTCTGGCGGCTGCCACTCTTCTACTTCAATCAACACCAGCAATGCGGCATCTCCGCCGTACTCTTTGGGTGCCTGATGAAAAGCCATCACGTGCGGATGTTGAGCCAGCCACAGGGGTGTTTGTTGCTTGAGAATATGTTTGCCGTGGCCGTGCATCACGCAAGTGCAAAAAACATGTTCACGGCGACAGGCCGCAATTAAAGCTCCCAGCTCCTGCTTCGCCTGCATCTGCGTCAAACCATGCAGATCGAGAAACAGCTCGGGTGAATAATCCCCACGGCGTAATTTCTTCAGCTCAAAATGGCTGACGTCTTCACGAACATACTTCACCGCCCCTTGCGTATTGAGCAGCGGCTGAAATTCATCTGAAAAATAGTGGCTGTTATCCGCCTGCTCCTGCAGCAGCCGTTTGACCGGTACTTCGCTGATTTTTTTACGCTGTGGGCGATGGACAATAGTGTCCTGCGCGATTTTACGCGTCCCGGTCATCAGCTGTCGGAAGAGCGCCTGATCCTCCTCGCTGAGCGATGTTTTCTTTTTCATTTGTCATTCTCATCTCGTATTTCCGATAGTGTAACCGACTAAACGCATTTTTTAACCTCAAGCGGCACGCGTCATTGCTGATTTATCGCCGTCTTCATGGCAAACTAGCCGCCGAAAATTATGCGAGCATGCCCTGGAGGAAAGAGTGGATAAAATTTTTGTCGATGAAGCAGTAAACGAGCTGCATACCATACAGGACATGTTGCGCTGGTCGGTTAGCCGCTTCAGTGCCGCCAATATCTGGTACGGTCACGGTACCGATAACCCGTGGGATGAGGCTGTTCAGCTGGTGCTGCCGTCTCTCTATCTGCCGCTGGATATTCCTGAAGACATGCGTACCGCGCGCCTGACCTCAAGCGAAAAACACCGCATTGTTGAACGTGTGATCCGCCGCGTGAACGAGCGTATTCCGGTCGCCTACCTGACTAACAAAGCCTGGTTCTGCGGCCACGAGTTTTATGTCGATGAGCGCGTGCTGGTGCCGCGCTCGCCAATTGGCGAGCTGATTAATAACCACTTTGAAGGTCTGATCGGCCATCAGCCGCAACACATTCTGGATATGTGTACCGGCAGTGGCTGCATCGCCATCGCCTGCGCGTATGCTTTCCCGGAAGCGGAAGTGGACGCAGTGGATATCTCCACCGACGCGCTGGCTGTCACCGAGCACAACATTGAAGAACATGGTTTGATTCACCACGTTACGCCAATTCGCTCCGATCTGTTCCGCGACCTGCCAACGTTGCAATACGATCTCATCGTCACTAACCCGCCGTACGTTGATGCGGAAGACATGTCCGATCTGCCGAACGAATATCGCCATGAGCCGGAGCTGGGTCTGGCGTCAGGCTCTGACGGCCTGAAGCTGACGCGTCGCATCCTGGCCTGCGCGCCGGATTATCTGACCGACGACGGTGTTCTGATTTGTGAAGTAGGCAACAGCATGGTACATCTGATAGAGCAGTACCCGGATGTGCCGTTCACCTGGCTTGAGTTCGACAACGGCGGTGACGGCGTCTTTATGCTGACCAAAGCGCAGCTGCTCGACGCGCGTGAACACTTCAGTATCTATAAAGATTAATCCAGCGGGCTTCGGCCCGTTTCACAACGCTCAAACACAAACAACAACATCGGAGCCGTGATGGCAGGAAACAGTATTGGACAGTTATTCCGTGTGACCACTTTTGGTGAATCGCACGGGCTGGCATTGGGTTGTATCGTTGACGGCGTCCCGCCAGGCATCGAACTGACCGAAGCCGATTTACAGCACGACCTCGACCGTCGTCGTCCGGGCACTTCTCGCTACACCACGCAGCGTCGCGAGCCGGACCTGGTTAAAATTCTCTCCGGCGTCTTTGAAGGCCGTACCACCGGGACCAGCATTGGTCTGCTGATCGAAAACACCGATCAGCGTTCTCAGGACTACGGTGCTATCAAGGACGTGTTCCGCCCAGGCCATGCCGACTACACCTACGAGCAAAAATACGGCTTCCGTGACTATCGCGGCGGTGGACGTTCTTCCGCGCGTGAAACCGCGATGCGCGTGGCCGCAGGGGCGATTGCCAAGAAATACCTGCAGCAGAAGTTTGGCATTGTGATCCGTGGCTGTCTGACCCAGATGGGCGACATTCCGCTGGCCATCAAGGACTGGGAGCAGGTTGAACAGAACCCGTTCTTCTGTGCTGATGCCGACAAGCTGGAGGCGCTGGACGAACTGATGCGCGGCCTGAAAAAAGAGGGCGACTCCATTGGAGCGAAAGTCACCGTGGTGGCGGACGGCGTCCCGGCTGGCTGGGGTGAGCCGGTATTTGACCGTCTCGACGCCGACATCGCCCACGCGCTGATGAGCATTAACGCGGTTAAGGGTGTAGAGATTGGCGACGGTTTTGACGTGGTTCAGCTTCGTGGCAGTCAGAACCGCGACGAAATTACGAAAGCTGGTTTCCAGAGCAACCATGCGGGTGGCATTCTCGGTGGGATCAGCAGCGGGCAGCAGATTGTTGCCAACATCGCACTGAAGCCGACCTCCAGCATCACCGTGCCGGGCCATACGATTAACCGCGATGGCGAAGAAGTTGAGATGATCACCAAAGGACGTCACGATCCGTGCGTGGGGATCCGCGCGGTGCCGATCGCCGAGGCGATGCTGGCTATCGTGCTGATGGATCACTTCCTGCGCCAGCGCGCGCAGAATGCGGATGTGACGACCACCATTCCACGCTGGTAAACATGAAAAAGACCGCAATTGCTCTGCTGGCGCTGCTCGCCAGCGGAGCCAGTCTGGCCGCGACGCCATGGCAAAAAATCACCCACCCGGTGGCGGGGAGCGCGCAGTCCATTGGTGCCTTTTCGAACGGCTGTATCGTCGGTGCCCAGGAGCTTCCGCTGCAGTCCGATACCTACCAGGTGATGCGTACCGATCAGCGTCGTTATTTCGGTCACCCGGATCTGGTGTTGTTCATCCAGCGTCTGGGAAACCAGGTGCATAACCTGGGATTGGGCACGATGCTGATTGGCGATATGGGGATGCCTGCCGGCGGTCGTTTTAACAGTGGGCACGCCAGTCACCAGACAGGGCTGGACGTCGATATCTTCCTGCAGCTGCCGAAAACGCGCTGGACCTCCGCCCAACTGCTGAAACCGCAGGCGCTGGATCTGGTGGCGAGCGACGGCAAGCGCGTTGTGCCGTCACTGTGGACGCGGGACGTATCCAGCATGATCAAGCTGGCGGCAAAAGATAACGACGTCACGCGGATTTTCGTCAACCCGGCTATCAAACAGCAGCTCTGCCTGGATGCCGGAACCGATCGCGACTGGCTGCGCAAAGTCCGCCCGTGGTTCCAGCACCGTGCGCACATGCACGTGCGTCTGCGCTGCCCGGCGAACAGCCTGGAATGTGAAGATCAGCCGCTACCGCCGTCGGGCGATGGCTGCGGATATGAACTGCAAAGCTGGTTTGAGCCAGCCAAACCTGGAACCTCTAAGCCTGAGAAGAAGACACCGCCTCCGTTGCCGCCTTCCTGCCAGGCGCTACTGGATGAGCATGTACTTTAATGGATAATTTCGTCGATCTGTTTATGGTGTCGCCGCTGCTGCTGGTGGTGTTGTTCTTTGTGGCCATGCTGGCCGGTTTTATCGATGCTCTTGCGGGCGGCGGCGGGCTGTTAACCGTACCCGCGCTACTGGCGGCGGGCATGAGCCCGGCTCAGGCTCTGGCCACGAATAAGCTGCAGGCTTGCGGCGGTTCACTCTCGGCATCGCTCTATTTTATCCGCCGTAAGGTGGTGAGCCTTGCCGATCAGAAGCTCAATATCCTGATGACCTTTATCGGCTCGACGTCGGGCGCGCTGCTGGTCCAGCACGTGCAGTCCGATATTTTGCGCCAGATCCTGCCGATTCTGGTCATCTGCATCGGGCTTTACTTCTTGCTGATGCCAAAACTCGGTGAAGAAGATCGCCAGCGTCGTCTGCACGGTCTGCCATTTGCTCTGATTGCCGGTGGCTGTGTGGGTTTTTACGACGGTTTCTTCGGCCCGGGCGCCGGTTCATTTTATGCGCTGGCGTTCGTGACGCTAGCTGGGTTTAACCTTGCCAAATCCACTGCCCATGCCAAAGTGCTCAACGCGACCTCAAACCTTGGTGGCCTGTTGCTGTTTATCATCGGGGGCAAGGTTATCTGGGCAACCGGGTTTGTGATGATGGCGGGGCAGTTCCTGGGCGCGCGTGCAGGCTCGCGTCTGGTGTTAAGCAAAGGACAAAAACTTATCCGCCCAATGATTGTTATCGTCTCGGCGGTAATGAGCGCCAAACTTCTTTATGACAGCCATGGACAGGAGATCCTCACCTGGTTGGGGATGCACTCATGAACAGTACGCATAAATACGAACAGCTGATTGAGATTTTTGACGGCTGTTTTGCTGACGATTTTAATACCCGTCTGATTAAAGGCGACGACGAACCGATCTATCTTCCCGCAGATGCTGACGTGCCGTATAACCGCATCGTCTTTGCTCACGGTTTTTACGCCAGCGGGTTGCACGAGATTTCGCACTGGTGCATCGCCGGAAAAGCGCGTCGCGAGCTGGTGGACTTCGGCTACTGGTACTGCCCGGACGGACGTGACGCCGCAACGCAGGGGCAGTTTGAAGATGTTGAGGTTAAACCGCAGGCGCTGGAATGGTTATTCTGCATCGCGGCGGGTTTCCCGTTCAACGTGAGCTGTGACAACCTCGAAGGCGACTTCGAGCCAGACCGTATCGTGTTCCAGCGCCGCGTTCATGCGCAGGTGATGGAATATCTTGAGAAAGGCATTCCGGAACGTCCGGCGCGTCTGATCGAGGCTTTACAGAATTATTACCACACGCCGGCGATCGCGGCGGAATGCTTCCCCTGGCCGGAAGATCTTTAACTGAGGAAAGAAGATGATCGCAGAATTTGAATCACGCATTCTGGCGTTAATTGATGACATGGTGGAACACGCCAGTGATGATGAGCTGTTCGCCAGCGGTTATCTGCGTGGTCACCTGACGTTAGCCGTTGCTGAGCTGGAGGCCGGGGACGATCACACTGCCGAGGCCGTTCATGATGAAGTGACCCGCAGCCTGGAGAAAGCTATTCAGGCAGGAGAACTCTCTCCGCGCGATCAGTCACTGGTGCTGGGTATGTGGGACAATTTGTTCCAGCAGGCGAAAGCGAAGTAATTGTTTTCAGCCCTCTCCCGCAGGGAGAGGGCTCCAGACCACAGCCTACTTAACCTTTTTCCCCTTCAGCAGTTTCCGTACCCACAGTCGGTTTGGATTAAGCCCTGCAAGCGTAACCCTGTCCAGCGGAATCGGCTCTTCGCTCATTTGCGCGGCCAGTACTTCAGCCAGCAATGGCGCTGAACATAATCCCCGCGAGCCTAGCCCACCCAGCATAAACAGGTCCGGATACACCGGTGCACTCACTGCAGTATCTTTGTTTTCCGCAAGATCCTGATAAGCCTCCAGTGTTGCTTCATAGTCCGGTACGTTACCCGCCATAGGCAGATGGTCGCGGGTGGCGCAGCGCACGCCGCAGCGCGCTTCCCCCTCGCTGATGTCAACCTCTTTCGCCCACGCAGCATCCGGGAAACAGTCAATCAGTCGCTGGCGGTTTTGCTGTTGGTCCGCATCGCTGTAGTGCATATCCATTTCGCCACGATGGTAGCTGGCGCCGATGCAGTGATGGCCGTTAGACGGGTTTTGCGGCGTCAGATAGCCGTCATAGCACAGCACCTGACGCAGCTTGCTCAGTTCGGGCGCGGTCGGGATATGGCTCACCTGGCCGCCGACCGGATAAACCGGCAACGTCTCTGTCTGGATAAACTGGCTGATGTGATGCCCGTTTGCCAGCACAACGCTGGCATGGCTCGCCTCTTTACCATCGGCAAAACGGAGATTCCAGCGATCTGTGCGGCTCAGCGATTCAACCTTGTGAGCATAATGTGCCGTCAGTCCGCGCGATTGTGCCAGAGCAATGACCGCCGCGGTCAGTTCCGCCGGGCACAGCCAGCCGCCGAGCGGATACTGAATGCCTCCACAGCCGGTGTCCACGCCAGCGGTGTCTGCCACCTCTTGCGTACTTACCGCGCGGGCAATTTCGTCAGGCAGATCCAGCGACAGCATCTGCGTGATTTTTTGCTGGCTCTTTTCATCCCAGCCGAGCTGGGTCACGCCGCACCAGTCATGGTCGAATGCCACTGGCAGGGCGTCATACAGATGACGAGCGAAGATAAAGGCTGCCGGGAAAAACTGACTCAGTGCGGGATCGTGAGCGCTTAAAAGGGGATAGAGCGCCCCCTGACGGTTGCCGGAAGCCCCCCTTGCTGGCGTCTCGTCAGCACAGTAGAGTGTCACCTGCCAGCCCCGGTGGAGAAGGGCGAGAGAAAGCAGGGCGCTGGCGATCCCTCCGCCGACTATCGCCACTTCGCGCGATGCGCTGGCGCGGCGTGCAAACCAGGGCGCCTGAGCGGGAATGTCCAGCGTCTGATCCATCCTGCCGACCAGCATGTCGCGCTTGCGGCCAAAACCTTTGGTCTTCTGCATGGTAAAGCCCGCTTCCTGCAACCCCCGGCGGACAAATCCTGCCGAGGTAAAGGTAGCGAGCGTTGCACCCGGGCGCGCCAGCCGCGCCATCGCGGTGAACAGATGCTGACTCCACATATCCGGGTTTTTGGCAGGCGCAAAGCCGTCCAGGAACCATGCATCTACCTTCTGATTCATCGAATCATCGAGCTTATCGGTCAGTTCATTGATGTCGCCAAGCCACAGATCCAGTGTGATGCGTCCGCCGTCCAACAGTAAACGGTGACAGCCCCCAATATGAGGCGGCCACTGCGCCTGAAGCTGCTCTGCCCACGGTGCAAGTTCTGGCCAGTGCTGATGGGCGAGCCGCAGATCGTGCGCCGTGAGCGGGAATTTTTCGAAACTGATGAAATGTAATCTTTGTAGCGTAGCCTCAGGGTGTGCAGCGTGAAACTGATCGAACGCCTGCCAGAGGGTCAGAAAATTCAGCCCGGTACCGAAGCCGCTCTCGGCGACCACGAACAGATTCCGCGGATGTACAGGGAAGCGAATGCTGAGCTGGTTTCCGTCGAGGAAAACATAGCGGGTTTCTTCCAGTCCGTTATCATTAGAAAAATAGACGTCATCAAAATCTCGGGAAACAGGTGTACCCTCAGCGTTGAATTCGAGGTTGGCGGGTTGTATAGCATTTTGTTTCACGTAAGTTACTCGTCTGACAGGCAGTGGCACGATCTTAACGATGTGAGCCCATCGGTGCAAATTTCCGCAGAAAATGGCTGATCGGACTTGTTCGGCGTACAAGTGTACGCTATTGTGCGACTCGAAACTTACTATAGTGCGACTTACAGAGGTATTGAATGAAACGTGCAGTGATTACTGGCCTGGGCATTGTCTCCAGCATCGGTAATAACCAGCAGGAAGTCCTGGCATCTCTGCGTGAAGGACGCTCCGGGATCACTTTCTCTGAAGAGTTTAAAGATTCAGGTATGCGCAGCCACGTATGGGGTAACGTCAAACTGGACACCACCGGTTTGATTGACCGCAAAGTGGTTCGTTTCATGAACGATGCCTCTATTTATGCTTATCTCTCCATGCAGGAAGCGATCAAAGATTCCGGCCTGAGTGAAGAGGTTTATCAGAACAACCCGCGCGTGGGTCTGATTGCCGGTTCCGGCGGCTCATCAAAAGCGCAGGTATTCGGTGCTGACGCAATGCGCAGCCCGCGTGGTCTGAAAGCGGTAGGTCCGTACGTGGTAACTAAAGCCATGGGTTCCGCGGTTTCCGCGTGCCTGGCGACTCCATTCAAAATTCACGGTGTGAACTACTCCATCAGCTCCGCGTGTGCGACGTCTGCACACTGCATCGGTAATGCTGTTGAGCAGATCCAGCTGGGTAAACAGGACATCGTATTTGCTGGCGGCGGCGAAGAGCTGGGCTGGGAAATGGCCTGTGAATTCGACGCGATGGGCGCACTGTCCACCAAGTACAATGAAACCCCGGATAAAGCATCTCGTACCTATGATGCGCACCGTGACGGTTTCGTTATCGCTGGCGGCGGCGGTATGGTTGTGGTTGAAGAGCTGGAACATGCGCTGGCACGTGGCGCGCACATCTATGCTGAGATCGTGGGCTACGGTGCAACGTCTGATGGCGCTGACATGGTTGCGCCATCTGGCGAAGGCGCGGTACGCTGCATGAAGATGGCGATGCACGGTGTTGATACCCCAATCGACTACCTGAACTCCCACGGTACCTCTACTCCGGTAGGCGACGTGAAAGAGCTGGGTGCAATCCGTGAAGTCTTCGGCGACAACAGCCCGGCAATCTCCGCGACCAAAGCGATGACCGGACACTCTCTGGGTGCGGCTGGCGTGCAGGAAGCGATCTACTCTCTGCTGATGCTGGAAAACGGCTTTATCGCCCCAAGCATCAACATCGAAGAGATGGACGAGCAGGCTGCTGGCCTGAACATCGTGACCAAACCAATGGACGCGACGCTGACCACCGTCATGTCCAACAGCTTCGGTTTCGGCGGCACCAACGCCACGCTGGTGATGCGCAAGCTGAAAGCATAAGTTTTATGTTTGATTCAGAAAGGGAGCCATAAGGCTCCCTTTTATTATGCATTGACAACTGGCTGATCTGACAGGCAAACTTCACCACTCAACATTATCCTCACGATAATGCGTAAGCGTTTAACGTCAACCAACGCACCTTAATCCTGATAATCAGGTAGAGGGGGCGTGGCATTTCCCCGCCTTACTCTTCATTTCGGAGTAAAGCATGACTGCAATAACTCAAACAGAAACAACCCCTTCAGCGAACGTCTCGTTGTTCCGCATCGCCTTTGCCGTATTTCTGACCTATATGACCGTTGGCCTGCCGTTGCCGGTGATCCCGCTGTTCGTTCATCAGGAACTGGGCTATGGCAACACCATGGTCGGCATTGCCGTGGGCATTCAGTTTTTAGCCACGGTATTAACGCGTGGATACGCCGGTCGTCTGGCGGATCAGCACGGTGCTAAACGTTCCGCACTGCAGGGGATGTTTGCCTGCGGGCTGGCAGGTGGTGCGTGGCTGCTGGCTGCTCTCCTGCCGGTCGACGCCGCGTATAAATTTGCGCTGCTGGTGCTGGGCCGTTTAATCCTCGGCTTTGGTGAAAGCCAGCTGCTGACCGGTACCCTGACCTGGGGTATGGGTCTTGTGGGGCCTGCGCGTTCCGGAAAAGTGATGTCCTGGAACGGTATGGCCATCTACGGCGCGCTGGCCGCGGGCGCACCGCTTGGACTGCTGATCAATAGCCAGTTTGGATTTGCGGCGCTGGCTGCCACCACCATGCTGTTACCGCTCCTGGCGTGGGCGTTTAACGGTTCGGTCCGTAAAGTACCTGCCCATAAAGGGGAGCGTCCTTCCCTGTGGAGCGTGGTTGGTCAAATATGGCAGCCGGGTCTTGGTCTGGCACTGCAGGGCGTGGGATTTGCGGTGATTGGTACGTTCGTCTCGCTGTATTTCATGAGTCGTGGCTGGGCGATGGCGGGCTTTACCCTCACTGCCTTTGGCGGCGCATTTGTGCTGATGCGAGTGCTGTTCGGCTGGATGCCGGATCGTTTTGGCGGTGTGAAAGTGGCGGTAGCGTCGCTGATGATAGAAACCGTTGGCTTGTTGCTACTGTGGAACGCACCGGTCGCTTCTGTTGCACTGATCGGCGCAGCACTCACCGGTTGCGGTTGTTCACTGATCTTCCCGGCGCTCGGCGTTGAAGTCGTGAAGCGTGTTGCCCCGCAGGTGCGTGGTACAGCATTGGGCGGCTATGCGGCGTTTCAGGATATCTCATACGGTGTCACTGGGCCGCTGGCGGGGCTGTTAGCCACTTCGTTTGGCTATCCGTCAGTGTTCCTGGCCGGAGCGGTTTCTGCGGTGGTTGGGATTATTGTGACGCTGGTGGCGTTTCGCAGGACTTGAGCCGTTGTAGGCCCGGTAAGCGCAGCGCCACCGGGCAAAACCTCAGGCAACCAGCCAGAAAATCGCCAGCGCAATCATCAGCGCAATAAACAACAGCCCCGGACGGGCAGACAGCGTTCTGAAGGTCTCCACGACCGGTGCAAACAGCGGGTTGTAGATCGGCTGAATATCCCTGACTTCCGGCACGCCGCCTTCACGCTCGGCGCGGCGGATAAAGATCTGATTCAGCAAATCCTGCACCTGCGCGGTGGTCAGTACCGTTTGCGGCGTGGCCTGCCAGGTCTGCTGGGCGTAATCCCGAATCACCTCAAACTCATGCGGCTCAAGCGGCTGTTTCAGTGCCGCCTGGAGCGTATGCAGGGTAGGGGTATTCTGGGCACTCAGCGTCTGACGGGCCTGTAGCCAGGTCACCAGATGGGTAAACTGTTTCGCCGGGATCAGCTCGCCCGCTTTCACGCCGGAAAGCTCCAGCATCGACTGCCAGATTAGCTTCGTTGACTCGCCGGTGGCGGCGGCCAATTTGGTCACCATCTGGTTCAGTGTATTGTGTTCAGCAGGCAGCAGCGGACGCTCGGTTGACGGACGCTGTTGCGGTTGCGGGATGGTCAGCTGATTGGTTTGCAGTAGCGTCAGCACGGTTTTCAACTGCTCTGGCGTCAGCTGACTCAGGGTGGTCTGGCCAAACTGCTGGCGAATGAAATCACTGACCGCCTGTCGGTTATTACCCTGGCCTAACAGCTCGGTGAGCTGTGAGACAATCTGCCGGGTGGTGTGATTTTGCTGTGCGGCGGTAATACGCTGATTCAGATTTTGCTCGGCCGCAGGGAAATGGCGCGACTGCAGCGGTGCATCGTTCCGGACACCTAAATCATGCTTAACCCCGGCCCAGACTTCCGCGTTTTGCTGTGACGTCAGCGCAATCAGGCGCGTGATCAGTCGCTCCAGCACGGTGCGCTGTTGTGTGGATAGCGGTTGTTCACCGGCAACGTTCGGCGTGACAGGGCCTTCACCCGGAGGGCGTGGCGGCGTACCTGAAATGGGCTGCATCGTCAAAAATCCTTAAAGTCAAAACTCAGCGTAAACCAGGCATACGTATATGCCTGGCGGCCAGATTATGGCACACTTGGCAGGTTTTCTTCCTCTCAAACAGGTACTCAGACGTGAAAATCCTCGTTGATGAAAATATGCCTTATGCCCGTGAGCTGTTTAGCCGCCTGGGTAACGTTAAGGCTGTCCCTGGTCGTCCAATCCCGGTTAACGAACTGGATGATGCAGATGCGCTGATGGTGCGCTCGGTGACCAAAGTAAATGAGTCGTTGCTCGCCGGTAAAGCGATTAAGTTCGTCGGGACCGCAACGGCAGGGACCGATCATGTGGATGACAAATGGCTTAAGCAGGCGGGGATCGGTTTTTCCGCCGCGCCGGGCTGTAACGCCATTGCTGTAGTGGAATACGTTTTTTCCTCCCTGCTGATGCTTGCCGAGCGTGACGGTTTTGCGCTGCAGGATCGTACCGTAGGGATTGTCGGTGTGGGTAATGTGGGCGGACGCCTGCAAAAACGTCTGGAAGCGTTGGGTATTCGTACTCTGCTGTGCGACCCTCCGCGCAAAGACAACGGTGAGGAAGGGGATTTCCGCCCGCTGGATGAACTGGTTGAACAGTGCGATGTGATCACTTTCCACACGCCATTGTTTAAAGAAGGGCCGTATAAGTCGCTGCATCTTGCCGACGAAGCCCTGATCCGTCGTCTGAAACCTGGCACTATTCTGATAAATGCCTGCCGCGGTCCGGTGGTGGATAATGCCGCGCTGCTGACATGTCTGAATGATGGACAAGACCTCAGCGTGGTGCTGGACGTCTGGGAGCCAGAGCCGGATCTCAACGTTGAGCTGCTTAACAAGGTGGACGTGGGTACTGCGCATATCGCCGGTTACACCCTCGAGGGGAAAGCGCGCGGCACGACTCAGGTCTTCGAAGCCTACAGTGCCTTTATTGGGCATCCGCAGCAGGTCGCGCTGGATACCTTACTGCCTGCACCTGAATTTGGCCGCATTACGCTGCATGGTCCGCTCGATCAGGCGACGCTGAAAAGGTTGGTGCATTTGGTGTATGATGTGCGCCGCGATGATGCGCTACTGCGTAAGGTGGCGGGGATCCCGGGTGAGTTTGACAAGCTGCGCAAAAACTATGTTGAGCGCCGTGAGTGGTCCTCTCTGTATGTGATTTGCGATGACGCAAAGGCTGCAACGCTACTGCATAAACTGGGTTTTAACGCCGTTCATCACCCGGCGCATTAATGTCTTCTTAATGCTCCCTGTCGGATACTCCGACAGGGACGCTTTTTTATTTCTGGAGTAAACCACCATGTCTGAAGGCTGGAACATTGCCATTTTAGGTGCCACGGGTGCCGTGGGCGAAGCCCTGCTCGAAACCCTTGCTGAGCGTCAGTTCCCGGTGGGCGATATCTATGCGCTGGCACGTACCGATAGCGCGGGTGAGCATCTGCGTTTCAACAGTAAATCCGTGATGGTTCAGGATGCGGCAGCGTTCGACTGGACGCAGGCGCAGCTGGCATTTTTCGCCGCGGGTGCTGAAGCCACTGCTGCATACATTGAAGAGGCGACCAACGCGGGCTGCCTGGTGATCGACCTGAGCGGTCTGTTCTCCATGGAGCCGGATGTGCCGCTGGTGGTGCCGGACGTGAACCCGTTTGTGCTGGCTGATTACCGTAATCGCAATATCATCGCGGTACCAAACAGCCTGACCAGCCAGCTGCTGACCGCTCTGAAACCACTTATCGACGACGGCGGCCTGTCGCGTATTACTGTCACCAGTCTGCTGTCCGCCTCCGCAAATGGCAAAAAGGCCGTCGATGCGCTGGCCGGTCAGAGCGCGAAGTTGTTGAACGGTATCCCGATTGACGAAGACGATTTCTTTGGTCGTCAGCTGGCGTTCAACATGCTGCCATTGCTGCCCGATCGAGAGGGTTCCGTGCGCGAAGAGCG
The DNA here is from genome assembly GCA_023023105.1 of Enterobacter ludwigii. Taxonomy (NCBI): domain Bacteria; kingdom Pseudomonadati; phylum Pseudomonadota; class Gammaproteobacteria; order Enterobacterales; family Enterobacteriaceae; genus Enterobacter; species Enterobacter ludwigii. Next base: position 3,233,205 of record CP083824.1, on the reverse strand, counting down.
CCGGATCGTCGATGAAGTTCGTAAAATTCTGCAGGACGACGGCCTGATGATCTCCGCGAACGTCGTGCAGTCCCCGGTCTTCTACGGTCACGCGCAGATGGTAGGTTTTGAAGCGCTGCGTCCGCTGGCGGCAGAAGAAGCGCGCGATGCGTTTGGTCGTGGGGAAGACATTGTGCTTTCCGAAGAGAGCGAGTTCCCGACCCAGGTGGGCGATGCCACCGGTAGCGCGCATCTTTCCGTTGGCTGCGTGCGTAACGACTACGGTATGCCGGAGCAGGTGCAGTTCTGGTCCGTTGCTGACAACGTTCGTTTCGGCGGTGCGCTGATGGCGGTCAAAATCGCTGAAAAACTGGTACAGGAGTACCTGTACTGATGTCAGACGTGGATCAAAAGCCAGTTCATAAAATTGCCCTCGGTATTGAGTACGATGGCAGTAAATACTATGGCTGGCAGCGTCAGAATGAGGTGCGCAGCGTCCAGGAGAAGCTGGAAAAAGCGCTCTCTCAGGTGGCAAACGAGCCAATTAACGTCCTGTGCGCGGGCCGTACGGACGCGGGTGTTCATGGCACGGGGCAGGTGGTTCACTTTGAAACCACAGCCGTGCGTAAAGATGCTGCCTGGACGCTGGGTGTAAATGCGAATTTACCTGGTGACATTGCTGTTCGTTGGGTGAAAGCTGTGCCGAATGATTTTCACGCGCGCTTCAGCGCCACGGCGCGTCGCTACCGTTATGTCATCTACAATCAACGTCTTCGTCCAGCGGTGTTAAGCCAGGGTGTGACGCATTTTTATGAACCGCTTGATGCTGAACGTATGCATCGTGCGGCGCAATGTCTGATTGGTGAGAATGACTTTACGTCGTTTCGTGCGGTGCAGTGTCAGTCCCGCACGCCGTGGCGTAATGTCATGCACATAAACGTCAGCCGTTTTGGCGCTTATGTGGTGGTGGATATCAAAGCCAATGCCTTTGTACATCATATGGTACGGAATATTGTGGGCAGCCTGATGGAAGTGGGTGCCGGACACCAGCCGGAGAGCTGGATTGCTGAACTGCTGGCAGCGAAGGACAGAACGCTTGCGGCAGCCACGGCGAAAGCGGAGGGGTTGTATCTGGTCTCGGTAGACTATCCGGATCGGTTTGACCTGCCGAAACCGCCAATGGGCCCGCTATTTTTAGCGGACTAAACAAAGGTGCAATTAGGGCTTAAACAATATGGACGTAATTCGTTTTTTGATTGATTTCATCCTGCATATTGATGTTCACCTGGCAGAGCTTGTCGCGCAATATGGCGTCTGGGTTTACGCTATTCTGTTCCTCATTCTGTTCTGTGAAACCGGTCTGGTCGTCACCCCGTTTTTACCCGGGGATTCGCTGCTGTTCGTCGCCGGGGCGTTATCAGCGTTACCGACCAATGATCTGAATGTACATCTGATGGTTGTGCTGATGGTGATTGCCGCCATTATTGGTGATGCGGTCAACTATACGATTGGGCGAGTATTTGGTGAGCGGCTTTTCAGTAATCCGGACTCGAAAATTTTCCGTCGTAGCTATTTAGACAAGACCCATGCGTTTTATGAACGCCATGGTGGCAAAACCATTATCCTTGCGCGTTTTGTGCCTATTGTGCGTACATTTGCACCGTTTGTGGCGGGAATGGGACATATGTCCTATCGTCACTTTGCAGCATACAACGTGGTTGGCGCGCTGCTGTGGGTTCTGCTCTTTACCTATGCAGGCTACCTGTTTGGCGATCTTCCGGTGGTTCAGGAAAACCTTAAGTTACTGATTGTAGCGATTATTGTGCTTTCTGTACTGCCGGGCGTGATTGAAATTATTCGTCACAAACGTGCGGCGGCGAAACAAGCGAAGTAAATGCACACTGGCGGTTCGACCACTTTTTTATCCAAAGTTTCGGGCTGTTATGTTTTAATGTGCAACATTCATGGTCTGTTGGAGGCAAAAATGGCATTATTCGCCTCTTATAGCAAAACTGGCATACGACCAGGTTCAGGCAGAAAGGTTATCAATGAGCTGGATTGAACGAATTAAAAGCAACATTACCCCAACGCGCAAAGCGAGCATTCCTGAAGGGGTATGGACGAAGTGTGATAGCTGCGGCCAGGTTCTGTATCGCGCAGAGCTGGAACGCAACCTAGAGGTGTGTCCGAAGTGTGACCACCACATGCGTATGTCGGCGCGTAACCGCCTGCATAGCCTGCTGGACGAAGGTTCTCTGGTAGAACTGGGTAGCGAGCTTGAGCCAAAAGACGTGCTGAAGTTCCGCGATTCCAAAAAATACAAAGATCGTCTGGCCTCTGCACAGAAAGAGACCGGCGAGAAAGACGCGCTGATCGTCATGAAGGGCACCCTGCATGAGATGCCGGTTGTTGCTGCTGCGTTTGAGTTCTCCTTTATGGGCGGCTCAATGGGTTCAGTGGTGGGTGCGCGTTTTGTTCGTGCCGTTGAGCAGGCGCTGGAAGACAACTGCCCGCTGATCTGCTTCTCTGCCTCTGGCGGTGCGCGTATGCAGGAAGCGTTGATGTCTCTGATGCAGATGGCGAAAACCTCTGCTGCACTGGCAAAAATGCAGGAGCGTGGTCTGCCTTACATCTCTGTGCTGACCGACCCAACCATGGGTGGCGTCTCCGCTAGTTTCGCGATGCTGGGCGATCTGAACATCGCTGAGCCAAAAGCGCTGATCGGCTTTGCAGGTCCTCGCGTTATTGAGCAGACCGTGCGTGAAAAACTGCCGCCGGGCTTCCAGCGCAGTGAGTTCCTCATTGAAAAAGGTGCCATCGACATGATCGTCCGTCGTCCGGAAATGCGCCTGAAGCTGGCGAGCATTCTGGCGAAGCTGATGAACCTGCCAGCGCCAAACCCGGATGAGCCGCGCGAAGGCGTGGTGGTACCGGATCAGGAACCCGAGGCCTGATAACTGAAAAGGGCAGGGCCGGTTGGCGCTGCCCTTTTGCTTTCTAAACTGTTAATGACAACCGGGCATCATGGAAAATAAAAGCATTCCCCAAGCCACGTCGCCCCTGGCCGCGTGGCTTTCTTATCTGGAAAACCTGCACAGCAAAACCATTGATATGGGCCTTGAGCGCGTAAGCCAGGTCGCTGCGCGTCTTGATGTGCTGAAACCTGCGCCTTTCGTTTTTACTGTCGCGGGCACCAACGGTAAAGGGACGACCTGCCGTACGCTGGAATCCATTCTGATGGCTGCGGGTTATAAGGTTGGCGTTTACAGCTCTCCACACCTGGTACGCTATACCGAACGGGTTCGCGTGCAGAACAGCGAGTTGCCGGAATCGGCACATACGACCTCGTTCGCGGAAATTGAAGCCGCGCGCGGTGAGATCTCATTAACCTATTTCGAATACGGAACGCTTTCGGCGCTGTGGCTGTTCAAGCAGGCGCAACTCGATGTGGTGATCCTTGAGGTCGGACTGGGTGGGCGTCTTGATGCCACCAATATGGTGGATGCAGATGTGGCGGTGGTCACCAGCATCGCGCTGGATCATACCGACTGGCTGGGACCGGACCGTGAAAGCATTGGCCGCGAGAAGGCCGGTGTTTTCCGCGCAGATAAGCCCGCCGTGGTCGGCGAGCCGGATATGCCACACACCATCGCTGACGTGGCAAACGAGAAGGGCGCGCGTCTGCTGCGCCGCGGCGTTGACTGGCAGTATGAAGTGCGTGACAACGCCTGGTGCTTTAGCGATGCACAGGGCGCGCTGGACAACCTGCCTCTGCCGCAGGTGCCACAACCTAACGCGGCAACGGCACTGGCAGCACTGCGCGCCAGCGGCCTCGCGGTCAGCGAGCAGGCGATCCGCGATGGTATACAGAACGCGATTCTGCCCGGGCGTTTCCAGATCGTCAGCGAGTCACCACGTCTCATTCTGGATGTGGCTCATAACCCACATGCGGCGGCTTATCTTGCCGGACGTCTTAAATCGTTACCAAAAACCGGGCGCGTACTGGCAGTTATCGGTATGCTTCATGATAAAGATATCGGCGGGACGCTGGCCTGCATGGAGAGTGTGGTCGATAGCTGGTATTGTGCTCCTCTGGAGGGGCCGCGTGGTGCAACAGCCGAGCAACTGATGGAACATCTTGGCAAAGGCGCAATCTACAATAGCGTGGCCCAGGCCTGGCATGCCGCGATGGCGGATGCTAAACCAGAAGATACCGTGCTGGTGTGTGGCTCATTCCACACCGTAGCACATGTCATGGAAGTGATGGACGCGGGGAGAACCGGTGGCGAGTAAGTTTCAGAACCGTTTAACAGGAACCATTGTGCTGGTCGCGCTCGGGGTGATTATCCTCCCGGGTCTGCTCGACGGGCAGAAAAAGCATTATCAGGATGAGTTTGCCGCTATTCCGCTGGTCCCTAAACCGGGTGACCGCGATGAGCCGGATATGCTGCCTGCGGCGACGCAAGCACTTCCTGCTCAACCACCGGAAGGTGCGGCAGAAGAGGTTCGTGCGGGCGATGCTGCAGCACCGTCGCTCGACCCGTCCCGTCTGGCGGCAACAAGCAACAATGAGATCGACCCAGTGCCGGTAGAGCAGCCTAAACCTGTTGAAAAACCGAAGCCGGTCGACAAACCACAGCCGAAACCACAGCGCGATAAGACAGCAGAACAGCTGGCCGCTGCTTCAGAGACAGCTCCACCAGCGAAACCGGCTCAGCAAGAAGCCGCAGCCCCAACGGGCAAAGCTTACGTTGTGCAGCTTGGTGCGCTGAAAAATGCGGATAAAGTCAATGAGGTGGTGGGGAAACTGCGCAGTGCGGGGTATCGTGTTTACACTTCACCTTCCACGCCGGTGCAGGGTAAAATTACCCGTATCCTCGTGGGGCCAGAGGCGTCTAAAGACAAACTGAAAGGTTCGCTCGGCGAGCTGAAGCAGATCTCCGGTCTGAGTGGTGTAGTGATGAGCTACAGCGCTAACTAAGTACGACCTGCTCCTGAAAGAGAGAGGCGATAGGCCACGGCGTTGAACATTTTTTCAGCGCCTTTTTTATTTACGCGCGGGAAGGAAATCCCTACGCAAACGTTTTCTTTTTCTGTTAGAATTCGCCCCGAACTGGATGACAGGGCGTTAAATCGTGGGACACATATGGTCTGGATTGATTACGCCATCATTGCGGTGATTGGTTTTTCCTGTCTGGTTAGCCTGATCCGTGGCTTTGTTCGTGAAGCGTTATCGCTGGTGACATGGGGTTGTGCTTTCTTTGTTGCCAGTCATTACTACACTTACCTGTCTGTCTGGTTCACGGGCTTTGAAGATGAACTGGTCCGAAATGGAATCGCTATCGCGGTGCTGTTTATCGCGACGCTGATTGTCGGCGCTATCGTGAATTACGTGATAGGTCAGCTGGTCGAGAAAACCGGTCTGTCAGGAACGGACAGGGTGCTCGGGATCTGTTTCGGTGCATTACGAGGCGTACTGATTGTAGCCGCGATCTTGTTCTTCCTGGATACCTTCACCGGGTTCTCCAAAAGTGAAGACTGGCAGAAATCGCAGCTCATTCCAGAGTTCAGCTTCATCATCAGATGGTTCTTTGACTATCTGCAAAGCTCGTCGAGTTTTTTGCCCAGGGCATAAACCCTGAGATGTGGCTTAACGAGGAAAAGACGAATGTGCGGTATTGTCGGTATCGCCGGTTTCATGCCGGTAAACCAGTCGATTTATGACGCGTTAACGGTGCTTCAGCACCGTGGGCAGGATGCTGCGGGTATCATCACCATTGATGCAAACAACTGCTTCCGTTTACGTAAGGCGAATGGCCTGGTAAACGATGTGTTTGAAGCCCGCCATATGCAGCGTCTGCAAGGTAATATGGGGATCGGTCACGTTCGTTATCCTACTGCTGGCAGTTCCAGCGCCTCTGAGGCACAGCCTTTCTACGTCAACTCACCGTATGGCATTACCCTTGCCCATAACGGCAACCTGACCAACGCGCACGAGCTGCGTAAAAAGCTGTTCGAAGAGAAACGTCGCCACATTAACACTACCTCTGATTCTGAAATCCTGCTCAATGTGTTCGCCAGCGAGCTGGATAATTTCCGTCACTACCCGCTGGAAGCAGACAACATTTTTGCTGCTATTGCTGCCACAAACCGCCAGATCCGCGGCGCATATGCCTGCGTGGCGATGATCATCGGTCATGGCATGGTGGCCTTCCGCGATCCAAACGGCATTCGTCCCCTGGTGCTCGGCAAGCGCGACCTTGGCGATGGTCGTACCGAATATATGGTTGCCTCTGAGAGCGTGGCGCTGGATACCCTGGGCTTCGAATTCCTGCGTAACGTAGCCCCGGGTGAAGCGGTCTACATTACTGAGAAGGGTCAGCTGTTTACCCGCCAGTGTGCAGATAACCCGGTCAGTAATCCGTGCCTGTTCGAATACGTGTACTTCGCGCGTCCGGACTCGTTCATCGACAAGATTTCTGTCTACAGCGCACGCGTAAACATGGGCACGAAGCTGGGTGAGAAAATTGCCCGCGAGTGGGATGACCTCGACATCGACGTCGTTATTCCTATCCCGGAAACCTCCTGCGATATCGCCCTGGAAATCGCCCGCATTCTGGATAAGCCGTACCGTCAGGGCTTTGTGAAGAACCGCTACGTTGGCCGCACCTTCATCATGCCGGGCCAGCAGTTGCGCCGTAAGTCCGTGCGTCGCAAGCTGAACGCCAACCGCGCGGAATTCCGCGACAAAAACGTTCTGCTGGTGGATGACTCCATCGTCCGTGGCACTACCTCAGAGCAGATTATCGAGATGGCGCGCGAAGCGGGTGCGAAGAAAGTCTACCTGGCTTCCGCAGCGCCAGAAATTCGCTTCCCGAACGTGTATGGTATTGATATGCCAACCGCTAACGAGCTGATTGCCCACGGTCGTGAAGTGGACGAAATTCGCCAGATCATCGGTGCCGACGGCCTGATTTTCCAGGATCTGAACGATCTCATCGACGCAGTGCGTGCTGAGAACCCAGAGATTCAGCAGTTCGAGTGCTCCGTGTTCAACGGCGTCTACGTGACCAAAGATGTTGACCAGAAGTACCTCGACTATCTGGATTCGCTGCGCAACGACGATGCGAAAGCCGTCCAGCTGCAAAACGATCTCGAAAGTTTAGAGATGCACAACGAAGGTTGATGTCTCTGCAAGTGAGGGTATTCGCCCTCACTTGCAACTCCCCGCAAAATCCTGCACAGTCTGCCCTGAAATCAGTAAGGGCGAAAATCATGAAACGACTCATTGTTGGGCTCAGCGGTGCCAGTGGCGCGATTTACGGCGTACGGCTGTTACAGGTTCTGCGTAACGTAGCGGAAGTCGAAACCCATCTGGTGATGAGTCAGGCGGCGCGGCAGACTCTCTCTCTGGAAACCGATCTCTCCCTGCGTGACGTTCAGGCACTGGCAGATGTCGTTCACGATGCCCGCGATATCGCCGCCAGCATCTCCTCAGGCTCATTTAAAACCGCCGGCATGGTTATCCTGCCCTGTTCTATTAAAACGCTCTCCGGCATTGTGAACAGCTATACCGACACGCTGGTGACGCGCGCGGCAGATGTGGTGTTGAAAGAGCGCCGCCCTCTGGTTCTTTGTGTGCGGGAAACGCCGCTGCATCTGGGCCACCTGCGTTTAATGACGCAGGCCGCCGAGTTGGGGGCGGTGATCATGCCACCGGTGCCGGCGTTTTATCATCGTCCTGTCTCACTGGATGATGTGATTAACCAGACCGTTAACCGTGTACTGGATCAGTTTGATATCGACCTGCCTGAAGACCTCTTCACCCGCTGGCAAGGGGCCTGATTCTGTGCACAAACAGAGTGCATGAAAAGAGTCGTTGCCCTGTTTCAGGGCAATTATGCAACGGCGATCATATCCTCGACATTTAATTCGTTTTTTCCCTTTTTCTCTCTCCGGTTCGTTCGGCAGACCTGCTATCTTTCACCATTAAGGCAATATCGCAACGTTTTATTAACATATTTAACGTCGAAGTTTTGACCAGACGGCAATGTGGCATAAGACCTGCAAGATGAAGCCTGCAACACAACACACAACACAATACATAATAAAATCACGGTACTTGAGGGTAAATGTATGAAGAAGACGGTTCTGGCTCTGTCTTTGCTCGTGGGGTTAAGTGCGGCAGCAGGTAGCTACGCAGCGCTTCCACAGACAGTTCGTATCGGTACAGACGCAACCTACGCGCCATTCTCTTCCAAAGATGCGAAAGGCGATTTCGTGGGGTTTGATATCGATCTGGGAAATGAGATGTGCAAACGCATTGCGGTGAAATGCACATGGGTGGGCAGCGACTTTGACGCGTTAATCCCGTCGCTGAAAGCCAAGAAAATCGACGCCATTATCTCTTCTCTCTCCATCACCGAAAAACGTCAGCAGGAGATTGCCTTCTCTGACAAGCTCTACGCTGCGGATTCTCGCCTGATTGCGCAGAAAGGTTCCCCTATCAAGCCAACCATTGACTCGCTGAAAGGCAAGCATGTCGGTGTGCTTCAGGGGTCAACTCAGGAAGGTTACGCCAATGCAAACTGGCGTGAGAAGGGCGTAGACGTCGTCGCGTACCAGAACCAGGATTTGATTTATTCTGACCTGGCAGCAGGTCGTCTGGATGCGGCATTCCAGGATGAAGTGGCCGCAAGCGAAGGCTTCCTGAAGCAACCTGCGGGTAAAGACTACGCGTTTGCAGGCCCGTCAGTGAAGGACAAAAAGTACTTTGGTGACGGTACCGGTATTGGCCTGCGTAAGGATGATACCGAGCTGAAAGCCGCCTTTGACAAAGCGTTCGCAGAGCTGCGTAAAGACGGTACTTACGACAAACTGGCGAAGAAATACTTCGACTTCAACGTATACGGTGAATAACACCTGACGGTAACGCACCAGAAAGGTGCGTTACGGGAGCGGTTGACCCAATGCAGTGCATTTGTTGCACTGTATTGGATCGCTTTGTGCATACTTACGCATTTATAATGCAAAAAATCCCAGCTGAAGGGCATTAATCTTTGCCTGTCAGAGGGGATTGATGGCACATTAGCACCACCCCGTCGTCGTAAAAATCCCGTATGAAGACAGTTTGTTGAGGACAGATATGAAAAAACTCGTGTTATCACTATCTCTGGTACTGGCTTTTTCCAGCGCCACCGCGGCATTCGCAGCCATTCCGCAGAAAATTCGTATTGGTACCGATCCTACCTATGCGCCATTCGAGTCAAAGAATTCTAAGGGTGAACTGGTTGGTTTTGACATCGATCTGGCCAATGAGCTGTGCAAACGCATCAAAGCAGAATGTACCTACGTTGAAAACCCACTGGACGCGTTGATCCCTTCTCTGAAAGCCAAAAAAATCGACGTGATTATGTCCTCACTCTCTATCACCGAAAAACGCCAGCAGGAGATTGCCTTCACGGACAAACTCTACGCGGCTGATTCCCGTCTGGTGGTGGCGAAATCGTCTGACATTCAACCAACGCTGGAGTCGCTGAAAGGCAAACGCGTCGGCGTGCTGCAGGGCACCACGCAGGAAACCTACGGTAACGAACACTGGGCACCGAAAGGGATTGAAATTGTCTCCTATCAGGGCCAGGAAAATATCTATGCTGACCTGACGGCAGGCCGTATTGATGCGGCATTCCAGGATGAAGTCGCGGCGAGCGAAGGCTTCCTGAAGACGCCGGTGGGTAAAGATTACAAGTTTGGCGGTCCGTCCATTAAGGATGTGAAGTTGTTTGGCGTGGGCACCGGTATGGGCCTGCGTAAAGAAGACAACGAATTACGTGAAGCGCTGAACAAAGCGTTTGCCGAAATGCGCGCTGACGGCACGTACGACAAACTGGCGAAAAAATACTTTGATTTTAATGTTTACGGCGGCTAATCGCCCCGTCAAATAACGTGCGGCCCCTCCCGCAGTGGGAGGGGAAAAGACACGGTTCCACCACTCACGATACGACAGGGCTCGCGGTATGCTGTACGGATTTTCTGGCGTTATTTTACAGGGCGCGCTTGTCACCCTTGAGCTGGCGATCAGCTCCGTGGTGCTGGCGGTGCTGATAGGTCTGGCGGGTGCCGGTGCGAAGCTTTCAGCTAACAAACCACTGGCGTTGATTTTTGAAGGCTATACCACGCTCATTCGCGGTGTTCCCGATCTGGTGCTGATGCTGCTTATCTTCTACGGTCTGCAGATTGCGCTGAACAGCGTGACGGACGCGATGGGCATGGGACAAATTGATATTGACCCGATGGTGGCTGGTATTATCACCCTCGGTTTTATCTACGGAGCCTACTTCACTGAAACTTTCCGCGGTGCTTACATGGCCGTGCCGAAAGGTCACATTGAGGCGGCAACCGCATTTGGTTTTACCTCCTCACAAACGTTTCGCCGAATCATGTTCCCGGCCATGATGCGCTATGCGCTTCCGGGTATCGGTAACAACTGGCAGGTTATCCTCAAAGCGACGGCGCTGGTCTCGCTGCTCGGTCTGGAAGACGTCGTTAAAGCGACTCAGCTGGCGGGCAAGAGCACCTGGGAGCCGTTCTACTTTGCGGTGGTCTGTGGCGTGATTTATCTGGTCTTTACGACCGTCTCCAATGGTGTGCTGCTTCTGCTCGAGCGTCGCTACTCCGTGGGTGTGAAGAGGGCTGACCTGTGATTGAGATTATTCAGGAATACTGGAAATCGCTGCTGTGGACAGATGGCTATCGCTTTACCGGCGTGGCGATTACGCTCTGGCTGCTGATCTCCTCCGTGGTGATGGGCGGAATTCTGGCGGTGTTTCTTGCCATTGGCCGCGTGTCGAACAATAAATATATCCAGTTCCCGATCTGGCTGTTTACCTATGTGTTTCGCGGCACACCGCTGTACGTGCAGCTGCTGGTGTTCTATTCGGGGATGTACACGCTTGAGATCGTAAAAGGCACTGAGATGCTGAATGCGTTCTTCCGCAGTGGCCTGAACTGTACGGTGCTGGCGTTGACGCTCAATACCTGCGCCTATACCACCGAGATTTTCGCGGGGGCAATTCGTTCCGTGCCTTACGGTGAAATCGAGGCGGCGCGCGCGTACGGTTTCTCGTCAGTGAAACTTTACCGCTGCATTATTCTGCCGTCGGCACTGCGTATCGCGCTACCGGCGTACAGTAACGAAGTGATTTTGATGCTGCACTCCACCGCGCTCGCCTTTACCGCGACGGTGCCGGATCTGCTTAAAATTGCGCGCGATATTAACTCCGCGACCTATCAGCCGTTTACCGCGTTTGGCATTGCGGCGGTGCTCTATTTAATTATCTCTTATGTTCTGATTAGCCTGTTCCGTAAGGCTGAAAAACGCTGGTTGCAGCATATAAAACCTTCTTCGACGCACTGAGAAAGATGATGGCTGAGAACAAATTAAACGTTATTGATTTGCACAAACGCTACGGCGAACATGAAGTGCTGAAAGGGGTGTCGCTGCAGGCGAATGCGGGCGACGTGATCAGTATTATCGGCTCATCCGGCTCGGGAAAAAGTACCTTCCTGCGCTGCATCAACTTCCTCGAAAAACCGAGTGAAGGCTCGATTGTGGTGAGCGGACAGAATATCAACCTGGTCCGTGACAAAGACGGTCAGCTCAAGGTTGCAGATAAGAATCAGCTGCGACTGCTGCGTACGCGCCTGACGATGGTGTTCCAGCACTTCAACCTCTGGAGCCATATGACGGTGCTGGAGAACGTGATGGAAGCGCCGATTCAGGTGCTGGGCCTGAGCAAGCAGGAAGCCCGCGAGCGCGCGGTGAAATACCTGGCAAAAGTGGGTATCGACGAGCGCCAGCAGATGAAATACCCGGTGCATCTCTCCGGTGGTCAGCAGCAGCGTGTGTCCATCGCCCGCGCGCTGGCGATGGAACCCGAGGTATTGCTGTTCGACGAACCGACCTCCGCGCTGGACCCTGAACTCGTTGGCGAAGTGCTGCGCATCATGCAGAAACTGGCCGAAGAGGGGAAAACGATGGTGGTGGTCACCCATGAGATGGGCTTCGCCCGTAACGTCTCGAATCACGTTATCTTCCTGCATCAGGGGAAAATAGAAGAGCAGGGGCATCCGGACGAGGTGCTGGCAAATCCGCAAAGCCCGCGTTTGCAGCAGTTCCTGAAGGGCTCACTGAAGTAGATTTGCCTTTCTCCCTCTCCCCTTTGGGAGAGGGCTGGAGTGCGGCATCAAACTGTACCGCACTCCAGCCGATACACCCAGTCGTCATAGCGCACGCCGTCAATTTCATACGCTTTTTCCAGCACCTGCGTACGCACAAATCCGGCTTTCTCTAATACCCGCACCGAGCCGCCGTTATCTGCCAGCACGTAGGCGTTAATCGCTTTCACGCCGGTCTGGTTAAACGCATAGTCACACACCGCGCGCAGCGCCTCGCTGGCAATCCCTTTTCCCTGCGCGGCAGGCACAACCGTATAGCCGATATCGGCCTCTTCACGATTCTCAGGGCTGATTTGCAGGCCAATGTCACCAAGCGGTGTGTCATCATCCCGCAAACGAATGACAAATACATGGGCAGCAGTGAGTCGCGCGGCAAACACGCGTCGGGTTTCTTTTTCCGGGGCGATGGCGGCCATATAGCGCATGATGCTGCGATCTTCTCGCAGCGAGCGGAAGAAGGCCCAGTCAGTGGGTTCAAAAGGAGTGAGGTGAAGCCGGGGAGTGGTGATCGTTGCCATTGTTACGCCATTTATTCGGAACATGGTCTGTCACTGTAACATATTCACCGTACTACATCCCCCAGCGCCTCTTCTAATTCATACCAGCGGAACGCAAATCCGGCCGCTTCCAGCCGTTTTGGCAGCGCCCGTTGCCCACCTAATGCCAGCACCGATGCTTCCCCCATTATCAGGCGAATTACCGTTGCAGGGACACGTAAAATCGCCGGACGATGCAGGGCGTGCCCCAGCGCGTGGGCAAACTGTTCGTTACGCACCGGATACGGCGCAACCATGTTAAACGGCCCGCGCAGATCGTTATCCAGCAGCCAGAGAATGCCGTTCACCATATCGTCAATGTGGATCCACGCCATATACTGGCGGCCATTACCTATGGGGCCGCCGAGCCCGAGCCTGAAAGGGGGAAGCATCTTCGCCAGAATGCCGCCTTTCGGCGCAAGCACTACGCCGGTACGCAACAGGCAGACGCGGGTGCGATCGCTCTGCGCGGCACAGGCAATGCGTTCCCACTGGGCGCAGAGTTTGTGGGTAAACTCGTTATGGGGGGGCTCTTCCTCGGTCACTACCACTTCGCCGAGATCGCCGTAATAGCCCACTGCTGAGCCTGAAATCAACACCGAAGGCGGGGTGTGGCTATTGCGGATAAGCTCAACCAGCTTTTCGGTAATGTTCCACCGACTGCTGCAGAGCAACTGTTTTTGCTCTTCCGTCCAGCGTTTATCGGCGATGGGTTCGCCTGCCAGGTTGATGACGGCGTCAAAGCCGTCCAGATTTTGCTGCTCGGACAAATTTTTCCAGATGTCGACACCCGTCCCCAGCACCTGGCGCGCTTTCTCCGGGCTGCGCGTCACAACGGTAATGTCGTGATGCAGCGCCTGCAGGCGCGCAACGAGATGATGACCAATCAATCCTGTACCGCCGGTCAGCAAAATCTTCATACAACCTCCAGGTTTACGCCTGGTGTTGCCAGCTTAACGTCATGGAGACGGAATCGGCATAACGCAGGGCGTGAAGTTTATCGATCTCTACTTCAGCATAAGTGACCCAGTGATGTTCGCGTGCGATGTCGAGCACATCCTGAGTTAATTTTTCCAGCAGAGAGAAGCGGTTATTTTCCACGTACTGGATGATGTTTTTGGTGATGGTGCGGTAGTTCAGCGCATCATTGATGTCTTCACTCGCCCGCGCTTTATCTGCCGGGTAGTGAATCACCACGTTAATGACAATATCCTGACGGTTGGCGATCTCTTCCTCTTTGATACCGATGAAGGTACGCAGGCGTAAATTTTTTATACGAATAATAGCGTCTGGCTGTGACATTGCAGGTCTTCTCCGTGTCAGTATTTCCGGCTCATAATACATGAGAGGCACCCAGCCTCATACAGGGTTAAATTTGCTGAATTTTTTGCATCGCGCGTTCGGTGGCCGGGCGGGTCCGAATACGCTCAAACCAGTTGTTCACCGCCGGGTAAGAGGCCAGGTCAATTCGGTGCTTTTCGAAGGTATTCACCCATGGCCAGCAGGCGATATCAGCAATACTGTAATGATCGCCCCCGAGCCACGGCGTTTTCTCCAGGCGACGATTCAGGACGCCATAGAGCCGTTGAGTTTCTACCTGGTAACGTTCTATCGCATAGGGAATGGGCTGCGGGGCGTAAGCGGTAAAATGGTGATTTTGCCCCAGCATGGGACCCAGCCCACTCACCTGCCAGAACAGCCATTGCAAAGTATGGGGGCGTTCACGCAATTCACCGCTCAACAGTTTGCCGGTTTTTTCCGCCAGGTAGAGCAAAATTTCGCCGGATTCAAACAGGCTCAATGGTCTGCCCCCATCCACTGGCTGGTTATCTATGATGGCTGGGATTTTATTGTTTGGTGAGATAGCCAGAAAGAGAGGGCTAAATTGATCGCCTTTGCTGATATCCACGCGAATGATCCGGTAATCCAGTTCGGCCTCTTCAAGAAAGAGGGTGATCTTTTGGCCGTTTGGGGTAGGGGCATAATAAAGGTCGATCATTTTCAACTCTTCTCCATGTGAAGAATGGCGTCATGAAAATGAGTATAGGTGGTTGTTGTAAATCGTGAGTTTTCATCAAGTGACAGCAAGGCAAAGAGATTATATGTTGAGTAAAAACCGATCAGCCGATGAGGATGTTATGAACCAGCCTGTAATCACATTGTGGTCCGATGCGAATTTCTTTTCTCCCTATGTAATGAGCGTATACGTTGCGCTGGCTGAAAAGGGGCTCACTTTTACGCTGAAGACCGTTGATCTTGATGGTGGTGAACATCTCAAGCCGCAGTGGCAGGGCTACGACCTGACCCGACGTGTACCGGTGCTGGAAATAGATGGATTTGCGCTGAGCGAATCGTCAGCGATTGATGAATATCTGGAAGATCGCTTCGCGCCACCAGAATGGGAACGTATCTACCCTCACGATCTGCAAAAGCGTGCCCGGGCGCGGCAGATTCAGGCGTGGCTGCGTAGCGATCTGGTACCGATTCGCGTGGAACGCTCGACAGACGTTGTGTTTGCCGGGGTGAAAAAACCAGCCCTGAGCGCAGAAGGCACAGAAAGCGCGCAAAAACTGATTGAAACCGCCACCTCACTGCTTGCGCATGGCAACCCGAACCTGTTCGGCGAGTGGTGCATTGCCGACGCCGATCTGGCGTTGATGTTAAACCGCTTAATCCTCAACGGTGATGAAGTGCCGCAACTGCTGGTGGATTATGCTGCGTTTCAATGGCAGCGAGCCTCTGTGCAGCGCTATGTGGCACTCTCCGCTAAGCGTGCGGGCTGATAACCCCTGGCGCTTCAGGTATGATAAGGGTAGTTTGTTTTCCCGAGGAGTGACTGATGAAACTAATGTTTGCGTCGGATATCCATGGATCGCTGCCCGCTACCGAGCGAGTTCTTTCCCTGTTTGCGCAAAGCGGTGCGCAGTGGCTGATCATTCTGGGCGATGTG
The DNA here is from genome assembly GCA_023023105.1 of Enterobacter ludwigii. Lineage (NCBI taxonomy): Bacteria > Pseudomonadati > Pseudomonadota > Gammaproteobacteria > Enterobacterales > Enterobacteriaceae > Enterobacter > Enterobacter ludwigii. The sequence continues at coordinate 3,217,503 of CP083824.1, read as the reverse complement.
CTCAATCACGGACCGCGTAATGCGCTACCGGAAGGCTATGCCCCGGCGCAAGTGGCGGAAAAGCTCAACCAGCATGCCTCGCGCATCATCGCCGTTCGCGGTAACTGCGACAGCGAAGTCGATCAGATGCTGTTGCATTTTCCTCTTACCGCGCCGTGGCAACAGGTACTGCTGGAAAAAAGTCGCCTGTTTCTGACGCATGGGCATCTTTTTAGCCCGGATAATCTCCCGACGCTGGCGGCTGGCGATGTCCTGGTTTACGGTCATACTCATATTCCGGTTGCTGAAAAGCGCGGTGAGATTTATCACTTTAACCCGGGGTCGGTCAGCATACCCAAAGGCGGATACCCTGCGAGCTATGGCATGCTCGATGGAAATACGTTAAGCGTTATCGCACTTAATGATCAGCAAGTTATTGCGCAGGTAGCGATTAATCCGTAAGTTACACCTCAACTGCAAACGCGCCGAAAGAGCGCTTAGACGAGAAGGTTTCCCGATGGTGGAGCAGAATCATTTGGCAAGTACAGAGTGGGTTGACATTGTCAGCGAAGAGAATGAAGTGATCGCGCAGGCCAGCCGCGAACAAATGCGTGCGGAACGTCTGCGTCATCGTGCGACATATATCGTTGTTCATGACGGTATGGGTAAAATTCTGGTTCAGCGCCGCACGGACACCAAAGATTTTCTCCCGGGTATGCTGGATGCCACTGCAGGCGGTGTGGTCCAGGCTGATGAAGTGCTGCTGGATTCCGCGCGTCGTGAAGCGGAAGAAGAGTTAGGTATTGCGGGCGTACCGTTTGCCGAACATGGGCAGTTCTATTTTGAGGATGAAAACTGCCGCGTCTGGGGCGGGTTGTTTAGCTGCGTCTCTCACGGGCCGTTTGCCCTGCAGGAAGAAGAAGTCAGCGAAGTGAACTGGATGACGCCGGAAGAAATTACCGCGCGTTGCGACGAGTTCACTCCAGATTCATTAAAAGCGCTGGCACTGTGGATGAGCCGTAACGCGAATAACGAGTCGACCAAATCAGAGAAAGAGGAAGAGGCTGAGTAAGCCTTAGCAACTCTCTCGCAGACACAGACTGGACGCGATGGGCTTTTGATCGCGCCAGTCTCCGTCATTCAGACGTTCCAGAAGTGCTTTCCCTGCTTCAATCCCAATCTTACGATGCGGCACTGCCATCGTCGTCAGCGGCGGCTGACAGACGCGGCTCACATCGCTGTCGCCAAAGCCTACCACCGCCAGATCGTCTGGTACCTTGATTCGCCTGCGCTGACATTCATACAGCGCGCCACAGGCCAGTTCGTCTGAGACGCACACCAGCGCATCCAGTTCAGGCCATGCCAGCAGGAATTCCGGCAGTTGCGCGGCGCCGGTCGAGAAAACTGGCGGCATGGCAGCGTTAATGACCCGGTTCGGTGACATATGGTGGCGAAGCATCGCTTTGTACCAGCCCTGTAAATGCTGCTGGAAAATCCACTGTTCCTGGTTGGCGCACAGCAGACCAATATTTTGATAGCCGCGCTTAATGACCATTTCCGTCAGTTCGTACATGGCCGCTACGTTATCAATCCCGATATTCATATCAATCGGATCGGCACGCATGGCCCCCATTTCCATTACCGGAATGGAGGCATTTTTCAGCCAGTGGCGAACAGTGTCAGTGTGTTCAACACTGAGCAAAATGGCGGCGGCAATATTCGACGCCAGCAGTGTCTCCAGCAGCTTCTCTTCCTGTTCAAGACGATGCTGGGATTCTGCCAGCATGATCTGATAGCCGGCAGGCTGCAGCACCTGCTGTAGCCCGGCGAACATCTCTGAACAGCCGGCCTCGGAGAGATTAGGAACGACCATCGCAATCGTCCATGACGAGGCTGAGGCCAGTGCACTGGCCGCAAGATTGGGCATATAACCTAACTCTTGCACCGCGGCTTCAATTTTTTCTCGCAGTTTATCGGAAACCTGTTCGGGCGTGCGGAGTGCACGGGACACGGTCATCGTGCCCACACCGGCAAGCTGTGCGACATCGGCGAGTGTCACTTTACCGGTACTGCGCCGTTTTCGGGTTAGAGACATACACCTTCCTGCTGACCAGACGCGTTCTTATTTTCCTTCGTTTCACGTGACAGGCAGTATACGCCCTAAATCCCTTTTTTTGCTGTGATTTCACTCCATGATTACAATTTGATAGCGCTATCACATTTCTGAATGTTAGCGGTTGGTAGCGCTATCTTTGTGATCTTGATCGCAGCCAAGTATTGATGTGTTGAATAAAGTTTGCTCATCTTTTGCAGTGTGACGGGAGTGAAAAGTGCTGAATAAATGGATATATGATACAACCATCACGCTTCAGGAAAGCGTTGAAAGCTGGCCACAGGCGCTGGAGATCTGTGCAAAACCGTTGCTGGATCTGCAGGTGATCGCGCCGGAATACGTCACGGCGATCGTTGAACAACATCGTACATTAGGACCTTACTATGTGCTGGCACCAGGGCTGGCGATGCCGCATGCGCGGCCGGAGGAAGGCGCCAAAGGACTGGGGTTGTCTTTATTAAAACTAAAACAGGGCGTCTCTTTTGGTGCCGGTGAGTTTGACCCTGTCGATGTCATTATTATGCTCGCGGCGCCGGACAAACATAGCCATATCGAGATGATTTCTGCACTGGCTGAGCTATTTTCCAGCGATGAAGATATGGCTGAATTGCATCAGGCAAATACCCTGGAGGAAATTAAAACGATTATTGACCGCTTCTGATTTAATTCTTTAATTCGATTTTTCACAACATTACGCGCCGGCGTGATGGGGCGTGCTCTACTCAAAAAAAGGGGACAACAATGAAAATCATGGCTATTTGCGGTTCTGGCCTGGGCAGTAGTTTTATGGTCGAAATGAATATCAAAAAGGTGCTCAAAAAGCTGGAGATTGAGGCCGAGGTTGAACACTCCGATCTCTCCTCGGCCACACCGGGCGCGGCCGACCTGTTCGTGATGGCAAAAGACATTGCGGCCAGCGCCAGCGTTCCGGAAAGCCAGCTGGTGGTGATCAACAACATCATCGACATCAACGAACTTGAAGCGCAACTGCGTGCCTGGTTCGAAAGACAATAACCCTGATAAGGCGAGGTGGATATGTTTATCCTTGAAACGCTGAATTTCGTTGTTGATATATTAAAAGTCCCTTCGGTGCTGGTGGGGTTAATTGCGTTAATCGGTTTGGTTGCACAGAAAAAAGCGTTTTCGGACGTGGTGAAAGGGACAATTAAAACTATCCTGGGATTTATTGTGCTGGGTGGTGGTGCCACAGTACTGGTAGGTTCATTAAATCCTTTAGGCGGCATGTTTGAGCACGCTTTTACTATCCAGGGGATTATTCCAAACAATGAAGCGATTGTGTCGATTGCGCTGGAAAAATACGGTGCCGCGACCGCACTGATTATGGCCTTCGGGATGGTGGCGAATATTATCGTCGCCCGTTTTACCCGCCTGAAGTATATCTTCCTGACCGGGCATCACACCTTTTACATGGCGTGCATGATTGGTGTGATCCTGACGGTGGCAGGTTTTGAGGGCGTAGGGCTGGTCTTTACCGGCTCGCTGATCCTCGGTCTGGTGATGGCCTTCTTCCCGGCGATTGCGCAGCGTTATATGAAGCGTATCACCGGTAACGACGATATCGCCTTTGGTCACTTCGGCACGCTGGGCTATGTGCTTTCCGGCTGGATTGGCAGCAAGGTTGGCAAAGGCTCCCGCTCAACCGAAGAGATGAACCTGCCGAAGAACCTGAGCTTCCTTCGCGACAGCTCAATCTCCATCTCGCTGACCATGATGATTATTTATCTGATCATGGCGGTGAGTGCCGGGCGTGAATACGTTGAGGCCACCTTCAGCGGCGGTCAGAACTACCTGGTCTACGCCATCATCATGGCGATTACCTTCGCGGCGGGCGTGTTCATCATCCTGCAGGGTGTGCGCCTGATCCTGGCGGAAATCGTTCCGGCCTTTACCGGCTTCTCGGAAAAACTGGTGCCCAATGCGCGCCCGGCGTTGGACTGCCCGGTGGTCTATCCGTATGCACCAAACGCGGTGCTGATTGGCTTCCTGTTCAGCTTTCTGGGTGGGATTGTGGGGCTGATCATCTGCGGCCAGTTTAACTGGGTACTGATACTCCCGGGCGTGGTGCCGCACTTCTTCACCGGCGCAACGGCGGGCGTGTTCGGTAACGCCACCGGTGGACGTCGCGGGGCAATGATTGGCGCCTTTGCCAACGGGCTGCTGATCACCTTCCTGCCGGTACTGCTATTACCGGTGCTGGGCGCAATTGGCTTTGCTAACACAACGTTCTCGGACGCAGATTTCGGCGCGGTTGGGATTGTGCTCGGCAATCTGGCGCGCTTCCTGTCGCCGCTTGCCATTACCGGGCTGGTTGTGGCGCTATTCGCGCTGCTGGTGGCGTACAACGTCTTCGCGAAAAACAAACCTGCAGGCGGTAACGCGCAGGAAAACACCGGAGCCAAATCATGAATGAGAAAGAGATAACCGAACTCGCGCGTCAGATCCGTCTTGAGACGCTGAAATCCCTGACGCAGCTGGGCTTTGGACACTACGGTGGCAGTATGTCGGTGGTTGAAACGCTGGCCGTGCTGTACGGCGCGGTGATGAAAACCGACCCGGCCGATCCGGACTGGCCAGAGCGTGACTACTTTGTCCTGTCGAAAGGTCATGCGGGCCCGGCGCTCTACAGCACGCTGGCGATCAAGGGTTACTTCCCGGTGGAAGAACTGAGCACGCTGAACCAGAACGGTACCCGACTGCCAAGCCATCCGGATCGCCTGAAAACGCGTGGCGTGGATGCCACCACGGGATCCTTGGGGCAAGGGATATCCATTGCCGGGGGAATGGCGCTGTCGCACAAGCTGGCAGGGCGGCCAAACAGAGTCTTCTGCATCGTCGGTGACGGCGAGTTGAACGAAGGACAGTGCTGGGAAGCCTTCCAGTTTATTGCGCACCATCGTCTGAATAACCTGACGATATTCGTGGACTGGAACAAGCAGCAACTGGATGGCGAGCTGGACGATATTATCTGTGCGTTCGACCTGGAAGGAAAATTCCGCGCTTTTGGCTATGACGTGGTGACGGTCAAAGGAGACGATATTCCGGCGCTGCTGGAAGTGACCTCTCTGGTTCCGGCGAAAGATGCTCGCCCAAGAGTGGTGATCCTGGACAGCATTAAAGGGCAGGGGGTGCCGTATCTGGAGCAGCTCAGTAACTCGCACCATCTGCGATTGACCGCAGAGAGCAAAGCGGCCCTCGATGAGACTATCCGCCAACTGGAGGCTACACATGATTAAGGTTGCACCAGCAGGACAGAAAGATGCCATTGAGATGCGTAAAGTCTACGCGAGTTTTGTGGCTAAGCAGATTGAGGCGGGAAGTGAGATTATCGCCCTTGAAGCGGATCTGATGAGCTCTATGGCGATGGATAGCGTGGCGCGTGATTATCCGCAGCATGTGATTAACTGCGGCATCATGGAAGCGAACGTGATTGGTACGGCTGCAGGGTTGTCTCTCACCGGGCGTAAACCGTTTGTTCATACCTTTACCGCCTTCGCCAGCCGTCGCTGTTTTGATCAGCTGTTTATGTCCCTTGACTACCAGCGCAACAACGTGAAGGTGATAGCTTCAGATGCAGGCGTGACGGCCTGTCACAACGGCGGAACGCATATGTCGTTTGAAGACATGGGTATCGTTCGCGGTCTGGCGCACTCGGTGGTGCTGGAAGTCACCGACGCGGTAATGTTTGAAGACGTGTTGCGCCAGCTTATCGACCTCGAAGGCTTCTACTGGGTACGTACCATCCGTAAGCAAGCACCGAGCGTGTACGCGCCTGGCTCGACGTTTACCATCGGCAAAGGCAATGTGCTGCGCGAAGGCACCGATATTACCCTGATTGCCAATGGCATTATGGTGGCGGAAGCGCTGGAAGCGGCGCGTCAGCTGGAGAAGGAGGGCGTCAGCGCGGCGGTCATCGACATGTTTACCCTGAAGCCTATCGACCGGATGCTGGTGAAAAACTACGCCGAGAAAACCGGGCGTATCGTCACCTGCGAAAACCACAGTATTCATAACGGGCTGGGTTCAGCCGTTGCGGAAGTGCTGGTAGAAACCTGCCCGGTACCGATGCGTCGGGTTGGCGTGAAGGAGCGTTATGGCCAGGTGGGGACACAGGATTTCCTGCAGAAGGAGTATGGCCTGACGGCACATGACATTGTGTCGGCGGCGCGTGAGCTGCTGTAAATAAAAAAGGCGACCAGAGGGTCGCCTTTTTGTTGCAGTAAAACTTACTGCTGCTGTGAAGACTGGATCGCGGTCAGCGCGATGGTGTAGACGATATCGTCTACCAGCGCACCACGGGACAGGTCGTTCACAGGTTTGCGCATACCCTGCAGCATTGGCCCGATGGAGATCAGGTCTGCAGAACGCTGTACCGCTTTGTAGGTGGTGTTACCGGTGTTCAGATCAGGGAAGATGAACACGGTCGCGCGACCTGCAACCGGAGAGTTCGGCGCTTTGGATTTCGCAACGTCAGCCATAACCGCAGCATCGTACTGCAGAGGGCCATCGATCATCAGGTCAGGACGTTTTTCCTGTGCCAGACGAGTTGCTTCACGGACTTTCTCTACATCGCTACCTGCACCGGAGGTACCGGTAGAGTAAGAGAGCATGGCCACGCGTGGTTCGATGCCGAAGGCAATCGCGGAGTCAGCAGACTGGATAGCGATTTCAGCCAGCTGCTCTGCAGTTGGATCCGGGTTAATCGCGCAGTCACCGTAAACATAAACCTGTTCAGGCAGCAGCATGAAGAACACGGACGAAACCAAAGAGCTGCCTGGCGCTGTTTTGATCAGCTGCAATGGCGGACGAATGGTATTCGCAGTGGTGTGAACTGCACCAGAAACCAGGCCGTCAACTTCGTCCTGCTCCAGCATCAGCGTACCCAGCACTACGTTGTCTTCCAGCTGTTCACGCGCAACGGCTTCGGTCATGCCTTTGCTCTTACGCAGCTCAACCAGACGTGCAACATAGCTTTCGCGAACCACTTCCGGGTCAACGATTTCGATACCGGCACCCAGCTCAACGCCCTGAGAGGCCGCTACGCGGTTGATCTCGTCCGGGTTGCCCAGCAGCACACAGGTCGCGATGCCGCGTTCTGCACAGATAGCCGCCGCTTTAACGGTACGAGGTTCGTCGCCTTCTGGCAGAACAACGCGTTTGCCCGCTTTACGCGCCAGCTCGGTCAGCTGATAACGGAACGCAGGAGGAGACAGACGACGGCTGCGCTCGGAGGTCGCCGTCAGGGATTCGATCCAGTCTGCGTTGATGTAACCCGCAACGTATTCCTGAACTTTCTCGATACGCTCGTGGTCATCAACCGGTACTTCCAGGTTGAAGCTCTGCAGGCTCAGAGAGGTCTGCCAGGTGTTGGTGTTCACCATGAAGACTGGCAGGCCAGTGGCAAACGCGCGTTCGCACAGTTTGCTGACGCGCGGGTCCATCTCGTAGGCACCGGTCAGCAAGATAGCGCCGATTTCCACGCCGTTCATCGCGGCCAGGCACGCTGCAACCAGGACGTCAGGACGGTCTGCGGACGTTACCAGCAGGGAACCTGCGCGGAAGTGTTCCAGCATGTGCGGAATGCTACGCGCACAGAAGGTCACGGATTTCACGCGGCGGGTATTGATATCGCCTTCGTTAACGATGGTGGCGTTCAGGTGACGCGCCATGTCGATTGCACGGGTGGCAATCAGATCGAAACTCCATGGTACCGCGCCAAGTACTGGCAGCGGGCTGGATTCCTGCAGTTTAGCCGGATCAACTTTGATGACTTTCGCTTTGGAGGAGTCGTCGAAGATCTCGGACAGATCAGGGCGAGTACGGCCCTGCTCATCAACTGGCGCATTCAGTTTGTTAACGATTACGCCAGTGATGTTGGTGTTTTTCGCGCCGCCGAAGCTGCTGCGAGTCAGTTCGATACGCTCGTTCAGCTGCTCAGGGGTATCAGTGCCCTGAGACATCACGAAAACGATCTCTGCGTTCAGGGTTTTCGCGATTTCGAAGTTCAGAGACTGGGCAAACTGGTGTTTGCGGGTCGGGACCAGACCTTCAACCAGCACCACTTCCGCGTCTTGCGTGTTAGCGTGGTAGTTGGCGATGATCTCTTCCATCAGCACGTCTTTCTGGTTGCTGGACAGCAGAGACTCAACGTGGCTCATCTTCAGCGGTTCAGCCGCTGGCAGATTGGAGTTCTTGCGAACGATGGTGGTGGTTTGGTCTGGCGCATCGCCACCGGCACGAGGCTGGGCGATTGGCTTAAAGACGCTCAGACGAACGCCTTTGCGTTCCATAGCACGGATAACGCCAAGGCTGACGCTGGTCAGGCCGACGCTGGTTCCGGTAGGGATCAGCATAATAGTACGGGACACGGTTTATCCTCTTTCGTTACCGCCGAAATTGGGCGGGTTACAAAACAGCACCGCCAGCTTAGCTGGCGGTGTGGAATCAGGCGGTAAGACGGTTTGCGTCTTGCGCGATGACCAGCTCTTCGTTAGTTGGGATAACGATAGCCGGGCGGGTGCCTTCTTTGTTGATGAAACCAGACTTGCCGAAACGGGCAGCCAGGTTACGCTCGTGATCAACGTCGAAGCCCAGAACGCCCAGTTTGCCCAGGGACAGTTCACGCACCATTGCCGCGTTCTCACCGATACCACCGGTGAAGATAACCGCGTCCAGACGGCCTTCCATCAGCGCAGTGTAAGAGCCGATGTACTTCGCCAGACGGTGGCAGTAAACGTCCATTGCACGTTTAGCGTCTTCTTTTTCTGCGTAGTTGTCTTCAACATAACGGCAGTCGCTGGTCACTTCGGTCAGACCCAGCAGGCCAGACTCTTTGGTCAGCATCTTGTTGATCTGATCAACGCTCATGCCCAGGGTGTCGTGCAGGTGGAAGATGATTGCCGGGTCGATGTCACCGGAACGGGTACCCATCACCAGACCTTCCAGTGGAGTCAGACCCATGGAGGTATCAACGCATTTACCGTTGCGGATAGCAGAAACAGAGCCACCGTTGCCCAGGTGGCAGGTGATGATGTTCAGCTCTTCAACCGGTTTGTTCAGAACTTTTGCAGCTTCCTGAGTTACATAGAAGTGGCTGGTGCCGTGCGCGCCATAGCGACGAACGCCGTGCTCTTTGTACAGGCTATATGGCAGGGCATAGAGGTAAGACTCTTCCGGCATAGTCTGATGGAACGCGGTGTCAAACACAGCCACGTTTTTATCTTTCAGATTCGGGAAGGATTTCAGCGCTTCAGCGATACCGATCAGATGCGCCGGGTTGTGCAGCGGTGCAAATGAGGCAGCATCTTTGATGCCCTGAATAACAGAGTCGTCGATCACGACGGAGCTGGTGTATTTTTCGCCGCCGTGGACGATACGGTGACCAATCGCAGTCAGCTGAGCAGACAGTTCTGGTTTTTGTGCCAGAATAGTGTTAACGATAAAGTTCAGCGCTTCACTGTGAGCGGCGCCTGCACCTAAAGCCGCTTCTTGTTTGCTGCCGTCCATCTTCCACTTGATACGTGCTTCAGGCAGATGGAAACATTCGGCCAAACCAGAGAGGTATTCGTCACCGTTGAGCGCATCGATGATGGCGAATTTCAGTGAGGAGCTACCGCAGTTCAGAACCAGTACTAACTTACTCGACATGGAAGTACCTATTATTGATACGTGGCTAAAAAAACGTCAGTGAGTCTAACAGCGTAACGCATGATGACTCAGACATTTATGATTAACATCATGCCAAACGAACATTCTGGCATGATGAAAGAAATACCTATGATTTTATGCCATTTTGAACATTTTTCAGACAATGGCATAATATGCGATAATTTGACGAGTTAATGATTCTCGTCTATGGCCCTATCAGGCTGGCACAGGATACCCGATACGGGGTAGGGATGACAAAATATTTTGAACGTTGTCATCGCCTGTTGTGGTTTTGCACGAAAATTTTAAATTTTATATGTGAAGTTGAGGTACAGCCATGTCGACACCAGAGAACCCGACCGTAAATTTCTTTAGTCTGTTTCGTCGGGGACAGCATTACGCAAAGACGTGGCCGATGGAAAAGCGTCTTGCACCCATGTTTATAGAGAATCGTACCATCCGCGCAACGCGCTATGCGATTCGATTTATGCCTCCCGTCGCTATCTTTACCCTGTGCTGGCAAATCGCGTTGGGCGGTCAGCTTGGTCCGGCGGTCGCGACGGCGCTTTTCGCGTTAAGTCTGCCAATGCAGGGGCTCTGGTGGTTAGGTAAACGCTCCATCACACCGCTTCCGCCTTCTATTTTACACTGGTTTTATGAAGTGCGCGGAAAACTGGAAGAGGCAGGCCAGGCGCTTGCCCCGGTCGAAGGCAAGCCGGATTACCAGGCGCTGGCCGACACGCTTAAGCGAGCTTTTAAGCAACTTGATAAAACATTCCTCGATGATTTGTGATTGATCATCGAAACGACTATTAAAAGAAGGCACAGTAACAATCAGTTACCGTGTCTTTTTTTTAAGTGCAATGCGCTACAGGAGTCGAAAGATGGAAATGACCCATGCTCAACGTCTGATTTTGTCTAACCAGTACAAGATGATGACTATGCTTGATCCCGATAACGCTGCGCGCTACAGCCGCCTGCAGACCATCGTCGAACGCGGTTTTGGTTTGCAAATGCGCGAACTGGATCGCGAGTTTGGTGAGCTGAAAGAAGAAACCTGCCGCATCGTGATCGACATTATGGAGATGTATCACGCCCTGCATGTGTCCTGGACGAATCTTAAAGATCAGCAGTCCATTGACGAGCGCCGTGTCACCTTCTTAGGCTTTGATGCTGCTACAGAAGCGCGTTATCTGAGCTATGTTCGCTTTATGGTGAATACCGAGGGGCGTTATACCCACTTTGATGCGGGCACTCACGGCTTCAACGCGCAGACCCCAATGTGGGATAAATACCAGCGCATGTTGAGCGCGTGGCACGGCTGTCCGCGCCAGTACCATTTAAGCAGCAACGAAATTCAACAAATCATTAATGCCTGACGGAGGTGCGTGTGCAGTGTAGAGGTTTTCTGTTTGATCTGGACGGTACGCTGGTGGATTCGCTGCCGGTTGTGGAGCGCTCCTGGTGCCATTGGGCTGACAGACATGGTATCGACCATCAGGAGGTGCTGAATTTTATCCATGGCAAACAGGCCATAACCTCGCTAAGGCACTTCCTGGCCGGACGCTCTGAGGACGACATTCAGGCGGAGTTCAAATACCTGGAACACATTGAAGCCACCGATACGGACGGCATCACCGCGTTACCGGGCGCGCGCGAACTGCTTGAACATCTGAACGAGGCGCAGATCCCGTGGGCGATTGTCACCTCCGGTTCCGTGCCGGTTGCTCACGCCCGACACAAGGCGGCAGGTCTGCCAACGCCCGAAGTGTTTATCACGGCGGAGCGCGTTAAGCGCGGAAAACCGGAACCGGACGCTTTTTTACTGGGTGCTGAATTGCTGGGGCTCGCTCCGGCAGAGTGTGTAGTGGTCGAAGATGCAGCAGCAGGCGTCCTTGCCGGGTTAAACGCCGGTAGCCACGTTATCGCCGTCAACGTTCCGACGGGTTCCCCCCGGCTGAGTGAAGCGGACTTTGTACTTGATTCTTTGACGGCACTGGCTGTTTCAAAAGCACCAGACGGCGTTGTAACCGTCTCGCTGAAAATGTAATCCCATGATATAGCCCCACCTTGTTGGGGCTTTTTTATGGTAAAAAATTCTCATCTCCCACTGACAAGGACATGTTGTGAACGGTGAACTGATTTGGGTCCTTAGCCTGCTTTTAATCGCCATCATTCTTTTCGCCACGGGCAAGGTGCGTATGGATGCGGTCGCCTTGTTTATCATCGTTGCTTTTGTGCTGAGCGGTACGCTCACGCTGCCGGAAGCCTTCTCCGGGTTTAGCGATCCCAACGTCATTCTGATTGCCGCCCTGTTTATTATTGGCGATGGACTGGTGCGTACCGGCGTAGCGACCATCATGGGAGCATGGCTGGTGAAGGTGGCCGGTAGCAGTGAAACAAAGATGTTGATCTATCTGATGCTGACCGTCGCCGGGCTGGGGGCGTTTATGAGCTCAACGGGCGTGGTGGCGATTTTTATCCCGGTGGTGCTGAGTGTTTCCATGCGGATGCAGACCTCGCCGTCGCGTCTGATGATGCCTCTGAGTTTTGCGGGTTTGATCAGCGGTATGATGACGCTGGTGGCAACGCCGCCAAACCTGGTTGTTAACAGCGAGTTGATCCGGGAAGGATTCCAGGGGTTCAGTTTTTTCAGCGTAACCCCGCTTGGGTTGGTCATTCTTCTGTTGGGCGTGGTCTACATGCTGCTGACCCGTTTTGCTCTGAAAGGGGAAAAGCAGGATAAAACCAAAGAGGGCTGGAAGCGACGTACCTTCCGCGATCTGATCAAAGAGTACCGCCTCACAGGGCGTGCGCGCCGTCTGGCCATTCGCCCCGGTTCGCCGATGGTTGGGCAGCGGCTTGACGACCTGAGGCTGCGTGAACGTTATGGCGCGAATGTGATCGGTGTAGAGCGCTGGCGTCGTTTTCGCCGGGTTATCGTCAACGTTAACGGGGTTTCGGAATTCCGTGCGCGGGATGTCCTGCTGATTGATATGTCCACCGCAGATGTGGATCTACGTGAATTCTGCAGCGAGCAAATGCTGGAGCCGATGGTACTTCGCGGAGAGTATTTCTCAGACCAGGCGCTCGATGTCGGCATGGCCGAAGTGTCGCTGATCCCGGAATCGGAACTACTGGGTAAAACCGTGCGCGAAATCGGTTTCCGAACCCGCTATGGTTTAAACGTGGTGGGATTGAAGCGTGATGGCGTCGCGATGGATGGGGCCGTCGTGGATGAGCCTATCCAGTTGGGGGATATTTTTCTGGTCGTCGGTAACTGGAAGCTCATCAGCCAGCTCGGGCAAAAAGGGCGTGATTTTGTGGTGCTCAACATGCCAGTTGAGGAGAGCGATGCCTCTCCGGCCCACAGTCAGGCTCCCCACGCCATTTTTTGTCTGGTACTCATGGTAGCGCTGATGCTGACCGATGAAATACCTAACCCTGTGGCGGCGATTATCGCCTGTTTACTGATGGGAAAATTCCGCTGTATTGACGCCGAAAGTGCGTATAAAGCGATTCACTGGCCGAGCATTATTCTCATCGTCGGGATGATGCCCTTCGCCCTGGCGCTGCAAAAAACCGGCGGGGTAGATCTGATCGTTAAAGGATTGATGGACGTTGGCGGCGGGTATGGGCCGTACATGATGATGATCTGCCTGTTTATTATGTGCGCCACCATCGGTCTGTTTATCTCAAACACCGCGACGGCGGTATTGATGGCGCCGATTGCGCTGGCGATGGCGAAATCCATGGGCGTGTCGCCGTATCCCTTTGCGATGATGGTGGCGATGGCGGCATCAGCAGCGTTTATGACGCCAGTCTCTTCACCGGTCAATACCCTGGTACTGGGGCCGGGGAACTACCGATTCAGCGATTTTGTGAAACTGGGCGTGCCGTTCACCGTGCTGGTGATGCTGGTGTGCGTGGTATTGATACCGGTCCTGTTCCCGTTCTGAGAATTTTGCCGGGTAAGGCGAAGCCGCCACCCGGCAAAAGTTACAACGGCGAATCCTGGCTAATCTCGTCCAGCGATAAATGGAAGCTCGGTACAAACACCTGCATAAAATAATCCATCTCTTCGCTGCGGCGGGATTCAAGCGTTTTCTCCAGACGCGTTTTCGCCAGTAAAAATTCGTTGTTTCCTGCAGAGAGTTCTTCCAGACACTTCAGGTAGGCACATAGCGCGTCGGCCTGTTTGACCAGCGACTTTTCATCTTCCGTGTACTGATGCTCATCGATCAGTGGCTCAAAGATATCGCGTAACTCCTCAGGCACCATATCGATCAGCTTCTGCTGGGCAATTTTCTCGATGGCCTTATATTCCTGCGCAATCTGTGAGTTGAAATATTTCACTGGCGTAGGCAGATCGCCGGTCAGCACTTCTGACGCGTCATGGTACATCGCCAGCAGGGCAATGCGTTCCGCGTTGACCTGGCCGTTAAATTTGCGGTTTTTAATAGCGGCCAGCGCGTGAGCAACCATGGCAACCTGCAAACTGTGCTCCGATACATTCTCAGTGCGCACGTTGCGCATCAGCGGCCAGCGGTTGATGAGTTTCAGGCGGGAGAGGTGGGCAAAGAAATGACTCTGACTCATAAGGTACCTTTTGTCTTCACTGCGACAGACTTCATTGTGCGGGGAGGGGAGGGAAGATGCAAATCAGGCTACCGAGGTAGCCTGATTTTTAAGATTACTGATGATAGCCGGAAAGGAATCGCCCGAATCTGCTGATGGCCATTTCGAGATCGTCTTCGCGCGGCAGCGTCACGATACGCACGTGATCCGGCCACGGCCAGTTAAACGCCGTTCCCTGAACCAGCAGCACTTTTTCCTGCAGCAGGAAATCGAGCACCATTTTCTGGTCGTCATGAATATTAAAGCGCTTCGCGTCAATTTTCGGGAACATATAGAGCGCGCCATTCGGCTTTACGCAGGATACGCCAGGGATGTCGTTGATCAGTTCCCATGCGCGGTTACGCTGTTCGTACAGACGACCGCCAGGGACAATAAACTCACTGATGCTCTGATAGCCACCGAGCGCCGTCTGGATCGCGTGCTGCGCCGGTACGTTGGCACATAAACGCATGGAGGCCAGCATCTCCAGCCCTTCAATATAGCCTTTGGCGTGTTTTTTCGGGCCGTTCAATACCATCCAGCCCTGACGGAAACCGGCCACTCGGTAGGTTTTAGACAGACCGTTAAAGGTCACGGTCAGCAAGTCTGGTGCCAGCGCGGCGATAGAGTGATGCTGCGCCGCGTCGTACAGGATCTTGTCGTAAATTTCGTCGGCAAAGATGATCAGGTTGTGCTGACGGGCGATCTCGACGATCTCCATCAGGAGTTCTTTGGAATAGACCGCACCCGTTGGGTTGTTCGGGTTGATAATCACGATGCCACGGGTACGGGGGGTGATTTTCGCGCGAATATCATCGAGATCCGGGAACCAGTCAGAAGACTCGTCGCACAGGTAGTGCACCGCTTTCCCACTGGACAATGATACGGCTGCCGTCCAAAGCGGGTAGTCCGGCGCAGGTACCAGCATCTCGTCGCCGCTGTTCAGCAGCGCCTGCATCGCCTGCACGATCAGTTCAGAGACGCCGTTACCAATATAGATATCTTCAACGGTAACATCACGCATACCGCGAGCCTGATAGTGCTGCATGATAGCTTTACGCGCGGAGTAAAGTCCTTTTGAATCGCAATAGCCTTGTGCGGTGGGCAGGTTGCGGATCACATCAACCAGAATTTCATCCGGCGCTTCAAAACCAAATGGCGCAGGGTTACCAATGTTGAGTTTAAGAACCTTATTGCCTTCTTCTTCCAGGCGTTTTGCCTCTTTCAGAACCGGGCCACGGATGTCATAACAGACGTTATCTAGCTTGCTGGATTTTTCGATAGGGGACATGAACCTTAACCTTTTTGCTATTATTGCCACTCCCTGCCGTGGAAGTCAGCACGGAATAATGTACTCCCCCCTCGCTTCGTTTTGAAGGGTGTGCAGTAGAAGATTTTGTGAAGAGAGCAAAAGTCTGGCGAATCTATTTCGCTATAGATACGCCTCTTTACTGTCTTAAAGTTATGCACACAGCACATGCTTAGGTTAATTGTACTGTTCATTTGGAAAAATGCTGTATATTGTTCTGGCGAAAATAACTGGCGAGCGGCACCGAGTGGGAAGTCACGCTGCGTGACTTTTCGTAAAACCTGAATGCTTGCTACATTTGACCGTAATAGCATGATGTGGCTAAAAGTTACTCATGTGAAATTAATGTTAAGCATTATTAATGAAAGACCTTAATCTAAATTAAAATTTATTTATTATTAACGAACAAAATGCAACTTTAGTTAATATTAATAAAATCAGTTTAGAAGGTTAACAACCCGTTTTAATCCGCAATATTGCAATAAGACTTATAAATAAAGTGGATTTGGGTTAAGATGTCTTTCAGGAAAGCAGGCATCAGATGCATATGTTTTGTTTATCTGGAACTGCTTATCTGAATTAATTGATTGTTATTGTTGGAGTTATCTCTGGCTGGGATGTGTCGAACATTTCCCGCTACGTTGACAGCGCTGCGATATAGATGGCAGAAAAGGTGTTGTACCTTTAATGTAATTTACATAACCCTGCGAACATCTAAATATCCTGAACGTTTAAGAGAATAAAAATAACGTCATGAAACGTGCTTTCTGACTGTTGATATAAAGCAGCACAATAACTATCTGTCAGGCAGTCTGCCGGGCCGGGATGCGAGGGAAAACCTTCAGAGGGAATTGCTTAACTGTTACACACAGCTTCAACCCGGGCAGCTCCGCACGAGCAACCTGAAAGTGAATAGATATGATAAATGCAAATCGTCCGATAATGAATCTCGACCTCGATCTGCTGAGAACGTTTGTTGCGGTCGCCGATCTCAACACTTTTGCAGCTGCTGCTGCCGCCGTTTGCCGAACCCAGTCCGCCGTTAGCCAGCAAATGCAGCGGCTGGAGCAACTGGTTGGTAAAGAGCTTTTTGCCCGTCACGGGCGTAATAAGCTCTTAACGGAACACGGTATTCAGCTTCTGGGTTATGCCAGGAAAATTCTTCGCTTTAATGATGAAGCATGTATGTCATTAATGTTTAGCAACCTCCAGGGGGTGTTAACCTTAGGGGCATCTGATGAGTCAGCAGATACGATATTGCCGTTCCTTCTCAATCGAATTAGTTCGGTTTATCCGAAGCTTGCGCTGGATGTGAGCGTAAAACGCAATGCCTTTATGGTTGAGATGTTAGATGAGAAAAAGGTCGACCTGGTGGTCACCACGCATCGTCCCGGGCAGTTTGATTGCCTGACGTTGCGTACATCGCCAACGCACTGGTATTGCGCAGCAGAATATGTGTTGCAAAAAGGGGAGCCTGTTCCACTGGTTTTACTGGATGACCCGAGTCCTTTCCGCGATATGGTGCTGACGGCGTTAAATGAAGCCAATATTCCGTGGCGTTTAGCGTACGTGGCTTCCACGTTGCCAGCGGTTCGCGCTGCTGTGAAAGCAGGACTTGGCGTAACGGCACGCCCGGTAGAGATGATGAGCCCTGATCTGCGTGTGTTGGGTAAGTCTGATGGTCTTCCGGTGTTGCCCGATACCGAATATCTGCTTTGCCATAACTCGTCCACCCATAACGAGCTGGCGAAAGTGGTGTTCGAGGCAATGGAAAACTACCATAACCCGTGGCAGTTCGAACACGTTACCTCCGAAGGGGGGGATGATTCCCTGATCGTTGAAGGGGATTTTGAGTGATCGATAGCTCAAAATTCTGGTAACAAAATGTAAGTGTAAAAAAAAGCCGCTCATGCCATTTTCGCATGCAGTGGCTTTTTTTTGGCAATAATACCCGCTTATGGCGCATGGATTTTCAGGATACTCTCTATTTATCAATAGGCTAAATGCTTTTGCTGAAAACTTGTCCGTTTCCCGTTCTAACTTCATCCACATCTCTCCCATGTTAAAAAAACAGGAAATATGTTGCCGTTTTTCCGGTTGAATTAACAAAAGCGTGTCGCAGATCAAGAAAATACTCCTATTTGGGGGGAGGAATCGCTGGCAAATCCTGTCAAAATAGGAGGGTTATTTTTTTTACTTCCGAAACGGACACGATTCAACAACATACATTTGACGGAAAGTCATGTACCCACCAGGTTTAAAGGGCACCAAATGTTAATGAGAATCGCTCGATGTAATTTAATGTGAAGAAACCTTTGTTAAAGTTGACAAAAGGTTATAGAAAGGAGTAAAAAACCCCATCATTTTGCTGTCTCCGTCTCATTTCTGACAGTTAGTGTAAGGTTATTTGTTCCTCCCCATGAATCGATGTGATGCCCATCTGCCAGCAAGAGCAGTGTCGTAGGTATCACTTTTGATGAGTAAGCAATGAGTATGTCAACATCCACAGAAGTCATCGCTCATCACTGGGCATTCGCAATCTTTCTTATTGTAGCCATTGGCCTGTGCTGCCTGATGTTAGTCGGCGGCTGGTTCCTGGGCGGTCGCGCCCGTGCAAGGCACAAAAACACACCTTTCGAATCAGGTATTGATTCAGTAGGTTCCGCTCGCTTACGCCTGTCTGCCAAGTTCTATCTGGTAGCCATGTTCTTCGTCATCTTTGACGTGGAAGCGCTTTACCTTTTCGCATGGTCAACGTCCATCCGCGAAAGTGGTTGGGTGGGCTTTGTCGAGGCCGCAATTTTCATTTTAGTGCTACTGGCCGGTCTGGTTTATCTGGTGCGCATTGGCGCGCTTGACTGGACGCCTGCGCGTTCACGTCGTGAACACATCAACCCGGAAAACAGTATCTCTAATCGTCAGCAGTAACAGCGAGGCAATAAGATGGATTATACGCTCACCCGCATAGATCCTAACGGTGAGAATGACCGTTACCCCCTGCAAAAACAGGAGATCGTAACCGACCCCCTGGAGCAAGAAGTCAATAAAAGCGTGTACATGGGCAAACTCGAGCATGCCATGCACGATATGGTCAACTGGGGTCGTAAGAACTCCATCTGGCCTTACAACTTTGGCCTTTCTTGCTGCTACGTTGAAATGGTGACGTCATTCACTGCGGTGCATGACGTTGCGCGTTTTGGGGCAGAGGTACTGCGTGCTTCCCCACGTCAGGCTGACCTGATGGTGGTAGCCGGTACGTGCTTTACCAAGATGGCACCTGTTATTCAGCGTCTTTATGACCAGATGCTGGAGCCAAAATGGGTTATCTCCATGGGCGCATGTGCAAACTCTGGCGGTATGTACGACATCTATTCCGTCGTGCAGGGCGTAGATAAATTTATCCCAGTGGATGTGTACATCCCGGGTTGTCCGCCACGCCCGGAAGCCTACATGCAGGCGCTGATGCTGCTGCAGGAGTCTATCGGTAAAGAACGTCGCCCACTGTCGTGGGTTGTTGGCGATCAGGGTGTGTATCGCGCGAACATGCAGTCTGAGCGCGAGCGTAAACGTGGTGAACGTATTGCCGTCACCAATCTGCGTACGCCTGACGAAATTTAATTTGCGCCTGTAGGCCTGGAGAACACCTTCGCATATCACTACTCAAATAGCGCGAAGCCAGGCTCAACAGTCACCACGGACCATTTGCAATGGTGAACAATATGACCGACTTAACCGCGCAAGAAGCCGCCTGGCAGACACGGGATCATCTGGATGACCCAGTCATTGGCGAACTGCGCAACCGTTTTGGGCCGGATGCCTTTACTGTTCAGGCTACCCGCACCGGGGTACCCGTTGTTTGGGTGAAGCGTGAGCAATTACTGGAAGTTGTCGATTTCCTCAAGAAATTGCCAAAACCGTACGTCATGCTGTTTGACTTACACGGCATGGATGAACGTCTGCGTACCCACCGCCAGGGCCTCCCTGCTGCGGATTTTTCCGTTTTCTACCACCTGATCTCAATAGACCGCAATACGGATATCATGCTCAAGGTGGCATTGTCTGAAAACGACATGCATCTGCCGACGATCACCAAACTTTTCCCGAACGCCAACTGGTATGAGCGTGAAACCTGGGAAATGTTCGGCATGACCTTCGATGGCCACCCGCACCTGACGCGCATCATGATGCCGCATACCTGGACTGGCCACCCGCTGCGTAAAGACTACCCGGCACGTGCCACCGAATTCGATCCGTTTGAGCTGACCAAAGCCAAGCAGGATCTGGAGATGGAAGCGCTGACCTTCAAGCCGGAAGACTGGGGCATGAAGCGCGGTACCGACAACGAGGACTTCATGTTCCTTAACCTCGGTCCGAACCACCCGTCTGCGCACGGTGCATTCCGTATTATTCTTCAGCTCGACGGCGAAGAGATTGTCGACTGCGTGCCTGACATCGGCTACCACCACCGTGGTGCTGAGAAGATGGGGGAGCGTCAGTCCTGGCACAGCTACATTCCGTATACCGACCGTATCGAATATCTCGGCGGCTGCGTAAACGAAATGCCATACGTGCTGGCCGTTGAGAAACTGGCGGGTATCGTTACGCCGGATCGCGTTAACGTGATCCGCGTTATGCTGTCCGAGCTGTTCCGTATCAACAGCCACCTGCTGTACATCTCTACGTTCATTCAGGACGTGGGTGCGATGACTCCGGTCTTCTTCGCCTTTACCGACCGTCAGAAAATCTACGATCTGGTTGAAGCAATTACCGGTTTCCGTATGCACCCTGCCTGGTTCCGTATTGGCGGTGTGGCACACGACCTGCCGCGCGGCTGGGACCGTCTGCTGCGCGAATTCCTCGACTGGATGCCAAAACGTCTGGCCTCTTACGAGAAAGCCGCACTGCGTAACACCATTCTGAAAGGCCGTTCCCAGGGCGTTGCTGCCTACGGTGCGAAAGAAGCGCTGGAGTGGGGTACGACAGGTGCAGGTCTGCGTGCGACCGGTATTGATTTTGACGTGCGTAAAGCCCGTCCTTACTCTGGCTACGAGAACTTCGACTTTGAAGTCCCGGTTGGCGGCGGTGTTTCCGACTGCTACACCCGCGTGATGCTGAAAGTGGAAGAGTTGCGCCAGAGTCTGCGCATTCTTGAGCAGTGCCTCAACAACATGCCGGAAGGCCCGTTCAAAGCGGATCACCCGCTGACGACGCCGCCGCCGAAAGAGCGCACGCTGCAACATATCGAAACCCTGATCACCCACTTCCTGCAGGTTTCCTGGGGCCCGGTCATGCCGGCACAAGAATCCTTCCAGATGATTGAAGCGACCAAGGGTATTAACAGTTACTACCTGACCAGTGACGGCAGCACCATGAGCTACCGTACCCGCGTGCGTACGCCGAGTTTTGCGCATCTGCAGCAGATCCCGTCCGCCATCCGCGGCAGTCTGGTCTCCGACCTGATTGTGTATCTGGGTAGTATCGATTTTGTTATGTCAGATGTGGACCGCTAATTATGCACGAAAATCAACAACCACAGACCGAGGCTTTTGAGCTGAGTGAAGCAGAGCGTGCCGCCATTGAGCACGAGATGCACCACTACGAAGACCCGCGTGCGGCGTCCATTGAAGCGCTGAAAATCGTACAGAAACAGCGTGGTTGGGTGCCGGATGGGGCGATCTATGAGATCGCAAAAGTGCTGGGTATTCCGGCCAGTGACGTAGAGGGCGTAGCCACGTTCTACAGCCAGATCTTCCGTCAGCCGGTAGGCCGCCATGTGATCCGCTACTGTGACAGCGTCGTTTGTCACATTACCGGTTATCAGGGCATTCAGGCAGCAATTGAGAAGAAGCTCAATATCAAGCCGGGCCAGACCACGTTCGATGGTCGCTTTACTCTGCTGCCAACCTGCTGCCTGGGTAACTGCGACAAGGGGCCGACCATGATGATTGATGAGGACACTCACAGCCATCTGACGCCGGAAGCCATTCCTGACCTGCTGGAGCAGTACAAATGAAAACGGTAATTCGTACTGCTGAGACCCATCCGCTGACCTGGCGTCTGCGCGATGACAAACAGCCGGTATGGCTCGACGAATATCAGAGCAAAAACGGCTATGCCGGTGCGCGCAAAGCCCTGGGTGGCATGGCACCGGACGATATCGTTAACGCGGTAAAAGATTCCGGCCTGAAGGGGCGCGGTGGTGCAGGCTTCTCCACGGGTCTGAAGTGGAGCCTGATGCCAAAAGACGAATCCATGAACATCCGTTACCTGCTGTGTAACGCCGATGAAATGGAGCCGGGCACCTATAAAGACCGCCTGCTGATGGAGCAACTGCCGCACCTGCTGGTGGAAGGTATGTTGATCTCCGCGTTCGCGCTGAAAGCGTACCGTGGCTACATCTTCCTGCGTGGTGAGTACATCGAGGCGGCAGAAAACCTGCGTCGCGCGATTGCCGAAGCCACCGAAGCGGGTCTGCTCGGTAAAAATATTCTGGGCACCGGTTTTGACTTCGAACTGTTCGTGCACACCGGTGCCGGGCGTTACATCTGCGGTGAAGAAACCGCGCTGATTAACTCCCTGGAAGGTCGTCGTGCGAACCCGCGTTCCAAGCCACCGTTCCCGGCAAGCTCCGGCGTATGGGGTAAACCGACCTGCGTAAACAACGTAGAAACCCTGTGTAACGTTCCGGCTATCCTCGCGAACGGCGTGGAGTGGTATCAGGGCATCTCCTCAAGCAAAGATGCCGGTACCAAGCTGATGGGCTTCTCCGGTCGCGTGAAAAACCCTGGCGTCTGGGAGCTGCCGTTCGGTACCACCGCACGTGAAATTCTTGAAGACTATGCTGGCGGTATGCGTGATGGCCTGAAATTCAAAGCCTGGCAGCCGGGTGGGGCAGGGACAGACTTCCTGACCGAGGCCCACCTTGATCTGCCAATGGAATTCGAAAGCATTGGTAAAGCAGGCAGCCGCCTGGGTACGGCGCTGGCGATGGCCGTCGACCACGAGATCGGCATGGTGTCGCTGGTGCGTAACCTGGAAGAGTTCTTTGCCCGCGAGTCCTGCGGCTGGTGTACACCGTGCCGTGATGGTCTGCCGTGGAGCGTGAAGATCCTGCGTGCTATCGAGCGTGGCGAAGGCCAGCCGGGTGATATTGAGACACTTGAGCAACTGTGTCGATTCCTGGGCCCAGGCAAAACCTTCTGTGCCCACGCACCGGGTGCCGTCGAGCCACTGCAGAGCGCGATTAAATATTTCCGCGACGAATTCGAAGCAGGCATCAAGCAGCCGTTCAGCAATACCCATGCCATTAATGGGATTCAGCCGAACCTGCTGAAAGCGCGCTGGTAAAGACAGAATTTTGATTAACGCTCGGTTTCGACCGAGCCAACTGGAAGCATGCTAATGGCTACGATTCATGTAGACGGCAAAGAATATGAGGTCAACGGGGCGGACAACCTGCTGGAGGCTTGTCTGTCGCTCGGCCTTGATATTCCGTACTTTTGCTGGCATCCGGCGCTGGGCAGCGTCGGTGCTTGCCGCCAGTGTGCGGTGAAGCAATATCAAAACGCGGAAGACACGCGTGGTCGCCTGGTGATGTCCTGTATGACGCCAGCCACCGAAGGCACCTTTATTTCGATTGATGACGAAGAAGCTAAACAGTTCCGCGAAAGCGTTGTGGAATGGTTGATGACCAACCACCCGCACGACTGTCCGGTCTGTGAAGAAGGCGGTAACTGCCACCTTCAGGATATGACCGTCATGACCGGTCACAGCTTCCGTCGCTATCGCTTTACCAAGCGTACCCACCGTAACCAGGACCTGGGGCCGTTCATCTCTCACGAAATGAACCGCTGCATCGCCTGCTACCGCTGCGTGCGTTACTACAAAGACTACGCAGACGGCCAGGATCTGGGCGTATATGGTGCGCATGACAACGTTTACTTCGGTCGTCCGGAAGACGGTACGCTTGAAAGCGAATTCTCCGGTAACCTGGTAGAAATCTGCCCGACCGGCGTATTCACCGATAAAACCCACTCCGAGCGCTACAACCGTAAATGGGACATGCAGTTTGCACCAAGCATCTGCCAGCAGTGTTCTCTCGGCTGTAACACCAGCCCGGGTGAACGCTACGGCGAACTGCGTCGTATCGAAAACCGTTATAACGGTACCGTTAACCACTACTTCCTGTGCGACCGCGGTCGTTTCGGCTATGGCTATGTGAACCTGAAAGACCGTCCGCGTCAGCCGGTTCAGCGTCGTGGCGATGACCTGATCACCCTGAATGCTGAACAAGCGATGCAGGGCGCGGCAGATATTCTGCGTCAGTCGAAGAAAGTGATCGGTATCGGCTCCCCACGTGCCAGCGTTGAAAGTAACTTCGCGCTGCGTGAACTGGTCGGGGCTGAAAACTTCTACACCGGTATCGCCCAGGGTGAGCAGGAACGTCTGCAACTGGTGCTGAAAGTGCTGCGCGAAGGCGGTATTCATACTCCTGCGCTGCGCGAAATCGAATCCTATGATGCAGTTCTGGTGCTGGGTGAAGACCTGACTCAGACCGGCGCTCGCGCGGCTCTGGCGGTTCGCCAGGCGGTGAAAGGTAAAGCACGTGAAATGGCAGCAGCCCAGAAAGTGGCTGACTGGCAGATTGCGGCAATCCTGAACATCGGTCAGCGCGCCAAGCATCCTCTGTTTGTGACCAGCATTGATGACACCCGTCTGGATGATATCGCGGCGTGGACCTACCGCGCGCCGGTTGAAGACCAGGCCCGTCTTGGCTTTGCCATTGCACACGCGTTGGACAACAACTCTCCGGCCGTTGAGCTGGATCGCGACCTGCAAAACAAGGTTGACGTGATTGTTCAGGCCCTGGCGGGTGCGAAGAAACCGCTGATTATTTCTGGTACTAACGCCGGAAGCGCGGAGATCATTCAGGCGGCAGCGAACGTTGCCAAAGCCCTGAAAGGCCGCGGTGCTGACGTTGGCGTGACCATGGTTGCCCGTGCGGTTAACAGCATTGGTCTGGGTATGATTGGCGGCGGCTCGCTGGAAGCTGCGTTGAGCGAACTGGAATCCGGTGCCGCTGACGCCGTTGTGGTGCTGGAAAACGACCTGCATCGCCATGCTTCTGCCGCACGCGTTGACGCCGCGCTCTCCAAAGCGCCGCTGGTGATGGTGATTGACCATCAGCGCACCGCGATTATGGATAAAGCGCACCTGGTCCTCTCTGCGGCAAGCTTCGCAGAAAGCGACGGTACGGTTATTAACAACGAAGGTCGCGCCCAGCGTTTCTTCCAGGTTTATGACCCGGCGTACTACGACAGCAACACCGTGATGCTGGAAAGCTGGCGCTGGCTGCACTCCCTGCACAGCACCGTGCAGAGCCGTGAAGTGGACTGGACGCAGCTCGACCACGTTATCGACGCGGTTGTCGAAAAACTGCCTCAGCTGGCAGGCATTAAAGATGCTGCCCCTGAAGCGAGCTTCCGCATTCGTGGCCAGAAACTGGCGCGTGAACCGCATCGTTACAGTGGCCGTACCGCAATGCGCGCCAACATCAGCGTGCACGAACCGCGTCAACCGCAGGATAAAGACACTATGTTCGCCTTCTCCATGGAAGGGAACAACCAGCCGTCTGCCCCGCGTTCACAGATCCCATTCGCATGGGCACCGGGCTGGAACTCCCCGCAGGCATGGAACAAGTTCCAGGCGGAAGTGGGCGGTTCTCTGCGTCACGGCGATCCGGGCGTGCGTCTGATCGAAGCCTCCGAAACCGGTCTGGATTTCTTCACGACTGTTCCGGCGAGCTTCCAGGCTCAGGAAGGGAACTGGCGTATCGCCCCGTACTACCATCTGTTTGGTAGCGACGAGCTGTCCCAGCGCTCTCCGGTATTCCAGCAACGTATGCCGCAGCCATACATCAAGCTCAACCCGGCGGATGCCGCGAAGCTTGGCGTTAATGCGGGTGCGAACATCGCCTTTAGCTACGACGGTCAGACAATCAGCCTGCCGCTGATTATCTCTGAAGGCCTGACAGCAGGGCAGGTGGGTCTGCCAATGGGTATGCCTGGCATCGCGCCGGTACTGGCGGGTGCGCGTCTTGATAATCTGCAGGAGGCAAAAGCATGAGTTGGTTAACGCCGGATCTTATCGACATCCTGCTGAGCATTCTGAAAGCGATTGTTATTCTGCTGGTGGTGGTCACCTGCGGCGCGTTCATGAGCTTTGGTGAACGTCGTCTGCTCGGTCTGTTCCAGAACCGTTACGGACCGAACCGCGTGGGCTGGGGTGGTTCACTCCAGCTGGTTGCGGACATGATCAAGATGTTCTTTAAAGAGGACTGGATCCCGCGCTTCTCTGACCGCGTGATCTTTACTCTGGCACCGATGATCGCCTTCACCTCACTGCTGCTGGCGTTTGCCATCGTTCCTGTCAGCCCGACCTGGGTTGTGGCTGACCTGAACATCGGCATTCTGTTCTTCCTGATGATGGCAGGACTCGCGGTTTACGCGGTGCTGTTCGCAGGCTGGTCCAGTAACAACAAATACTCCCTGCTGGGTGCGATGCGTGCTTCCGCGCAGACGCTGAGCTACGAAGTGTTCCTGGGGCTCTCCCTGATGGGCGTGGTGGCGCAGGCCGGTTCATTTAACATGACCGACATCGTCAACAACCAGGCTGACATCTGGAACGTTATCCCGCAGTTCTTTGGTTTTATTACCTTTGCTATCGCGGGCGTGGCGGTGTGTCACCGTCACCCGTTTGACCAGCCAGAAGCCGAACAGGAACTGGCCGACGGTTACCACATTGAATATTCCGGTATGAAATTCGGTCTGTTCTTCGTGGGCGAGTACATCGGTATTGTCACCATTTCCGCGTTGATGGTAACGCTGTTCTTTGGTGGCTGGCATGGCCCGTTCTTACCGCCGTTCATCTGGTTCGCGCTGAAAACCGCGTTCTTCATGATGATGTTCATTTTGATTCGCGCAGCGTTACCTCGTCCGCGTTATGACCAGGTAATGTCCTTCGGCTGGAAAGTGTGCCTGCCGCTGACGCTCGTCAACTTGTTGGTAACGGCCGCTGTCATTCTCTGGCAGCAGCCATAAGGGGCTATAGACCATGACCTTAAAAGAATTACTGGTAGGCTTCGGTACCCAGGTACGCAGTATCTGGATGATCGGCCTGCACGCGTTTGCGAAACGCGAAACCCGGATGTACCCGGAAGAACCGGTATATCTGCCGCCGCGCTACCGTGGCCGTATCGTGCTGACGCGCGATCCGGACGGTTCCGAGCGCTGCGTTGCCTGTAACCTGTGTGCGGTAGCGTGTCCGGTCGGCTGTATCTCTCTGCAAAAAGCAGAGACGGTAGACGGCCGCTGGTATCCTGAGTTCTTCCGCATCAACTTCTCACGCTGCATCTTCTGCGGCCTGTGTGAAGAAGCGTGCCCAACCACGGCGATTCAGCTGACTCCAGACTTCGAGCTGGGTGAGTACAAGCGTCAGGACCTGGTGTACGAGAAAGAGGATCTGCTGATTTCCGGTCCGGGCAAATACCCGGAATATAACTTCTACCGGATGGCGGGTATGGCAATCGACGGCAAAGATAAGGGCGAAGCAGAGAACGAAGCTAAGCCTATCGACGTCAAGAGCCTGTTACCGTAAGGAGAGGGCAATGGAATTCGCTTTTTATATCTGTGGCCTTATCGCCATCCTGGCTACGCTGCGAGTGATCACGCACACCAACCCGGTGCATGCGCTGCTGTACTTAATCATTTCGCTGCTGGCCATTTCCGGGGTGTTCTTTGCATTGGGCGCGCACTTCGCCGGTGCGCTGGAAATCATCGTCTACGCTGGGGCCATCATGGTGCTGTTCGTGTTCGTGGTGATGATGCTGAACCTGGGCGGCTCTGAAATTGAGCAGGAACGTCAGTGGTTAAAACCGCAGGTGTGGATTGGCCCGGCAATTTTGTCGGCCATCATGCTGGTGGTGATTGTTTACGCCATTCTGGGCGTGAACGATCAGGGCATCGACGGCACGCCGATCGGCGCGAAAGAGGTCGGCATTACACTCTTTGGCCCATACGTTCTGGCGGTGGAACTGGCGTCGATGCTGCTGCTGGCTGGTCTGGTTGTTGCCTTCCACGTTGGCCGCGAAGAGCGTGCTGGCGAGGTGCTGAGCAACCGCACTGACGACCGCGCGAAAAGAAAAACGGAGGAGCGCGCATGATCCCCTTAACACATGGACTGATCCTCGCTGCGATTTTATTCGTTCTGGGTTTGACCGGTCTGGTTATCCGCCGCAATCTGCTGTTTATGCTGATCGGCCTGGAAATCATGATTAACGCCTCCGCGCTGGCCTTCGTGGTCGCCGGAAGCTACTGGGGCCAGACCGATGGTCAGGTGATGTACATTCTCGCCATCAGTCTCGCGGCTGCCGAAGCGAGTATTGGCCTGGCGCTGTTACTGCAGCTCCATCGTCGCCGCCAGAACCTGAACATCGATTCAGTAAGTGAGTTGCGTGGATGAACATGCTTGCCTTAACCATTATTTTTCCGCTGATTGGCTTCGTGCTGCTGGCGTTTTCTCGCGGCCGCTGGTCTGAGAATCTGTCTGCGACCGTAGGCATTGGCTCTATCGGCCTGGCTGCGCTGGTGACGGCGTATGCGGGTATCGACTTCTTCAACAACGGACGTCAGCCTTTCAGCGTGCCGCTGTGGACCTGGATGTCGGTCGGTGATTTCAACATCGGTTTCAACCTGGTGTTGGATGGTCTCTCGCTGACCATGCTCTCCGTGGTGACCGGCGTGGGCTTCCTGATCCACATGTTCGCCTCCTGGTATATGCGCGGTGAAGAGGGTTACTCCCGCTTCTTCGCCTACACCAACCTGTTTATCGCCAGCATGGTGGTTCTGGTGCTGGCCGATAACCTGCTGCTGATGTATCTGGGCTGGGAAGGCGTGGGTCTGTGTTCTTACCTGCTGATCGGTTTCTACTACACCGATCCGAAGAATGGCGCAGCGGCGATGAAAGCGTTCATCGTGACCCGTGTGGGTGACGTGTTCCTCGCTTTCGCGCTGTTCATTCTTTACAACGAACTGGGCACGCTGAACTTCCGCGAAATGGTGGAATTGGCGCCGGCGCACTTCGCTGCAGGCAACAACATGCTGTGGTGGGCAACGCTGATGCTGCTGGGTGGTGCTGTAGGTAAATCCGCACAGCTGCCGTTGCAAACATGGCTGGCCGACGCGATGGCGGGTCCAACTCCTGTCTCCGCGCTGATCCACGCTGCGACCATGGTTACCGCCGGTGTTTACCTGATCGCGCGTACCCACGGCCTGTTCCTGATGACCCCGGAAATTCTGCATCTGGTGGGTATCGTTGGTGCGGTAACACTGGTGCTGGCAGGCTTTGCCGCGCTGGTGCAGACCGACATCAAACGCGTTCTCGCGTACTCCACCATGAGCCAGATTGGTTACATGTTCCTGGCGCTGGGCGTTCAGGCGTGGGACGCAGCCATTTTCCACCTGATGACACACGCGTTCTTTAAAGCGCTGCTGTTCCTGTCATCCGGCTCTGTGATTCTGGCCTGCCATCACGAGCAGAACATCTTCAAGATGGGCGGACTGCGTAAGTCCATCCCGCTGGTATATGTCTGCTTCCTGGTGGGCGGCGCGGCGCTGGCGGCACTGCCGCTGATCACTGCGGGCTTCTTCAGTAAGGACGAAATCCTTGCGGGTGCCATGGCGAATGGTCATATCAATCTGATGGTTGCGGGTCTGGTCGGTGCATTCATGACCTCCCTGTATACCTTCCGTATGATTTTCATCGTATTCCACGGTAAAGAACAAATTCACGCTCACGCAGGGAAGGGGATTACCCATCACCTGCCGCTGATTGTGCTGCTGGTACTCTCCACCTTCGTTGGCGCAATGATTGTGCCACCGCTGCAGGGCGTACTCCCGGACACCACCGAGCTTGAGCACGGTCGCGTTCTGACGCTTGAAATCACCTCCGGTGTGGTCGCTATCGCGGGCATCCTGATCGCTGCGTGGCTGTGGCTGGGTAAACGTACGCTGGTGACGTCTGTTGCCAACAGTGCGCCTGGCCGTCTGCTGGGCACCTGGTGGTACAACGCATGGGGCTTCGACTGGCTGTACGATATGATTTTCGTCAAACCGTTCCTGGGTGTTGCGTGGCTGGTGAAACGCGATCCACTGAACAGCATGATGAATATCCCGGCGATCCTTTCCCGCTTTGCAGGTAAAGGCCTGCTGTTCAGCGAGAACGGTTACCTGCGCTGGTATGTGGCGTCCATGAGCATCGGTGCGGTTGTCGTGCTGGCGCTGCTGATGGTGTTGCGTTGATCGTTAAGTGAATTTTATTCGAATTCGTTGAAAATCAGGCCCCTGCTGGGGGCCTTTAAAAGGAATGTAAATCGCCATGTTACTACCCTGGCTAATATTAATTCCCTTCATCGGCGGCTTCCTGTGCTGGCAGACTGAACGCTTTGGCGTGAAGATGCCGCGCTGGATTGCGCTGATCACCATGGGATTGACGCTCGCGCTTGGTCTGCAACTGTGGTTGCAGGGTGGCTACTCTCTGACCCAGTCTGCGGGTATTCCGCAGTGGCAGTCTGAGTTTATCCTGCCGTGGATCCCACGTTTCGGCATTACGATCCACCTGGCGATTGACGGTCTGTCGCTGCTGATGGTGGTGCTGACCGGTCTGCT
The DNA here is from genome assembly GCA_023023105.1 of Enterobacter ludwigii. Classification (NCBI taxonomy): domain Bacteria; kingdom Pseudomonadati; phylum Pseudomonadota; class Gammaproteobacteria; order Enterobacterales; family Enterobacteriaceae; genus Enterobacter; species Enterobacter ludwigii. The sequence continues at coordinate 3,187,097 of CP083824.1, read as the reverse complement.
CGGCGTTCTGGCGGTACTTTGCTCCTGGCGAGAAATCGAAAAATACCAGGGCTTCTTCCACCTGAACCTGATGTGGATCCTGGGCGGCGTAATCGGCGTGTTCCTTGCCATCGACATGTTCCTGTTCTTCTTCTTCTGGGAGATGATGCTGGTGCCGATGTACTTCCTGATCGCGCTGTGGGGCCACAAGGCGTCCGACGGTAAAACGCGTATCACGGCGGCAACCAAGTTCTTCATCTATACCCAGGCGAGTGGTCTGGTGATGTTGATTGCCATTCTGGCGCTGGTGTTTGTTCACCACGATGCGACCGGAGTCTGGACATTCAACTATGAAGACCTGCTGAAGACGCCAATGTCTCACGGCGTTGAATATCTGCTGATGCTGGGCTTCTTCATCGCCTTCGCGGTGAAAATGCCGGTGGTTCCGCTGCACGGCTGGCTGCCAGACGCGCACTCCCAGGCACCAACGGCGGGTTCCGTTGACCTGGCGGGCATCTTGCTGAAAACCGCGGCCTACGGTCTGCTGCGTTTCGCGCTGCCGCTGTTCCCGAACGCCTCCGCTGAGTTCGCACCGATTGCCATGTGGCTGGGTGTGATCGGTATCTTCTACGGTGCCTGGATGGCCTTCACGCAATACGACATTAAGCGTCTGATTGCTTACACCTCCGTTTCCCACATGGGCTTCGTACTGATTGCTATCTACACCGGCAGCCAGCTCGCGTACCAGGGTGCGGTGATCCAGATGATTGCGCACGGTCTGTCCGCAGCCGGCCTCTTCATCCTGTGTGGTCAGCTGTACGAACGTCTGCACACTCGCGATATGCGTATGATGGGCGGTCTGTGGAGCAAAATTAAATGGCTGCCAGCGCTGTCCATGTTCTTCGCGGTGGCTACTCTGGGTATGCCTGGCACCGGTAACTTCGTCGGCGAATTTATGATTCTGTTCGGCAGCTTCAAAGTGGTTCCGGTCATTACCGTGGTTTCGACTTTCGGTCTGGTGTTCGCTTCCGTTTACTCGCTGGCGATGCTGCACCGTGCCTACTTCGGTAAAGCGAAGAGCGAAATTGCTGCACAAGAACTGCCGGGGATGTCGCTGCGTGAGCTGTTCATCATCCTGCTGCTGGTCGTACTGCTGGTGCTGTTGGGCTTCTATCCGCAGCCGATTCTGGATACCTCGCACTCCGCGATGGGCAATATCCAGCAGTGGTTTGTTAATTCTGCTTCTACTACAAGGCCGTAATTCGCCATGACAATAACTCCACAACAACTGATCGCGCTGCTACCGCTGCTGATCGTCGGATTGACGGTGGTGGTTGTGATGCTCTCCATTGCGTGGCGACGCAATCACTTCCTGAATGCGACCCTGTCCGTTCTGGGTCTGAACGCTGCGTTGGTTTCTCTCTGGTTTGTTGGCCAGGCGGGCGCGATGGATGTCACCCCGCTGATGCGCGTTGACGGCTATGCCATGCTGTACACGGGTCTGGTTCTGCTGGCGAGCCTGGCAACCTGTACCTTTGCGTATCCGTGGCTTGAAGGCTACAACGACAACAAAGAAGAGTTTTACCTGCTGGTACTGATTGCCGCACTGGGCGGCATTCTGCTGGCGAATGCGAACCACCTGGCCGCGCTGTTCCTCGGTATTGAGCTGATCTCTCTGCCGCTGTTTGGCCTGATTGGTTACGCCTTCCGTCAGAAACGTTCACTGGAAGCGAGTATCAAGTACACCATTCTGTCTGCTGCAGCGTCGTCCTTCCTGCTGTTCGGTATCGCGCTGGTGTATGCTCAGTCTGGTAACCTCTCCTTCGTTGCGCTCGGCAAGAGCCTCGGCGACGGCATGCTGCATGAGCCGCTGCTGCTGGCGGGGCTGGGCATGATGATTGTTGGCCTCGGCTTCAAACTGTCTCTGGTTCCGTTCCACCTGTGGACGCCAGACGTATACCAGGGTGCTCCGGCACCGGTTTCCACCTTCCTGGCGACAGCGAGCAAAATCGCTATCTTCGGTGTGGTGATGCGTCTGTTCCTGTACGCCCCGGTGGGTGATAGCGAAGCGGTTCGCGTTGTGCTCGGCATCATCGCGTTCGTATCCATCATCTTCGGTAACCTGATGGCGCTGAGCCAGACCAATATCAAACGTCTGCTGGGCTACTCGTCTATCTCCCATCTGGGTTACCTGCTGGTGGCACTGATTGCGCTGCAAAGCGGCGAGATGTCGATGGAAACCGTGGGCGTGTATCTGGCAGGTTACCTGTTCAGCAGCCTCGGCGCGTTCGGCGTGGTGAGCCTGATGTCCAGCCCATACCGTGGCCCGGATGCGGATTCACTATTCTCCTACCGTGGTCTGTTCTGGCACCGTCCGATTCTCTCTGCCGTGATGACAGTGATGATGCTCTCTCTGGCGGGTATCCCGATGACCTTGGGCTTTATCGGTAAGTTCTACGTGCTGGCCGTCGGTGTGCAGGCGCACCTGTGGTGGCTGACTGCGGGCGTGGTTATCGGCTCTGCAATCGGTCTGTATTACTACCTGCGTGTGGCGGTGAGTCTGTATCTGAGTGCACCTCAGCAACTCAACCGTGATGCCCCAACCAACTGGCAGTACAGCGCCGGTGGTATTGTGGTGCTGATCTCCGCGCTGCTGGTGCTGATCTTCGGTATCTATCCGCAGCCGCTGATTGATATCGTGCAGCACGCGATGCCGCTGATGTAAAAACAAAAAACCCGCCTCGGCGGGTTTTTTTATGCTTTAAGCCAATTGCTTGCGACTAATCAACGGCCCATCAATCTTCTTCATCGAACGATCCAGAACTTCCTCAATCACCGACGACAGCTCGTTCAGTTCAAATTTCGCCACATACCCGTCAGCTTTCACTTTACGAATATGATCTTCGTTGGCGTTACCAGAAAGCGACGAGTGGATCACCACCGGAATATCTTTCAGTACCGGGTCGGTTTTGATTTTGCGCGTCAGCGTAAAACCGTCCATCTCCGGCATTTCGAGGTCGGTCAGCACCAGGGCAATTTTATCAGTGATCGGGACCCCTTCCGCCTGCGCCTGAGCAGCGAGAACGCCAATTTTTTCCCACGCATCTTTACCGGTGATATGTAGCTGCGCCGGGATCTCCATCGCCTGCAAACCTTTTTCCAGCATGGAGCGCGCGACTTTGGAATCTTCCGCGACAATCGCGACAGCACCCGGCTTGATATGGAATTTTGTGGTTTGCAGATTAGTGGCGTGCAGATCGTGGTTAGCTGGGGTGATGTCATACAGAATCTGCTCAACATCAAGTACCATCGCCAGTTCGTTGGTATCAGTCTTCTCGTCCAGACAGGCGATACTGGTGATGTAACGTCCGCTGACGGCGGTTTCCGCCGCGTGTACCTGTTTCCAGTCGAGGCGCATGATGTTCTCAACGGATTCCACGGCAAACGCCTGCACGCTGCGGGCATATTCTGTGATCAGCAGGATGTTGAGCCCCGTTGTCGGTTTACAACCCGCTACGGCGGCCAGGTCGATCACCGGAATCACCTGATCGCGAATATTCACCATCCCCATCAGCGGTGATTTCATCCCGGCGGGTTTCGTGAACTCTGGCATCGGCACAATTTCACGCAGCTTGAAAACGTTAATGCCAAAAAGCTCTGATTTGTTTTCGTTCAGAGACGTGCCCAGCCGGAATAACAACAGTTCAAAACGGTTCGACAGGGTTAGATTCGCCCTGTCATCAATATCTTTCTGGAAATTATCCATTCTACCCTCGAGAGAAATGCTGACCTTTTAATCGTTATCGGCATCCTGAGGGAAAAATGAAGGACTAAACGCTGACTTGAGTGAAATCTTCTGCCAGCTCACATTTCGGGAACACTGCGCGGCACTCAGCCAGCAGACCTTCACATCCCCGAGCATCGTAGCGCGAGCTAACATGAGTAACGATCAGTTTCCCGACGCCTGCGTCACGGGCAAGCTGTGCCGCCTGACGGGTTGAGCTATGCCCACGGCTGTTGGCTTTCTCTTCCATGGCCGTTTCAAGCGTTGCTTCATGTACCATGACATCCACGCCCTGAGCCAGTTTCAATGCTGTCGGGCAGGGGGCGGTGTCGCCAAAAATCGCCAGTTTTTTGCCGGGCTGGGGTGCCGCGAGATAATCCTGACCATTGATAACGCGCCCATCCTCCAGCGTGACCGTCTCTCCCTGCTTCAGACGCTGGAACAGCGGCCCGGCCTTTACCCCCGCGGCGATTAACGCGGCGGCATCCAGTGCGCCGGGTTTGTCATGCGCTTCAATGCGGTAACCATAACACTCTACCGGGTGGTTAAGAGGGTGAGCGGTGACGACATAATCCTCATCATCGAAAACCAGCCCCCCGGCGATCTCAACGACCTCCAGCGGATAATCAGTCCAGGACCCACTGAGGCGTAGCGTGGTTTCAACAAATTCCCGGATACCTGCAGGCCCGTAAATCGTCAGCGGATTAGCGTTCCCGGCCATTGAACGGCTGCACAGCAGGCCAGGCAGGCCAAACAGATGGTCACCATGCAGATGCGTGATAAAAATTTTATCCAGCTTGCCTGGGTGATAAGCGGTATGTAACAGCTGATGCTGCGTACCTTCACCACAGTCAAACAGCCATAGCCCACCACGGGTTGGGTGTTTAAGATCCAGCAGAATCGCGGTCACATTTCGTGAGCGGGTTGGCACACCAGCGGACGTACCCAGAAAAATCAGTTCCATAACGCAATCAGCCCTTTGCTGAACGGGGAGGGGTTTAGTATAACGTGATGAACCCCAGGAAGGAGACTGACATGATCCAGTGGCAAGATTTACACCATAGCGAGCTCACCGTTAATTCACTGTATACGCTGCTCAAACTGCGCTGCGAAGTGTTTGTGGTAGAACAGACCTGCCCGTATCAGGACATCGACGGCGACGATCTCGTCGGCGAGAACCGGCATATCCTCGGCTGGCGGGATAACGAGCTGGTGGCGTATGCGAGGATTCTGAAAAGCGAAGACGATTTCGAGCCTGTGGTGATTGGCCGCGTCATCATTAGCGGTAAGGCGCGCGGTGAAAAACTGGGCTATCAGCTGATGGAAAAAACGCTGGAGGCGTGCCAGAAACTGTGGCCGGACAAGGCGTTATACCTGGGCGCGCAGGCGCATCTGCAATCTTTCTACGGTTATTTTGGCTTCACGCCGGTCACTGACGTATATGACGAAGACGGTATACCGCACATTGGCATGGCGCGGGAGGCTAAGCAGGCGTAATGGGTCGTCGTTGGCTATAGTTAGCGGACTGGTGTACTAACATGGAGAAAAATATGTCATTTCAATCTTGGGATACCCGTATCGATGACGACCTGACGTTATTGAGAGAAACGCTGGAAGAAGTATTACGTTCGTCGGGCGACCCTGCCGATCAGAAATATATTGAGCTGAAAGAACGTGCAGAACAGGCGCTAAATGACGTTAAAAACCGCGTCAGCCATGCGTCCGACACGTACTACTACCGCGCCAAAAAGGCGGTTTATCGTGCCGATGATTATGTTCACGAAAAACCGTGGAGAGGCATTGGTGTGGGCGCAGCTGTCGGGTTGGTGTTTGGGCTGCTTCTGGCTCGTCGTTAATTTTATGTTTAACGCTTAACCACTCCCTATACGTGGGTACTGCTATTTATAACCAGTACCCCGTATAATATGAGGTTTCAACAGGGAGAGGTTCGCGTGAATTCGATTTTCCTCGCGTTGGAGCACCTGCGTAGTCAGCTTACGCAAGCGTTACCCGCAATACCCGGTCTACGTCATTTCGACGTCACTTTCCCGTTAAACGACGCTTTCGATCCTCTTGCCTGGCTTGGCGCGCAGCAGTGCTATCCCCAGTTTTACTGGCAACAGCGTAATGGTGATGAGGAACTGGCTGCCCTGGGGGCTGTCACCCAATTCTCCTCGCTGGCGTTAGCCTCGCAGTTTTTGCGTGAGCAGAATGCGGCAAATGATACCCGTATTTGCGGCCTGAATGCATTTAACCCGGAGCAGGGCAGTCTCTTTTTACCTCGCCTGCTCTGGCGACGTTCCGCCGGAAATGCCACGTTGCGCCTGCAACTGTGGAGCGATGACTCTCTTCAGGACGATGCCCGCACCGCGTTGGATTTTCTGCAGCAACTCCATGCCGCCAGACCTATCCGCCCGCTGTCTGTGCAGGTTGAGTGCGAAACCCATCATCCGCAAAAGCAGGAATGGCTGGAGCTTATCCGCAAGGCAACAGAGACTATCGCGCGCGGTGAATTTGAAAAGGTGGTCCTCGCCAGGGCAACCGATCTGCAGTTTAAACAGCGCGTTAACCCTGTCGCACTGATGGCCGCCAGCCGCGCCCTGAATTTAAATTGCTATCATTTCTGCATGGTTTTCGACGCCAGCAATGCGTTTCTCGGCTCAACGCCCGAGCGTCTCTGGCGGCGGCGGGGAAAATTGCTTCGTACCGAAGCGCTGGCGGGCACTGTCGCCAGTCATGTTGATGATAAACAAGCCCGGCGTTTGGGCGAATGGTTGCTGAATGATGATAAAAACCAACGCGAAAATATGTTGGTAGTGGAAGATATCTGTCAGCGCCTTCAGCACTTTACCCAGACGCTTGATGTGTTGCCTGCTCAGGTTGTGCGTCTGCGCAAAGTGCAGCATTTGCGCCGCTGTATCTGGACCGAGTTGAAACAGGCCAGTGATGAACAGTGTTTACATATTCTGCAGCCTACGGCGGCCGTTGCCGGGCTGCCGCGTCAACCTGCACGGGCGTTTATTGAGAATGTTGAACCCTTTAACCGCGAGTGGTACGCCGGGTCGGCCGGGTATTTATCACCCGAACAAAGCGAGTTCTGCGTGGCATTACGCTCTGCACGTGTCCAGGATGACGCCCTGCGGCTGTACGCCGGAGCCGGAATTGTCAGCGGGTCTGACCCGGAGCAGGAGTGGCAGGAGATAGAAAACAAAGCCGCAGGGTTGCGTTCTCTGCTCCTTAGGGATTAATACTGATTCGTGCATTCCCGATTCATATCAAAATTCCAAATTTTTCTATTATTTATACTGTGTCGTAATCTTGATTCCGGACAATCTCATGTCAGTAAGTTCTTTTAACCGGCGCTGGGCGGCGGTGATCCTTGAAGCCCTGACGCGCCATGGCGTCAGGCACGTGTGTATTGCGCCGGGTTCTCGCTCAACGCCGCTGACGCTGGCGGCCGCTGAAAACCGGGCATTCATTCACCATACTCATTTTGATGAACGCGGTCTTGGCCATCTGGCACTGGGGCTGGCGAAGGTCAGCAAAGAGCCTGTAGCGGTGATTGTCACCTCTGGTACCGCCGTGGCGAACCTCTATCCGGCACTGATTGAAGCCGGTTTAACCGGTGAAAAACTGATCCTGCTGACGGCTGACCGCCCACCTGAGCTTATCGACTGTGGCGCTAATCAGGCTATTCGTCAGCCGGGACTCTTTTCCTCGCACCCTTCGCAGGCAATCTCGTTGCCGCGTCCCACGCAGGATATCCCGGCAAGCTGGCTGGTATCCACCGTCGATCACGCCATGGAGACATTGCGCAGTGGGGCGTTGCATATCAACTGCCCGTTTGCCGAACCGTTGTATGGCGAACTGGATAACACCGGCCTTGAGTGGCAGCACTCCCTCGGTGACTGGTGGGTAAGTGAAAAACCGTGGCTGCGTGAGCAGACGCATCTTGAGAGTGCTAAACAACGTGACTGGTTCTTCTGGCGGCAAAAACGCGGCGTGGTTATCGCCGGGCGCATGAGCGCTGCTGAAGGAAAATGGGTTGCTGAATGGGCGCAAACACTTGGCTGGCCGCTGATTGGTGACGTGCTCTCCCAGACCGGTCAGCCGCTGCCGTGCGCCGATCTCTGGTTGGGGAATGCGAAAGCCGTCACTGAGCTTTCACAGGCGCAGATTGTTGTCCAGCTTGGCTCAAGCCTAACCGGTAAGCGATTACTGCAATGGCAGGCAACGTGCACCCCGGAAGAATACTGGCTGGTGGATCCGCTGGAAGGGCGGCTCGACCCGGCGCACCATCGCGGGCGTCGTCTGGTCAGCAGTATCGACACCTGGCTTACGCTCCATCCGGCGGAAAAACGCAAACCCTGGGCCGTTGCGATCCCGGAACTTTCGCGTCAGGCGTGGGAGCTCACCAAAGCGCATTGTGAAGCGTTTAGCGAGGCCGGACTGGCGCACCGTATTCGCCAGTATCTGCCTGAGCAGGGGCAACTGTTTGTCGGAAATAGCCTCGTTGTCCGCCTGATTGACGCGTTTTCGCAGCTGCCTGCGGGTTACCCGGTTTACAGCAACCGTGGCGCGAGCGGCATTGATGGGCTGATCTCAACGGCTGCAGGCGTGCAGCGCGCCAGCGCGAAATCGACGCTGGCAATCGTGGGCGATCTCTCTGCACTCTACGATCTCAACGCGCTGGCGCTGCTACGACAGGCGTCGGCCCCGTTTGTGCTGATTCTGGTCAACAACAACGGCGGGCAGATCTTCTCTCTCTTGCCAACGCCGCAAAGCGAGCGTGAACGCTTTTACCTGATGCCGCAGAATGTCCAGTTTGAACACGCCGCGGCGATGTTCAGCCTGAAATACCATCGCCCGGAAAACTGGGAACAGCTTGATATAGCGCTGAGCACCGCCTGGAAACAGCCGGGAGCAACGTTGATTGAGCTGGTGGTGAATGATGCTGACGGCGCGCAGATGCTGCAAAGCCTGCTGGCACAGGTGAGCCAGCTGTGATCCTCTCGGGTGTGCAACAGGCTGGAAAACCAGGTTATCCCTGGCTGGTCTTTTTGCACGGTTTCTCCGGGGATTGCCGTGAGTGGCAGGTCGTTGGCGAGATGCTCAGCAATTATCCCCGGCTGTACCTGGACCTGCCGGGTCACGGTGGATCCGGGAGCATTGGCGTGACGGGGTTCAACGAGATGAGCAATATGCTCACCCGAACCTTGTTTAGTTACAACATACTTAACTTCTGGCTTATCGGGTACTCCCTCGGCGGCCGCGTTGCGATGTTCCATGCCTGCCAGCAGCCACAGGGGCTGCTGGGGGTGATTGTGGAAGGTGGGCATCCGGGTCTGCAGGATGACGAAGAGCGCAACAGGCGGCGGGTATCTGATCGCCGCTGGGCACAGCGTTTTCGTACTGAACCGCTGGATAAAGTCTTTACTGACTGGTATCAACAGCCCGTGTTCGCCTCCCTGACGGACACCCAGCGCGAAGCGCTGGTTACTTTGCGCAGTCAGAACAACGGCATGACGCTGGCGATGATGCTGGAGGCGACATCGCTGGCCGTGCAGCCTGATTTGCGTGCCGCGCTCAGCGCCCGCAATTTCCCATTTGAATATTTATATGGTGAACATGATGACAAGTTTGCGGCCCTTGCCGCGGAACTGAACGCCGTTCGCCATGCAATTCCCAACGCCGGACACAACGCCCACCGGGAAAACCCGGGTGCAGTTGCTGCGTGTCTGGCTCAGATACTGCGTCTTCGATAAAGGACTCTCTATGATCTATCCTGATGAACACATGCTCTATGCTCCGGTTGAATGGCAAGACTGCTCCGAAGGTTATACCGACATCCGTTACCACAAATCCGCAGACGGCATTGCTAAAATCACCATCAATCGTCCACAGGTACGTAACGCCTTTCGTCCGCTGACCGTGAAAGAGATGATCCAGGCGCTGGCAGATGCGCGCTATGACGACAACATCGGCGTGATTGTTCTGACCGGCGAAGGTGACAAAGCGTTTTGCTCCGGTGGCGATCAGAAAGTGCGCGGTGACTACGGCGGATACCAGGATGATGCGGGTACACACCACCTGAACGTGCTCGATTTCCAGCGTCAGATCCGTACCTGTCCAAAACCGGTCGTGGCGATGGTGGCAGGCTATTCCATCGGTGGCGGTCATGTGCTGCACATGATGTGCGATCTGACGATTGCCGCAGAGAACGCTATTTTCGGCCAGACTGGCCCGAAAGTGGGCTCTTTCGACGGCGGCTGGGGTGCCTCTTACATGGCGCGCATTGTCGGGCAGAAAAAAGCCCGCGAAATCTGGTTCCTGTGCCGTCAGTACAATGCTCAGGAAGCGCTGGATATGGGGCTGGTCAATACTGTCGTACCGATTGCCGATCTCGAAAAAGAGACCGTGCGCTGGTGTCGTGAAATGCTGCAAAACAGCCCGATGGCGCTGCGCTGCCTGAAAGCCGCGCTGAACGCCGACTGTGACGGTCAGGCGGGTCTGCAGGAACTGGCGGGCAACGCCACGATGCTGTTCTACATGACCGAAGAAGGTCAGGAAGGGCGCAACGCGTTTAACGAAAAACGCCAGCCAGATTTCAGCAAATACAAACGGAACCCGTAATGCGTCGCGCGCAGGTTTACCGCTGGCAGATACCGATGGACGCGGGTGTGGTACTGCGTGAACGGCGGTTAAAAAACCGTGACGGCTTCTTCGTTCATCTGCAGCAGGGTGAGCGGGAAGGCTGGGGGGAGGTTTCACCTCTGCCGGGCTTTAGCCTTGAGTCGCTGGATGACGCGCAGTCTGCATTACTGGCGTGGGCCGGAGAGTGGCGTGAGGGAGCGGATCCGGCGTTGCCGGACGTTCCTTCCGTGGCTTTTGGCATTAGCTGTGCGCTGGCTGAGCTCGACGGTAGTTTGCCTCAAGAGGCTAATTACCGTGCGGCACCGCTCTGCACCGGCGATCCGGACGAACTGTTCGCCCTGCTTTCCGCCATGCCCGGTGAGAAAGTGGCGAAAATCAAAGTTGGCCTGTACGAAGCGGTGCGAGATGGAATGGTCGCTAACCTCCTGCTGGAAGCGATCCCGGATCTGCATCTGCGTCTGGATGCTAACCGCGCGTGGACGCCACTGAAGGCGCAGCAATTCGCGAAGTACGTCAATCCGGCATACCGCAGTCGCATTGCCTTCCTGGAAGAACCGTGTAAAACCCGCGATGATTCGCGTGCGTTTGCCCGCGAAACGGGGATTGCCATCGCCTGGGATGAAAGCCTGCGCGAAGCGGATTTTGAATTTGTCGCCGAGCCCGGCGTCAGCGCGGTAGTGATTAAACCAACGCTGACCGGCAGTCTGGCGAAAGTGCGCGAGCAGGTCGCAGCGGCACATGCGTTGGGGTTGACGGCGGTGATCAGCTCCTCCATCGAATCCAGCCTTGGGCTGACCCAACTGGCACGTATCGCTGCCTGGTTAACGCCAGACACGATCCCAGGTCTCGACACGCTAAACCTGATGCAGGCTCAGCTTATTCGCCAGTGGCCGGACAGTCCGCTGCCGTGCCTCGACGTTGAGGCGCTGGAGCCATTGCGATGAGTTTTACCGACTGGCCGTGGCGGCACTGGTGTGCGCAGGCTGCCGATAAGCCGGCGCTGAGGCTGAACGATGAGGTGCTTACCTGGCAACAGCTATGTGCGCGTGTCGACCGTCTTGCGGCAGGATTTCAGCAGCAGGGCGTCGGAGAGGGCGACGGTGTGCTGCTGCTGGCCCATAATCATCCGCAAACCTTGACGGCATGGCTGGCACTGCTCCAGTGCGGGGCGCGCATTCTTCCCGTTAACCCGCAGTTGCCGCGTCATCTGCTGGATGTTCTGCTTCCGCAGATGACCCTGCGCTTTGCGCTGGTGCTGGACGGCATCTACGACGATCTTCCCGTCCTGAACATGTACGAGCATGCTGGCGAACATCGCGTTACGTGGCAACCGGCGCGGTTGGCCTCCATGACGCTGACCTCCGGCTCCAGCGGGTTGCCGAAAGCGGCGGTCCATACCTGCGAAGCCCATCTTGCCAGCGCGCGCGGTGTGCTGGCGCTGATGCCCTACGGTGATGAGGATGACTGGTTACTTTCGCTGCCGCTGTTTCATGTTTCCGGTCAGGGGATTTTATGGCGCTGGTTGCAGGCCGGGGCACGTTTAACCGTTCGCGAAAAGCAGCCGCTTGAGCAGGCACTGCAGGGCTGTACCCACGCTTCTCTGGTACCGACACAGCTCTGGCGTCTGCTTAACACTCAGCATCATATTGCGCTGAAAGCCGTTCTGCTCGGCGGAGCGGCAATACCTGTTGAACTGACAGAGGAAGCGCGAAAACAGGGCGTTCGCACCTTCTGTGGCTATGGCTTGACGGAGTTTGCTTCAACAGTCTGTGCGAAAGAGGCGGACGGCGAGCCGGATGTGGGCGGTGTGCTGCCGGGCAGAGAAGTGCAGGTGGTTGACGGTGAAGTCTGGATCAAAGCGCAAAGTATGGCCTCAGGCTACTGGCGTGACGGGGTGTTGATCCTGCTGACGAATGAGCAGGGCTGGTTCGCGACCCGCGATCGCGGTGAATGGCATGATGACCGGCTGACAATTCTGGGGCGTATGGACAACCTCTTTTTTAGCGGCGGAGAAGGGATCCAGCCTGAAAGTCTTGAGCGGGTTATCGCCCGTCATCCGCAAATTAACCAGGTGTTTATCGTCCCGCTGGACGATGCCGAGTTTGGGCAGCGCCCGGTAGCCGTGGTGGAGTGTGAACCGGGAACGGATATCACCTGTTTACCTGACTGGGTCCGGGATAAACTGGCGCGTTTTCAGCAACCCGTCCGGTGGCTAGTGTTGCCGACTGAGCTCAAAAATGGCGGCATTAAGGTCTCCCGTCGCGCGCTGCAACAGTGGGTGAATGCATCGCTTAAGGGATAGTAGCCGTTTCAAATAGTTACAATCTACCGACTTGCCGCACGCAGAGTGCTTGATCCCATGGAGACTCCGGTTAAAATCTCGCGGTTTTGGGACTTCTTTATAATAATTGTGCGGGATCACGACAATGAAAAAAGTGGCATTACTGGGCTTCGGCCTGATGGTTGTTTCTGCGGCGGCAAACGCCATTAGCATTAACGGCTCGGCGGGTCAGGATTACACCCACCTGGGCTTTGGCATGGGCACCGAGACTTCTGGTCTGGCAATGACCGGTGGCTGGACACATAACGATGACGACGGCGACGCAGCCAGCCTTGGCCTGGGTCTGAACATTCCTCTTGGTCCGTTCCTGGCCACTGTCGGCGGTAAAGGTATTTATACCAACCCGAACGACGGTGATGAAGGCTATGCGGCGGCAGTGGGTGGCGGTCTGCAGTGGAAAATTGGCGACAGCTTCGGTCTGTTTGGTGAGTATTACTATTCCCCGGACTCGCTCTCCAGCGGCATTGAAAGCTATGAAGAAGCCAACGCCGGTGCGCGCTGGACCATCATGCGTCCAATTACCATCGAAGCAGGCTATCGCTACCTGAACCTGGCCGGTAAAGACGGCAACCGCGACAACGCGCTGGCCGATGGCCCTTACGTGGGCGTCAGCGCAGGTTTCTAATCACTCCGGCGCGGCATTCTGTCGCGCCAGTTTCTCTCTTCTCCATCCTGCGTTTGCGTTATAGTGTTTTGACCATTTAAGCGGGAGAACATAATGATTAACGTGGAGATGTTATCCACCGGCGATGAAGTGCTGCATGGACAGATTATCGACACCAATGCTGCCTGGCTTGCCGATCTTTTCTTTGAGCAAGGATTACCGTTAACGCGCCGCAACACGGTGGGCGACAATCTTGAGTCACTGGTCAATATCCTGCGTGAGCGCAGCGAACAGTGTGACGTGCTGATTGTGAATGGCGGACTTGGCCCCACCAGTGACGATCTCAGCGCACTGGCCGCCGCCACAGCAAAAGGTGAAGGGCTGGTGCTGCACGAGGCGTGGCTCTCGCAGATGGAGCGCTTTTTCTCCGAACGTGGCCGCGTCATGGCACCCAGCAACCGCAAACAAGCTGAAATTCCCGCCAGCGCTGAGTTGGTTGACAACCCGGTCGGTACCGCATGTGGATTTGCCATGCAGCTGAACCGCTGCCTGATGTTCTTCACGCCGGGCGTACCCTCAGAATTTAAAGTGATGGTCGAGCAGCAGATCCTGCCGCGCCTTCGCGATCGTTTTACCCTGCCTGAACCCCCGATTTGCCTGCGTCTGACCACTTTTGGCCGCTCGGAAAGCGACCTGGCCCAGAGTCTTGATCACCTGCAACTGCCGCCTGACGTATCAATGGGGTATCGGTCCTCCATGCCAATCATTGAACTCAAGTTGACGGGGCCTGCAGAGCAGAAAGCGGCGATGCTGGCACTCTGGCCTGAGGTGCAGCGTGTGGCGGGTGAAAGCCTGATCTTTGAAGGGACGGAAGGGTTGCCCGCGCAGATTGCGAAGCAGCTGCAGTCTCGTCAACTGAGCGTGACCTTAAGCGAGCAGTTCACCGGCGGCCTGCTGGCGCTGCAGCTGTCGCGCGTCAATGCGCCGCTGTTGGCCAGCGAAGTGGTGCCGTTCCAGCAGGAGACGCTGGCGCAGACCGCCCGTTGGGCTTCTGAAAGAAGGGTAAAACATTTTGCCGGGCTGGCGCTGTTTGTCGGTGGGCTGGATGAGGAATACCTGAACTTTGCGCTGGCGACACCGGAAGGCACGTATGCCCTGAGGGTAAAAATGAGTATCACCCGCCACAGTCTGGCGATACGGCAGGAAGTTTGCGCCATGATGGCGCTGAACATGCTGCGCCGCTGGTTGAATGGCAAAGAGGTTGCCAGCGAGCACGGCTGGATAAACGTTGTCGAGTCGCTGTTCGTTGAGTAAAACACTGACCGGGGCTTCTCGCCCCGGCCATGTTCAGCCCAGAGCCCTCGCCAGTAAGGTGATCGGATGTTCGCAGCGCTTGCTGGTGGACATCTCTATTTGCCACTTGCAGGTTTCGCAGTCGGTTACCACGATATCCGCGCCGCTTTCCTCAATCTGACGGAACAGTGGGGCGCCAATCGCCTGTGACGTTTCGTAATTTTCACTTTTGAAGCCGTACGTTCCCGCAATACCGCAGCAGCGGGAATCCAGCACCGTCAGCTCCAGCCCAGGAATTAAGCGTAACAGTTCAAGCGTATAGAGCGACCAGCCCATTTTTTCCATGTGGCAGGGCGTGTGATACACCACTTTCAGCGGCAATTTTCCCAGCGGCAACGTCTGCCCGCTATCCAGTTTGCGCCACAGGAAGCGTGTTGCCAGTTCAATGTGCTCACGCAGCCCGGTGTTATCCACGTCCAGCAGATGCGGGTACTCATCTCGCAGGGTGAAGGTACAGGTAGACGAGGTGGCCAGCACCGGAATCCCCTTGTCGACGATGGCTTCACGCAGTGAGGTGACATTGCTTTTGGCCTGCTTGCGCGCTTTATCCGTAAATCCGTTGGCGATCAGTGGTACGCCGCAGCATTTTTCCTTACTAAGTAACTGAACGCCCGTCCCCATCGCATTCAGCACTTTAAGCAGATCTTTACCCAGCTGCGGGTGGTTGTAATTCACATAGCAGCCATGGAAGAACGCCACCTGTTCGGCATACTGCGCCTGTTGCGCCGCGACGGATTTATACCAGCGACGGAAGGTACCGTGAGAATATTTCGGCAGGCTGCGGTGATGGTCTATTTTAAGCGTCGTATCCAGCAGCTGGCGCACCGGTTTGAGCGCGGTCGCGGCATTCACCAGCGGGGCAAACGGCGTCGAGATGCTCCCCATCAAATCGGTGTGACTGAGAATGGCATCCCGCAATGATGGCTTTTGCGTGCTATAACGCGCCCGGGCGCGCTGGATAATATCGCCAATGTTGACATCCGACGGACAGGCAACTTCACAGCGTTTGCAGTTGATGCAGTACTTCAGCGCCTCATCATACAGCTTGCCGTCCTTCAGACGCAGACGCTCACCGTCCGGCCCGGCCTGTTTCGGACCAGGATAACGTGGATTTACGCCGCTGACCGGGCAGACGGTAGTACACACCGTGCATTTAATGCAGCTTTCAAAACGGGTATCGCTCATTGTTCAGCCTCCATGCGCTGGCTAATTTGCTCTGCCACATACAGCGCCGTGACGGCGCAGACCCCGCCACCGCAGCCCTGGGCGATAGGATCATATCCGCCAAGAAGCGAGCCGATAGCAAAGAGATTCCTGACTGACTTACCCGAAAGCTGCGGGTGCAGGTGGTTATCGACAATGACGCCGAACTGTTGCCAGGGTTGCGGCGTGAAGAAATCACTCTGATACCAGTCCGCGCGGGAGGCGCTTTGCCGGACATCCAGGCCCATTATGGCTTCGCGGATGCCGTCCCGACTGCTCAGCAGCCCGTTACTGAAGAAACTGCCGCTTGCCAGCACCGTAAAGCGGGCGCGAAGCGGAATATCATCGTGGTTGCGCGTCCAGATTTCGCTCACTTCCCCGTCAGTCAGGGTGATTTTTTTCACCTCATCACCCGCCATCCAGACGCCACCCTGCGCAACAAATTTGCGCTGGAGCTGGGTATGCAGGCGAATACCGGGAACCGACGGGGGTAGCGTCGGCAGTAAACCGAGTGTGCAGGGCAGTCGATCGGACAGCCAGCGCCAGAGTCGATTGTCGTTTAAGCCAAAGCAGGCGGGCATAAACAGCGCATCGCACCCTTCTGCAAGCGGTTTGAGCGCCTCATACAGCAGCGGCCATCTCTCTTCATGATCAAGAAAACGGGCAATATTCACCGCGCGAAACTCACTCGGGTTGTCGCGCAGGACATCAAGCTCAGGCAGCTCTATTTCTGCTGTTTCAGCGTTTACCCCCTGGCGACAAAGTGATGCCGCCGCGAGATGGGGCTGAAAATCCAGAAAACCGCTAATACCTACCACCCGCACACGCGCTGAGCTGAGCGGGGTAACGGGCACCTCCTCCGGGCTGAGCCAGGCGGAGCGTAGGGTGCCGAGTGGTGTAACACGCTGATGATTTTTCCTGGCGCTTCCCTGCAGACGAGCGCCGCAATCCGCCAGTAGCGCTTCGGTTTCCAGGGCAAAGCGATCGATATGCTGCGCGCCTGTCAGGTGATAAGGGTGCTCTGGCGGAAGTTTTTCTCGGTACGTTTCGTCCACCAGATCCAGCGAGCCCGACGAGAAGTGCAGGGCGCTCTGACCCCGGGTGATAATGGCGCAGCGTAGCCCCTGTTTTGTGAGTTTGATGCCACAGAGCAGACCCGCCAGCCCACCGCCGACGATCACGGTATCAAATTTCATCGTGTTGCTCCTTCTCCAGACCGCAAAGCCCCTGGTAGACCCAGCGGGTAAATTCACTTTCACGCAGAGCATCGCCCCAGGCGACAGGCTGAATACCTTTCCAGCGCTCGTTTAAAAAAGCACTGAGTTGATCGAGCGACTGGGTCGCGGTGGTGGTATGAAAGCGTTGCAATAACCCGGCGGCACGGCAGGCGCACAATTCACCCTGACACGTCCCCATTCCAACCCGGGTGCGGCGGCGGAGATCGAGCAGAGAATTGACGGTCAGATTTTCCACCGCATATTGTACTTCGCCCGCGGTTACGGCTTCGCACTCGCAGACCAGGCTGCGACTAAGCCGGCCTTCACCCAGCCAGACCGGCGTCCTGTCACCATGACGATAGATGGCCGAACCGCGCAGGGGAGCGGGCAGGGAGATAATTTTTTGCAGCGTCTTCTCGGTAGACTGACGTGAGCCGGGCAGGGGCTGTTCTGCCGTTTTGCACGGCTCGGTGTTGCCCAGTTTGCGGCAGACGGCATCGGTTGCCCATTCGGCCATCAGACGATAGGTCATAAGTTTGCCACCGGTGATGGTGATAAACCCTTCCATGCCGTCGCGTTCAGCATGATCGAGCAGCACAATGCCCCGGCTGACGTTACGCCCGCTTGGGTCGTTATCGCTGGCAACCAACGGACGCACACCCGCGTAGGCGCGCAGGATCCGGGTCTGCGCCATCACCGGGGCCAGTTTTTCCCCTTCACGCAGCAGAATCTCCACTTCTTCAGCAGTGACGCGGTTGTAATCAATCTCGCTATAGTCCACGTGGGTTGAGGTGGTACCGATTAATGAAATGGTATCGCCCGGAACCAGAATATCGGCATCAGACGGTTTACGGCAGCGGTTAATCACATGGTTATTGATGCGATGGTCGAGGATCAGCAGCGAGCCTTTTGCCGGAAACATGCGAACGGACAAGTCTGCATACTCCGCAATCCGCTGCCCCCAGATCCCCGCTGCGTTGACGACCACGGAAGCATACAGTTCACTGTGTTCGGTATATTGCTTATTAAAAAGCCGCACGCCACGGACGCGGTGACCTTCCCGGATAAGCCCGGTCACTTCATGCCCGGTCAGGATGTGCGCGCCATGTTCGCGGGCATCAAGCATATTGGCGGCCGTCAGGCGGAAGGGATCAACCGTGCCGTCTGGCACTTTTACCGCCCCTGTCAGGATCGGGTTGACGGAGGGCTCAATGCGCCGCGCCAGGGCCGGGTCAATGGCCTCGGCCTGAATCCCCGCCGCGCGACAGGCGGTAATGAAGGTAGCCTGAAAGGCGAGATCGTCTTCGGGAAGCGTGATAAACAAGCCGTCTGTAGGTTCAATGCAGTGGCGAGCAATCCGTCGCAGGATCTGGTTTTCGGCAATACATTCACGAGCCGATTCGCCATCGGTAACGGCGTAGCGGGCACCGCTGTGAAGCAGGCCATGATTGCGCCCGGTGGCGCCTGTCGCAATATCATGGCGCTCCAGAAGCGTGACGCTCAACCCCCTGAGTGCGCAATCACGTGCGATGCCGGCACCGGTCGCACCGCCGCCAATGATAATCACATCGCTGTAGCGTGGATCGTGAATTGTCATTGTCATCCCTCTGTGTTCGTTTTTTTACCATTTAGCCACATGAAAACTATGGTTTGTTTGATTTCGAACACAAACGAGCGAAATTCGAAAGTGAAACGTGATTTCATGCGCTTTTTTGCGCATTCTGTCATATTTCTGTAACAATCTGTGCGTTGATTCACAGTAACAATCACCGTGATTTCTTAACATCGCCGCCTCTCTGGAGTATGGGGCAGTAAAACCCCTGTAAATTCAATACATGGCCACGGAGGCTGTCATGCTCAGTATCTTCAAACCCGCGCCGCATCGTGCGCGTCTGCCTGAGGCAGAAATTGATCCGCTATACCGTCGTCTGCGTTGGCAAATTTTCCTGGGGATTTTCTTCGGGTACGCGGCGTACTACCTGGTGCGTAAAAACTTCGCCCTCGCCATGCCGTATCTGGTGGAGCAGGGCTTTTCGCGGGGGGATTTAGGGTTCGCGCTGTCGGGAATTTCGATTGCCTACGGTTTTTCCAAATTCATCATGGGTTCCGTGTCGGATCGCTCGAACCCGCGTGTGTTTCTGCCAGCCGGTCTGATCCTGGCGGCAGCGGTGATGTTGTTTATGGGCTTTGTGCCGTGGGCAACCTCCAGTATTGCCATCATGTTCGTGCTGCTGTTCCTCTGCGGCTGGTTCCAGGGAATGGGATGGCCACCATGCGGACGCACCATGGTGCACTGGTGGTCGCAGAAGGAACGTGGCGGCATCGTGTCGGTATGGAACTGTGCGCATAACGTGGGAGGCGGTATTCCACCGCTGCTGTTCCTGTTGGGGATGGCCTGGTTCAACGACTGGCACGCGGCGCTCTATATGCCTGCTTTTGGTGCTATCGTCGTGGCGATTATCGCTTTCGCGCTGATGCGCGACACGCCTCAGTCCTGCGGTTTGCCTCCGATCGAAGAGTACAAAAACGACTATCCGGATGATTACAGCAAGGAGCACGAAGAAGAGCTGACTGCAAAACAGATCTTCATGAAGTACGTCCTGCCGAACAAGCTGCTGTGGTACATCGCGGTGGCGAACGTGTTCGTTTACCTGCTGCGCTACGGCATCCTCGACTGGTCGCCAACCTACCTGAAAGAGGTGAAGCACTTCGCGCTGGATAAATCCTCCTGGGCCTACTTCCTGTACGAATATGCCGGGATCCCAGGCACGCTGCTTTGTGGCTGGATGTCGGACAAAGTGTTTAAAGGTAACCGCGGTGCGACAGGCGTGTTCTTTATGACCCTGGTGACCATCGCTACCGTGGTGTACTGGCTCAACCCGCCGGGCAACCCGGGTGTGGACATGGCCTGCATGATCGTCATCGGCTTCCTGATTTACGGCCCGGTGATGCTGATCGGTCTGCATGCGCTGGAGCTAGCGCCGAAAAAAGCGGCGGGCACGGCGGCAGGCTTTACCGGCCTGTTTGGCTACCTCGGCGGGTCGGTCGCGGCAAGCGCCATTGTGGGCTATACCGTTGACTTCTTCGGCTGGGACGGCGGCTTTATGGTGATGATTGGCGGTAGCGTGCTGGCGGTACTGCTGCTGGTTGTTGTGATGATCGGCGAAAAACGTCACCACGCTGAAGTGCTGGCGCGTCGTCAATAAGGAGCATTGCGATGAAATTAACTCAGTTAGCCACCGGTCTGCTGCTAGCCGGTTTGATGACAGGCTCCGCGCTGGCGGCAGATAAAATCGTTATTGCCCACCGCGGCGCAAGCGGCTATCTGCCGGAGCATACGCTCCCGGCAAAAGCGATGGCCTATGCGCAGGGCGCGGATTACCTGGAGCAGGATCTGGTGATGACGAAGGACGACCAGCTGGTCGTCCTGCATGACCACTATCTTGACCGCGTGACGGACGTGGCGGAGCGTTTCCCGGACCGCGCCCGCAAAGATGGCCGTTTCTACGCCATCGACTTCACGCTGGCGGAAATTCGCTCGCTGAAGTTTACCGAAGGCTTTGAGATCGAAAACGGCAAGAAGGTGCAGGTCTATCCGGGACGCTTCCCGATGGGCAAATCTGACTTCCGGATCCATACCTTCCAGGAAGAGATTGAGTTTGTTCAGGGGCTGAACCACTCAACCGGTAAAAATATCGGTATCTACCCGGAAATCAAAGCGCCGTGGTTCCACCACCAGGAAGGGAAAGACATTGCGGCCAAAACGCTGGACGTACTCAAGCAGTACGGATACACCAGCAAGAAGGACAAGGTGTATCTGCAGTGTTTTGACGCCGCTGAGTTGAAGCGCATCAAAACCGAGCTGGAGCCGAAGAGGGGGATGGATCTCAATCTGGTGCAGCTGATTGCCTATACCGACTGGAACGAAACCCAGGAGAAGCAGCCGGACGGGAAGTGGGTGAACTACAACTACGACTGGATGTTTAAGCCGGGTGCGATGAAGCAGATAGCGCAGTACGCCGATGGCATCGGGCCGGATTATCACATGCTGGTGGCGGAAGGCTCAACGCCTGGGCACGTGAAGTTGACGGCGATGGTGAAAGAGGCGCATGCCAGCAAGATGCAGGTCCATCCGTACACGGTGCGTGCAGACCAGTTGCCGCCGTATGCCACGGACGTGAATCAGCTTTACGACGTGCTGTATAACCAGGCGGGCGTGGACGGACTGTTTACGGATTTCCCGGATAAAGCAGTGACGTTCTTAAAATAGAAAAAGGGCCGTAAGGCCCTTTTTTACATCTCGATCTCGATATCGCCTTTTGCCCGGCAGCAGCAGGGCAAAATTTCCCCTTCACTGATAAAGGCCAGCGGCTCGGTCAGCCAGTCCACCTGACCTGTCACCAGACGGCAGCGACAGGAGCCGCAATAGCCTTCACGACACTGATACTCAACCGCCACCTGGTTCGCCTCAAGCGCCACCAGCAGAGAAGGGTGCTCTTCCTGACACAGCACTTCGGTGCCAGAAAGACGTAGCGTTACGCGTGTCATCAGAGCTGGAAGTTGCTCAGGTCGTCAGTATCAACTTCGGAGTCAATCTGACCGACCAGGTAAGAACTCACTTCCACTTCCTGCGGCGCAACCTGCACGTTATCCGATACCAGCCAGGTGTTGATCCACGGGATGGGGTTGGAGCGCGTCTGGAACGGCAGGTCGAGGCCGACAGCCTGCATACGGATGTTGGTGATGTACTCAACGTACTGGCACAGAATGTCTTTGTTCAGGCCAATCATGGAGCCGTCGCGGAACAGGTAGTCTGCCCACTCTTTCTCCTGCTGGGCCGCCAGCACGAACAGGTCATAGCACTCCTGTTTGCACTCTTCGGCGATTTCCGCCATTTCCGGGTCGTCCACGCCGCTGCGCAGCAAGTTCAGCATGTGCTGGGTGCCGGTCAGGTGCAGGGCTTCGTCACGGGCGATAAGACGGATGATCTTGGCGTTACCTTCCATCAGCTTGCGTTCAGCAAAGGCGAAAGAGCAGGCAAAGCTCACGTAGAAGCGAATGGCTTCCAGCGCGTTGACGCTCATCAGGCACAGATACAGCTGTTTTTTCAGCGCACGCAGGTTCACGGTAACAGTTTTGCCGTTCACGTTATGGGTGCCTTCGCCCAGCAGATGCCAGTAGCTGGTCATCTCGATCAGTTCGTCGTAGTAGTGGGCAATGCCTTCTGCGCGTTTCTGGATCTGCTCGTTAGTGACGATATCGTCAAACACCACCGCCGGATCGTTAACGATATTGCGAATGATATGGGTGTAAGAACGGGAGTGGATCGTCTCAGAGAACGCCCAGGTTTCCACCCAGGTTTCCAGTTCCGGAATGGAGATCAGCGGCAGCAGCGCCACGTTCGGGCTGCGGCCCTGAATGGAGTCCAGCAGCGTCTGGTACTTCAGGTTGCTGATGAAGATATGTTTTTCGTGATCCGGCAGCGACTGGTAATCAATACGGTCGCGGGAGACGTCAACCTCTTCCGGGCGCCAGAAGAAGGAGAGTTGCTTTTCAATCAGCTTTTCGAAGATGTCATATTTTTGCTGATCGTAGCGTGCCACGTTGACTGGCTGGCCGAAGAACATCGGCTCTTTGAGCTGGTCGTTTTTCGTCTGTGAAAAGGTGGTGTATGCCATGAATTGGAGTCCTGTCTTACGAAATAAAGGCGGGGAAATCCCCGCCCTTTATTAGATCTTACATGCGCCGCTTTCGCAGCCATCGTCCTGAATTGACGGTACAAGGTCGTCCTGCGCGTCTTCTGCACCATCACGGGTGTTGTGATAGTACAGGGTTTTCACGCCAAATTTATAGGCAGTGAGCAGGTCTTTCAGCAGTTGCTGCATCGGAACCTTGCCAGACGGGAAGCGCGTTGGGTCGTAGTTGGTGTTTGCAGAGATCGACTGGTCGATAAACTTCTGCATGATCCCAACCAGCTGCAGGTAGCCGTCGTTGTTCGGCATTTCCCACAGCAGCTCGTAGTTGTTACCCAGCGTCTCGTAATCCGGCACCACCTGGCGCAGAACACCGTCTTTCGACGCTTTAATGCTGACGTGGCCGCGAGGTGGCTCGATACCGTTGGTGGCGTTAGAGATCTGCGAAGAGGTCTCAGACGGCATCAGGGCAGAGAGCGTAGAGTTACGCAGGCCATAAGTCTTAATGGATTCGCGAAGGCCTTCCCAATCCAGATGCAGCGGCTCGCTGACAATCGCGTCCAGATCTTTTTTGTAGGTATCGATCGGCATAATGCCTTTCGCGTAAGTGGTTTCGTTAAACCACGGGCACGCACCTTGCTCTTTCGCCAGCTCGTTGGACGCTTTCATCAGGTAATACTGAATAGCTTCAAACGTCTGGTGGGTCAGGTTATTGGCGCTGCCGTCAGAGTAACGCTTGCCGTTTTTCGCCAGCCAGTAGGCAAAGTTGATCACGCCAATGCCCAGGGTACGACGACCCATTGCACCACGTTTAGCGGCCGGGATTGGGTAATCCTGGTAGTCCAGCAGGGCATCCAGCGCACGAACCGCCAGCACGGCCAGCTCTTCCAGCTCGTCGAGGCTCTTAATCGCACCCAGGTTGAACGCAGACAGCGTACACAGCGCAATTTCACCGTTTTCGTCGTTAACATCGTCCAGCGGCTTGGTCGGCAGGGCGATTTCCAGGCACAGGTTAGACTGGCGCACTGGCGCAACAGCCGGATCGAACGGGCTGTGGGTGTTGCAGTGGTCAACGTTCTGGATGTAGATACGGCCGGTAGAGGCACGTTCCTGCATCATCAGAGAGAACAGGTCTACCGCTTTCACACGCTGTTTACGGATGCTGTCGTCTTTTTCGTATTTGGTGTACAGGCGTTCGAACTCATCCTGATCAGCGAAGAACGCGTCGTACAGGCCAGGGACGTCGGACGGGCTGAACAGGGTGATGTCTTCACCTTTCAGCAGACGGGTGTACATCAATTTGTTGATCTGTACGCCGTAGTCCATGTGACGCACGCGGTTGCCTTCCACGCCACGGTTGTTTTTCAGTACCAGCAGGCTTTCCACTTCCAGGTGCCACATCGGGTAGAACAGGGTCGCAGCACCGCCGCGTACGCCGCCCTGAGAGCAGGATTTAACCGCCGTCTGGAAGTGCTTATAGAACGGGATACAGCCGGTGTGGAATGCTTCACCGCCGCGAATTGGGCTGCCCAGAGCACGGATGCGACCGGCGTTGATACCGATACCAGCACGCTGGGAAACGTATTTCACAATGGCGCTGGAGGTGGCGTTGATAGAATCCAGGCTGTCACCACACTCGATCAGCACGCAGGAGCTGAACTGGCGGGTAGGGGTGCGCACGCCAGACATGATTGGCGTAGGCAGAGAAATTTTAAACGTGGATACCGCATCATAGAAACGCTTCACGTATTCCAGACGGGTTTCACGTGGGTAGTTAGAGAACAGGCAAGCGGCCACCAGAATATAGAGGAACTGGGCGCTTTCGTAGATCTCACCGGTCACACGGTTTTGAACCAGGTATTTGCCTTCGAGCTGCTTCACCGCCGCGTAGGAGAAGTTCATGTCGCGCCAGTGATCGATAAACCCGTTCATCTGCTCGAACTCTTCTTCCGTATAGTCTTCCAGCAGATGCGTGTCGTATTTGCCCAGCTCAACCATTTTCACTACGTGATCGTAAAGCGCAGGCGGCTCAAACTGGCCGTAGGCTTTTTTGCGCAGGTGGAAAATGGCCAGGCGTGCAGCCAGGTACTGATAATCCGGTGCTTCACGGGAGATCAGATCCGCCGCCGCTTTAATGATGGTTTCATGGATATCAGACGTTTTGATGCCGTCGTAGAACTGGATGTGAGATTTCAGTTCAACCTGGGAGATAGATACGTTGTTCAGTCCTTCTGCTGCCCAGTCGAGAACTCGATGGATTTTGTCCAGATTGATACGCTCGGTGGTACCGTCGCGCTTTGTCACCAGCAGACTCTGATTCATGTGGGTTTTACCTGTCCGTGAAATAAAAAATATCCCCCGTTTATCCACAGATCCGTCTTGTGACTAACTCTGTGGATAAATACTACATATAGGGGGTTTGCGATAAGAAAAACGCTATATGGTGAGTATTCTAGTATCGATTCTTTTCAGCACAAGGGTTGATTTTGACGTTAAATTGAGGTTGTGAAAGGGTAAAAAAGCGTAAGTCCTCGTACCGTAAGGCCTGGAAGACATGTCAATAATTAAGAAAAAAAATTCAAAATTTGATCGAGTGCTGATTTCTTCAACGGGCGGTCAGAATTGCGCAACATGATGTCGCGCAATCTTTATAAGAATAACAGATGACGTTAGTCGTTTTTGGCGGTTGTATGCAACATATAGTTAACATCTACGCCCGGTGCGAGTTTGAATTTATCGGTCAATGGATTGAAATGCAGACCGGTGATGTGTTGCTCTTTAAGCCACGTCTGGTCAACCCAGCTCAGTAACTCAGCAGGCTTAATGAATTTCTTCACGTCGTGTGTCCCTTTCGGCACCATGCGCAGCACATACTCTGCGCCGACGACGGCCATCAGCCAGGCTTTACCATTACGGTTGATGGTCGAGAAGAAGA
Organism: Enterobacter ludwigii; assembly: GCA_023023105.1. Taxonomy (NCBI): domain Bacteria; kingdom Pseudomonadati; phylum Pseudomonadota; class Gammaproteobacteria; order Enterobacterales; family Enterobacteriaceae; genus Enterobacter; species Enterobacter ludwigii. The sequence continues at coordinate 3,161,334 of CP083824.1, read as the reverse complement.
CCTGGCCGCCCGGTTTCACCAGTTTTGCGCAGGCGTGCACTACGGACTGCGGATCGGGAACGTGCTCCAGCATCTCCATGCAGGTCACCACATCGTACTGATGCGCATATTTGGCCGCGTGCTCTTCCACGGTTTCCTGCACGTATTCTACCTTTATGCCGGACTCCAGGGCATGGAGACGGGCAACCTGCAGCGGCTCAAAGCCCATGTCCAGACCCGTGACAGTAGCCCCTTCGCGCGCCATGCTCTCTGCCAGGATACCGCCACCGCAACCGACATCGAGCACTTTCTTACCGAACAGACCGCCGGAACGCTCAGCGATATAGCCCAGACGCAGCGGGTTAATACGGTGCAGAGGTTTGAACTCACCCTCGAGATCCCACCAGCGGGACGCCACCGCTTCAAATTTGGCAATCTCTTCATGGTCAACGTTGTGAGACACCGGGGATTTTTCGGCATTCATGGGCGCTTTTACTCCTTATTTAGCAAGACGAATGAGTATATCAGGCAATCCCTGTGAATAAAGCGTATAGGTTTACCTCAATCACCTCGGCTGTGTTATAATTTGCGACCTTTGAATCCGGGATACAGTAGAGGGATAGCGGTTAGATGAGCGACCTTGCGAGAGAAATTACACCGGTTAACATCGAGGAAGAGCTGAAGAGCTCCTATCTGGACTATGCGATGTCGGTCATTGTTGGCCGTGCGCTGCCGGACGTCCGCGATGGCCTGAAGCCGGTACACCGTCGCGTACTATACGCCATGAACGTATTGGGCAATGACTGGAATAAAGCCTACAAAAAATCTGCCCGTGTCGTTGGTGACGTAATCGGTAAATACCATCCTCATGGTGATTCCGCGGTGTACGACACTATCGTCCGTATGGCGCAGCCATTCTCGCTGCGTTACATGCTGGTAGATGGTCAGGGTAACTTTGGTTCTATCGACGGCGACTCCGCCGCGGCAATGCGTTATACGGAAATCCGTCTGGCGAAGATTGCCCATGAGCTGATGGCCGACCTGGAAAAAGAGACGGTTGATTTCGTTGATAACTACGACGGCACGGAAAAAATTCCTGACGTTATGCCAACGAAAATCCCTAACCTGCTGGTGAACGGTTCGTCCGGTATCGCCGTCGGTATGGCAACCAACATTCCGCCACACAACATCACGGAAGTGATCAACGGTTGCCTGGCGTATATCGACGATGAAGACATCAGCATTGAAGGGCTGATGGAACACATCCCGGGCCCGGACTTCCCGACGGCGGCGATCATCAACGGTCGTCGTGGTATTGAAGAAGCGTACCGCACCGGTCGCGGCAAGATTTACATCCGTGCCCGCGCAGAAGTGGAAGCGGACGCCAAAACCGGCCGTGAAACGATCATTGTTCACGAGATCCCGTATCAGGTGAACAAAGCGCGTCTGATTGAAAAAATCGCCGAGCTGGTAAAAGAAAAACGTGTTGAAGGTATCAGCGCGCTGCGTGATGAGTCTGATAAAGACGGCATGCGCATCGTGATTGAAATCAAACGCGACGCCGTGGGTGAAGTTGTTCTGAACAACCTGTACTCCCAGACTCAGCTCCAGGTTTCCTTCGGTATCAACATGGTTGCACTGCACCATGGTCAGCCGAAGATCATGAACCTGAAAGAGATCCTGAGCGCGTTCGTGCGTCACCGCCGTGAAGTGGTGACTCGTCGTACCATCTTTGAACTGCGCAAAGCGCGCGACCGTGCGCACATCCTTGAAGCGCTGGCGGTTGCCCTGGCTAACATCGACCCGATCATCGAACTGATCCGTCGTGCGCCAACCCCGGCAGAAGCGAAAGCGGCACTGATTTCCCGTCCGTGGGATCTGGGTAACGTTGCAGCAATGCTGGAACGTGCGGGTGATGATGCTGCGCGTCCTGAGTGGCTGGAACCCGAGTTCGGCGTGCGTGACGGTCAATACTACCTGACTGAACAGCAGGCCCAGGCGATTCTGGATCTGCGTCTGCAGAAACTGACCGGCCTTGAGCATGAAAAACTGCTCGACGAATACAAAGAACTGCTGGAACAGATTGCTGAGCTGCTGCACATCCTGGGTAGCGCAGAACGTCTGATGGAAGTGATCCGTGAAGAGCTGGAGCTGGTCCGCGATCAGTTCGGCGATGAGCGTCGCACCGAAATCACCGCGAACACCGCGGACATCAACATCGAAGACCTGATCAACCAGGAAGACGTTGTTGTGACCCTGTCTCACCAGGGCTACGTGAAGTATCAGCCGTTAACCGACTACGAAGCACAGCGTCGTGGTGGTAAAGGCAAGTCTGCGGCACGTATTAAAGAAGAAGACTTTATTGACCGCCTGCTGGTGGCGAACACCCATGACACGATCCTCTGCTTCTCAAGCCGTGGTCGTCTGTACTGGATGAAGGTCTACCAGTTGCCGGAAGCGAGCCGTGGCGCGCGTGGTCGTCCAATCGTTAACCTGCTGCCGCTGGAAGCGAACGAACGTATTACCGCCATTCTGCCGGTACGCGAGTACGAAGAGGGCGTGAACGTCTTTATGGCGACCGCCAGCGGTACCGTGAAGAAAACCGCGCTCACCGAGTTCAGCCGTCCACGTTCTGCGGGTATCATCGCTGTGAACCTGAACGAAGGTGATGAGCTGATTGGCGTCGATCTGACCTCCGGTTCGGATGAAGTGATGCTGTTCTCTGCGGCCGGTAAAGTGGTGCGCTTTAAAGAGAACGCCGTCCGTGCAATGGGTCGTACCGCTACGGGCGTTCGTGGTATCAAGCTGGCTGGCGAAGACTCTGTGGTTTCCCTGATTATTCCGCGCGGTGAAGGGGCTATCCTGACCGTGACGCAGAATGGTTACGGTAAACGTACGGCGGAAGGGGAATACCCAACCAAGTCTCGCGGCACGCAGGGCGTTATCTCTATCAAAGTGACCGAGCGCAACGGTTCCGTTGTGGGCGCGGTTCAGGTAGATGATACCGACCAGATCATGATGATCACCGATGCCGGTACGCTGGTGCGTACGCGCGTTTCTGAGATCAGCGTGGTGGGTCGTAACACCCAGGGCGTGATCCTCATCCGTACTGCGGAAGATGAAAACGTTGTGGGTCTGCAGCGTGTTGCAGAGCCGGTGGACGACGAAGAGCTCGATTCCATCGACGGCAGCGTCGCTGAAGGTGATGATGATATCGCACCGGAAACCGACACCGACGACGATGCAGCGGATGACGCTGACGAGTAATATTGCATGATGCAAAAAAGGGCCGGATTCCGGCCCTTTTCTTTTGCAGAAGCAGATAACTCAACGTTGCGACAAGGCGCGTTTACCGCTACCTTAACCACATCTTTTGACCCCGACGGCGGAGCCTCGCCCCTTTGAAATACCTCGTCTCCTTTCGTACTACGCTGAAAGTTTCTCGCTATCTGTTTCGGGCGCTGGCGCTCTTGCTTTGGCTGCTGGTGGCATTGTTCTCGGTGTTTTACATCGTTAACGCGCTGCATCAGAAAGAAGCGGAGATCCGCCAGGAGTTTAATTTAAGCTCCGACCAGGCACAGCGCTACATTCAGCGAACGTCTGATGTAATGAAGGAGCTGAAGTACATTGCTGAAAATCGTCTGACGGCGGAAAATGGTATTCTTGCTCTTCGCGGTCGTAACGACAAAACCGAAGTCCCGGACTTCCAGCCGTTGTTCCCGGATTCCGATTGTTCCACCATGAGCAATACCTGGCGTGGGTCACTGGAATCTCTTGCCTGGTTTATGCGCTACTGGCGCGACAATTTTTCTGCTGCTTATGACCTCAATCGCGTGTTCCTGATTGGCAGTGAAAATCTCTGCGTGGCGGATTTTGGCCTGCGCGATCTTCCCGTCGAGCGTGATGATGCGTTGAAAAGCCTGCACGAACGCATCGTGAAATACCGCAATGCACCGCAGGATGAGCGCGGAAATAACATCTTCTGGATAAGCCAGGGCCCGCGCACGGGGGTGGGTTATTTCTACGCCCTGACGCCGGTGTATCTGGGCAATCGCCTGCAGGCGCTGCTGGGGATTGAACAGACCATTCGTATGGAAAACTTCTTCACCCCGGGCAGTCTGCCAATGGGGGTGACTATTCTTGATGAAAATGGACATCAGCTTATCTCCCTTGCCGGGCCGGACAACCGTTTAAACGTCGATCCGCACTGGATGCAGGAGCGATCGTGGTTTGGTTATACCTCGGGGTTCCGCGAACTGGTGCTGAAGAAGAGCCTGCCGCCTTCGTCGCTGAGTATCGTCTATTCGCTGCCGGTGGATATGGTGCTTGAGCGGATACGTATTCTTATCATGAATGCGATTCTGCTCAACCTGCTGGTGGGGGGCGCGCTGTTCACGCTGGCGCGCATGTATGAGCGGAAAATCTTTATTCCTGCCGAAAGCGACGCCCAGCGGCTGGAGGAACACGAGCAGTTTAACCGCAAGATTGTTGCCTCGGCGCCGGTGGGGATCTGTATTCTGCGTACCCAGGACGGGACCAATATCCTGAGTAATGAGCTGGCACATAATTACCTGAACATGCTGACGCATGAGGATCGGCAAAGGCTGACGCAAATTATCTGTGGTCAGCAGGTTAACTTTGTCGACGTGCTGACCAGCACGCACACTAACCTGCAAATCAGCTTTGTGCATTCCCGCTATCGCAATGAAAACGTGGCGATTTGCGTGCTGGTGGATGTTTCTGCACGCGTGAAGATGGAAGAGTCGTTGCAGGAGATGGCGCAGGCGGCAGAGCAGGCCAGCCAGTCGAAATCGATGTTCCTTGCGACCGTCAGCCACGAGTTGCGAACGCCGCTGTACGGGATTATCGGTAACCTCGACCTGTTGCAGACGAAGGAATTGCCGAAAGGGGTCGACAGGCTGGTGACGGCGATGAACAACTCCTCCAGCCTGCTGCTGAAAATCATCAGCGATATTCTCGACTTCTCCAAAATTGAGTCTGAGCAGCTGAAAATCGAACCGCGTGAGTTCTCTCCGCGTGAGGTGATGAACCACATCAGCGCCAACTATCTGCCGCTGGTGGTGCGTAAACAGCTGGGGCTTTACTGTTTTATTGAGCCGGACGTGCCGCTGACGCTGCACGGCGATCCCATGCGCCTGCAGCAGGTCATCTCTAACCTGCTCAGCAACGCCATTAAATTCACCGATGTAGGCTGTATTGTGTTGCACGTTTGCCGGGCCGGAGATTACCTGAGCATTCGCGTGCGCGACACGGGCGTCGGCATCCCGGCGAAAGAGGTGGTTCGTCTGTTCGACCCGTTCTTCCAGGTGGGGACCGGCGTGCAGCGTAACTTCCAGGGCACCGGACTGGGGCTGGCAATCTGTGAAAAGCTCGTGAGCATGATGGACGGCGATATCTCTGTTGATACTGAGCCCGGCATGGGTAGCCAGTTCACTATCCGCATTCCGCTCTATTCGGCTCAGTATCCGGCAAAAACGACGGTTGACGGCCTGAGCAATAAGCGCTGCTGGCTGGCGGTGCATAATGCCTCTTTGAATGACTATCTCACTGCGCTGCTCACTTACAGCGGCGTGAGGGTGTCCCGCTATGAAGGTCAAACACCGGATGTGGACGATGTGCTGATTACCGACGATATGCCGGAACAGCCGTGGCAGGGAAGAGGGACGGTACTCTTCTGCCGTCGTCACATCGGCATCCCGGTTGAGCGTGCGCCGGGAGAATGGGTACATAGCGTAGCAACGCCGCATGAGCTGATGAGCCTGCTGGCACGCATCTACAAAGTGCATCTGGAAGAGAGTGACGGCGCGGGTGGATTACCGTCACCGGAGTCTCTGGCGTCGGTGAATGACGATATGATGATTCTGGTGGTGGATGACCATCCGATTAACCGCCGCCTGCTGGCCGACCAGTTGGGTTCGCTTGGCTATCAGTGCAAAACGGCTAATGATGGCGTGGATGCGCTGAATGTACTGAGTAAAAATCATATTGATATCGTTCTCAGCGACGTAAATATGCCAAATATGGATGGCTATCGTCTGACGCAGCGCATCCGCCAGCTTGGCCTGACGTTACCGGTTGTGGGCGTGACGGCGAACGCGCTGGCGGAAGAGAAACAGCGCTGCCTGGAGTCAGGTATGGACAGCTGTTTATCAAAACCGGTGACGCTGGATGTGCTGAAGCAGACACTGTCTGTTTATGCGGATCGCGTGAGAAAAACGCGGATATAAAAAAAGGCCCGCAAGGGCCTTTTACGTTTCACCCCTCCCTGTGGGAGAGGGGCACACGTAGGGAATCAATCCTTATCCGTTGCGCTCAGCGTGACGGAGGAGAGATAGTTCAGCAGGGCAATATCGTTGTCCACACCCAGCTTCATCATCGCTGATTTCTTCTGGCTGCTGATGGTTTTAATACTGCGGTTCAGCTTCTTGGCAATTTCGGTCACCAGGAAACCTTCGGCGAACAGGCGCAGTACTTCGCTCTCTTTCGGCGACAGGCGTTTGTCACCGTAGCCACCTGCGCTGATTTTTTCCAGCAGGCGAGAGACGCTCTCAGGCGTGAATTTCTTGCCTTTCTGCAGCGCCGCGAGCGCTTTTGGCAGATCGGTTGGTGCGCCTTGTTTCAGCACAATGCCTTCGATATCCAGATCCAACACCGCGCTCAGAATCGCCGGGTTGTTGTTCATGGTCAGAACGATAATCGAGATATCGGGGAAGTGACGTTTAATATATTTGATGAGCGTGATCCCATCACCGTACTTGTCCCCAGGCATGGAGAGATCGGTAATGAGCACGTGTGCATCAAGCTTTGGGAGGTTATTGATCAGTGCTGTAGAGTCTTCAAATTCACCGACTACATTCACCCACTCGATCTGTTCAAGTGATTTGCGAATACCGAACAGTACAATCGGATGGTCATCGGCAATAATTACGTTCATATTGTTCATGTATAAGGCTACCTTGCTACAGCAAGCTTTTGACGTAGGCGTCAATGTCGCTGATGTATTTTTCAATGCCAGAGGCATCTTTCTCACGAATTAGATGTTCCAGCGTTTCACATAACTGCTTGCCGGGAACCAGATTAAGCATGGCAAACACCCCTTTAAGCCGGTGTGCTGTCTGTGCCAGCGCTGCAAAATCATTCGCAGCGGACTCAGTATACAACCGCTTAACATCATCTGGTACTGTATCAACAAAGAGCGAATAATATCCGCTGGCGTGAAGCTCGGCATTTTCATTGCTGCCTTGCGGGGATTCCGCTATCTCTTCCTGCGCCAGCTGTTCTTCTATTAGTTGTAGTACAGCTTCCTGCATCGCATTGCTTATATTAAAGTTGACGCGCAGCTGGCCAGGGCCGATTTTCCGCACGCCTGACTCATCATCGCTTAAAAGCAAGCCGGAGGCAGTAAGATTAGACGGATTATCAGTTAAAAACAGATCAAATTCTTGACTTGCCAGCCTTTCATCCGGCGTGATGCAGGCCGCGCCCCAGTTTTCTAACTGACGAACCACAATATTGCGGATCTCATTTGAGGTCACATCGACCATCACCACAACATCATCCAGCAGACGTTCTTCATCTTCTTCTTGTGGATTGGCGGCCATTTTAACGTGCAGAGAATACCGGGTGCCGAGGGATTCACGGGCCTTGATATTCAGGTGACCACCAAGCTTACGCGCCAGTTGATCGCATAACCAGAAGGTCAGCGCATTGGCTTTGCCGTAATGATCGCTCTGCGTGTCATTAAGGAACGGGAAGTGCAGATTATCAATTTCGCTCGTTGTGACGCCTTCCCCGGTGTCCAGGATGCGGAACGTCAGACGATCTTCAGCAGACTCGTCTGTGCTCACCTCCAGGGTGATCTTGCCAATCTGCGTGGTGGTCACCGCATACTGAATAAGCATCAGCAGAATGCGGCGCAGTGCTTCGCGATCGCCATGACGTTCATCATTCGCGGATAAATGGTTATTGATTAGCAGTTGCAGTCCTTTGCGCTTAATCACGGGCAGGACTTCCGGAACCACTTCATCGATCAGATTCTGAATGGAGAAGAGGGTAGGTGTTCCTTTCCAGAAATCATTCTCCAGCATATTCGCCAGTTGGATCTCATCAACCATACGAACCAGTGAGTCGGCCTGGCTGGCAAGCTGGTGGCTTTCTGACGTATTTAACGCTGCCGCCTGGGTTGCCAGCGTTTTTAATGGCTGTTTGAAGGCATCACCAATATTCTGCATGAATGCCGCGCGCCCCTGCTGGTTTTTCTCATACAGTCTTTGCGCCTGCTTCAGCTTTTTATTCACCAGCACTTCTCTATCCTGATCGCGGATAATGAAAATTTGCGTGCGTGGGGCGATTTGACTGCGGAACTGACGGATCTCGTACAGTTCATTGTTGATGGTGGCCTGAATCACCCCCTGGTGCTGATCCGCCATGGTGGTGATGTTTTGCAGGTTAAGATGCGGCAGCAGATGGTCGGCAATTTTGTTGCTCATCACCGTACGATTCGCTTCCTGGTCGTGAACTAAGACCCCAAGCGGCAGCACGGAAACAATCTCTTCATTCAATGCACGTAACACGCGCAACTCATTAGTGGTGCCCGCCGGAACCGCAGAGGCGTCGCTTTGACGACCCGGCTGGAAACGAAACGTACTGTAGCCAAACAGAGCCAGCGCCAGCAGACCGATATTCAGCAGCAGAGGCAGCAGGATATTTTGCAGGGTGTCGAGCAACAGCGTGCCAAACGGCACCTGCCACACCAGACGCATACCGGTTGAGTTCAGCGAAGAGGCAATTTCAATTTTCGAGCCATTAAAAGAGATCGATACGCTCTCTGCGGCCTCTTTGTCAGACGCCGCACGCATATTCTGTGTGCTGCTGTCTGGCTCAAGGCGGAAGCTGTCGAGCGGCATATCCGGCGGGATTAAATCATTAATTGGCAAATCGAAGGCCACCACCGTCGCCAGATGCCCTGGCTGGTTGAACGTGGTGCGCAGGGTAAAATAGTGACCATTTTGCCAGGCCAGGCGACGCAGGGAAGAGAAGCTCTCACGTTCATCGAGAGCATTTGCCTGCTGCAACATCTCTGCCCGACGGGAATCGACGATGCTGCCCACGGTTGTCTCTTTAAACCCGGAAGAGAGATCTTTCAACGGCAGCGTCGAGATCAGGATCATGCTGTTGTCCTGACCATTCAGATAGTACATCGACCACGGCACGGTTTCGGCTCCCCAAAGGGTATCCAGATAGGTCGAAATGCGCTGCGTCATCTCCAGCGTCGCACTGTCGTGAGAGCCAAAGATAAGTGCCTCCGTTTTGCGCTGCGGTTTTTCGAGATAATAGACGTCCTGCTTAAGACGTGTCTCCTGCAGCCCATCCCCGGATGAGGTTGCGGGCGCAGCCGCAATATTGTCGTAAATCTGCCAGGTGGCGTAGCGCCAGGTATCAATGCGTTTGTGTACGGCATGGGTGATATCAACAACCTGATAGCTTTTGTCCTTTAGCCAGGCGTTCACCGCGCTCTGCACCATAACCCCCATGGTGACTAACAGCACAACGATCAAAAGAAGAAAGAAACGGGTGATGCTCCCGGGGAGGAGGGAGAATTTGCTCGGGGCGGTAGTTTCAGTCTGACTCATTGATATCTCTAACCTGTGATGGTCGTGCTCTGTCGCGATAGGGCAGTATAAAGGGTAATAACTGAATTTCCAGCGCCACTGGTCTGGAAGCGACGACTTTTTCCACAGGTAATATCAGAGATGGAAAGTGTCCTAAACATGTACACACTCACCGGGAATGTACAAATATAAAACAGTGCTATATGGCAAAAAGCACGAATTAACAAGAAATTGAGTTTTTCATCATTTTTTCTACGTCGGGGGATACGCGGCGAGAATTTAGTTAATAGTCGTTACAATTTCAGGGTGGTAGCACAGGAAAAGAAAATTTACGTAAAGAAAGGTAAAAAAAAACCGAATGCGAAGCATCCGGTTGAATTAGGGATAAACAGACATTCAAAACTGAATGACGGTAATAAATAAAGTTAATGATGATAGCAGGGGTTATTTTAGAGATTAGGCGCGATCTTGTTTTGTCATTCAGTGCTGTAACGAATTTTATTGTAAATCGTTGATATTTATGTGGTGATTTTTCTGTTTGATTATGCGTGCTAAATTTATAAGCTATTTGTGCTTTGTAAAAGTTCCTTGATATTTACAAATTGAAACATGTTGATGCATAAATGAAACATCTTCAAAGTTTTAGTATCATATTCGCATTGGATTATTCTGTAATTTTGCGGAGAATGAAATTGCCGACTGGTTAATGAGGGTTAACCAGTAAGCAGTGGTAATTATAAGGCATATAACAGAGGGTTAATAAAATGAAAGTTAAAGTACTGTCCCTCCTGGTACCAGCACTGCTGGTAGCAGGCGCAGCAAATGCGGCCGAAATTTATAACAAAGATGGCAACAAATTAGATCTGTACGGTAAAGTCGATGGTCTGCACTATTTCTCTGACGACAAGGGTAACGACGGCGACAAGACCTATATGCGTCTTGGCTTCAAAGGCGAAACTCAGGTTAACGATCAGCTGACCGGTTACGGCCAGTGGGAATACCAGATCCAGGGCAACACCACTGAAGGTGACAACCAGTCCTGGACGCGTGTGGCGTTCGCGGGTCTGAAATTCGCTGAGGCGGGTTCTTTCGATTACGGTCGTAACTACGGCGTAATCTACGACGTAACCTCCTGGACTGACGTTCTGCCAGAATTTGGCGGCGATACCTACGGCGCAGACAACTTCCTGCAATCCCGTGCTAACGGCGTTGCAACCTACCGTAACCAGGACTTCTTTGGTCTGGTTGACGGCCTGAACTTTGCTCTGCAATATCAGGGCAAAAACGGCAGCGTAAGCGGTGAAAACACTAACGGTCGCAGCCTGCTGAACCAGAACGGCGACGGCTACGGTGCATCCGTGACCTATAACCTGGGCGAAGGCTTCAGCGTGGGCGGCGCAATGTCCTCCTCCAAACGTACCGCCGACCAGAATGCAGCTGGCGTATACGGTAAGGGCGATCACGCAGAAGTCTATTCTGGTGGCCTGAAATACGATGCCAACAACATCTATCTGGCAGCGCAGTACTCTCAGACCTACAACGCAACCCGTTTCGGTACCTCTAACGGCAGCAACCCAACTACCGCTTACGGCTTTGCCAACAAAGCGCAGAACTTCGAAGTTGTTGCTCAGTACCAGTTCGACTTCGGCCTGCGTCCTTCCGTGGCTTACCTCCAGTCTAAAGGTAAGGACATCGAAGGTTACGGCGATCAGGATATCCTGAAATATGTTGATGTGGGTGCGACTTACTACTTCAACAAAAACATGTCTACCTATGTGGACTACAAAATCAACCTGCTGGATGACAACAACTTCACCAAACAGGCTGGTATCGGTACTGATGATATCGTAGCGCTGGGTCTGGTTTACCAGTTCTAATCGCTTCGCAATTTGACAAAGGGGCCTGATGGCCCCTTTTTAGTCTGTTTTTTTAGGATCTCACAACTCACCCGTTTTGGTGTACTCTTGCCGCCCTGGCATGAGGATAATAATGAATGGACATGACTTTTTTACGCGCCAGCTTTCTGGCTACTTTTTTTTTCCTGACCGCTTGTGACTCTTCCACGCCGCCGGTGGCGAAAGCCGATGCACCTGCGGCGACGGTGCTTGAAGGTAAAACGATGGGCACCTTCTGGCGCGTCAGCGTGATGAACCTTGATAAAACGCGCGCAGACGAACTCCGTGGCAAAATACAGTCTCAACTGGATGCCGACGATCAGCTACTTTCAACGTATAAAAATGACTCGGCGCTGATGCGCTTTAATCTCTCAAGCAGTACTTCCCTGTGGCCGGTTAGTGAAGCGATGGCCGATATCGTGACGGAGTCACTCCGCGTGGGCTACAAAACCAACGGCGCGATGGACGTCACCGTTGGACCGCTGGTAAATCTCTGGGGGTTTGGCCCCAACAAGCAGCCGGTCACCACACCCGATCAGGCAGCCATTGATGATGCCCGTGCCAGAACCGGTCTACAGCATCTGACGGTGATCAATCAGTACGGTCAACAGTACCTGCAAAAAGATATCCCCGATCTGTTTGTCGACCTGTCAACGGTTGGGGAAGGCTATGCGGCAGATCACCTGGCAGCGCTGATGGCCCAGGAAGGGATTTCGCGTTATCTGGTGTCTGTGGGGGGCGCCTTAGTGAGCCGCGGCATGAACGCCAGTGATAAGCCCTGGCGGGTGGCCATCCAAAAGCCGACCGATCGGCAAAACGCCGTGCAGGCGATGGTGGATATCAACGGGCATGGCATCAGCACATCCGGAAGCTACCGTAACTATTACGAACTTGACGGTAAACGCATTTCGCATGTCATTGACCCACAGACCGGGCGCCCAATCACGCATAATCTGGTTTCAGTGACGGTCATTGCCCCCACTGCGCTGGAAGCCGATGCCTGGGATACCGGGTTAATGGTACTCGGACCGGAGAAAGCCAAAGAGGTGGTTCGTCAGGAAGGGCTGGCGGTTTATATGATCATCAAAGAGGCTGACGGATTTAAAACCTGGCATTCGCCGCAGTTCAACAGCTTCCTGGTGAGCGAAAAAAATTAAAAAGCAAGGTTGCGGGTTTTTTATCAGTGGCACTCAGGCACGCTGTATGTATGCTTGTAAGAGGAGTTGATGATGAAAAACCCGACCTTTATTACCGATGAAGAGCGCTGGCAGGCCGTGCTGGCCCGCGATCCACGCGCTGACGAACAGTTTGTCTTTGCCGTGCAGACCACGGGGATCGTGTGCCGTCCGTCCTGTCGTGCCCGCCACGCGCTGCGTAAAAATGTCTGCTTTTATGCGGATGTCCACCATGCCATTCAGGCAGGGTTTCGCCCGTGCAAGCGCTGTATGCCGGATAAAGGCAATCCGCAGGAACTGAAGCTGGCAAAAATAGAGCACGCCTGTCGCCTTCTGGAGCAGGATCCCACCCTGACACTGGAAAAGCTGGCTAACCAGGTTGCCATGAGTCCTTTCCATTTCCATCGTCTGTTTAAATCCGTGACGGGTATGACGCCAAAAGCCTGGCAGCAGGCGGCGCGGGGACAGCGACTGCGCACGGCGCTTGCGCAGGGAGACAACATTACCGACGCCGTGCTGGCGGCAGGATTTCCTGATAGCAGCAGTTATTATCGTAAAGCCAGCGATACGCTGGGTATGACGGCGAAACAGTATCGTAAAGGAGATGTGGCCGTGCGTTACGCCATTGACGACTGTTCGTTAGGACGCTGTCTGGTTGCTGAAAGCGAGCGGGGGATCTGCGCGATACTGCTGGGTGACAGCGATACAGAATTAACCGAAGAGCTTGCTACGCTGTTTCCAAAAGCAGAGCGCGTACCGTTGGAAGACGCTTTTGCGCTGCGGACCCACCAGGTGATCGCCAGTATTGATAACCGTGCAGTGCCGCTGTCACTGCCGCTGGATATACGTGGAACTGCTTTCCAGCAGCGCGTCTGGCAGGCACTTCGCGACATTCCCTGCGGCGAAACGGCAAGTTATCAGCAGGTGGCAAAAGCAATTGGTAAACCCAATGCCGTACGTGCCGTTGCCGGAGCCTGTGCTGCAAACAAACTGGCAATTGTGATCCCCTGCCATCGCGTTGTTCGCAATGACGGTGCGCTATCGGGTTACCGATGGGGAACGGAACGAAAAGCGTTATTACTGAAACGTGAGGCGGAACACCAGGAGGGATGATGCTCGATCTTTTTGCGGATGCTGAACCCTGGCAGGAACCCCTTGCTCCGGGCGCGGTGATCCTCCGCCGCTTTGCACTTTCACGTGCGGCGGCGCTGCTTGCCGGTATTGAAGAGGTAACGGCCGTTTCACCGTTTCGCCATATGGTGACGCCGGGAGGCTACACCATGTCGGTGGCAATGGCCAACTGCGGAGAACTCGGTTGGGCGACGAACGAACGGGGCTATTTGTATGCCCCTGTCGATCCCTTAACCGGTCAGCCGTGGCCTCCCATACCTGCTGTTTTTCAGTCTCTCTGCCACGAGGCCGCAGTGGCTGCGGATTATCCAGACTTCCGCCCGGATGCCTGTCTGATCAACCGCTACGCCGTGGGCGCGAAGCTCTCGTTGCATCAGGACAAAGATGAGCCTGACCTGCGCGCGCCTATCGTATCCGTCTCCCTGGGTCTGCCTGCGGTCTTCCAGTTCGGCGGGTTACGCCGCAACGACGCGCTCAAGCGCCTGATGCTGGAGCATGGCGATGTGGTGGTGTGGGGCAGGGAAGCGCGGCTGTTTTACCACGGCATTCAGCCTCTGAAACCCGGGGTTCACCCATTAACTGGCGAGTACCGATTTAACCTGACCTTTCGCCAGGCAGGAGAGAGTAAATAAAAATAAGAATTATTCTTGATGTAACCGCAGGGCAGTTTACACTGCTGGCTGATTTTTATTGTCCGGATTGCCTGCATGCAACTACTTCTTCTTGTCTGGCGTCAGTATCGCTGGCCCTTCATTGCAGTAATGGCGTTAAGCCTTGCCAGTGCCGCATTAGGTATTGGCCTGATCGCGTTTATTAACGTACGTTTGATTGAAATGGTCGACACGTCACTCTCCGTTTTACCGGAGTTTCTTGGCCTGTTGCTGTTGTTGATGGCGGTCACGCTCGGGTCACAGCTGGCGCTGACTGCGCTTGGGCACCATTTCGTTTTTCGTTTACGCAGTGAATTTATCAAGCGGATTCTGGACACCCAGGTCGAGCGTGTTGAACAACTCGGAAGTGCTTCTCTGCTGGCGGGACTGACCAGCGATGTGCGCGCCATCACTATTGCATTCGTCCGTTTACCGGAACTGGTCCAGGGGATCATTCTGACCTTTGGCTCTGCGGCCTATCTCGCCTGGCTCTCCAGCAAAATGCTGGCAGTGACTGCTCTATGGATAGTCATTACCATCTGGGGCGGTTTTGTGCTGGTGTCACGCGTCTATAAACACATGGCGGTGCTGCGCGAAACCGAAGATAAGCTCTATAACGATTACCAGACGGTGCTGGAAGGGCGTAAAGAGCTGACGCTGAACCGCGAACGTGCCGAGCATATCTTTAACCATCTCTACCTACCGGATGCGCGCGAATACCGACACCATATCATTCGCGCCGATACCTTCCACCTGAGCGCGGTGAACTGGTCAAACATTATGATGCTGGGCGCCATTGGCCTGGTATTCTGGATGGCGAACAGCCTGGGCTGGGCGGACACCAACGTGGCGGCAACCTACTCATTAACGTTACTGTTTTTACGCACACCGCTGCTCTCCGCTGTCGGCGCACTGCCTACCTTGCTGAGTGCGCAAGTTGCGTTTAATAAACTCAAAAAATTCGACCTTGCGCCGTTCAAAGCCGAATTTCCGCGCCCGCAGGCCTTCCCCAACTGGCAAACGCTGGAGCTTCGTAACGTTACGTTCCGCTATCGGGACAACGCCTTCTCCATAGGACCGGTCAACCTGACGATACATCGCGGTGAGCTGTTGTTCCTGATTGGGGGCAACGGTAGTGGTAAATCGACGCTGGCAATGTTGCTGACCGGGCTCTATCAGCCGCAATCGGGCGAGATTTTGTTGGACTGTAGGGCGTTGAACGCGGAGAAACCTGAGGATTACCGCCAGCTTTTCTCGGCGGTGTTCACCGATGTCTGGTTGTTTGAACAACTGCTTGGGCCTGAAGGGCAACAGGCCAATCCTGCGCTGGTGGAGAAATGGCTGGCACAATTGCAGATGTCGCACAAGCTGGAGCTACAGGACGGAAAGATCCTCAACCTGAAACTCTCTAAAGGGCAGAAAAAACGCGTGGCGCTGCTGCTGGCGCTGGCGGAAGAGCGCGACATTATTCTGCTGGATGAGTGGGCAGCGGATCAGGATCCGCATTTCCGCCGCGAGTTTTATCAGGTTCTGCTGCCGCTGATGCAGGAGATGGGCAAAACCATTTTCGCCATCAGCCACGACGATCATTACTTCATTCATGCTGACCGTCTGCTGGAGATGCGCGACGGTAAACTGAGCGAGTTGACCGGTGAAGAGCGAGATGCGGCGTCGCGTGACGCGGTGGCGCGTACGGCATGATGCCGTTACCCTCTCCCCCACAGGGAGAGGGGATAAATCGCGGTCGAAATGCCGCTTTTTTTTTCATCCCGCCCTGTTGTTTATTCTTATTTACATATCCCCGCGCTATGCTTAATACCATCTTATTTCATGGATTTATGATTGATGTCGGTATTAACGAAAAACAGCGCCAGACAGCGTGACCAGGAACGCGCGCGACTGATCTGGCTTCTCACGACCGATAAAGCGGTCACTTCTGCGTTATTGGGCAAACTGACCCTGGCTGAGCAATATGATGTCGGCACCTTAGCCGACGATATTGCTGAGGTAGGTGCGCTGGTTGCCCATTTACCCCCGCCTGACCTGGCCGATACCCTTGAGGCGCTCCCTTCGGAGGAGCGCCATGCGTTGTGGCGTCTGGTGCAGGATCACGAGCGTGGTCAGGTGCTGCTTGAAGCCTCGGAAAACGTCTGGGATGACCTTATCGACGAGATGAGCGACCGGGATATTCTTGATGCGCTGAAAACGCTGGATATCGACGAACAGATTTACCTTGTTCAACATCTGCCGCGTAATCTGACCGGCCGCCTGCTGGCCTCTTTGCCAGCCGAAGAGCGGGCACGTGTGCGTCAGGTGATGCACTACGAGAAACACAGCGTTGGCGCGATCATGGAGTTTGGCGTTATCACGGTACGCCCGGACGTTACGCTTGGTACCGTCCAGCGCTACCTGCGCCGCCTCGGCAGTATGCCGGATAACACCGATAAACTGTTTGTGACCTCGCGGGATAAAACGTTGCTCGGTGAGCTGGAACTGAAAACGATCCTGCTCAATAGTACCCAACGGCGGGTGAGTGAGGTGATGGAGACCGAGCCGATGGTCTTCTCTCCGGAAGACGATGCTGAAAAAGCGGCGCGTACCTTCGAACGTGATGACCTTGTAAGTGCGGCGGTGGTCGATTCTGTCGGCAAGCTGATGGGACGCCTGACCATTGATGAGATCGTTGATGTGGTGTACGAAGAAACTGATAACGATTTACGTGCTCTCGGTGGGATCAGCGCGGAGGACGACGTCCATGCATCCGTTGGCAAGGCCGTCAAAACCCGCTGGGCGTGGCTTGCCATTAACCTGTGTACTGCGTTTATCGCTTCCCGCGTGATTGATGGTTTTGAACACACTATTTCTCAGTTAGTCGCGCTGGCATCGCTGATGCCGATTGTGGCCGGGATTGGCGGCAACACCGGAAACCAGACTATCACTATGATCGTCCGCGCCCTGGCGCTGGAGAACATTCAGCCCGGCAACTTTACCTTCCTGATCTTAAGAGAAATGGGCGTTGCGCTGATTAACGGCCTGGTATGGGGCGGCATTATGGGCGGTATTACCTGGTGGCTGTACGACGATATGGCGCTAGGAGGCGTGATGATGCTGGCGATGGTACTGAACCTGCTGGTGGCATCAATGATGGGCGTGATTATCCCTCTGACGATGACCAAACTGGGACGCGACCCTGCAGTGGGGTCGAGCGTGATGATCACTGCCATCACCGATACCGGTGGCTTCTTTATTTTTCTTGGGCTGGCGACGATTTTTCTTCTTTAATCAGATGCTTAATACGGGCGGGAAGCAGTACCATGATGATAATCCCGCCCAGTACACCCAATCCTTTCACTGCGTTTGCAAATTAATCGGTACCAGCAGCCAGCGTAATTCCCCACAAACAATCCATCATTAAATTTCACAATTACAATAATTTCGTAACCTTTAAACAATATTTAAAAGTTGTTACCGTGCCCCCGCAGCTTTTTTCACCTGCAATTTCCACGCATCAAGCACTTTTACACTAAGGCATAAATTATGAAAAAAATGACTGCCATGCTCTTTTCTCTGGCCGTGGGGCTTAACACCGTCTCAATGGCGGCGAAAGCTGACGCACCAAAAGAGCAGGAAACGGACGTCCTTTTAATTGGTGGCGGTATCATGAGCGCCACGCTGGGAACCTATCTGCAGGAACTGCAGCCAGACTGGTCAATGACCATGGTCGAACGCCTCGATGGCGTGGCGCAGGAGAGCTCGAACGGCTGGAACAACGCCGGTACGGGACATTCGGCACTCATGGAACTGAACTATACGCCGCAGAAAAAGGACGGTTCCATTAGTATCGAGAAGGCGGTAGAGATCAACGAAGCATTCCAGATTTCACGCCAGTTTTGGTCACACCAGGTCAACAGCGGTGTGATGCATGACCCGCACTCCTTCATTAACACCGTGCCGCATATGAGCTTTGTGTGGGGCGAGCAGAACGTCAACTTCCTGCGCGCGCGTTACGCGGCTCTGCAGCAGAGCACGCTGTTCCGCGGTATGAAATACTCTGAAGACCACGCTCAGATCAAAGAGTGGGCCCCGCTGGTTATGGAAGGTCGTGACCCGAACCAGAAAGTGGCGGCAACCCGTACTGAAATTGGTACTGACGTTAACTACGGTGAAATAACCCGTCAGCTGGTGACGTCTCTGAAGAAAAAAGAGAACTTCAATCTGCAGCTCAGCACCGAAGTGCGTGGCTTTAAGCGCAACGCGGACAACAGCTGGAGCGTGACCGTTGCTGACCTGAAAAACAACGAAGCCGAGCACGTCATCAAGGCGAAGTTTGTCTTTATTGGAGCAGGTGGTGCGGCGCTGAAGCTGCTGCAGGAATCCGGTATTCCGGAAGCTGACGATTATGCCGGTTTCCCGGTCGGCGGCCAGTTCCTGGTGTCCGAAAACCCGGAAGTGGTGAATCGCCATCTGGCTAAAGTGTACGGTCAGGCTTCTGTTGGTGCGCCGCCAATGTCTGTGCCGCACATCGACACCCGTATGCTTGACGGCAAACGCGTGGTGCTGTTTGGGCCGTTCGCGACCTTCTCAACTAAGTTCCTGAAAAACGGCTCTCTGTGGGATCTGCTCAGTGCAACCACCACCTCTAACGTTAAGCCAATGATGGATGTGGGACTGGATAACTTCGACCTGGTGAAATACCTGATTAGCCAGGTGATGCTCTCTGACGACGATCGTTTCGAAGCGCTGAAAGAGTACTACCCGGAGGCGAAGAAAGAAGACTGGCGTCTGTGGCAGGCGGGTCAGCGTGTGCAGATCATCAAGCGCGACCCGAAAGAGGGTGGTGTGCTGCGCCTGGGTACCGAAGTGGTGAGCGATAAGGATGGCACAATTGCTGCGCTGTTGGGGGCGTCACCTGGTGCATCTACTGCTGCGCCAATCATGCTGCACCTGATGGAAAAAGTGTTTCAAGATAAAGTCTCCAGTCCTGAATGGCAGGCTAAGCTGAAAACTATTATTCCATCCTACGGTACAAAGCTGAACGGTAACGTGGAGGCAACGGAGCAGGAGCTGGAATACACCAGCCGTGTACTGCAACTGCAATACGTCAAGCCGCAGGCTGCTGATGCTGCGCCAAAAGCGGAGCTTAAACCTCAGGCAGAAAACAAACCGGTTGCGGATATCGCGCTGTAAATAAAAAAGCCGGGTATTGATTACCCGGCTTTTTTTCAACGTACTACCGCTTGTCCGACATTCTCATCTGCCTTCCAGACGCGATACTTCACTTCCACGTTTTCCGGCGTGTAGACCACGATCGGCAGCTTGCTGTTGTAGCGCAGCAGACTGTTGTCACCCAGATACGCCGTCACAAATTTCTTCTCTTTCTTGCCATCCGGGCAGGCCATCATGGTAGAGACCGGAGAGGTGACTTTATCGAAGACGTAATAGTCATAACCCCAGCCTTCCAGGGTTTTACTTTCCAGTTGACCGCCCAGACGGTGCTGGTTGCAATCCACTTCCAGCGTTTTGCCAATTAACAGCTCCACTTTGAAATTTGCTTCATCCTGCTGAGCCGGTAACTGAATCACCTGACGCTTCATCCCTTTGTCCGCTTTCGGATATGGGGCAACTTTTTCCAGCGGCTGCTCTTTTGGGGTTTCGCTGGCAAAAGCGCTGGTGCTGACGCACGCGGCGGCGATCAGAGCGATGGCAAACTTAGGTGCGTTTTTCATTGTCATTCCTTTATGTCAAAACGATCCTGAACAGATTAGCATAGCGCTCATGAATGATTGGTTTTATTTACTTACATTTTCAATATTCTCAGTGTTATAAACTTAATTTTGGCGTTTTTAATGGTTGTTTGTGCTGGTGTGGAGTCTGACGATAGTTCGTGTTATTTTAAACACCTTATAATGTTATTCATCTGTAAAGGGAAGTGAGATGGTTCGTGCAAAACTTAAAACACCTGAAGGCCGTAAGTTCCTCCTGGCGCTACTGGTTGTGTTTATGATTGCTGCCGCATGCGTTGGGCGGGCAACCATTGTTGGCGTTATCGAACAATACAACATCCCCCTCTCAGCATGGACGACCAGCATGTATGTCCTGCAATCAGCAATGATCTTTGTCTACAGCCTGGTGTTCACCGTGCTGCTGGCTATCCCGCTGGGTATTTTCTTCCTGGGTGGACGCGAAAAGCACTAAGCCTTCATGAGCCAGCCTGCGGGTTGGCTTTTTTATAGCCCCATTATTCCTCCTCAGGTTTTTTAATCCGCCATATCCTATTCTGTAAACATTCAGGCAACTGTTTTTAAAGCAGGAGTCGCGCATGCTTTCCAGATTTCCAGTACTCAGCCAGATCCCAAAAGGCGTCTGGGTTGTGGGAGGCGTCAGTATGCTGATGGACATCTCTTCAGAGAGTATTCACAGCCTGCTCCCTCTTTTTATGATGACCACGCTCGGGACCAGCGTGTTATTCATCGGTCTGATTGAAGGGCTGGCGGAGGCAACCGCTCTCTTTATTAAGGTCTTTTCGGGAGCGATAAGCGACTATCTTGGTCAGCGCAAAGGTCTGGCACTGTTGGGATATGGCCTGGGCGCGCTAAGCAAACCCCTTTTCGCTTTGGCCTCTTCCTCAGGTATGGTTTTAGGTGCACGTCTGATGGACCGAACGGGGAAGGGGATCCGGGGAGCACCACGAGACGCACTGGTTGCAGACGTCACACCGCCGGAAATGCGCGGTGCGGCATATGGGCTGCGTCAGTCGATGGATACCACTGGGGCCTTTCTCGGACCATTACTGGCGGTGAGTTTGATGTTGTTGCTGGATAATGATTTCCGTACCGTTTTCTGGATAGCGCTCATCCCCGGTCTGCTTTCAGTTGCACTGCTTTATTTTGGTCTGCAGGAACCGAAAACCCCTGTCGAGCACAAACGTACTAACCCCATCAAAAGAGCGAATTTAAAGCGTCTGGGGAAAGCGTGCTGGTGGGTGATTGGCCTTGGCGCGGTGTTTACTCTGGCCCGTTTCAGCGAGGCATTTCTTGTGCTTCGTGCGCAACAGTCGGGTGTTCCACTGGCGTTTATTCCGCTGGTGATGGTGGTAATGAACGTTCTCTATTCATTCTCGGCCTATCCCTTTGGCAAGCTTTCTGATGGTATGAGCCATACTCGACTCCTGCAGTGGGGGTTAATGGTATTGATTGGCGCAGATGTCGTTCTGGCGCTGAGTAGCCACTGGATCGGTATTATTGTCGGTGTCGCACTGTGGGGAGTTCATATGGGAATGACTCAGGGGTTGCTGGCGGCCATGGTAGCTAAAACCGCTCCGGCCGATCTGCGAGGTACGGCTTTTGGTATTTTTAGCCTGGTCAGTGGCGTGGGATTGTTAATCGCCAGCGTGAGCGCCGGAGCGATCTGGGAAATGTTTGGCGCACAATACACGTTTTATGCCGGGGCGGTGATTTGTCTTGTTACGCTGGCGTACCTGCTTAAAACACCGGGTGAGGCGCAATAAAAAAAACCAGCTATCAGGTGCTGACACTACCACCAGGAAGATAAAAGGGAAATCAGGCCGAAGAAATCAAAATACTCTTTAAAACAATGCTGGTCACCTTAGGTGACTAGCATTAGGCTCGATGCCCCTTTATTTTCATTTCTTAATAGCCAATCATTTAACGTTTAAGCTGTTGGGCGTTCGTTCCATGCGTCTGTATATTGGATATTCCCATCTTTATAAAGCCAGGTGATTTTTTCATAACGTAGTTGCACATTTTCCATGTGACCAGTACCGGGGCAATCTCTTGTGTCGTGCATTACTGGAGTGATGGAAATAACTTTTACTCTTTCCATTTTTATATTGAAATATTCAACTTCCTGACCTGCATCGTTGATATGGTAAAACTTAAATTCAGCGCTTTGCAGTGTCTGACCAGTGGCAACGGCTTTGTAAAGGTAGGGGGATGCAGAATCAATTGCTTTAGTCAGGCTGAAAGCGGAATGTTTACGAGTTCCGGTTAGCTTACCTGTTGCCCCGTCCGTTGGGATGCAGAGATTATGAATCAGGTCCCTAAGCTCAATACTTCCTTCACGGCCTTCAACATCTGAACCACCGCGGATCATAGCTCCGCCGTCATCTTTCAAAAATAAGTGAACTGGTACAGCCATTAATCTAACTCCTTTAGTCTCGTGTGCCGTTGGCTATGAGGTTGATAACGGGCATCACAGCGATCCCGTCTATGTAGAACAAATCTGAATTTGTGAAGTTATAAATTTTTCCGGTTACTTTCAGGTTTACAGTGTTTCCGTAACCTGTGGCCGTATATGAGTTGGTTTTTGCTTCCATGAAAGGAGTACGTTTTTTAAGCGCCTCCATGACATCGGAATCGCCTTCATCTTTATCAAGATAGAAGCGGTAAAAATCCGACACAGTGGCGTTACCTTCATCGTACTTTGTGACGTACAACCAAATGCTATCAGATAGTTTTTGCTTACTAACAAAAACATCTTTCGGTGGGAGATTGAACCAATATTGATATGCACAATAACCACTAACTATCAGGAGTAGGGCAACTGTCAGCATACAGTGAAGGGTTTTAATAACCGATCTTTCTTGCATAGTCGATACCTTGTCTTATCCAGAACTGATCATGGGGGTCATCACCGTGTGGTGCTTGCTGATACCAGTGGCCCCATTCCTTTCGGCTAGTTCCTGCATGTTCCTGAGCAAATCCAGCACCCATTAAAAGAATTTCGGCAGGTATGCCGGCAGCATAACCGATAGCCCCGTAGTGAAAGTTACCAAAATTTTCTAGTTCAGGGTGATGTTGCTTATAATCCCACGGCCCACGATTTCTAACCTGATAGTAAAACCATTTGTAAGTCATTGGGTTAGCCATATCTCTAGACATGCCGTGAGCGCGAGCAATGCGCATATGGTCTAAAACTAATCCTATTCCCTGTGGAGGGAGGAAAGGTATAACAGCCATGTTAACCCATTAATTTATAAGTGATTAACAATCATACGCTTAATGCAATCAGAAAGTGGAGATAATATCTCTTGATAAATTCTTAAAAATTAAAATGTTTTTAAGTAAAAACAAACGATTGTTTTAGATTTTCTACAGTGTGCTGCCCCTGAAATTTTCGACACATAGCGCAACCTGAGAGCAAAGGCGGTCTTTGGTCACCGTCTAATGAATGCGGTGAATGCTCGAATTAAATAATCTGGTACTACCTGTGTGGGATGTGAGACCTCTTTACTCCGTTTTACCTGCCGTTCTGGTCTCTGGTGAACGACTTACGGACTAGCAACATTATCTCGACTGTCATCAATTCAACTGTCGGGCGATTGAAACTTCATGTGGCTGGGCCGTTATTAACATCAGCTTGAATTCAGAAAAAAGGGATACGTTGCTGGTAAACATGGACGGGAGAAACCAATTATGTAGCATGTAAATGTCGGTTTTTTCCCCATTATTCCCCAGTACTTCCCCACACAAAATTTAGCCATAAAAAAACCAGCCATAAGTGGCTGGTTTTCAATGTATTTTTGGTCGGCACGAGAGGATTTGAACCTCCGACCCCCGACACCCCATGACGGTGCGCTACCAGGCTGCGCTACGTGCCGACGCATGAAAAGAATACTACTCGATTCCGTTTTGAATGCAAGGGAATCTATCGCTAACTGGTTTATTATTAATCAGTTAGCGATGAAGCGCTTCTCATCCGTCAGGACCTGCAGCAGCAGGCTTAACTGCGGTTTCTGGTCTTTCAACCGTTCGCCCTGCAGGTTATATGTCTGATAATTTCCGTTGCTGTTCAGCACCAGCGTCAGCTTAGGCGTGGTCACCACCAGAGTGTTATTCCCGGCAGCCGTAACCCAGTTATGGCGGCGCGTGGCACTGAAGAGATCCTGCCCCTGTGAATACTCGTTTGCTGGCGTGCTGACATGCAGCAGGCGTTGCATCAGGGTGGTCATCACATCTTTATGCTCGGTAAGCATAGTAATGCGCTGAGCCGGCGTGCCAGGCCAATGGATCACCAGCGGAACCTGAAGATTCGGGCGAGACCAACTCATACCCTTCGTCTCGTCACCCAGCGGGACGCCATGGCCAGCGGTCACGATCACCACGGTATTATCCAGTTTGCCTGACTCACGCAGCGCCTCAAGCACTCGGCCTATCTGCGCATCCACATCGCCAGCCGCGCGGCTGTAGCGGCGCGCAAAGTCATTCTTATTGCTGTTAGCGAGCGTTGTGCCGTTAAAGGCAACCCACGAGAACCAGCGGTTATCTTCCTGGGCGTATCGTTGCAGCCAGTTTATCCATTGGCTGGCGGTCTGCGCATCAGACTGATTTTGTGCCGCCGGCAGGGAGAAATCAGACAACAGCGCCTGGCGGTAAAGCGGGCTGTTAAAACCATCAGAGGAGAACAACCCTAACTGATAACCTTGCTGATTCAGCCCGGTGATCAGTGCCGCAGGCGTACGGGCAGACAGCACGCCGTCCATGTATCCGGCTGAGATGCCATAGAACAGCCCAAAGATACCCGCATCGGTAGAATTACCGGAGCTCATATGCTGGGTGAACGTGACGTTTTGACTCGCGAAATCGGCCAGCGCAGGCATCTGCTTCTCATAACGGGAATAGTTCAGGCCATCGACGGTAATCAGCAGGACGTTTTGCCCGCGACCCATATCGCGATAGTGCAGATCGCTCAGAGGGTACTGAACGCTGACTGCTTCCGGATTACCCTGTTCGACCAGACGGCGCTGGTACTCCTGCGCGTCAAGCAGACCGTGTTTTTCGAGGAAACGACGGGCGGTCATTGGATACGAGAGCGGCAGGTTAGCGCGCTGCATGGTAATAGGGCGATAGAAGTTTGCATCCGCCCAGATATACATAATATGCGAGCTGATAAATGAGACAAAAAAGAGCGCGGCGACGGGCTTGGCATAATGCCGCCGCCGGGTCAGGCTGCGAAGTTTTTGCCAGCTCCAGGTGGCAAACAGCATCTCAATCAACAGGATCACCGGGACGCTGATAAACATCAGCTGCCAGTCACGGGCCGTTTCATTCTGGTCGGGGTTAATCACCAGTTCCCAGACGATGGGATTGAGATGCAGGTGGAAGCGGGTGAACACTTCGCTGTCGATAAGCAGTAGTGTCATCCCCACCGTCGCAAGGATGGCGGACAAGAACCGCATCAGACGCTGCGACATGACGATAAACGTCAGAGGGAACAGGATCAGCAGATAGGTGGCGAAAACCAAAAAGCTAAAGTGACCCACAACGCTCATCCAGGAGTAGATACGCCCGGTTAGCGTTGTTGGCCAGTCTGCGACAAACAGATAACGACAGCCAATGACCGTCGCCAGCAGAATGTTGAACAGGGCAAACCAGTGCCCCCAGCTGACCATCTGGGAGACTTTTTCACGGTAGCGCTGACGATTCGTCACCATAAACTGTTGTTCGTATCCCTTAATGGGCCTGGTCGTTGCTGACGGATGACTGTAAAGCCTGGGCGAAAGATTTGGCGATCGCCTGACGCTGAGCCGGAGCAACGCTGGTATTAATCAGGTTGGTGACCATATTTCCCAAAACCATCAGGGAGAGATCGGTCGGCGTTTTATGTTTTTCCAGTACGTTAACCAGCTCACTGAGCAGCTGTTCAACGTGTTCATCACTGTAGCGGGAATGTTGTGGCATAAATCAAAATCAGTTTGTTGATGAAAGGGCAACATATTACCGTAGCAACAGCTTTTTTTCCCCTTTTTTATCTGTTGTTGCACACATGCCCTGGTGGTGGTTGAATACCGCCCGGTCTAAAAGGAGAGTTTATCATGAGTCTGGAAATCAACCAGATTGCCTTGCACCAGCTTATCAAGCGTGATGAGCAAACCCTTGAAGTGGTGCTGCGCGATTCGTTACTGGAACCCACGCCTACTGTTGTAGAGATGATGGCGGAGTTACACCGTGTCTACAGCGCTAAAAATAAAGCCTATGGCCTGTTCAGTGAAGAGAGCGAACTGGCTGATAGCCTGCGTCTGCAACGTCAGGGCGAAGAAGATTTTCTGGCGTTTAGCCGCGCCGCGACCGGACGTCTGCGCGACGAGCTGGCGAAATATCCCTTCGCCGACGGCGGGATTGTGCTGTTCTGCCACTACCGCTATCTGGCCGTAGAGTATCTGCTGGTTACCGTACTGAATAACTTAAGCAGCATGCGCGTGAACGAACAGCTGGATATTAGCTCAACGCATTATCTGGATATTAACCATGCGGATATCGTGGCCCGTATTGATTTGACCGAGTGGGAAACCAACCCGGAGTCGACTCGCTACCTGACTTTCCTGAAGGGGCGCGTGGGCCGCAAAGTGGCGGATTTCTTTATGGACTTCCTCGGCGCCAGCGAAGGCCTGAACGCCAAAGCGCAGAACAAAGGGCTGCTCCAGGCGGTTGATGACTTCACGGCAGAAGCGCAGCTCGATAAATCTGAGCGGCAGAACGTGCGCCAGCAGGTCTATAGCTACTGCAACGAACAGCTGCAGGCGGGGGAAGAGATTGAGCTGGAGTCGCTGTCAAAAGAGCTGGCGGGCGTCAGCGAAGTCAGCTTCCAGGAGTTCACCGCGGATAAAGGCTATGAGCTTGAAGAGAGCTTCCCGGCGGATCGCAGTACGCTGCGTCAGTTAACCAAGTTTGCCGGCAGTGGCGGCGGGTTAACCATTAACTTTGATGCGATGTTGCTGGGAGAACGCATTTTCTGGGATCCTGCCACCGATACGCTGACCATTAAAGGAACGCCGCCGAACCTGCGCGATCAGCTTCAGCGCCGTACTTCTGGCGGTAAATAGCAGGCACAAAAAACCCCGCAGAAGCGGGGTTTTTCTCGACGAGTTTGCGATTACGCGCGAACGAAGTCGATGTGAGTCAGTTTTGGCTTGAACGCGTGACGCTGAACAGCCTGAACTTTCACTTTTTCTTCTTTACCGCCAACAACGATGGTCAGAACTTCGCTATAGAATTCAGCTTTGGTCTGCAGGTTCCACAGTTTGTCGTGATCCAGTTCGATTGCAACTGGAGCAGCTTCGCCACCGTAAACGATAGCCGGGAACTTGTTAGCGTTACGCAGGCGGCGGCTCGCACCCTTACCCTGCACGTTACGTACTTCTGCTTCGATAGTAAACATTGATTTCTCTCTGTATTTAAAACCCTACTACAGGCGACCCAGCAGCAGGTGAGTGTTCTGCCTCACGGATGTGAAGCGGGCGGCATTTTATACTCAAATGCTCCTCACATCAATCAAAAGTCCCGTTAACCGCGCAATTCGTTGGCGCGACGAAAGCGACCTTCATAGTCAAAGACCTTCTCACGGACCTGCCAGAACTGGCCTTTCTTGCGAGCAACAACAAAATCCGGATGGCGCAGTAACGCCTGCTGGTGCACGATATCGGCCACGGTTATCCAGCGCAGAGGAACCCCTGGCGTACGGGTGTGCGGGCGAATAAAGAGTTGCTCGAAGGCCGTGCGTTGAGCGGGAGTTTGTACCCTGAAGCGCTCACTGACGTCCGCCCCGTCCTCATCGTAGTAGGTGATTTTTAACCACTCGCCTTTTTCATCCGCACCGGGCTGTAGTGCCATGCCTGAGCAGCGGAGCACCAATGCATCTTTTAACTTCAGTGCCGCTTTTAACATGTCGTCAGGATCGACCAGTACCGTGTCACATTCCCGGCAGCGGCGTGCGGCAATGTCATTTTCGGCGTTGCATTGTGGGCAGTTCTTGAAGCGGAAACGGAAATCGCACTGCTCGCGATGCCCTTCGTCATCTTCAAACCAGCCCTGACAGCGGCGGCCAAAATGCTCAATTAGCGTGCCGTCGGCGGTGGTTTTACCCCAGAAGGTGTTGGCAAAACCACAGGCAGGACAAAAAACCTGTACCGGCACGTTGTCGCTTTTTCCTTTTGGCGCGCCGACCTCAGGCGTATAGAGATCGTGCGGGTTACCGGCATAATCCAGAATCAGACAGTCGGTTTTACCCGGCGCCAGACGCAGGCCGCGGCCAACAATTTGCTGATACAGACTGACCGATTCGGTCGGGCGCAAAATAGCGATCAGGTCGACGTGCGGGGCGTCAAAGCCGGTGGTCAGTACCGACACGTTAACCAGATAGCGGAACTGCTGGGCTTTAAAGGCGTCAATCAGGCTGTCGCGCTCAGGGCCTGGGGTCTCGCCAGTGATTAATGCCGCGTCGCCGGAGGGCAGTAACCCGGTAATTTCCCGCGCGTGCTCAACGGTGGCGGCGAAGATCATCACTCCTTTGCGCGTCGCGGCGAACTCCTCAATCTGGCTAATGATGTGCGGCGTAATGCGCTTTTGCTTTTTCAGCTCCTGGTTAAGATCCGCTTCGCTGAACAACCCGTTGCTCTGTGCCTGCAGACGGCTGAAATCGTACTGCACCACCGGCATATCCAGGCGTTCAGGCGGCGTCAGGTAACCGTGTTTAATCATGTAGCGCAGCGGAAGCTCGTAGATGCAGTCGCTAAACAGGGCCTTGTCATCACCGCGCACCATGCCGTGATAATGGTAACGATAGATCCAGCCTTTCCCCAGACGAAACGGGGTCGCCGTCAGGCCCAGCAGGCGCAGGTGTGGGTTCACTTCTTTCAGGTGCGTCAGGATTTGCTGATACTGGCTGTCGTCGTCATCGCTGATGCGGTGACACTCGTCAACAATCAGCAGCGAAAATTCGCTGCGAAACAGATCCAGATTGCGGGCCACCGACTGCACGCTGCCAAAGACCACTTTACCGTGGCTCTCTTTACGCTTTAGCCCGGCGGCGAAAATGTCGGCTTTCAGCCCGAGTGCGCAATATTTGGCATGGTTTTGCGCGACCAGTTCTTTGACGTGCGCCAGCACCAGCACACGACCGCGGGCCAGACGTGCCAGTTCGGCGATGACCAGGCTCTTGCCTGCACCGGTTGGAAGCACAATAGCCGCAGGTTCACGATGTTTACGGAACCACGCGAGGGTGGCATCAACGGCTTCCTGCTGATAGGGACGAAGTGTAAAAGTCATGGGGTCTCGGTTTCATTATTCCGCACATAGTATGCCACGAAACTTTTTCCCTTGAGTGGCGCAACCAGACCATTATACTGAACCGTTCCAGACTGCTTCTTTTTCGGACGTACTGTTCGACTTCCAGCACCATTAAGGCTAAAAAGATTTCATGCGACTTGATAAGTTTATCGCTCAGCAACTCGGCGTAAGCCGCGCTATTGCCGGGCGTGAAATTCGCGCCAGCCGCGTTACCGTGGACGGCGACATTGTGAGAGACAGCGCTTTCAAACTGCAACCGGACCATCAGGTTGAGTATGACGGCAATCCGCTGACCCAGCAGCATGGCCCACGCTATTTCATGCTCAACAAGCCGGAAGGCTATGTCTGTTCAACGGACGATCCGGACCACCCGACAGTACTCTATTTCCTCGACGAACCGGTTGCGCACAAGCTGCATGCCGCTGGTCGCCTGGATATCGACACCACCGGACTGGTACTGATGACTGACGACGGGCAGTGGTCGCACCGTATTACCTCTCCGCGCCATCATTGCGAGAAAACCTATCTGGTGACGCTGGAGTCTCCGGTGGCGGATGACACGGCAGAGCAATTCGCCAAAGGCGTTCAGCTGCATAATGAGAAAGATCTCACCAAACCCGCCGTCCTTGAGGTGATCACCCCGACCGAAGTTCGCCTGACCATCAGCGAAGGGCGATATCATCAGGTAAAAC
The DNA here is from genome assembly GCA_023023105.1 of Enterobacter ludwigii. Taxonomy (NCBI): domain Bacteria; kingdom Pseudomonadati; phylum Pseudomonadota; class Gammaproteobacteria; order Enterobacterales; family Enterobacteriaceae; genus Enterobacter; species Enterobacter ludwigii. Next base: position 3,131,097 of record CP083824.1, on the reverse strand, counting down.
GGATGTTTGCTGCAGTGGGGAACCACGTTGTCGGCCTGCATCGTGAGCGGATTGGTGCGATTGAACTCGATCACGACCTGGCGCCAGGCGAATACCGCCCGTTAACGGAAGAAGAGATCGCCAGCGTCGGTCTGCCTTCGCATTAATCTCAGGAGAACTCTGTGACCACCAGGCCACACTCGTCGTTCAAAATTGTCTTCATTCTTGGCCTGCTGGCCATGTTGATGCCGCTGTCGATTGATATGTATCTGCCTGCGCTGCCGGTTATTGCCGCGCAGTTTGGCGTACCGGCAGGCAGCGCGCAGATGACACTCAGCACCTATATACTCGGCTTTGCTCTTGGACAGCTGTTTTATGGCCCGATGGCGGATAGCCTGGGACGCAAGCCTGTTATTCTGGGTGGGACGTTGGTCTTTGCGGCCGCGGCAGTTGCCTGTGCGCTGGCTCAGACCATCGATCATCTGATTATCATGCGCTTTTTTCACGGTCTGGCGGCGGCAGCGGCAAGCGTGGTGATTAACGCCCTGATGCGCGATATCTACCCGAAAGAAGAGTTCTCCCGCATGATGTCGTTCGTGATGCTGGTGACGACAATTGCGCCGCTGGTGGCCCCGATGGCGGGTGGTGCGGTGCTGGTGTGGTTTAGCTGGCATGCGATTTTCTGGATCCTGGCGCTGGCCGCGCTGCTGGCCTCCGCGATGATTTTCTTCTTTATTGATGAAACGCTTCCCGTCGAGCGCCGCCAGAAATTCCACATCCGCACCACAATAGGTAACTTCGCCTCACTGTTTCGCCACAAGCGCGTGCTCAGCTATATGTTGGCAAGCGGGTTCAGCTTTGCCGGGATGTTCTCCTTCCTGAACGCCGGGCCGTTTGTCTACATCGAACTGAACCACGTTTCGCCGCAGCACTTCGGCTATTACTTTGCGCTTAACATCGTCTTCCTGTTCATCATGACCATCATCAACAGCCGTTTTGTCCGGCGGGTGGGGGCGCTGAACATGTTCCGCGCCGGGCTGTGGATCCAGTTTGTGATGGCGATCTGGCTGGTGGTGAGCGCGTTTCTGGGCGTGGGCTTCTGGGCGCTGGTAGTGGGTGTGGCGGCTTTTGTCGGCTGCGTGTCGATGGTATCGTCGAATGCGATGGCGGTGATCCTCGATGAATTCCCGCATATGGCGGGAACAGCATCGTCACTGGCAGGAACGTTCCGCTTTGGTATTGGGGCGATTGTCGGGGCGTTGCTTTCTATGGCTACCTTTACGACGGCCTGGCCGATGTTATGGGCGATGGCTTTTTGCGCAACCAGCTCCATACTCTTCTATCTTTACGCCAGTCGACCGCGAAAAACGGCTCACTAAAGCACAAAAAAGGCCCTACAGGGCCTTTTTTGTTGATACATATCAACCAAACCCACGTTGACACACCCGGCGTTTGTTTCTTTTATGTAAAATCTATTTATGTAAAAAGTCACATCATTGTATTCAAAAAGGTTGAGTTAGATCGCAGAAACGGGTACATATAGCGCCGACGCAAGCCTGGATTCCTATAAAAAAGCGCTGAATAGTGCAGGTTAGCGATGATGTGTTACTATAAATGTAAATAAATTGTGAAGTAAATTTTGCTTCCGGGGAACGAACGTGAATACATTACAACTCTCCATTGTCCATCGCTTGCCCCAGAGCTATCGCTGGTCAGCGGGTTTTGCAGGTTTGAAAGTTGAACCGATTCCGCAAAGTGCCGCGGACTGCGATAATTGTCTGGTTGCGCTCAAATTGCTTAGCCCGAGCGACGAAAACGCATGGCCGGTTATGGAACGCTTAAGCCAGGCGTTGACGGATATCGAAGTAGACAGCTCTGTACTGGAGTGCGAAGGTGAGCCGTGCCTGTTTGTTAAAAGCCAGGATGAGTTTGCCGCGACCTGCCGTCTGAAAAATTTTGGCGTTGCTATTGCGGAGCCTTTCTCTGGCCAGTATCCATTCTGAGCGCTAGTCTGCTGAAAGCAGCTGGCGCGTGTAACTCTGCGTTGGCGCAGTAAATACGCGCTGGCACTCCCCCTGTTCGACCACTTCTCCCTGTCTCAACACAATCACCTGATGGCATAGCGCCCGAACCACCTGTAAATCATGGCTGATAAAGATATAGGCCAGCCGGTGTTTTTCCTGTAACCCCTTGAGCAGTTTCAGGATCTGCGCCTGGACGGTTCTGTCCAGCGAAGACGTCGGTTCATCCAGAATAATCAGTTCCGGTTTCAGGATCAGCGCACGGGCAATAGCGATACGCTGACGCTGCCCGCCGGAGAATTCTGCCGGATAGCGGTGACGGGTATCGGGATCTAAGCCCACTTCGTTCATGACCCGCATGACCTCCTGTTCCCGTTGTTGGGCATTCAGGCTGGGCTGATGAACACGCAGACCCTCTTCAACGATCTGTAACACGCTGAGCCGTGGGTTAAGCGAGGAGTTGGGGTCCTGAAATACCACCTGCATACGGGGGCGCACCGGGAGCATCTGGCGTCGGTTCCACCGATGCAGCGGCATATTGTCAAAGAGGATCTCGCCCTGAGAAGCGATTAAACGCAGCAGCGCCAGGCCGGTGGTGCTTTTACCCGAACCGGATTCACCTACCAGTCCCAGAGATTCCCCCGGGCGCAGAGAGAAGCGGATATTTTTCAACACCGGATTCTGGTCGACGACGCGCCGCAGAATTCCTTTGCGAATGGGAAACGAGACGGACAAATCCTCAACACGCAACAGCGGTACGCTGTCAGCTGACAGAGGAACCGGGTCGCCAGAGGGCTCACTGTCGAGCAGACGCTGGGTATACGGGTGTTGTGGCGCGTTTAACAGCGTGGATGCGATATTCTGCTCGACACATCGCCCGTTTTGCATCACCGCAACGCTGTCGGCCAACTTTTTCACAATACTCAGGTTGTGCGTGATAAACAGCAAACTCATGTTCAGCTCGTCACGCAACTCGCGCAGCAGCGTCAAAATTTGCGCCTGCACCGTCACGTCCAGTGCCGTTGTAGGTTCATCAGCAATTAACAGTTCGGGGCGCGTGAGCAGGGCCATGGCAATCATCACGCGCTGGCGCTCGCCGCCGGAGAGCTGGTGCGGAAAATCATTCAGCCGTTTGGCTGCATTGCGTATGCCGGTTCGTTCAAGGCAGTCCAGAATTTCCCCGCGTGCGGCTTCTTTGCGCATACCTCGGTGTAGGGACAGGACTTCATAGAGCTGTTTTTCCAGGCTGTGAAGGGGGTTAAGAGAAACCATCGGTTCCTGGAAAATCATGGCAATCTTATTACCGCGGATTGCGCGCAAGGTATGTTCGTCAGCATGCAACAGCGAGTTGCCGTGAAAAAGAATGTCGCCTTGCGGGTAACTCACGGGCGGAGAGGGCAGCAGACGCAGGATGGAGAGAGCTGAGACGCTCTTGCCTGAACCTGACTCACCCACCAGTGCCAACGTTTCACCGCGCTGTATCTGGAGTGACAGGTCGGTGACGACGGTACGCATCTCACCCTGTGTTGAAAAAGCAATCGACAGGTTATCAATACTGAGAAGGGGCTGCGTCATCTTATACCGCCTTATTAGGATCGAAGGCATCGCGCACGGCTTCGCCAATAAAAATCAGCAACGAAAGCAGCACGGCCACAGAAAGAAAGGCGGTAATACCCAGCCACGGCGCCTGCAGGTTGTTCTTGCCTTGTAACAGAAGCTCGCCGAGCGACGGGGAACCCAGTGGTAACCCGAAGCCAAGAAAATCCAGCGAGGTGAGGGTGGTGATGGAGCTGCACAGAATAAACGGCAGGAAGGTAAGCGTGGCCACCACGGCGTTAGGCAGCATATGGCGGAAAATAATCCCGCGGTCGCTCACGCCCAGCGCCTGCGCGGCGCGAATATAGTCGAAGTTGCGGGTGCGCAGAAATTCCGCCCGCACGACACCCACCAGCGCCATCCAGCCGAAGAGTACGGTGATACCTAACAGCCACCAGAAGTTTGGCTGTACCACACTCGAAAGCAGGATGATCAGAAACAGCGTCGGCATGCCTGACCAGACTTCAATAACACGCTGGCCCCACAGGTCTATTTTTCCACCGTAATAGCCCTGAACCGCGCCGGCCACGACCCCCATCACACTGGAAAAAAGCGTCAGCATAAGTCCAAAGAGGAGCGATATCCGTGTGCCATAAAGGATGCGCGCCAGGACATCGCCACCGTTGGCATCCGTTCCCAGCCAGTTTTGCGCGGAGGGTGGGGAAGGGAAGGGCGTTGTGGTGGCAAAGTTAATGCTGTTTGCGCCAAAACGCACCGGTGCCCAGATAGCCCAGCCATGTTGCTCAATTTGCTGGCGAAGCCACGGGTCCTGATACTCCGCAGGCGTTGCAAACGGGCCACCAAAATCGCTTTCACTGTAATTAGCGAGAACCGGTACATACCAGCGGTCGTTAAAATGCACCAGCAAAGGCTTGTCGTTGGCAATCAACTCAGAGCACATGCTTAAAATAAACAACACGGCAAAAATCCACAGTGACCAGTAGCCGCGGCGGTTGTGGCGAAAACGGGCCCAGCGGGCCTGGTTTACGGGGCTTAAACGCGACATTAGCGGCCCTCAAAATCAATTCGGGGATCAACCAGCGTATAGCTGATATCACTGACGATATTCAGCAGCAGGCCAATCAGGGTGAAAATGTAGAGTGTGCCAAACATCACCGGATAATCGCGCGAGACGGTGGCTTCATAGCCCAGCAGGCCCAGACCGTTGAGTGAGAACATCACCTCGATCAGCAGTGAACCGGTAAAAAACATACTGATGAACGTGGCAGGAAATCCGGCAATGACCAGCAGCATGGCGTTGCGGAATACGTGCTTCCACATAATCTGCTTCTCGCTTACGCCCTTGGCGCGGGCCGTGACGACGTACTGTTTTCGAATTTCATCAAGAAAGGCGTTTTTGGTCAGCATGGTCAGAGCCGCAAACCCGCCAATAACCGTTGCCAGAACCGGTAGCGTGATATGCCAGAGATAGTCGGTGATTTTCTGGTACCACGGCAGGGTACTGAAATCAGCGGAGACTAACCCTCGCAGCGGAAAGATATCGAAATAACTCCCCCCGGCAAAAAAAACAATCAGCAGGACGGCAAACAGAAACGCCGGGATGGCATAACCGATGATGATGAACGTGCTACTCCAGATATCGAAACGGCTGCCGTTATAAACGGCTTTACGGATCCCGAGCGGAATCGAGACCAGGTAGATAATCAACGTTCCCCATAACCCCAGCGTAATGGACACTGGCAGGCTTTGCTTAATCAATGTTAAGACTGATGCACTGCGAAACAGGCTATCGCCGAAATCAAAGCGAATATAGTCCCAGAGCATTTTGAAATAGCGCTCGTGAATGGGTTTGTCAAAGCCATAGCGGTGGGTGATCTCGGCGATCACTTCAGGATCCAGTCCACGCCCACCGCGATAATGACTTTCACTGATATTCCCTACGCCGGTTCGCGCATGGCTCGCGCCCATTCCTTCACCGCCGCCGCCTGGCATACCGCCGCTATTACCAAACTCGATAGCGGCAATAGCCTGATCAACCGGGCCGCCAGGCGCGATTTGCACGATAAAAAAGTTAATCGTGATGATGGCCCACAGGGTCGGGATGACCAACAGCAGACGGCGGATAAGATAGGCACCCATGATGATTCCTTAGCGTCGCTCAGCGGGGAGTCTGGCGGCTTTGTTGACGTCATACCACCAGGTATCAAAGCCCAGTGAATAGACAGGGCGTACGGCAGGCACGGAGAACTTGTCCCAGCGAGCAAGACGATCTTCGCCCATATACCACATCGGCAGCATGTAGTAGTTCCAGGTTAAGACCCTGTCGAGCGCCCGTCCGAGCGGCAGGAGTTTTTCTTTATCGCCTTGCGCCGCCACTATTTTTGCAATCAGTGCATCAATCGCCGGGCTTTTCACCCCCGGGGCATTATATGAGGAGTCGATGTAGCTGGAGGCCCATGAAATTTGCAGATCGGAGCTTGGCCACGGCTGTGCGGGCCACAAGCGCTGCATCATGTCGTAATCACGGCTGCGCATGCGATTGGTAATCTGCGCGTTATCAACCTGACGAATGTTCATGGTAACGCCCAGCCGCTCAAGGTTGTGCTTAAACGGCAGTACCCACTGATCGTTGCCCCCGGATGAAAGCAGCAGCTCAAAGCTGAGAGGCTTACCCGTTTTGGCATCAACACGCTTTTGATTCTTCAGGGGCCAGCCCGCGTCCTCCAGCAGCTTGCTGGCTTTCAGCAGGTTGGCGCGGTCGTAGCCGTCACCGTTCGACACGGGCGGCTGAAACACCGAGGTGAACACTTCCGCGGGTACTTCCGCTTTCAGCGGTGCCAGCAGGACCAGCTCGTCAGCTTTCGGGTAGTCGCGCGCGGCATATTCCGTGTTCTGAAAATAGCTGTTCGCACGGCTGTAGGCACCGTAAAAGAGCGCTTTGTTCATCCACTCAAAATCAAAGGCCAGGGAAATCGCTTCCCGTACCCGGCGGTCATTAAACACCGGACGCTGAATATTAAATGCCAGCCAGCGGGTGTCCTGGGCGGACTCATTTTTGTGCTCATCTTTAACGATGTAACCTTTCGCGAAATTTTTCCCGATATACCGCGTGGCCCAGTTTTTGGCGTTGCTCTCGACGCGCAGATCGAAGGCACCGGCTTTAAATGCTTCAAATGCCACGTTATCGTCGAGGTAGTAATCATAACGAAGGGTGTCGAAATTCCAGCGCCCGCGGTTAACTGGCAGATTTGCGGCCCAGTAGTCTTTGACGCGGGAATAGACCACATATTGCCCCATGCGCCAGTCGGTAATGCGGTAAGGACCACCTGCCAGAGGGGGAGTAGAGAGCGGGTCGCTCAGTTTGTGATCTTTCCAGAACGATTGAGGCATCACCGGCAGTGAGAACAGGCTGAGCATATTCTCTTTGTTGGGTTCGCTCAGCTCGATGCGTACGGTGAGCGGCGCAATGGCTCTGACGGATGCGCCTTTGTACACGATGCGGAATTGGGGCACGCCTTCAGTCATAAATTTGTGAAAGGTGAACGCGACGTCACTGGCCTTAACCGGTGAACCATCGTGAAAACGTGCCCGAGGGTTTATCGAGATTTCAGCCCAGGCAAAGTTATCCGCGTAACGCACGTTATCGGCAATCAGTGGATAGTAGCTGCCGGGCTCATCATCAGACGTGACAAAAAGCGTATCGTAAAGTGATTCCGTTCGCGCGGCCGCCACGCCACGCAGGGCGTAGCGGTTGAAGTTGTCGAACGTTCCCGTGGCGGAAAGTGTTACCTTCCCACCTTTGGGGGCGGCTGGGTTGACGTAATCGAAATGTGTAAAATTGACCGCGTATTTCGGCTCGCCAATCACCGCGAAGGCGATATTTTCTTTGATGGCTTGCGCCTGGCTGGACAGGCTCGTGAATGCCAACATCAGCAACATAAAGCGCATAAGCATCTCGTGGCGGCTCCTTCTTTTACAAACCAGCTCAGTTAAGCTGAATAATAAGTGACGTCACGGGCAATGTGAAATTATTCACTGCCGGGCGAAACGTCAGGCCGCCAGTTGCGGAACTGATCCAGTGGCATCGGGCGGCTAATCCAGTAGCCCTGCAGGAAATTGACGCCATGCTCGCGTAGCCATGCAGCCTGTTCCGGGGTTTCCACCCCTTCGGCGACGGTCAACATATTCATTCGTCTTGCCAGCGTCAGGACTGCATCCAGCACCGGTGACGTCACGGTCTCCGTGCCTATTGCATTAACAAAACCACGATCAATCTTGAGATAGTCCATGGTGAAATGTTCAAGATAAATCAGCGCGCTGTGACCAGTACCAAAATCATCAATGGCTATCTCAAACCCTTCGTTATGCAGCCATTCGAAGAGGCTGTTGGCTTCCCGATGATTAAGCATGTCGCGCTCGGTAATTTCCAGCACGATCTGGAAGTAATCCGGCGGCAGTAACGCTTTGAAGGTGAGCATGTCTTCTTTGAAGCTTTCCGCATGCAAATGCCCAGGCGCAATGTTGATGCCGAGTTTTGCGCCCGGCGGTAGCACGGTCTGTAATACCGGCGCATCGTGAATGATGAGATCAAAAAGATGCAGCGTCAGCGGAACGATCAGCTTCTGTGCCTCTGCAAAATTGATAAAGGCGTCAGGCGGAATCTCACCCATGGTCGGGTGTTTCCAGCGCATCAACACCTCGACACCGCGCATTTTCAGCTCTTTTGCGTCCACCACAGGTTGATAGACCACATAGAATTGATCGCGCTTAATGGCGCTTAAAATCTCTTTACCCGGATTCAGCCGTATGCTGAGGATATAGTAATTGAGCGATCCGGCCGCAATGCCGCACACCAGTCCGAAGAACAGAGCGTAAAGGATTTCATCGCTGGTCCAGGCGTCCGCATACAGTTTAATGGTCAGGGGGACGTTTTTCAGCGTAGCGATGCGGCTCGGTGCTTCATCTAAATCACGCGCTTTGACCAGCTTGCTGGACATCGTCGTTAGGGCATAATCGCCAATGATGATGGCGATGCCAGCGAACTCGTCCTGGCGGGCTGTGTAGAGCAGATAAGGTGTCAGATTGATATTCACCGAGGTGAACACACCGCCATCTTTAACTAACGGGTTACGATACCAGATGGCAATCGCGGGCTTGTTGGGCAACATCGGGGTGCCTGGAAGCAAGGCCATATCGATCTGCTTATTAATGTGCAGCTCGGGTATCAGCTCCTCCATCGGGACATTCATTGGACCTGTGGCGGATGAACAGAACGCAATTTTGTCCCTGACCAACAAAAAGGCGCGCACGTTGAGGCTAAATGCTGCGCGTGAAGTCAGTTCTGCATTGACGTCGTGGCAATTGTTCAGCGTGAGTGGCTGGAGGATGTCGATAGAGGTTTTTAACTCTGCAAAATAGCTCTCCATGTAGAGGTTGACATCGTTAATCAGAGTGTCGAATTTTACGTCCCGCTTGTGGTAGCTCCAGAAAAATTGCAATGAACCCAGGAGCAGGGCAGCGATCAGGCCTGTGATAATGCTGAGGATCAGTATCTTGCGATTACTGGAGAAGTAGCGGGTGAACATAGACGTTGTGGTTCCTGAATTGCCGCCGAATGTATTCAGTGTAACGGGCAAAAAAAAACACCGCCGAAGCAGTGCTTTTTTTCATCATATCGCCAGCCAAGGGATAACCAACGATACAATTTCCATATTAACTGCGGGTCAGTACTCGGCGCGCTTCGTTGTAGCGCTTTTTCCAGTACGGTTCGTTCATGCTGGAAATGGTCACACCGCTACTGGTGGAGGCATGTACAAACTGGTCATTACCAATATAGATGCCCACATGTCGACCTGTAGAACCGGCGCGGAACAGAACTAAGTCACCGGTGCGCAGTTTAGTTCGTGAAATCGACTTGCCCATCTCCTGCTGTTCGTAAGTCGAACGCGGAAGATCTAACCCGAATTGCTCACGGAAAGTACGCTGTACAAAACCGGAACAATCAATACCTGTTTTCGTGCTGCCGCCAAGACGGTAACGCACGCCTTTCCAGTCAGCATACTGGTCCATAATGCGGGACTTCACGTCCAGATTACGTACCATATTTTCAAATTCATCCTGAGAGGCTTGCAGTGACGAGGAATCTTCCATTCCCACAACACGCGTCTCAGGATGCATATTCTTTGCGGTGTTCGATGTACTACATGCAGACAACAGTACCGCGACTGCTATCGCCGGGATCCCCCGTAAGATATATCTCAGAAACGGTTGAGATTTGACCATTTTGTTTATTTTCCCTTGAAGTCCTTAACGACAAATATCGTTATAAAAATGCCAAACGTGACGAGACTAATTATCTGTTCACATTGAGACAATTCTTTCTGCTCACATTTGTGGCACAGCGCACAAAATTATTAGCCAGTGAAATAATTATCTCTATGGGGCAAAACGAGTTCGAGATTAACCGATTGCCTGGGGTATTGCGAGTAAAAAAAGCCTTTTTTTTATAAGAAATTGTGATACAGAAAGTAAAAACATGGAAATGCTCAAAATACCGACAGATCCGCCACCTTATCGCGTAATTGATTCATTTTTATCATGAATGTGATGACAGGAATATGACAGTGAGAAAAGATCGCGGCAGGAGACCTGTCAGGGATCATGTCGATCCCTGATAGCTAACGTTAATTTAGGTTAGTTATTTGTTTAATTGTTGTTGCGTTTTTCCGGGAAGATAGCGATCAAACAGCGCTATTATCCCGTCGCTCAACGGTGTCATCAAACACCACGGTAGAGCAATCAGAGCAACGGAGAGCGAACCGACGGCAATATCGGTGAACCAGTGGGCGCCAATCATTACGCGTGGAAAAGCAAAAACCACAAAAATAATCAGGGCTATTGCAAAGGCTTTTTTGCCGAAATAACGAAGCATAACTGCGGAAAAAATAAGCAGCATCATGCCGTGGTCGCCAGGGAAACTGTCCTTCGAGGCATCTTTTGTTGGAATATGCAGCAACTCACTGACGCGATAAATATCGCTAAAGAAGAGCGTTGGGCTGGAGCGCTTAACCGGAATAATCGCGGTTGCCAGCTGGTTAATGACCACGGCAAACAGCAGCATCACCAGACCGATAATCATAATACGCCGACGCCCTGCTTTATCCTCTTTCAACCAGAAGGAGAGCATCAGGCAGCCCATTGCCAGCAACGAAAAACCGTCGAAGGCGCGGTTGTTGGTGATAGCTACCAGCCACAGAAAGGCATTGCTCTTCACCAGCTCCTGGTTGAAGAAGTGAAAGATTGCAGAATCCAGCGGGAACCAGAAACCATGATTCGCCGGGATATACCAGGAGAAAAAGAGCGCCAGACCGGCGACATTAAGCAGTAATATCAGGGGAAATCGAGTCGTCATAACGTTCAGCAAAGAGTGAAAACAGGGGCAACGTTAGCCGCCCAAACTTAAACGAAGCTTCAACAGGCTGGACTGCAGGGCATTCCAGTCGGCGTTAACCGCACTAATTAACTCAATTCGGCTGTCCGGCGGGGCGACATTTTGCGTTTCAATAAAGAAATCTTCACCCTGACGATTGATCCGTACCAGTCCGTCTGGTGTGCGCATGATCCCTTTAACGCGATCGACCGGAGCAAGTCTGGCCCACTCAAGGATCCCGATGGTGTCAAAAACGGTATCTGCATCGAAGATCCATCCACAGGCCTGATACCCCTGACCACTATTCAGATTACGACGCCAGCGCTGGTGTTCCGGCAGGCTGAGGGCAGCCAGACCTTGTTTCACCGGGTGGCTATGGGCATGCTCTGCACTGGCCGGAAGTTCCGCTATGTTCAGACGAGGAAGGTCGAGCAGGGCGCTATCAATCCTCCCCTGAGTGGTCTGCACCCGTTGACGATTACTCCCGAAATGTTGCCACCACGCGTCCAGCGCGGACTGGCTTTCAGCCGTGGCGCGATCTTCTTTATTAGCAACGATAATGTCTGCTGAGGCGAGTTGATCGCGGAAGTTCTCATTGGCCACCGCTTTATCATCCAGAAGCTGGCGAGGATCGAGCAGGCACAGGGTGGCACGCAGATCAATCCACGGCTCGTAAACCGGTGCGGTCAGTAAATCAAGGATCTGCTTCGGGTGACCCAGCCCGGTGGGTTCAATCAGCAGGCGATCGGGTTTTCCCTGACGTAGCAAGGTATTGAGTCCTACCTGCATGGGCAAGCCATTGACGCAGCACATGCATCCGCCTGGGATCTCTTTGATCATCGCGCCGCTGTCCGACAGTAATGCGCCGTCGATGCCCACTTCGCCAAATTCATTGACCAGAACGGCCCATTTCTCGGCCGGATCTTTGTTCGCCAGCAGGTGAAGAATTGACGTGGTTTTACCGCTGCCGAGAAAACCGGTGATGAGGTTGGTTTTGGTCACGTGCGCTCCAGAAGAGAATTGTGATGCTATAACAATTATCTCTTATCCTGGCGAAAAAAGGGCGCAATGAGAAGGGGAAGGGCGAACGGAGGTCACCTCCGTTCGTGTTAAGCGCAATAATCGTTAAAGATTTAACGTTTCAATAACAGCCTGACGTGCACCGTGGCGGGCAATGCGCTGATATGCCTGGCTGACAGCTTCAACAAAAACGCTATTTTGGGCGAGATCGTGTCCAAAGACCTCGTTCAGCCCCAGCAGCGCGTTGACGCGATCGTCGTCGCTGCTGGCGTCAACAATCGTGCGGATTTTATCGCTGAGGGGATCGCGGACGTCAATTGTGTTTCCGTGTTCGTCAGTCCCGCTGACGTAGCGTATCCAGCCGGCCACGCCCAGAGCCAGCAGCAGCCACGGCGTTTTTCGCTCAAGATGGACGCGGATCCCGTCCAGCATTCTCTGGGGCAGCTTCTGGCTACCGTCCATTGCAATTTGCCAGGTACGGTGCTGCAAGGCCGGGTTAGCAAAGCGTTCAAGCAGGCTATCGGCGTATGCGGTGAGATCGACATCCTTAATGCGTAATGTGGGTGCCTGTTCATCGAGCATGAGCCGACGGGCGGCTTTGCGGAAGGCTGCGTCTTCCATACATTCATTGATATGCGCATAGCCGGCGAGATACCCGAGATAAGCCAGGAAAGAGTGGCTGCCGTTAAGCATGCGTAACTTCATCTGCTCCCACGGCAGAACATCCTGCACCATCTGGACGCCCGCCACTTCCCACGCCGGACGGCCGGCAACAAAATTATCTTCCACCACCCACTGAATAAACGGTTCGCAGCTGATGGCGCACGGATCTTCAACGCCGAGCGTTTCGGTGATTTCCGCCAGTGAGGCCTCTGTTGCAGCAGGAACAATCCTGTCGACCATGGTTCCGGGAAAACTCACGTGGCTATCAATCCACGCAGCGAGTGCCGGAGAGCGTTTTTGCGCCATGCCCAGCACGGCATTTTTCACCACATGGCCGTTGTCAGGGATATTGTCGCAAGAAAGCACGGTAAAAGCAGGTAAGCCGCGCTCACGGCGACGATGGAGCGCTTCGACAAGGATCCCCGGGGCGGAATGCGGCTCAGATGGATTTTCCAGATCGTGGATAATCCGCGGGTTTTGCAGATCCAATTTACTGGTAGCGGGATCGATGCAATAACCTTTCTCCGTGATAGTGAGCGACACAATCGCCACCTGAGGCTCACAAAATTTCTCAATAATAGCGGGCAGAGAGTCCAGCTTTGCGTTCAGACATTCATGGACGGCACCGACGATAATTGCCTCATTTCCTTTTGCACCTTTCTCCAGAACGGTGAACAAGTGATCCTGCGCACGCAGCTGGCTCATCAGCACATCACCGCTAAAGAGGCTAATCTCACATATTCCCCAGTCGCCGCCTTTCTCATTCAGCACCCGATTTGTTAACAATGCCTGGTGCGCACGGTGAAACGCACCAAAGCCAAAATGGACGATGCGAGAGCGTAATTGCCGACGATCGTAGCGCGGTTGCTGAACATGGGCAGGAAGGGCGGTGGAGGCAATTGTCTTCATGAGATACACACCTGATTAACCATTAATTAACAATGCCAGTGTAAAGTTATATGACAGCAAATAAAATTGGTAAGCCGTAAATATCCCTGTTCTGTGAGTTTGATCAATCAATGCGTGGCGGTATATTGACCCTTCATGGTAAACATGTATGGTAGTCGTCATTGCGGTAACGCATATTGGTATAACAACTTAAGAGGGTGAGGCAATGGAACAAACCTGGCGTTGGTACGGGCCGAACGATCCGGTTTCTCTTGATGATGTGCGTCAGGCTGGCGCAACGGGTGTCGTCACGGCGCTGCATCATATTCCTAACGGCCAGGTATGGCCGGTTGATGAAATTCAAAAGCGTCAGGCTCTGCTGGCAGAGAAGGGATTAACCTGGTCTGTGGTGGAAAGCATTCCGGTTCATGAAGATATCAAAACCCATTCAGGGGAGTACCAGACCTGGATTGCCAACTATCAGCAGAGTATTCGCAACCTGGCGGCATGCGGCATTGATACGGTGTGCTATAACTTCATGCCTATCCTGGACTGGACGCGCACTGACCTTGAATATCAGATGCCGGACGGTTCAAAAGCACTGCGTTTCGATCAAATTGCCTTTGCGGCATTTGAACTGCACATTCTGAAACGTCCTGGCGCCGAAGCGGATTACACCGCGGAAGAGCAGCAGCAGGCGCGCGCGTGGTTTAACGCCGCCAGTGATGCTGACATCGAAAAGCTGACCCGCAATATCATTGCTGGTCTGCCAGGTGCGGAAGAGGGCTATACGCTGGATCAGTTCCGTGCACGTCTGGCGGAATATGGCGACATTGATAAGCATCAGCTTCGTGAAAACATGGCGTACTTCCTGCGCGCGATTGTGCCCGTCGCAGAAGAAGCGGGCGTTCGCCTGGCGATACATCCGGACGATCCTCCGCGTCCTATTCTCGGCCTGCCGCGTATCGTCTCGACGATTGAAGATATGCAGTGGCTGAAAGAGACGGTAGACAGCATCTACAACGGCTTTACCATGTGTACCGGCTCCTACGGCGTGCGTGCGGATAACGATCTGGTGCGGATGATTGAAACCTTCGGCGATCGTATTCACTTTACTCACCTGCGCGCGACCTGTCGTGAAGAGAACCCAAAAACCTTCCACGAGGCAGCGCACCTTGGCGGTGATGTGAATATGGTCGCGGTGGTGGATGCCATCCTGGCGGAAGAAGTACGTCGTAAGCAGGTTGGTGATGTGCGTCCTATTCCATTCCGTCCGGATCACGGGCATCAGATGCTGGACGATCTGCGTAAGAAAACGAACCCAGGTTATTCGGCAATCGGTCGTCTGAAAGGGATGGCGGAAGTGCGCGGCATTGAGCTGGCGCTGAAGATGACGAAGTATCCTGAATTGCTGTAAAAGAAAAACCCGGCGCAAAGCCGGGTTTTTTGTGTTAGTCAGCACGACCCATATAGCGTTTTTCTTCGATATGGATGCGAATTTTCTCGCCTGCAGACAGGTATTCTGGCACCTGCACAACCAGTCCGGTTGTCAGGGTTGCTGGTTTGTTACGGGCGCTTGCAGATGCGCCTTTGATACCCGGTGCCGTTTCAACGATTTCCAGATCGACGGTCTGAGGCAGTTCCAGCGCCAGCAGCACGCCATCCCAGGTCAGAACCTGCATGTCTGGCATACCGCCTTCGGGAATAAACAGCAGCTCTTCTTCAATCTGATCTTTGGTGAAGATATACGGGGTGTAATCTTCTTTATCCATGAACACGTATTCGTTGCCGTCGATATAGGAAAAATCGACATAGCGACGGGTCAGGGTCACGGTATCAACGATATCGTCACCTTTAAAACGTTCTTCAACTTTCAGACCGGTACGCACATCGGCGAAACGCATTTTGTACAGCGTCGCTGCACCACGGGCGCTAGGTGCCTGAATATCGATATCTTTCACAATCAGCAGTTTGCCGTTGTAATTCAGTACCATACCTTTCTTAATTTCGTTCGCTCTTGGCATTGCAGTAATCCTGTATACGGAAGGTAAAAAATATCGCGCCAAATTACTCGTGCGCGGCCTTTCAGGCAAGAGGAATTCGTGGCTTTTGCTATCAATACGCAAAAGGTGTTACTGTGCGCGCGATGCCCGGCTGCGCGGGCCTTCGTCAGCGAAAGAGAGCGTTTATGGATTGTCGTCCAGATTGCGGCGCGTGCTGTACCGCACCGTCCATTTCAAGCCCCATTCCAGGAATGCCAGAAGGCAAGCCTGCCAATACCCGCTGCGTTCAGCTCTCTGAAACTAACCTGTGTATGATCTTTGGTTCGCCCCTGCGCCCGAAGGTTTGCTCCGGACTTCAGCCAACAGCCGAAATGTGTGGCAGCACGCGAGCGCAGGCGATGACGTATCTGCTCGAGCTGGAATCGCTCACCGCGCCTTAAACGTCTTTGATCCTCGCCAGACAGCCAATCGTCAGCGTGCACATCACCAGCGCAATCCAGAACACCGTGTGATAGTTCCAGATTTCTGCGACGACCCCCGCCATTGAGCCTGCGATAATCCAGCCCACACGGGTGGTATTAGTATAAAGGGTCGTGGCCGAGCCTGCCTGACCCGGCATTAGATCCTGGAAATAGAGCATGCCAATCCCGGCCAGAATGCCGATATAGATAGCGTTCAGCAGCTGTAAAGCCAGTAACAACCCCGGCGTATGTAGCGTCAGCATACCGATATAGAAAAGCAGACCGGCGACGGCGGCGATACGCATCAGAAAACGCTTGCCGAAGCGCTTTGCGTAATAGCCTGCGATGAGCATCGTCGGGATCTCAAGCCCGGCCGCTGTTCCCATCATGATACCTGCCAGCTTCTCTGGCAGATGCAGTTCATCAATAATAAACAGCGGCATATTGATGATATACAGGCTGTTAGTGCCCCACATCAGGGTGCAGATAACAAACAGAAGCAGGGCATCGCGGCGGTTGCGGCGCGGGGCTTCCAGCGTGCCCGTCGCCACTTTGGGCTCTTTGCGCATCGACGGCAGAAAGAACCACACCAGCGCGCCACATACCACAAATGCGACAGCCGCACTCAGGTACATCACCGTAAAACCAAACCCCATCGCCAGCGCGTAAGCCAGCGGGGGGCCGATCACCCATGCCAGTGACACCTGAGCACGCATTACCGAGCTGAACATCACCGCTTCACGCCCGGTATGGTCGGCGTGCTCGCGGGCAAGCGCGAACATCTGTGGGTTAGCCGTCGAACCAAAGCTGCTCAGAAATACCCCGATGAACAGCAAAATGAAATAGTTGCGGTTCCATGCAAACAGAACGCAGGCGAGCACCCCAAGCAGACAGCAAAAGACAATCAGGCTTTTACGATCGCCTTTTCTGTCGGATCGGCCCGCCAGAAACTGACTCACCAGAATGCCGATGATGGCGCTTCCGGTAAAAAAGAAACCCACCATGGCCGGACGAGCGTGAACCTCATTGGTCAGAAATAAGCTCAGCGTCGGCGTCTGTAACGCACCGGCAATACCCGTAAAAAAGGCAACAATCAGGAACGCCGCTGAAGTCAAATCAAAGGGCTTTGGCGAGGTGGCCGCGGGGGTGTTATGCATGTTTTATAATTAACGAGTGACAGAGAGAGGCGGAGTTTACGCTGGCACTCATTAAATAAACAGAGGGTGCGGTCAATGATGCCACGAAAAATCAAAATGGCATTTCAACTTATAGAAGGTTTGACTGACCTTAGCTGAAACTGACTTGCTGAACTTCAGCAATATTCAGCTGAACGAAGAAGAAATGTGCTGTATCTCTAAATTCTGAGATCAGAAATACGAGTTTACTTGCAAGGCATTGCAGAAAGCGCAAGACTTTTTGAAACGTTTCAGCGCTATCTTGTTTAAGCAAACGGAGCAGGCTAGCGCATTTTTTCTCATTAAAGCTGAAACGATTCAATTTCAGCAGGAGTGGAGAACCATGTTCCAGTTATCTGTTCAGGATATCCACCCGGGCGCACAGGCCGGGGATAAAGAAGAGGCCATTCGCCAGGTTGCCGCTGCCCTTGTGCAGGCAGGTAACGTCGCGGACGGTTATGTAAATGGCATGCTGGCGCGTGAGCAGCAGACCTCAACCTTCCTCGGCAATGGCATTGCTATTCCGCACGGCACAACCGACACCCGCGACCAGGTGTTGAAAACCGGGGTGAAGGTTTATCAGTTCCCACAGGGCGTGCTCTGGGGTGACGGTCAGGTGGCGTATGTGGCCATCGGTATCGCGGCCAGCAGCGACGAACACTTAGGCCTGCTGCGTCAGCTGACCCACGTACTGAGCGATGATTCCGTTGCTGAACAGCTGAAGTCAGCAACGACTGCTGAAGAGCTGCGCGCCTTGCTGATGGGCGAAAAACAGAGTGAAGCGCTGAAACTGGATAATGAAACGCTGACGCTGGATGTAGTTGCCTCCGATCTGGTGACACTCCAGGCGCTGAATGCCGGTCGCCTGAAAGAAGCCGGTGCAGCAGATGCCACATTTGTGACGCGCGTAATCAATGATAAGCCGTTGAATCTCGGTCAAGGTATCTGGCTGAACGACAGTGCTGAAGGCAACCTGCGTAGCGCTATCGCCGTGAGTCGTGCGGCAAATGCGTTTGACGTCGACGGCGAGCGTGCGGCCATGCTGCTGACCGTGGCGATGAACGATGAACAGCCGGTTTCCGTGCTGAAGCGCCTGGGCGATCTGCTGCTGAATAACAAAGCTGAAAAACTGCTGAACGCAGATGCGGCGACGGTGCTGGCTCTGCTGACCAGCGATGATGCGCTGACTGACGATGTTCTTAACGCTGAATTCGTGGTGCGTAACGAACACGGCCTGCATGCCCGTCCAGGTACCATGCTGGTAAATACCATTAAACAATTTGAAAGTGAGATCACCGTGGCCAACCTTGATGGCACAGGTAAACCGGCCAACGGCCGTAGTCTGATGAAAGTTGTCGCGCTGGGCGTGAAGAAAGGTCACCGTCTGCGTTTCACCGCACAGGGTGCGGATGCTGAACAGGCGCTGAAGGCGATTGGCGACGCCATCGCGGCAGGTCTGGGGGAGGGCGCATAATGAGCAGACGTGTTGCGACTATTACGCTGAACCCGGCTTATGACCTGGTGGGGTTTTGCCCGGAGATTGAGCGCGGCGAAGTAAACCTCGTGCGTACCACTGGCCTGCATGCTGCGGGTAAAGGGATTAACGTCGCGAAAGTGCTCAAGGACCTTGGTATTGATGTCACCGTGGGTGGATTCCTCGGTAAAGATAACCAGGATGGTTTCCAGCAGCTGTTCAGCGAGCTGGGCATTGCCAACCGTTTTCAGGTTGTTCAGGGCCGCACCCGTATCAACGTCAAGCTGACGGAGAAAGACGGCGAAGTGACCGATCTGAACTTCTCGGGCTTCGAAGTGACGCCGTCAGACTGGGAGCGTTTTGTTAACGACTCTCTGACCTGGCTTGGTCAGTTCGACATGGTGTGCGTCAGCGGTAGTTTGCCGTCCGGCGTCAGTCCGGAAGCATTTACCGACTGGATGACGCGCCTGCGCAGCCAGTGTCCATGCATTATTTTTGACAGTAGCCGTGATGCACTGGTCGCGGGACTGAAAGCGTCACCGTGGCTGGTGAAGCCTAATCGCCGCGAACTGGAGATCTGGGCCGGTCGTAAGCTGCCAGAATTAAAAGATGTGATTGATGCTGCCCATGCACTGCGCGAGCAGGGTATCGCCCACGTAGTTATCTCTCTTGGTGCAGAAGGAGCGTTGTGGGTTAACGCTTCTGGCGAATGGATCGCCAAACCGCCGTCGGTCGATGTTGTCAGCACCGTCGGTGCAGGGGATTCCATGGTTGGCGGCCTGATTTATGGTCTGCTGATGCGTGAATCCAGTGAACATACTTTACGTCTTGCCACCGCCGTTGCTGCCCTGGCCGTAAGCCAGAGCAATGTCGGTATTACCGATCGTACCCAGTTAGCCGCGATGATGGCGCGCGTTGACTTAAAACCTTTTAACTAACAGCAGGAGAGGAATAATGAAAACGCTGCTGATCATTGACTCCGGTCTCGGACAGGCTCGCGCCTATATGGCGAAGACCTTGCTGGGAGCGGCGGCGAACAAAGCACATCTCGAGATGATTGATAACCCGGGCGATGCCGAACTGGTCATTGTTCTGGGCGATAAAATCCCGGCTGACAGTGCGCTTAATGGCAAAAATGTCTGGCTGGGCGATATTAATCGTGCGGTGGCACACCCGGAACTGTTCCTGAGCGAAGCGAAAGGTCACGCGTCTGTTTACAGCGCCCCTGTTGCTGCGGCACCGGTTGCGGCTTCTGGACCAAAACGCATTGTTGCGGTGACGGCCTGTCCTACAGGGGTAGCTCATACCTTTATGGCGGCTGAAGCCATTGAAACCGAAGCGAAAAAACGCGGCTGGTGGGTAAAAGTTGAAACGCGCGGCTCCGTGGGCGCCGGCAATGCCATCACCCCAGAAGAAGTGGCTGAGGCCGATCTGGTGATTGTGGCGGCAGACATCGAAGTGGATCTGGCGAAATTTGCCGGTAAGCCGATGTACCGCACTTCGACAGGTCTGGCACTGAAAAAGACCGCTCAGGAGTTTGATAAAGCGCTGGTTGAAGCGAAGCCGTATCAGGCAACGGGCACCAGTCAAAGTGCGACTGAAGGTAAGAAAGAGTCAGCAGGCGCTTATCGCCACCTGCTGACCGGTGTTTCTTACATGCTGCCGATGGTGGTTGCGGGTGGTCTGTGTATCGCGCTGTCATTCGCGTTTGGTATCACCGCATTTAAAGAGCAGGGGACGCTGGCAGCTGCATTAATGCAGATTGGTGGGGGTTCTGCGTTCGCGCTGATGGTGCCTGTGCTGGCGGGCTTTATCGCCTTCTCCATCGCTGACCGTCCGGGTCTGACGCCAGGTCTTATCGGCGGTATGTTGGCGGTGAGCACGGGTTCTGGTTTTATCGGCGGTATTATCGCGGGCTTCCTGGCCGGTTACGTTGCGAAGCTGATCAGCTCGAAGCTCAAGCTGCCACAGAGTATGGAAGCGCTGAAACCGATTCTGATCATCCCGCTGATTTCCAGCCTGGTGGTCGGTCTGGCGATGATTTACCTGATTGGTAAACCGGTTGCGGGTATTCTGGCGGGTCTGACCCACTGGCTGCAAACCATGGGTACCGCCAATGCGGTCCTGCTGGGTGCAATCCTCGGTGGCATGATGTGTACCGACATGGGTGGCCCAGTGAACAAAGCGGCCTACGCCTTTGGTGTTGGCCTGTTGAGTACCCAGACCTACGCGCCAATGGCAGCCATCATGGCGGCAGGTATGGTGCCTCCTCTGGCTCTCGGTCTGGCGACGATTGTTGCCCGCCGTAAGTTTGACAAAGCGCAGCAGGAAGGCGGCAAAGCGGCACTGGTCCTGGGTCTGTGCTTCATCACCGAAGGGGCGATTCCGTTCGCGGCGCGCGACCCAATGCGTGTATTACCGTGCTGTATCGTGGGTGGTGCCGTGACAGGTGCAATCTCGATGGCGATTGGCGCAAAACTGATGGCTCCACACGGTGGTCTGTTTGTTCTGCTGATCCCAGGCGCTATCACCCCGGTTCTGGGGTACCTGATGGCGATTGTTGCCGGTACGCTGGTGGCGGGTTTGTCTTACGCCGTGCTGAAACGTCCGGAAGCGGAAGTGGTCGCGAAAGCAGCCTAAGTAGTAAACAACAAAAAAGCCGGGTGCAAATGCAACCCGGCTTTTTTTATGCCATTTGTTCAGCGGTCTGCTGCGCCTTCAACCAGGCAATCTCTTCTGCCCAGATATCGGGGTTGATGGTTTCAAGCACCATCGGAATGCCGTCGAAGCGGGCGTCCTGCATGATAAAGCGAAACGCATCATGACCAATATTGCCTTCGCCAAGGCTGTGGTGGCGGTCAACGCGGCTGCCAAAAGCGCTTTTCGCATCGTTTAAGTGCATTCCGCGCAGGTACTTAAAGCCAACTATGCGCTCGAACTCATCAAACGTGTTTTTCGTTGCCTCGGTTGTGCGCAGATCGTAGCCGGCCGCAAAGGCATGGCAGGTATCAATACACACGCCGACACGGGTTTTATCCTCAACACCGTCGATAATCGCCGCCAGATGTTCGAACTTAAAGCCGAGGTTGCTACCCTGACCGGCTGTGTTCTCAATTACCGCGGTGACACCTTTGGTTTTATCCAGCGTGATGTTAATGGATTCGGCAATGCGCGCCAGACAGGCATCTTCATCAATTTGCATCAGATGACTGCCTGGATGGAAGTTCAGCAGCGTCAACCCAAGCTGTTCGCAGCGCTGGACTTCATCAAGAAACGCCTCGCGGGATTTTTCCAGTGCCTCTTCAACCGGATGGCCGAGGTTTATCAGATAGCTGTCGTGGGGAAGGATTTGGCCCGGCCCGTAATGATACTTCTCGCAGGCGGCTTTGAAATCATCAATCACGTCAGCGGTGAGCGGTGCGGCGCGCCACTGGCGCTGATTTTTGGTGAACAGGGCGAAAGCGGTCGCCTCGATTTCGGCGGCGCGAATGGCGGCATTCGCAAGGCCACCGGCAGCGCTAACGTGCGCTCCAACATATTTCATAAAGGGACTCCTGTTAACCCGAAATGCTTATGATAGCGGGTTAACAGGAGAAGGATGTAGTGGTTTATGCCATCAGGCTATGGACCACAAGGTTAATCGCACCCCCGCCGACTATCAGCCAGACAAAGAGTACCAGCGCCATCAGCAGCGGTTTTGCACCGGCCTTTTTCAGCGCGCTGACGTGAGTTGTCACACCCAACGCCGCCATCGCCATCGCCAACAGAACGGTATCCAGCGTCACCAGCATATCCACTACCGCTTTGGGCAGGAGGTGGAAGGAGTTAAAAATTGCCACCACGATGAACAGGATCGCAAACCACGGAATGGTAATTTTGCTTTTCTGATTACTGCCCGCTGGAGCCAGCTGTTTTACCCGTGCTGCCAGGAAAATCAGGAAGGGCGCCAGCATCATCACGCGCAGCATTTTGGCAATTACCGCCGCGTTTTCTGCATCCGGGCTAATGGCGTGACCCGCTGCCACCACCTGCGCGACTTCATGCACGGTCGAGCCGATATAGATGCCATAGGTTTCCGGGCTAAACCAGTGGGCCACCAGTGGATACATAGCCGGATAGAGGAAAATCGCCAGCGTACCGAAAATCACCACCGTCGCCACTGCAACTGTCACTTTACTGGATTCAGCTTTAGCGACAGGCTCTGTTGCCAGCACCGCTGCTGCACCACAAATACTGCTCCCTGCACCGATTAACCAGCTGGTTTGCTTATCCAGACCAAAGACTTTCTGACCAATAAAACAGGCCAGTAAAAAGGTGCTGGTCAGGGTCAGGACATCGATAGCAATCCCGCTGACGCCGACATCGGCGATCTGCGAAAAGGTAAGACGAAAACCGTAAAGAATAATCCCGAGGCGCAGCAGGTGCTGTTTGGCAAAAATCACGCCGCCATCGCACGATTTCCAGATGCGTGGGTAAACGGTATTTCCCACGACCATGCCGAGCAATATCGCCAGTGTTAAGGCGCTAAAGCCTGCTCCAGCGATGGCTGGAATGCTGCCGCCCCATAACGCGACGCCGGTTATCACTGCGCTGAGCGCAAGACCCGGCACGAAGTGCCACAATGTACGATGATGCTGTAAGGTGAGTTCTGACATAACCTTCTCCTTTGTCTGGCTAAAGACTACGTCTCTCTGGTTTAAAAATAAAATTGATTATATACTTATAATTAATCTATATAAGTGGTAAGCAACCATGCACATTACATTGCGTCAGCTGGAAGTTTTCGCCGAAGTGCTGAAGAGTGGGTCGACGACGCAGGCCTCGCAGATGCTGGCCCTCTCTCAATCTGCGGTCAGCGCGGCATTGACCGATCTCGAAGGACAGCTAGGCGTTCAGCTTTTCGACAGGGTAGGGAAGCGCTTAGTCGTCAACGAACATGGTCGTCTGCTCTACCCGCGTGCTTTGGCATTGCTTGAACAGGCTACCGAAATCGAACAGCTGTTCCGTGAAGACAACGGTGCGATCCGCGTGTTTGCCAGTAGTACGATTGGGAACTACATCCTTCCGGAAGTGATTGCCCGCTACCGCCGGGATTTTCCGACCCTGCCGCTGGAGATGAGCGTTGGCAATAGCCAGGATGTCATCAACGCAGTGATCGATTTTCGTGTGGATATCGGTCTTATCGAAGGACCCTGCCACAACGTCGATATCATTGCTGAACCCTGGCTGGAAGATGAACTGGTGGTGTTCGCTTCTCCGGCCTCGCCTTTGCTACAGGGCGAAGTCACGCTGGAAAGACTGGCACAGGCGCAGTGGATACTGCGTGAACAGGGCTCTGGCACGCGTGAAATTGTCGATTATCTGCTGCTTTCCCATCTGCCGCATTTCCAGTTAGGGATGGAGCTGGGGAACTCCGAGGCGATTAAACATGCAGTACGTCATGGTTTAGGTATTAGCTGCCTTTCCCGGCGGGTCATTGCCGAGCAGCTTGAGACGGGCTCGCTGGTCGAAGTCCCCGTTCCACTGCCGAAACTGGTGCGCACACTCTGGTGTATCCATCATCGGCAGAAGCATCTTTCCAGCTCTTTGCAGCGTTTTCTGCGCTACTGCGAGATGTAATCGTCCCCTCACCCCAATGGAGATAGGGGAAAGACCCGATTTCTGCTTTGCTTATAATCCTGGCCGAGTCATGAAGCTCTCTTATAACTGCCTATTTCTGCCGGAAGGAACGCGGATCGTCTGCTACAATCGCGCCTCATTTATTAAATGGACAGCATTTTCACATGGTTTCAGAAATTAAAACCACAGAAGCGCCCACGCTACGTCGTGAACTGAAGGCGCGTCACCTGACGATGATCGCTATCGGCGGTTCCATCGGTACAGGTCTTTTCGTTGCGTCTGGCGCAACAATTTCGGCAGCAGGCCCGGGTGGGGCACTTTTCTCTTATATCCTGATTGGCCTGATGGTTTACTTCCTGATGACCAGTCTGGGCGAACTGGCCGCGTACATGCCGGTATCCGGTTCGTTTTCGACCTATGGTCAACAATACGTTGAAGAAGGCTTTGGCTTCGCGCTGGGCTGGAACTATTGGTACAACTGGGCCGTAACGATTGCCGTTGACCTGGTTGCTGCACAGCTGGTGATGAACTGGTGGTTCCCGGATACGCCGGGCTGGATCTGGAGTGCTCTGTTCCTGGCCGTCATCTTCCTGCTGAACTACATCTCTGTTCGTGGTTTTGGCGAAGCGGAATACTGGTTCTCTTTGATCAAAGTGGCAACCGTCATCATCTTTATCGTCGTCGGTGTGGCGATGATCGTTGGTATTTTCAAAGGCGCAGAACCGGCCGGGTGGAGTAACTGGACGATAGGCGATGCACCGTTTGCCGGTGGGTTCTCGGCCATGATCGGCGTGGCAATGATCGTCGGCTTCTCCTTCCAGGGTACTGAGTTGATTGGTATCGCTGCGGGTGAATCAGAGAACCCGGAGAAAAATATTCCGCGTGCAGTCCGTCAGGTTTTCTGGCGTATCCTGCTGTTCTATGTGTTCGCTATCCTGATTATCAGCCTGATCATTCCGTATACCGATCCGAGCCTGCTGCGTAATGATGTGAAAGACATCAGCGTCAGCCCGTTCACGCTGGTCTTCCAGCATGCCGGTCTGCTTTCTGCAGCGGCAGTGATGAATGCCGTAATCCTGACTGCAGTACTTTCAGCCGGTAACTCCGGTATGTACGCATCGACTCGTATGCTCTATACCTTGGCATGTGACGGTAAAGCCCCGCGTATTTTCTCAAAATTGTCCCGTGGCGGTGTTCCTCGTAACGCCCTGTATGCCACAACGGTGATTGCCGGTCTGTGCTTCCTGACCTCTATGTTTGGCAACCAGACGGTATATCTGTGGCTGCTTAACACCTCAGGGATGACGGGCTTTATCGCCTGGCTTGGGATTGCCATTAGCCACTACCGTTTCCGCCGTGGTTACGTCAAGCAGGGGCACGATATTAACGACCTGCCGTATCGCTCAGGGTTTTTCCCGCTGGGTCCCATTTTCGCCTTCATTCTGTGCCTGATTATTACCCTGGGACAGAACTATGAAGCGTTCCTGGCGGACACCATTGACTGGGGCGCCGTTACGGCAACCTACATTGGTATTCCGCTGTTCCTGGTAATCTGGTTTGGCTACAAACTGACGAAAGGAACACACTTCGTTCGCTACAGTGAAATGGAATTCCCGGAACGATTTAAAAAATAACCGCAGATCCTCTCTTTCAGCCCGCTCATTCGAGCGGGCTTTTTTATTCCCGCACGTTGAAACAAAGATATATTTCTTAACAATTTAATTGATAATAATTATCGTTTGCTTTATCGTTATCAAAAATAAGCATGTCACCGACCCACCGCAGATGTGGGCGGCATGGAAGACGCTGTGAGCAATGATGATTTGATTTAGTTGTATTTACCTCATGGAGATATGGAATGTTTAGGTTGAATCCCTTCGTCAGGGGAGGACTTTGTGCGTCCGCAATGTCCCTGGCCCTGCCTGGTATCGCAGCGGAATCCGGCGACACAATGGTTGTCACAGCCTCCGCGACCGAGCAAAACCTGAAAGACGCACCGGCAAGCATCAGCGTGATTACCCAGGAAGATTTGCAGCGCAAACCCGTTCAGAATCTGAAAGATGTATTACGGGATGTGCCGGGCGTTCAGCTCACGAGCGAAGGGGACAACCGTAAAGGGGTAAGTATTCGCGGACTGGACAGCAGCTACACGTTAATCCTGATCGACGGCAAGCGCGTCAACTCCCGCAACGCCGTATTCCGCCATAATGATTTCGATCTCAACTGGGTGCCGGTTGACGCCATCGAACGCATCGAGGTGGTGCGCGGACCGATGTCTTCTCTTTATGGCTCCGATGCGCTGGGCGGCGTGGTGAACATTATCACCAAAAAAATCGGGCAGAAATGGACGGGCACTCTGAGCGCCGATTCAACGATTCAGGAACATCGCGATCGTGGAGACACGTATAACGGCCAGTTCTATACCAGTGGTCCGCTGGTGGATGGCCTGCTGGGCCTGAAAGCCTACGGTAGCCTCGCGAAGCGTGAGAAAGACGGTCAGCAGAAATCCTCTACCACGGCGAGCGGTGAAACACCGCGCATTGAGGGCTTTACCAGCCGCGATGCCAATGTGGAGTTCGCCTGGACACCGTCTGAAAATCACGATTTTACGGCGGGCTACGGTTTCGACCGTCAGGATCGTGACTCAGATTCCCTCGACAAAAACCGCCTTGAGCGTCAGAACTACTCCCTGAGCCACAATGGTCGTTGGGGGGTCGGCAGCAGCGAGCTGAAGGTTTACGGCGAGAAGGTGGATAACAAAAACCCGGGCAACAGCAATCCGATCACCTCCGAGAGCAACGCGGTGGACGGGAAATATGTGCTGCCTCTTGGCGAAATTAACCAGCTACTGACCTTCGGTGGCGAGTGGCGTCACGATAAGCTGAAAGATCCGGTCAACCTGACGGGGGGCTCCAGCAGCAGTACGTCAGCAAGCCAGTATGCCCTGTTCCTTGAAGATGAGTGGCGTCTCTTTGAACCCCTGGCGCTGACCACCGGCATCCGTATGGACGACCATGACACCTACGGTGACCACTGGAGCCCGCGTGCATACCTGGTCTACAACGCGACCGATACCGTAACGGTGAAAGGGGGCTGGGCAACAGCGTTTAAAGCGCCGTCGCTGCTGCAGCTCAGCCCGGACTGGGTCACCGGCTCGTGCCGCGGTGCCTGTGAGATTGTCGGTAACCCGGATCTGAAACCTGAAACCAGCGAGAGCTTCGAATTCGGTCTTTACTACAGCGGGGAAGAGGGCTGGTTAGAGGGCGTACAGGCTAGCGTCACCACCTTCCAGAATAATGTGGATGACCGCATCAGTATCAGCCGTACAGCCAATGTTAAACAGGCGCAGAGCTACCCTAACTACGTTGGTCTGAATGCGGACGGTGAGCCTATTTTCCGTTATTACAACGTCAACAAGGCGCGCATCCGTGGGGTGGAGACCGAGCTGAAATTCCCGCTGGCGGAAGACTGGAAAGTGACGCTGAACTACACCTATAACGATGGTCGTGACATCAGCAATGGCGGCAACAAACCGCTGTCCGATCTGCCGTTCCACACTGCCAACGGAACCGTTGACTGGAAAGCTACCCAGGACTGGTCGTTCTATGTCCAGGGTAACTACACCGGTGAGAAGCGCGCGCTGACCAGCAGTGCACCAACGCCAGGTGGCTATGTGATCTGGAATACGGGTGCGGCGTGGCAGGCCACGAAAAGCGTGAAGCTGCGCGCGGGTGTACAGAACTTGCTGGATAAAGACCTGAGCCGTGACGATTACAGCTACACGGAAGATGGCCGTCGCTACTTTGTCGGTGTGGATTATAAGTTCTGATAAAGCCAGGGTAAAAGCGAAACGGCAACGTAAGTTGCCGTTTTTAGTGTTTGTTCCCTCTCCCACCGGGAGAGGGCCAGGGTGAGGGTATCAGAGCGCACGCAGCCGCACTTACCCAAACAAGTGCTCCGCATGGAAGCGGAGATGATCCTCAATAAAGGATGCGATGAAGTAATAACTGTGGTCATATCCCGGCTGAATGCGTAGCGTCAGCGGCCAGTCCTTCTGGCGTGCGGCTTCTGCCAGTACCGCAGGCTGCAGCTGGCCGGCGAGGAACTGATCGGCATCACCCTGATCGATAAGCGTTGGAATTGCGTCTTCGGGCTTGCTGGCCAGCATCAGTGCGCAGCTATCCCACGCCTGCCACTTTTTCGCATCATCACCCAGATAATTTGCGAAGGCTTTCTGGCCCCACGGCACCTGAGTCGGGTTCACAATTGGTGCGAATGCCGACACACTGACGTATTTCCCCGGGTTTTTCAGCGCCATTATCAGCGCTCCGTGTCCACCCATGGAATGTCCGCTGATGGCGCAACGGTTGCTTACGGCAAACTCAGCCTGAATCAGCGCGGGCAGCTCGTCACGAATGTAATCATACATGCGGTAATGGTTTGCCCAGGGTTGTTCAGTCGCGTTCAGATAGAATCCGGCACCTTTACCCAGGTCGTATCCTGCATCGTCAGCCACATCATCCCCACGCGGGCTTGTATCAGGCATCACCAGCGCAATACCGAGCTCAGCTGCAATGCGTTGTGCACCTGCTTTAGTGGTGAAGTTTTCGTCGTTGCAGGTCAGGCCTGAAAGCCAGAACAAAACCGGCGGATTTTCCGTCGGCGGCAGGAAAATGCTGAACGTCATGGCACAGTTCAGGACGCTGGAGTCGTGCCGCCAGCGCTGCTGTCGACCTTCAAAACAACGGTGCTCTTCGAGCAGTTCCATGCAAGGCTCCTTAATGAGAATGCGTATTCATAAAAACCATAATACAGCCTTTTCATTGACCTGTGAGTAACTTTCACTTTCGCCAGACGACAAGATGCTGCATCATAAATTTACTTTTTTTTAACAATTGGAGCGGTCATGGCGCTGCGTATTGCGCTCAGTGGGTTTGTCGTTCTGGTGGTGGCGATGGGGATAGGGCGTTTTGCTTTTACACCTCAGGTTCCATTGATGATTGCCGCCGGGCAGCTCACGCTAACCAGTGCGGGCCTGGTGGCGGCGATGAATTATCTGGGCTATCTGGTGGGCGCATGGGATGCAATGCGTGCGCATCGCTTCGTTGAAACACGCCTTTGGCTTGGTATCACCGGTGCGGTTGCGTTGACGCTGCTCTCCGCCGCGGCGGATAACGCCATCGTGCACGGACTGCTGCGCTTTGTGATTGGCTGCATGAGCGGCTGGTCTATGGTGCTGATTGCGGCGTGGACAAATGAACGTCTGGGGCAGTTGGGCAAACCGGGCATGAGTGCTGCCGTGTTTGCCGGCCCAGGCGCGGGTATTGCCCTGAGCGGGCTGCTCGCTGTCTATATCCAGGCGAAATCCCTGTCGGCCGGGGCAGCATGGCAAATCTACGGCGTGCTGGCGCTGGTGCTGATTGCCCTGGTGGCGCGCTACCTGCCGCGATCCGGGCAGCTCCATCGACCCGGCACCGCGCCAGAGCCGCTGGTGCTGACGGCGGATTTAAAGCGCCTGGTCTGGAGCTATAGCCTGGCCGGATTTGGCTATATTCTTCCGGCAACCTTTTTATCGCAAATGGCGGCAGTGCGTTTTCCTGGCAGCCTGTTTGCCCAGTTTGTCTGGCCGATTTTTGGTATCGCTGCCGTGGTGGGCATTGCGCTTAGCATTCTTTTACGCCACACCTCAACGGCTAACCGCAGGCTGGCTATTGTGCTGTGGTTGCAAGGCGCTGGTGTGCTGGCGGCCTGGCTGCTGCCGGGGATTGGCGGGTTGCTGACGGGGGGATTGCTGGTCGGCGGCGGCTTTTTGTGTGCCGTGCAGCTCTCTCTTTTATACGGTCGCGAGCTGGCACCAAACCACACGCGTTATATGGCCGGCCTGCTCACCACCGGGTATGCCATTGGCCAGTTGATTGGTCCGATGACCTCAGCGTTATCGACCTGGCTTACCCATCGGCTTGAGCCTGCGCTGGGGCTGGCGGGTATCGCGTTGTTTGTTGGTGGTGCTCTGGTCTGGAACCGTCACGCTGAAAGGCAACAGCAATTGCAATAATTATCGTCGTGAATACTGGATTATGTGCGCGGCCTCACGCACAATGAGCGCATACTTTTGCCACAACGAGGGCAAAAGACGCCACACCTGCAGGAGAACAAAATGTCATCACTCAGTAAAGAAGCTGCCCTGGTCCACGAAGCCCTGGTTGCGCGCGGTCTTGAAACGCCGCTGCGTCCACCCGTTCAGGAATTGGACAATGAAACCCGCAAGCGTCTGATTGCCGGTCATATGACCGAGATCATGGAGCTGCTGAATCTCGATCTGAGCGACGACAGCCTGATGGAGACGCCGCACCGCATCGCAAAAATGTACGTCGACGAAATTTTCTCAGGTCTGGATTACGCCAACTTCCCGAAAATCACCGTCATCGAAAATAAAATGAAAGTGGATGAGATGGTAACGGTACGTGACATCACGCTGACCAGCACCTGTGAACACCACTTCGTGACTATCGACGGTAAAGCAACCGTGGCGTATATCCCAAAAGATACGGTGATTGGTCTGTCGAAGATTAACCGCATCGTGCAATTCTTTGCTCAGCGTCCACAGGTACAGGAGCGTCTGACGCAGCAGATCCTGACCGCGCTGCAAACGCTGCTGGGCACCAATAACGTGGCTGTCTCTATCGACGCGGTTCACTACTGCGTGAAAGCGCGCGGCGTGCGTGATGCGACCAGTGCGACCACCACCACGTCGCTGGGCGGTCTGTTTAAATCGAGCCAGAACACCCGCCAGGAGTTCCTGCGCGCAGTGCGTCACCACAACTAAGTCTTACAGGGCAGGGACCATGGAGCGAAACGTCACGCTCGATTTTGTTCGCGGCGTCGCCATTCTCGGTATCCTGCTGCTTAATATCAGCGCCTTCGGTCTGCCGAAGGCGGCTTATCTCAACCCAGCCTGGTATGGCGACATCACGCGCAGCGATGCCTGGACGTGGGCAATCCTCGATCTCTTTGCACAGGTTAAATTCCTCACCCTGTTTGCCCTGCTGTTTGGCGCTGGTCTGCAACTGCTCCTTAAACGCGGTACGCGCTGGATCCAGTCGCGCCTGACGCTGCTGGTTCTGCTCGGGTTTATCCACGGCCTGTTCTTCTGGGACGGCGATATTCTTCTTGCGTATGGGTTAGTCGGGCTCATTTGCTGGCGTCTGATTCGCGATGCGCACAGCGTAAAAAGCCTGTTTAACACCGGCGTGATGCTCTATGTCATGGGGCTTGGGGTACTTTTACTCCTGGGGATGATCTCTGGCGAAGCGACAAACCGTTCCTGGATCCCGGATGCCGCTAACCTCCAGTACGAGCAATACTGGAAGCTGAAAGGTGGCACGGAGGCGATAAGCAACCGTGCGGATATGTTGGGTGATAATCTGCTTGCGCTGGGAGCGCAATATGGCTGGCAGCTGGCGGGTATGATGCTGATGGGCGCGTCACTGATGCGCACCGGCTGGCTGAAAGGCGAATTTAGCCTGCGCCACTATCGCCGCACGGGCACCGGGCTGGTCCTGCTCGGCGTGCTGATTAACCTCCCGGCGGTGATTGCGCAGTGGCACCTCCACTGGGATTACCGCTGGTGTGCGTTCCTCCTTCAGGTGCCGCGCGAAGTGAGCGCACCGTTCCAGACCATCGGCTATGCGGCGCTGATCTATGGTTTCTGGCCGACGCTTTCCCGCCTGTGGATCGTCAGCGCCATCGCCTGCGTGGGCCGTATGGCATTGAGCAATTACATTCTGCAGACCTTGATATGCACCACGCTTTTCTATCGATTTGGCCTGTTTATGAAATTCGACCGCCTGGCGCTGCTGGCGTTTGTTATTCCGGTCTGGGTGGTTAACCTGGCGTTTTCTGTTATCTGGCTACGTTATTTCCGCCAGGGACCGCTGGAGTGGATGTGGCGTCAGTTAACCGCACTTGCGTCAGGGGTATCATTAAGAAATACATCCAGATAACGATCTGGATCACAATCATTAACAAAACGGATGTAAGCGTTTTCATCTGTGTGAGCTTCTTCACGTAGTCCCCTTTCTCTCGCTGCCAGAATAGCCACCTTGCTAAACACAGGGGGTGTCTGTGAGTTGCTGCAATCCTTTGAAGGATGGTGAATATGATCACCATTCGTGACGTCGCCCGCCAGGCGGGTGTTTCTGTGGCTACCGTCTCACGCGTGCTGAATAACAGCGCGCTGGTCAGCCCTGAAACCCGTGAAACCGTAATGAAAGCCGTGACTCAGCTCGGGTATCGGCCAAATGCCAATGCCCAGGCGCTTGCGACGCAGGTCAGCGACACCATCGGCGTGGTGGTAATGGATGTTTCGGATGCCTTTTTCGGCGCACTGGTGAAAGCGGTCGATATGGTCGCCCAGCAGCATCAGAAATATGTCCTGATCGGCAATAGCTACCATGAGGCGGAAAAAGAACGTCATGCCATTGAAGTGCTGATCCGCCAGCGCTGTAACGCCTTGATTGTCCATTCAAAAGCCTTGAGCGATGAAGAGCTAACCGGATTGATGGAGCAGATCCCGGGTATGGTGCTGATCAACCGCATCGTCCCCGGCTATGCCCACCGCTGCGTCGGGCTGGATAACGTCAGCGGCGCCATGATGGCCACGAAAATGCTCATCAACAACGGACATCAGCGGGTCGGTTATCTGGCCTCCAGCCATCATATTGAAGATGACGATCTGCGGCGCGAGGGGTGGCAGAACGCCCTGAAAGAGCACGGCATTACGCCATCCGAGAGCTGGGTGGGAACCGGCACGCCGGACATGCAGGGCGGTGAAGCGGCGATGGTGGAGCTACTGGGCCGTAATTTGCAGCTGTCTGCGGTGTTTGCCTATAACGACAGCATGGCGGCAGGCGCCCTGACGGCGCTGAAAGATAACGGCATTGCGGTGCCACAGCATTTATCACTCATTGGTTTTGATGATATTCCAATTGCCCGTTACACCGACCCGCAGCTGACAACGGTGCGCTACCCCATTGCCTCTATGGCGAAACTGGCGACTGAGCTGGCGTTACAAGGGGCGGCAGGGCTGCTGGATCAAGGGGCAACCCACTGTTTTATGCCGACTTTAGTTCGCCGTCATTCTGTCGCCGCTCGGCAAATTGTGGTTCCGATCACTAACTGATTACATGAGCTGATGTAACCGTTTTCAATCTGTGAGTAAATTCACAGTATCTTAACAAGGCGCTGACTATGATGTCAGCGTTTTAGGGGCTGAAACGCTATGTAACAGTGATTATTCACTTTCACTATAGCCAATGTGCCGCAAACAACGAATAAAACGCATTTCTGGAGCGTTACCGAACACGGAAGATAGAAATTTTATAAGTGAACTTCGGCGGTCAGTAACGTTTTATTAACACCCGCCTGCCGATCGTTATTCACAAGAACTACCCTGCATAAAAAAAACCGGAGATACCATGAATAAGAAGGTGTTGACCCTGTCTGCTGTAATGGCAAGCATGCTTTTTGGTGCAGCAGCGCACGCTGCGGATACCCGTATTGGTGTGACCATCTATAAATACGACGACAACTTCATGTCTGTTGTGCGTAAAGCGATCGAGAAAGATGCGAAAGCAGCGCCAGATGTTCAGCTGCTGATGAATGACTCCCAGAACGACCAGTCCAAACAGAACGACCAGATCGACGTTCTGCTGGCTAAAGGCGTGAAAGCGCTGGCAATCAACCTGGTTGACCCGGCTGCAGCAGGCACAGTTATCGAAAAAGCGCGCGGCCAGAATGTGCCAATCGTCTTCTTCAACAAAGAACCTTCCCGTAAAGCGCTGGACAGCTATGACAAAGCGTATTACGTCGGTACTGACTCCAAAGAGTCCGGCATTATTCAGGGCGATCTGATCGCTAAACACTGGGCGGCGAACCCGAACTGGGACCTGAACAAAGACGGTCAGATCCAGTTCGTTCTGTTGAAAGGCGAACCAGGCCATCCGGATGCTGAAGCCCGTACCACTTACGTTATTAAAGAGCTGAACGATAAAGGCCTGAAAACCCAGCAGCTGGCGTTAGATACCGCAATGTGGGATACCGCTCAGGCGAAAGATAAGATGGACGCGTGGCTGTCTGGCCCGAATGCTAACAAAATCGAAGTGGTTATCGCCAACAACGATGCGATGGCAATGGGTGCAGTAGAAGCGCTGAAAGCACACAACAAATCTTCCATTCCTGTATTCGGTGTGGATGCGCTGCCAGAAGCACTGGCACTGGTTAAATCGGGTGCAATGGCCGGTACCGTTCTGAACGATGCCAACAACCAGGCGAAAGCAACCTTCGATCTGGCGAAAAACCTGGCCGACGGTAAAGGCGCTGCTGATGGCACCAACTGGAAGATTGAAAACAAAATCGTTCGCGTACCTTACGTGGGCGTAGACCAGTCCAACCTGGCTGAGTTTATCGGTAAATAAGTAATTAGTACTGTCTTCACTGGGCGCAACTTGTTGCGCCCTTTTATAACGCGATATGCGAGGCCAACAAGGTATAATTATGGTCAGCACAACTACTCAGTCGTCCGGTGAATACTTGTTGGAAATGAACGGTATCAACAAGTCATTTCCCGGTGTTAAGGCACTCGATAATGTTAATTTAAAAGTTCGTCCTCACTCTATTCATGCTTTGATGGGAGAGAACGGTGCAGGTAAATCAACATTATTAAAATGTCTTTTTGGGATCTATCAAAAAGATTCTGGCAGTATTCTTTTTCAGGGGAAAGAGATCGATTTCCATTCAGCAAAAGAAGCACTGGAAAACGGTATCTCGATGGTTCACCAGGAATTAAACCTGGTGCTGCAGCGTTCAGTGATGGATAACATGTGGTTGGGTCGTTATCCAACCAAAGGTGTCTTTGTCGATCAGGACAAAATGTACCGCGACACCAAAGCGATTTTCGATGAGCTGGATATTGATATTGATCCGCGCGCCCGCGTAGGGACATTATCTGTATCTCAAATGCAGATGATCGAAATTGCCAAAGCGTTCTCCTATGATGCAAAAATCGTCATCATGGACGAACCGACATCGTCATTAACGGAAAAAGAGGTTAACCACCTTTTTACCATTATTCGTAAACTTAAAGATCGCGGCTGCGGCATTGTGTATATCTCCCACAAAATGGAAGAGATCTTCCAGCTCTGTGATGAGATTACCATCCTGCGTGACGGTCAGTGGATTGCCACTCAGCCTCTCGAAGGGCTGGACATGGACAAGATCATCGCCATGATGGTCGGCCGCTCGCTGAACCAGCGCTTCCCGGACAAAGAAAACAAGCCGGGTGAAGTGATCCTTGAGGTGCGTAACCTGACTTCACTGCGTCAGCCATCCATTCGCGATGTCTCCTTCGACTTGCATAAAGGCGAAATTCTGGGGATCGCAGGGCTGGTCGGAGCCAAACGTACCGATATCGTGGAAACCCTGTTTGGTATCCGTGAGAAAGCGGAAGGCACCATTACGCTCCATGGTAAGAAAATCAATAACCACAACGCCAACGAAGCCATTAATAATGGTTTTGCGCTGGTGACGGAAGAGCGTCGTTCTACCGGTATTTACGCTTATCTGGATATTAACTTTAACTCGTTAATTTCGAATATTCGTAACTATAAAAACAAAGTTGGTCTGCTGGATAACTCCCGCATGAAAAGCGATACCCAATGGGTAATTGACTCTATGCGTGTTAAAACACCTGGCCACCGCACACAAATTGGTTCGCTTTCGGGCGGCAACCAGCAGAAAGTGATTATCGGTCGTTGGTTATTAACTCAGCCAGAAATTCTGATGCTGGATGAACCGACCCGCGGTATTGACGTTGGTGCGAAATTCGAAATTTATCAACTGATTGCTGAACTGGCGAAAAAGAATAAAGGGATCATTATTATTTCTTCCGAAATGCCGGAATTGTTAGGGATCACAGACCGTATTCTGGTTATGAGCAATGGTCTCGTTGCCGGTATTGTTGACACCAAAACGACAACGCAAAACGAAATTTTGCGTTTAGCGTCTTTGCACCTTTAAGATCAGGGGCTCCTCATGAGTGCGTTAAATAAAAAAAGTTTTCTCACTTACCTGAAAGAAGGCGGTATTTACGTTGTTCTTTTAGTCCTGCTGGCTATCATCATTTTCCAGGACCCTACGTTCTTAAGTCTGCTGAACCTGAGTAACATTCTGACCCAGTCATCCGTGCGTATTATCATCGCGTTGGGCGTGGCGGGGCTGATTGTGACCCAGGGTACTGACCTTTCCGCAGGGCGTCAGGTTGGCCTTGCTGCGGTTATTGCAGCCACCCTGTTGCAGTCGATGGAAAACGCCAACAAGGTGTTCCCGGAAATGGCAACCATGCCGATTTTCGTGGTGATCCTGATTGTCTGTGCCATTGGCGCGGTGATTGGTCTGATTAACGGCATCATTATCGCTTATCTGAACGTGACGCCATTCATCACCACGTTAGGTACGATGATCATCGTTTACGGTATCAACTCCCTGTACTACGACTTCGTCGGTGCGTCTCCAATTTCTGGTTTCGACAGCGGCTTCTCGACCTTTACGCAAGGGTTTATCGCGCTGGGCAGCTTTCGCCTGTCGTATATCACCTTCTATGCGCTGATTGCGGTGGCCTTCGTCTGGATCCTGTGGAACAAAACCCGTTTCGGTAAGAACATCTTCGCTATCGGCGGTAACCCGGAAGCGGCGAAAGTCTCCGGCGTAAACGTTGCTCTGAACCTGCTCATCATCTATGCCCTGTCTGGTGTGTTCTACGCCTTCGGCGGGATGCTGGAAGCGGGCCGTATCGGCTCTGCAACCAACAACCTCGGTTTCATGTATGAGTTGGATGCGATCGCAGCCTGTGTGGTGGGTGGCGTCTCCTTCAGCGGCGGCGTGGGTACTGTGCTCGGCGTGGTGACCGGTGTGATTATCTTCACCGTGATCAACTACGGTCTGACCTACATCGGTGTGAACCCGTACTGGCAGTACATCATCAAAGGCGCCATCATTATCTTCGCGGTTGCGCTGGATTCCCTGAAGTACGCACGTAAAAAATAATGCCTTTTTGCGTCACCCGGCCCGCTCATTGAGCGGGCTTTTTTATTCCTCACGCCAGATTCGACTCTTCTTTGGTCACGATGCTCTCAAACCAGTCGAGTTCAGCAAGCTTGCAGGCGATCCACTGTTCGGAAAAAGCCTCGCCCAGGCTGTTGGTGAGATACTGACAGCGGGCAAATGTCTCAATGGCTTCCTGCTGAAACAGCGGCAGAACCGGGTCATCCTGCTGCGGTTCTGGTAAATCTTCTTCGTCGATGTTTTCCAGCCCGTACAGCATACCGGTCAGGATGGTGGCTGCCACCAGATATGGATTCGCATCGGCCCCGGCCAGTCGGTACTCAATACGACAGTTGTTCTCATCCGAGCAGGGAATGCGCAGTGCAGCGGAGCGGGTGTTATAACCCCAGGAGTTAAATAAGGGTTCTGTCAGGTTTTTACGCAGGCGGCGAAACGCGTTGACGCCCGGAGCAATCACGGCGATGGAGGCAGGCATCAGTGCAAGCTGGCCCGCGATGCATAAACGCATCATGCTATTAAGCTCATTCCCTGGTGAGGCAAAGACGTTTTTGCCGTGGCTATCGTTCAGACTGAAGTGGAAATGCAGGCCGCTGCCGGACTGCTGACTGAACGGTTTTGCCATAAAACTGGCCTGCAGGCCATGCTGTTCAGCCACGTGTCGGGTCAGACGTCGTAGTGCCAGCACGTTATCACATACTTCAACGACACGATGGCTATGCTTCAGGTTTAACTCGAACTGGCCGGGTTCAGCTTCTGCCACGATCCCGGTCAGAGGGATGCGTTGAAGTTGAGCTAGCTGTTCCAGCTCGTCAAACAGCGCTGCGTGTGCTGTCGAGGTATCCATATGAAAGCAGCCCTGATTCTGTGGATCCTGAGTTTCTCTGCCCGTCAGATAGAACTCAATTTCCGGGGCAATCACCGGGAATAGCCCGTGCTGGTGGAAACGGGCCAGGACATTTTGCAGTATTACTCGTGGTTCAAATGGGCAGGGCTGGCCGTTGCTGTCTTTCATCGTCAGCAGGATCTGCGCATTGTGCTGTGGATCTTGCGCAGAAGGGCACAGGGAACCGGAGACGGGGATGCACAGCCGGTCTGGTTCATCATGAAGCGGGGCGGAAATTATTCCTTTCTGGCCCATGGAATAGACGGAGAGAGGAAAGTAGCAGCCTTTTTCCAGCGTCAGCATGCTTTCCACTGAGAGACGCTTGCCGCGCATAATGCCATTGATATCGTTCAGGTAAACATCAATATGTTTTGTCAGCGGATAACGCTCCAGATAATCCGTGACCTCCATCGGGATACTGTGCTGCATCGCCTCAATTTTTTCATCCAGCCAGAGGCCTGAATTGAGCGCCGTCGGGAGAGATAAGCCCGGGAAGTTAAAATACGGACGGAGACTTTTCAGGAAAAACGCATTTATGATTGAGTTCATAGTCATTCTTCAATGAAGCCGTAGCGGCAGTGAACTCAGCTTAAAGGGGGCGGCATAAAGGGGAGATAAAAAGCGTCAGGCCCGGCGTAAAGAAAGTATAAAGGTGATGCTATTTTTTCTCTTTTTTCTGCATATCAAGCAGTTGTTCTGGCGTGACGGCAGGGTAACCCTGCGCATCTTCCGGCACTTCATGCATCGCCGGGATCGGCACCAGCGGGCCTAAAAAGCGCGGTTCGCGTTTGAAAATGTACAGGTCTGCCAGCGCGCCAAAACGGGCACCAAACTCGCGTACACGCACGCTCAGCATATCTTTTGGTGACGGTACCGCGTAGCACTGCGCCTGAATGCCCATATGCAAGGCGATAAACAGCGCGCGCTCGCAGTGGAAGCGCTGGGTGATGATGATGAAGTCGTTGGTGTCGAAGACTTTACGCGTGCGCACGATGGAGTCCAGGGTGCGGAACCCGGCGTAATCGAGCACGATATCCGCAGGGTCGACGCCAGCGGCAATCAAATCCTTACGCATCGTCACCGGTTCGTTATAGCTTTGCAGGGCGTTATCACCGCTTAACAGCAGGTAATTCACTTTGCCACTGTTGTAGGCGTTCAGTGCGCCCTGAATTCGGTAACGGTAGTACTGATTGATCACACCGGTGCGGTAATACTTGGCCGTACCGAGTACCACACCCACCTGACGGTAGGGCAGGTCCTGCAGGTCATCAAAGATATAGGGGGCGGTTTTCCAGCTCATCCAGCGATCGAGGCCCAGCACGATCAACAGCAGTATGCCGACCAGGACAGACAGGCTGTAAAAAACGCGCTTTAACATGCAGATGGCTCGTTCCGAAGATGAAATTTAACTCAGGCTACTTTACCCGCCTGGATAGCGCAAGAAACAGCGACTCAACTGAGGGGTTTTTCAGCAACGTGGCGGGCATTTCTGCCCGCCGGAAGGATTACGCGAGCAGTACGCGGTCGATTGTTGTGCAGCCCAGCGCTTTTAACGTGGCAGCGGTGGCATCCCACTGAATCAGTGGCGCATCGGCAATTTCTGCCAGAATGGCGCGCTGAATATCCGGATAGTCATAGCCGTTCAGGCTCAGCAGGTTGAGTGCGCCCTGCAGCGGTGGCAGCGTTGGGTTAAAGGCGGCGTTTTCGGCATAGCTGCCGCTAAAGATACGACCATCCCGACACTGCAGCGCGACACCGCTCGGGGATTTGCTGTACGGCGTGTGGCTTTTGTTGGCAGCGCGAATGGCAGCCTGGGCCAGGTCATCACCGGACAGGGCAAAACCGTGGTCCTGTTCGTCCATCAGCAGGGTTTTGATCTCAAGATCTTTCGGGCCAAAGGCATCAGGCAGGTAATCCCCCAGCGTATGCGGTGCGCGGCCAGGCAGGTTAATGCGCAGTTGCAGCCCGCTGTTCAGCTCATTCATAAACTGACGGCAGTGACCACACGGCGTGTAGTTAACGGTGATGGCGTTCAGCGCTTTTTCACCGCGCAGCCAGGCATGGCTGATGGCGCTCTGCTCAGCGTGAACAGTCTGTTGCATGGTCGCGCCCAGAAACTCCATATTACCGCCGAAGTACCATGTCCCGCTGATGCCGCGTGCAATGGCCCCGACGTTGAAGTGGGAGAGGTCAGCACGCGCACAGGCGGCAGCCAGTGGCAGCAGAGCAAAAGCCAGCGCGTCTTCGTCCAGTCCCGTTGCCTGTTTCAGCATCGTGACCTGCTCCGCCGTCAGCAGGGCGGGGAAATGCTCATCCGCCAGAATCGGGGTCAGAGCGGTTTGCAAATTCTCGGCAAGCTGGGCGAAAGCAGCTTGAAAACGTGGATGCATTGCGTTTGCCTCATAAAGGTTAATGGATCGGTAGTTTACGGAGCCGATGGGGCTTTATATGTGATCCAGTTCTCAATATGTATGCAACTTATGAAATCAAAATGAAATTTGCGCGACGCATCGCAAATTTTAGCCCATTACCACCAGAATCAGCGGGAAAATGAATGGGGCCAGCAGGGAGGTGATGATCCCGCAGATGACCAGTGCCAGTGAGCTAAACGCCCCTTCCTGATAATCCAGTTCTGCACAGCGTGCTGTCCCCAGTGCGTGCGATGCTGTCCCCATTGCCAGGCCCCGCGCAGCTTTGGTATGAATGCGCATGCCATTGAGCAGAGTATGTCCAAACACAGCACCCAAAATACCAACGAAAATCACACACATGGCGCTGATGGCTGGAATCCCTCCAAGGCTACCGCCAACCGCCATCGCAATTGGCGTGGTGACGGATTTTGGCAGGATAGAGGCTGCAATTTGTGGAGACGCTCCCATCAGCAGCGCTACCGACGTCCCGGTGATCATTGCCACCAGACTGCCCACAAAGCAGATCGTAATGATGGACTTCCAGCGAGCGCGGATCTGGTGAAGTTGCTCATATAAAGGAAAGGCGAGTGCCACAACGGCGGGCTGTAGCAAATCATTTAAAATTTTGCTGCCGGCAAAATAGCGTTCGTAAGGAATGCCGGTGAGAAGCAGGAATGGAATGATCACCACCATGGCCACCAGCAGTGGATTCAACAGCGGCATTTTGAAACGTGCGGCAAGTTTGCGTGCGGCGAAGAACACCACCAGCGTTAACGGTAGCGACCACCAGATATTGGCTATCATTTTTTTGTTTTCTCCCCGACAACTTTACGTTCGCCATGCACCAGATGAGAGCTCCAGCTCACGACCAGGAAAACCACCAGCGTACTGACCGCACAGGAGACTACGATCGGGCCGAACTGGGCTTTAAGCAAATCAAAATACTGCATGACCCCGACGCCGATAGGCACGAAAAGCAGCGCCATATAGCGAATAAGGACGAAGCAGCCAGGGTTGACCCACTTAGCGGGTAGAATTTGCAACGCCAGTAAAACAAACAGGATTAGCATGCCGATAATGCTACCGGGGATCGTGATGGGCAGCAGCGACGCGATGAAAATCCCGGCATACAGG
The DNA here is from genome assembly GCA_023023105.1 of Enterobacter ludwigii. Lineage (NCBI taxonomy): Bacteria > Pseudomonadati > Pseudomonadota > Gammaproteobacteria > Enterobacterales > Enterobacteriaceae > Enterobacter > Enterobacter ludwigii. The sequence goes on along the minus strand of CP083824.1, from coordinate 3,089,261 downwards.
CAGGCATAAATCAGGACGAATGCACGCAGATATTGCCAGATAATGTTCAATGATTTGCTCATGAAGAAAGTCCTTGCTGAAACGCATTCATCATACAATTAAACCTGAAAATGTGCCATGGATCACATCATGAATTTTGAGCATACCAGACATTCCAGAATGGAACGTCGGACTTTCCACATACATACAGAGCAGATACTATAGCGCGTCTTTTTTCACAGGTACTGATATGCGTGTTTTACTGGCCCCAATGGAAGGCGTGCTCGACTCTCTCGTGCGCGAGCTTCTGACCGAGGTGAACGACTACGATCTCTGCGTGACGGAGTTTCTGCGCGTGGTCGATATGTTGTTGCCAGTAAAATCCTTCTACCGACTTTGCCCCGAGCTGCACAACCAGAGCCGTACCTCCTCCGGTACGCTGGTACGTATTCAGTTGCTCGGTCAGTACCCTGAATGGCTGGCGGAAAACGCTGCCCGCGCGGTCGAGCTCGGGTCTTACGGGGTGGATCTCAACTGCGGATGTCCGTCGAAGCTGGTGAACGGCAGCGGCGGTGGGGCGACACTGCTGAAAGATCCAGAACTCATTTACCGTGGTGCGAAGGCGATGCGTGAAGCTGTGCCTGGGCATTTACCGGTGACGGTAAAGGTGCGTCTGGGCTGGGACAGCGACGCCCGGCAGTTTGAAATTGCCGATGCTGTACAGCAGGCCGGTGCCACGGAGCTGGTGGTGCATGGCCGCACGAAAGAAGATGGCTACAAAGCCGAGCGTATTAACTGGCAGGCGATCGGTGAGATCCGTAAAAGGCTGACTATTCCTGTTATCGCCAACGGTGAAATCTGGGATTACGAGAGCGCGCAGGCATGTCTGAAAGAGACAGGCTGCAATGCGGTGATGATCGGCCGCGGCGCGCTTAACGTACCTAACCTCAGCCGGGTGGTAAAATATAACGAACCGCGAATGCCGTGGGCAGACGTCGTCACGCTGCTGCAAAAATACAGTCGTCTGGAAAAACAGGGTGACACCGGGCTATATCATGTCGCGCGAATTAAACAGTGGCTGAGTTATTTGCGCAAAGAATATAGCGAGGCGTTGGGGCTGTTTCAGGAGATCCGCACACTACAAACGTCTGGTGATATTGCGCGGGTTATTCAATCAAAATAATAAATATGAATATATAATTAATTCATTTAGTGAATATTTTTCCAATTATGTAAATGTATAACAATGTCCCCATTGCCACGCATTCCTAAAAAAATAAACAGCATTAAGCGTAATTTTCGCCTTTATTTTTTGAGTGTGTGGCGTAATGAAACGTTCTCTTATTTTATCTCTGAGTTTCCCCGTTGCTTTTATTCTGGTGGCCTGCGCGCCGGAACATACCACGGTATCTCCCCTGAAGACGCAATCAGTAACAGCGTCGGTTAATACAACACTCCATGCTTCAGCATGGCCGAAAAATGAGTGGTGGAAAGACTATAACGATCCTGAGCTTAATTCGCTGATTGCCAAAGCGCTGAACGACGCGCCGGATATGCAGATTGCCCGCCAGCGCATTACGCTTGCCGAAGCTCAGGCCAAAGCCGTCATGGCGGCAGACGGTCCGCAAATTAATTTTTCCGCCGATGCGGAACGCCAGAAAATGTCCGCTGAAGGGCTGATGGGACCCTTTGCGATTACCGACCCGGCGGCAGGTACTACCGGGCCCTGGTACACAAACGGCACCTTTGGTCTGACCGCTGGCTGGGATCTCGATCTGTGGGGGAAAAATCGCGCGCAGGTTGAAGCCCGTATAGGCCGAGTGAATGCGCAAAAAGCGGAGCTGGAGCAAACCCGACAACTGCTGGCCAGCAGCGTGGCCCGGCTCTACTGGGAGTGGCAAACTCAGGCCGCAGTGCAGGATGTCCTCGTCCAGATCAAACATGAACAGGACAACATTATCGGCGCCGACCGTGAGCTCTATCAGCACGGGATCACCTCTTCCGTTGAAGGGGTTGAAACCGATATCAACGCCAGCAAAACCGAAGAACAGCTGGCGGAAGTCAACGGGAAGATGAAAGCCGTTGAGGCGCGTCTGGTTGCGCTAACGAATTCCTCCTCCGTGACGCTTTCGCGGCATGCGCTGCCGACGGTCGATGCCTCTCTACCGTCAACGCTGGGGTATGAACTGCTGGCGCGTCGACCGGATCTTCAGGAGGCACACTGGTATATCGAAGCCTCCATGAGCGAGGTGGAGGCGGCCAGAGCGGCTTTTTATCCTGATGTGAATCTGATGGCATTCTTACAGCAGGATGCGCTCCACCTGAGCGACCTGTTCCGTTCTTCAGCGCAGCAGATGGGGGTGACAGCGGGGCTGACACTGCCGATTTTCGACAGCGGCAGACTAAATGCGAACCTTGATATCGCCCAGGCGCAAAATAATCTCTCGGTCGCCAGTTACAACAAAGCGGTGGTGGAGGCGGTTAATCAGGTGGCACGTACAGCCAGTGAAGTCGAAACCCTGATGGCGAAAAATCGCCAACAGCTGCAGGTCGAAAATGATGCGGCGCGCGTTGTGGCCCTGGCGCAGGCACGTTTTAGTGCGGGTATTATCGCGGGTTCACGGGTCAGTGAAGCCAGAATACCGGCACTCAAAGAACAGCTCGCCGGGTTGATGCTGAAAGGTCAGTATATCGACGCCACGCTGCAGCTGACGTCGGCACTGGGTGGCGGTTATCATCATAGCTGAAAGGGTCATCAATCCTCATCGCGAGTTTTCTCGCGATGCTTCAGCCACAGCCGTACTGCAATCACCGCCACAACCACCAGAATTAACCACGCCCAGTGCTTCAGGTGCTGGTCAAGGTTATGCAGCCATGGACCAATCACTTCGCCACCGACGTAACCGAGCGTCGTAAAGATAAGCGCCCAGGCAATCGCGCCAAGAATATTGAGCGGTAGGAAAATTTTCGGAGGCAGATGGCTGGCACCTATCAGTATTGGGCCGATAATTCGAAAGCCGTACATAAAGCGTGTGCCAATGACGAACAGATAGGGATGACGTTGAATGAGCCGCTGAGCGCGTCGAATTTTCTTCTGATGCTTTTTGAAACGCTTAAGTAGCCCTGGCCCAAAGCGCAGCCCCAGAAAGTAGAGCAGCTGGTCGCCAATCATCCCCCCCAGGGCGACGGCGGCGACGACCAGCGGGAATTTCAGTAACCCCTGATGCGCGGCGACGCCGCCGAGCAATGTGATGGTTTCGCCTTCTGCCACGCTGCCAGCAACCAGCGCGGCGTATCCATATTGTTCAATAAGATTGTTGATATCCATTACGTAAACGTCATCTCCCTCGGTATACCTCCGTTAATCATATACCCCATGAATCAACAGCGGGGAAATCAACGGAAATTTCCTGCTGTACATAAAATAATCTAAAGCCTGCATTATACTTAAAGTATCGCTGACGGACCGACAACAAGGGGGCTCTATGAACCATGTCTGGGGACTTTTCTCCCATCCCGATCGTGAAATGCACGTCATCAAAAGTGAGAATGAAACCGTCTCGCATCATTACACGCACCATGTGTTGCTGATGGCCGCGGTGCCGGTAATATGCGCCTTTATCGGAACAACTCAAATCGGCTGGAACTTCGGGGATGGCACCGTAGTTCAGCTTTCATGGTTTACCGGGCTTTATCTGGCCATCATCTTTTATGGCCTGATGCTGGCGGGTGTTGCCGTCATGGGGCGTGTCATTCACTGGATGGCGCGTAACTACCCGCAACGTCCATCGCTGGCGCACTGTATGGTCTTCGCCGGATATGTCGCGACCCCGCTGTTCTTAAGCGGTATTGTTGCGCTCTATCCACTGGTCTGGTTGTGCGCGCTGATCGGTACCATTGCCCTCTTTTACACCGGTTATTTGCTGTATCTGGGGGTTCCAACCTTCCTGAATATTAATAAAGAAGAGGGCCTGAGCTTCTCCAGTTCAACACTCGCTATCGGTGTGCTGGTGCTGGAGGCGTTACTGGCGCTGACGGTAATTCTTTGGGGTTATGGATACCGTCTCTTCTAAGTTCACTGCATTGCTGGCGTAAATGCCAGCAATGCAGCATCTGCTCACGATTATCCGCTGGCGACAAAGCGCGGTGACGGCTATGATGCCGAAGCCAGCCTGTGTTTACCGTCGACACAGGCGGTGTACGTCATTACGTGCGTGAATAATTATCAGAAGTCTCACCATGCTGAAATTCCGAGTCTCTTTACTTAGCCTGGCACTGTTGCTGGGGGCGTCCGCTGCCGTGCCAGCCATCGCCAAAACGCCCGCGGTGACTGCTGCTGCTGCCCAGCCGCAAATTGCCTCCGGCAGCGCAATGATTGTTGATCTCAACACCAATAAGGTCATTTACGCCAGCCATCCGGACCTGGTGCGCCCGATTGCCTCCATTACCAAATTAATGACCGCGATGGTGGTGCTTGATGCACATCTGCCGCTGGACGAAAAACTGAAAGTGGATATTAGCCACACGCCGGAGATGAAAGGGATTTATTCCCGCGTGCGACTGAACAGCGAAATCAGCCGTAAAAATATGCTGCTGCTGGCGCTGATGTCATCTGAAAACCGCGCTGCGGCGAGCCTCGCCCACCATTATCCGGGCGGCTACGACGCATTTATTCGTGCGATGAATGCGAAAGCCAAATCGCTGGGGATGAACAATACGCATTATGTTGAACCGACAGGTCTGTCGATTAACAACGTCTCCACCGCCCGCGATCTGACAAAACTGCTGATCGCCAGCAAACAGTACCCGCTGATTGGTCAGCTCAGTACCACCCGTGAAGAGACGGCGACGTTTGCGAACCCAGCCTATACGCTGCCGTTCCGTAATACTAACCATCTGGTTTACCGGGATAACTGGAATATCCAGTTAACGAAAACCGGTTTTACCAATGCGGCGGGACACTGTCTGGTCATGCGTACTGTTTTTAACGGCAAACCGGTAGCGCTGGTGGTGATGGATGCCTTCGGCAAATACACCCACTTCGCGGATGCAAGCCGACTGCGTACCTGGATTGAAACGGGGAAAGTGCAGCCTGTTCCGGCTGCGGCATTGACCTATAAAAAGCAGAAAGCTGAACAGATGGCGACCGCGCAAAACGACTGAGCCGCCTGTCAGCGCCGGGTGGCGGCTTCGCCTTACCCGGCTTACTCCGGCAGCGTCCAGTCTCCATCGTTGAGTGGACGCTGCATAATCACCGTATCCCGCCAGTCGCCTTTCTTATACCCCACGCTGCGCAACTGACCGACAATCTCAAAGCCGTGTTTTTTGTGCAGCCGTAACGAGCCGGGATTATTACTGCCATCCCCCACAACGGCAATCATCTGGCGCCATGGGCCTTGTTCGCAGCGCGCAATCAGCGCACTCATTAATGCGGAGCCAAAACCGCGTCCGGTGGTGCTGGCATCCACGTAAATTGACTCTTCCAGAGTATAGCGATAGGCGTGTCGCGGGCGGTAAGGTGTGGCATAGCAATAGCCGACAACGATGCCGCGATAAAGAGCGATAAGCCACGGTAAACCGTTCTCTGCCACACCTTTCATACGTTGACGCATTTCATCAATGGTGGGGGGAATTTCTTCAAATGACGCACGCCCGTGAAGCACATGCCAGGCATAGATGGCCGCGATGGCATGCACATCATCGGGAAGGGCATCGCGCACTTCCAGTTCGGTTTCGGATAAAACATCAACAGCCGACATGATGTGCCTGCTCCTCGTTATAGAATGCCGGAGAAACGTTTCTCCGGCGTCAGACAGTTACTCTATTACGATTAAGGAGCGCTTAACAATCTCTCAAATTTGGCTGTAGGAATTAATCAGAAGCTTGCGTAATCTGCTATTCCGTGTCAGCACTCTCTTTCCAGTATTTCTTCCGCGTTGTTTTACCGATACCGGGATTCATGCTGTTTGTAGGGTCATTCTCGCGATAAAACTGCTTAAGTGCGTCAGGGGCTTTATAAAGATGACCGACGTTGTGTTCCGCAGGATATTGTGCGCCACGTTCACGTAACAGGGCGAGCATCTGCTCCTTCAGTTCGTGCGCATCAACCCCTTTTTTAACGATGTAATCCTGATGGAAGACGTAGCACATAAAGTGGCCATAATAGAGCTTGTGTACCAGCTTGCTGTCGATCTCCGGCGGCAGGTGTTCAAACCACTCGGTATCGTTGCGTCTTAGGGCGATATCCAGCGCCAGAATATCTTCTACCTCTTCTGAATGTACCGCCTGATAACGGATGGCGGCACCCGCAGCGGCAAAACGGTGCAGGAAGGCTTTGCTGCCTTCTTCAGGAGTACAGGCAAAGAAATCCCCGTCGGCGGTTTTGAAGAATTCGGTCAGCCAGGTCTGCGCTTCGGTAATCCCGTCACCGGCCATTTTCAGCAGTAAATGGTGTTCATATTTGTCGCGCCAGGTTTTCATCCGCTCCGGTAAATGCGCCGGGAAGACGTTGCCTAACTTCTGCATAAAGCGGTCAGTGAAGTGAGGTTTAAACAGCGACACTTTCTCCAGCATCGCGTCGGTGCGGCCCTTCATAGTGAAGAAGAACGGCATTTTGTCGGTGCCGAGCTTGTCGATCATCAGGAAGGTGTCTTTGCCGTAGCGCTCGGCAATGTCGTAAATATCCCGATGCATATATTCGCCCGCCACGGGCAGGTGCGTGAATTCACCCAGAATATGGCGGCGGATCTCGGTCAGCACCTCAGGCTGATTAGTACCGATGTAAAATACCTGCTGTTTTTTCTCTGCCGGGAACGTATCAAGGCGTACCGCAAAAACCGCCAGCTTGCCCGCGCAGCCAGAAGATTCAAACAGGCGATCCGGATCGGCGTTGTAACGGGCTGGCGTATCGGCTTCGATATCCCGCACGCGGGTAACATAATCGTGATCGTGCGCATGGCGGCCATCGTGCTGAACGTCTTCATCTTTAACGCGATCGTCGTCAAGTTTGCTGAGGATTTGTTCCGGCGTAACGCCCAGATCAATCCCCAGATGGTTAACCAGCGTCAGTTTGCCGTTTTCGTCAATACGGGCAAAAAGCGACATTTCGGTATAAGCGGGGCCACGCTGCACCAGCGAACCGCCGGAGTTGTTGCAGATCCCACCTACCACCGAGGCGCCAATGCAGGAGGAACCGATCACCGAGTGCGGCTCACGACCCAGCGGCTTAAGTGCTTTTTCCAGAGAGTAGAGCGTTGTACCAGGGAAGGCGAGCACCTGCTCACCTTTATCCAGAAGGTGTAATTTGTCGAGGCGCAGGGTGCTGATGATGACAATGTCACGATCGTAATCGTTGCCGTTCGGCGTTGAGCCTTCGGTCAGGCCAGTGTTTGCTGCCTGCATTAATATAATCTTGTCTGCGGCGACGCAGGCGCTCAGCACGCGCCATAGCTCCAGCAGCGTGCCGGGGAAAACCACCGCCAGCGCCTCGCCCTGACCGGAGCGAAACCCCTTACGGTAGCGGGCGGTTTTGGCCGGGTCGGTAAGCAGGTGAGAGGAGCCAACCAGGCGCGACAGTTCGTTGATAAACGTCGTGTTATTGTGAGTTTGAACAGAAGACATCTTCCACTCCTTGTGGTGGGGCAAATTTCTCGCAATAAAGCATAGCGCGATTAACTGTTAAGCGGTCGAGTATTCACGAGAAAAATCAGAGAATAACCCTGCAACGTTCAGAGGGTTTGTGGCACACTGCGCCTTTCGCACGGTTTGGCCGAGATCTTCCGGCGGTTATTGATGAGAGAGTATAACAACATGAAATGGCTATGTTCTGTAGGTGTTGCCGTCAGCCTGGCGCTGCAACCCGCGCTGGCAGAGGATTTGTTTGGCAATCATCCGCTTACGCCTGAAGCCCGGGACGCGTTTGTGACGGAATTGCTCAAGAAAATGACGGTCGATGAGAAAATCGGCCAGTTGCGTCTTATCAGCGTTGGCCCGGATAACCCGAAAGAGGCCATCCGTGAAATGATTAAGGATAGTCAGGTCGGGGCGATTTTTAACACCGTTACCCGCCAGGACATCCGTAAAATGCAGGATCAGGTGATGGAACTCAGTCGCCTGAAAATACCGCTGTTCTTCGCCTATGACGTGCTGCACGGTCAGCGCACCGTCTTCCCCATCAGCCTTGGTTTAGCCTCCTCCTTTAACCTCGACGCGGTGAAAACCGTGGGGCGAGTTTCCGCGTATGAAGCGGCAGATGATGGCCTGAACATGACCTGGGCACCGATGGTCGACGTCTCCCGCGATCCGCGCTGGGGCCGTGCGTCCGAAGGCTTTGGTGAAGATACTTATTTAACCGCCACGATGGGCAAAACCATGGTGGAAGCGATGCAGGGCAAAAGCCCGGCAGACCGTTACTCTGTCATGACCAGCGTGAAGCACTTCGCCGCTTACGGTGCAGTGGAGGGCGGCAAAGAGTATAACACCGTTGACATGAGCCCGCAGCGCCTGTTCAACGACTATATGCCGCCGTACAAGGCAGGTCTGGACGCGGGCAGCGGCGCGGTGATGGTGGCGCTCAACTCGCTGAACGGCACGCCTGCGACGTCTGATTCCTGGCTGCTGAAAGACGTACTGCGCGACCAGTGGGGCTTTAAGGGCATCACCGTTTCTGACCACGGCGCCATTAAAGAACTGATCAAACACGGTACCGCATCCGATCCGGAAGATGCCGTGCGCGTGGCGCTCAAGTCCGGCATTAACATGAGCATGAGCGACGAGTACTACAGCAAATACCTGCCGGTGCTGGTGAAGAGTGGCAAGGTAACGATGGCGGAGCTGGACGATGCCACGCGTCACGTGCTGAACGTGAAATACGACATGGGGCTGTTTAACGATCCGTACAGTCACCTGGGGCCGAAAGACTCTGACCCGGTAGATACCAACGCCGAAAGCCGTCTGCATCGTAAAGAAGCGCGTGAAGTTGCGCGTGAAAGCCTGGTACTACTGAAGAACCGCCTCGACACGCTGCCGCTGAAAAAATCTGGCACCATTGCCGTGGTCGGTCCGCTGGCCGACAGCAAGCGCGACGTGATGGGGAGTTGGTCCGCGGCGGGCGTCGCTGACCAGTCCGTGACCGTGCTGACGGGTATTAAGAACGCTGTCGGTGAAAACGCCAGTGTGGTCTATGCCAAAGGGGCTAACGTCACTAACGATAAAGACATCGTGACGTTCCTCAACCAGTATGAGGAAGCGGTGAAGGTTGACCCGCGCACGCCGAAAGAGATGATCGACGAAGCGGTTAAAACGGCAAAACAGTCTGATGTCGTTGTGGCGGTTGTGGGAGAAGCGCAGGGGATGGCGCATGAAGCTTCCAGCCGTACCGATATCACCATTCCGCAAAGCCAGCGCGATTTGATCGCTGCCCTGAAAGCGACGGGCAAGCCGCTGGTGCTGGTGCTGATGAACGGTCGTCCGCTGGCGCTGGTGAAAGAAGACCAGCAGGCTGACGCGATTCTGGAAACCTGGTTCGCCGGTACCGAAGGCGGTAACGCGATAGCCGACGTACTGTTTGGCGATTACAACCCGTCAGGCAAATTGCCAATGTCCTTCCCGCGCTCCGTTGGTCAGATCCCGGTCTACTACAGCCACCTGAACACCGGTCGTCCGTACAACGCCGACAAACCGAACAAGTACACGTCTCGTTACTTCGACGAAGCTAATGGCCCGCTGTACCCGTTTGGTTATGGCCTGAGCTACACCACCTTCAAGGTATCTGACGTGAAAATGTCGTCCCCGAGCCTGAAGCGTGACGGTAAAGTGACAGCCAGCGTTGAGGTGACAAACACCGGTAAGCGCGAAGGGGCTACGGTGATCCAGATGTACGTTCAGGATGTGACTGCCTCCATGAGCCGTCCGGTGAAGCAGCTGCGTGGCTTTGAAAAGGTCAACCTGAAACCGGGTGAAACCAAAACCATCAGCTTCCCAATTGACGTGGACGCGCTGAAGTTCTGGAATCAGCAGATGAAATACGATGCTGAGCCTGGCAAATTCAACGTGTTTATCGGTGTGGATTCTGCCCGGGTGAATAAAGGCGAGTTCGAACTGCTGTAACCTTTCCTTCCTTTGCATCCCCCGTTCGCGGGGGATGCGTCTTATCTTATGCTAAAAAGGCATTTTGACGGTTAATCACGCCGTTTTAAGCTACGCTTTTCTCTCAAGCCTCTGAAAAAGGCAGCAAAAAATATGAGGATAGCGGAATGACGATTGCAAAGGGGATGTTGGGAGCTGCGGTGTTGCTGGCGGCAATAAGTCTGCCCTTACAGGCGGCGGAGCCGGTAAAAGTGGGCTCAAAGATAGATACCGAAGGCGCGCTGCTCGGCAATATCATTTTGCAGGTGCTCGAAAGCCACGGCGTCAAAACCGTCAATAAAGTCCAGTTGGGCACCACGCCCGTCGTGCGCGGCGCGATTACTTCCGGCGAGCTGGATATCTACCCGGAATACACCGGCAACGGCGCATTCTTCTTCAAAGATGAAAACGATCCGGCCTGGAAAAACGCCAAAGCCGGATATGACAAAGTCAAAAAGCTCGACGCTGAACAGAACAAGCTGGTCTGGCTGACCCCGGCTCCGGCCAACAACACCTGGACTATCGCCGTGCGTAAAGACGTGGCGGAGAAAGGGAAGCTGACTACCCTGGCCGATCTCAGCCGCTACCTGAAAGAGAAGGGCGACTTTAAGCTTGCCGCGTCGGCAGAGTTTATCGAGCGTCCTGATGCGCTGCCTGCGTTCGAAAAAGCCTATGACTTCAAGCTTGACCAGGCGCAACTGCTCTCTCTGGCAGGCGGCGATACGGCGGTGACCATCAAAGCCGCTGCACAGAAAACTTCGGGTGTTAACGCGGCCATGGCCTACGGTACCGACGGCCCGGTCGCGGCACTTGGCCTGCAAACCCTGACCGATCCAAAAGGCGTGCAGCCGATTTATGCCCCGACGCCGGTGGTACGTGAGGCAGTGCTGAAAGCCTACCCGGAGATTGCCGACTGGCTCAAACCTGTTTTCGAAAAACTGGATGAAAAAACGCTGCAACAGCTGAATGCCAGCATTGCCGTCGAGGGGCTGGATGCCAAAAAAGTGGCCGCCGACTTCCTGAAACAACAAGGGCTTGTGAAGTAACGGGAAAAGGCTGTGCCAATAAAATGTCATAACCGCGTCCTGCTGCTGTTGGCCTGTGTGACCATCGCAGCGGTCGCGTTACCGTTTGTGAATGTCGCCCCTAATCGCCTGATGTCGGGGGAGGGGCGTTCTCTCTGGGAAGTCTGGTCGTTTACACCGTGGTTGCTTGCGGTGGCACCGGGGGCGTGGGTTGCGCTATCGCTCTGGCAAGGTCGTACAGCACAATGGTTGACGTTGCTGCTCTCTGAAGGGCTTTTTATCACCCTTTTCTGGGGAGCCGGGCTTGCGGCAACGCATATGGCTTCGGCGGAAAGCCCGCTGGCAAGAACAACGGTGGGGAGCGGCCTGTGGCTGTGGCTGGCGTTGTGCCTGCTCGCCTGCAGCGATGCTATACGTCGCCTCATCTCTGCGTCCGTCTGGCGTTGGGTGCTTAATGCACAGATATGGGTTATTCCATTGCTCCTGCTGTTTAGTGGCGAACTGAATAATCTCTCGCTGTTAAAGGAGTACGCCAACCGTCAGGAGGTGTTTGATGATGCCCTGACGCAACATCTGACCATTCTCTTCGGGACGCTCTTCCCGGCTCTCCTGCTCGGGATCCCGTTGGGCATGTGGTGCTATCGTCACCCTTCACGTCAGGGGGGCGTTTTTGCCGTGCTGAACGTTATCCAGACTATCCCTTCCGTTGCGCTGTTTGGTCTGCTGATTGCCCCCCTGGCCGGGCTGGTGAAGTCATTTCCTGTGTTGGGAACAATAGGTATCGCCGGTACGGGATTAACCCCCGCTCTGATCGCGCTGGTGTTGTATGCACTGTTGCCGCTGGTACGCGGCGTGGTCGCGGGCTTAAGTCAGGTCGCCCCGGATGTGCTGGAAAGCGCCCATGCGATGGGGATGAGCACGAGACAATGTTTCTGGCAGATACAGCTTCCGCTGGCACTGCCTCTCCTGCTGCGTAGCCTGCGGGTAGTGGCGGTGCAAACCGTTGGCATGGCGGTCATTGCGGCGCTGATTGGGGCGGGCGGTTTCGGCGCGCTGGTATTCCAGGGGCTGCTGAGTAGTGCCCTGGATCTGGTGTTATTAGGCGTGGTTCCTACGATTGCGCTGGCGGTTGTTGTCGACGCGCTGTTTGCCTTATGGCTCGCGCTGCTCAGGAGAAGAGCCAATGATTGAATTTCATGATGTCAGTAAAACTTTTGCGGGACGCCCGGCGGCAAGCCATCTGAACCTGAACTTTGCCGAGGGTGCGTTTTCCGTGCTGATAGGTACCTCGGGCTCGGGAAAATCCACCACCCTGAAGATGATCAATCGTCTGGTTGAGCATGATAGCGGTTTGATCCGCTTTGCCGGAGAGGAGATCCGCAGCCTGCCGGTGCTGGAGTTGCGTCGCCGGATGGGATATGCCATTCAGTCGATAGGCCTGTTTCCGCACTGGACGGTGGCGCAGAACATTGCCACTGTGCTGCAGCTGGAGAAGTGGTCGCGGGCAAAAATAGCTGACAGAGTTGATGAACTGATGTCTCTACTGGGGCTAGAGTCCACACTGCGTGACCGCTATCCGCACCAGCTTTCCGGGGGACAGCAGCAGCGGGTGGGGGTAGCGCGCGCCCTGGCGGCCAACCCACAGGTATTGTTGATGGATGAACCCTTTGGTGCGCTTGACCCGGTCACGCGCGGGGCGCTACAAACGGAAATGACCCGTATTCACCGCATTCTCGGACGTACGATCGTTCTCGTGACGCACGATATTGATGAAGCCCTGCGCCTGGCCGACCATCTGGTGCTGATGGATCACGGCGAAGTGGTTCAGCAGGGGAGCCCGCTCGAACTGTTAAGCCATCCGAAAAGTGATTTTGTGCGTGAGTTTTTTGGCCGTAGTGAACTGGGGGTCAGGCTGCTCTCCTTGCGGACGGTCAGCGACTATATGCGTCGGGAAGATGCGCCGGTGAGCGGTGAACCGTTGCAGGAGCAGATGAGCCTGCGGGATGCGCTCTCCGCGTTTGTTGCGGGTCAGTGTGAGGTGCTACCTGTTGCGGACGCCCGCGGTGCGCCGTGTGGTGCTTTGCATTTTCGCGATCTGCTGGCCGGGGAGGTGATACGTGAAAACACTGCGTGATCCGCTTCTCTGGCTGGTAGCCATCTTTGTCGCCTTACTGTTTCTGATGCCACACAGCGCGGCGCTGTTCAGCACCCTTTTTCCCGGGCTGCCACGACCGGTCTATCAGCAGGAGAGCTTTATTAATCTTGCCCTGGCACATCTCTGGCTGGTGGTCCTCTCAAGCGCTATTGCTGTTGTGCTGGGAGTGGGGGCGGGCATTGCGGTGACACGTCCAGCAGGCCGGGAATTTCGTCCGCTGGTTGAGACGATAGCGGCCATTGGTCAGACGTTTCCGCCGGTGGCGGTGCTGGCGATAGCGGTTCCGGTCATGGGCTTTGGCCAGCAACCGGCAATTATTGCGCTGATTTTATATGGCGTATTGCCCATTCTGCAGGGCACGCTGGCGGGTATCGCGGCAGTACCGGCATCTGTATTGAGTGTGGCTGAAGGGATGGGAATGAGTCGCGGGCAGCAGCTACGTAAGGTTGAATTGCCATTAGCGGCGCCCGTTATTATTGCCGGGATCCGCACGTCGGTCATTATCAACATCGGAACGGCAACAATTGCGTCGACGGTAGGAGCCAATACGCTGGGAACGCCGATTATAATCGGCTTAAGCGGGTTTAATACGGCCTATATTGTGCAGGGGGCGGTGCTGGTCGCGCTGGCGGCGATCGTCGTCGATCGCGTTTTTGAGCGGCTGACGCTGCACCTCAGCCGACACCGCCGCGAACAATAAACGAGTATCCTGCCAGCATCACGCCGCCGATACCGCTCACGGCCATCAGGACAAAAAGGGTAATAATGGCCAGTTTGGTTGCCTTCATCATCTGCTCCTGTTGTTAACGGAACAATTATACGGTGAAGCGCAGCTGTTAATGAACCATTAAATGCCGTTACGGTTCATCCGGGCCAAGTGAGTAAACCGGGTAACCATGTTCACGCCATTCCGTCAGCAGCTGTTGCTGCGAGGCGGATGGCACTTCGCCACACCAGACCAGCAGAGTCTGACCATCGAAAAATTCGGGTCGCAGCTGCGCCAGCGAATGCGCAAGGACATCCACGCGCCAGCCCTTTTGCGTCGCAATCCAGGCTTCCAGCCACAGGCGGGTGGTATCGTGCACGTTCCAGCCGACCACCAGCGCATCTTTCCCGGCCTTGTTCTTCGCGGAGGCAAGGCAGACGGCGATGTAGTTGATAAGCACACCATCAAGCATACTGAGCAGCGCCTGCAGGGTGGACTGTTGGCACTGCAGACGACGGCGAAGCGGAATGAAAAGATGCGTGATCAGCGTTTGTGCCGGATAATCGCGCCCTTGCTCTTTTATCCATGCGCGCAGGCGCTGCAGGTTGCCTGCCTGCAGAAGTCTTAGCAGGGTTTCCTGTTGTTCGCGCCAGAGGTGTTGTGTGTCAGGATCGTCCTGGCAAAGCAGAGACTTTACTTTGCCAACCTGCACACCGTTGTCGATCCAGCTTTTAATCTCACGGATCCGGTCGATATCGGCATCGTTGAAAAGGCGATGTCCGCCATCTGTTCTTTGCGGCTTGAGTAATCCATACCGCCGTTGCCACGCCCGTAGGGTAACGGGATTGATATCACAAAGGAGTGCTACTTCACCTATTGTGTAAAGCGCCATATTCGCCCCCTGGCTCACGCTTTCCCAGTTTAAATGTAGACCCACTTTGCCGAACCAGGAAGAATTGATTGATTTTTGAACAAACAATGCGAAGCATGCGCGATATTCAGAAAAAGGTGTGATAACGGACACGATTTTGCGCTTTTTTGGGGTGCTTCAAAGAAAGTAGCCCCTTATCAGTGTATGTTACGCGTTTTTAGCGTGTGCGGTTTTGAGTATGTACGAGTTTAATCTGGTGCTGCTGTTGCTTCAGCAGATGTGCGTGTTCCTTGTCATCGCCTGGCTGATGAGCAAAACGCGCCTGTTTATTCCGCTGATGCAAGTCACCGTCCGCCTGCCGCACAAATTCCTCTGCTACGTGGTATTTTCCATATTCTGCATTATGGGGACCTGGTTTGGCCTCCATATCGAAGATTCTATTGCTAATACGCGCGCTATCGGCGCGGTGATGGGGGGATTGCTTGGCGGTCCCGTCGTCGGTGGTCTTGTCGGTTTAACGGGTGGCCTGCATCGCTATTCCATGGGCGGGATGACGGCACTCAGTTGCATGATTTCCACGATCGTAGAAGGGCTGCTCGGTGGCCTGGTGCATAGCTATCTGATCAAACGTGGCCGTCCGGATAAAGTCTTCAGCCCACTGACCGCAGGTGCGATTACCTTTGTCGCCGAAATGGCGCAGATGGCGATCATTTTGCTGATTGCCCGCCCGTTTGAGGATGCGCTGCACCTGGTCAGCAGCATTGCCGCCCCGATGATGGTGACCAACACCGTGGGGGCGGCGCTGTTTATGCGTATTTTGCTCGATAAACGTGCCATGTTTGAGAAGTACACCTCGGCGTTTTCCGCAACTGCGCTGAAGGTTGCAGCTTCGACGGAAGGGATCCTGCGCCAGGGCTTTAACGAAGAAAACAGCATGAAGGTTGCGCTGGTTCTCTATAAAGAGCTGGATATCGGTGCCGTGGCGATAACAGACCGTGAGCGGCTGCTGGCTTTTACCGGTACCGGGGACGATCACCATTTGCCCGGGAAACCCATCTCCTCAGCCTATACGTTGCGCGCCATTGAAACTGGTGAAGTGGTTTATGCCGATGGTAACGAAGTGCCTTATCGATGTTCGCTGCATCCGCAGTGCAAACTGGGTTCTACGCTGGTCATTCCGTTGCGCGGAGAAAACCAGAGAGTGATGGGTACCATCAAACTGTATGAAGCGAAAAATCGCCTGTTCAGTTCCATCAACCGCACGCTGGGGGAGGGGATCGCCCAGTTGCTTTCCGCACAGATCCTGGCCGGGCAGTATGAGCGCCAGAAGGCGTTGCTGACCCAGTCAGAGATAAAACTCCTGCATGCTCAGGTGAACCCGCACTTCCTGTTTAACGCCCTTAATACGCTTAAAGCGGTCATCCGCCGCGACAGCGATCAGGCCGCGCAGCTGGTGCAGTTTCTGTCGACCTTTTTCCGTAAGAACCTGAAGCGTCCTTCTGAGATCGTGACCCTGGCCGATGAGATTGAGCACGTTAATGCTTATCTACAGATTGAGCAGGCACGTTTCCAGTCGCGCCTGCAGGTGTCGCTCTCCGTCCCGGATGAGCTGGCCCATCAACATCTTCCTGCTTTTACCCTGCAGCCTATTGTAGAAAATGCCATCAAACACGGTACCTCACAGCTTCTGGGTATCGGGGAGGTCACTATTTCCGCCAGCCGTTTTAATCATCATCTGGTGCTCGATATCGAAGATAACGCCGGGCTTTACCAGCCTTCCGCTACAGGAGGTTTAGGGATGAGTCTGGTAGATAAACGTCTGCGTGCCCATTTTGGCGATGACTGCGGCATCACCGTCGCCTGTGAGCCCGATCGATTTACCCGAATTACCGTACGACTGCCGCTGGAGGAGAACGCATGTTAAGAGTGCTGATTGTGGATGACGAGCCGCTGGCACGGGAAAACCTGCGCGTTCTGCTGCAGGAACAGCCTGATATTGAGATTGTGGGTGAGTGTGCGAACGCCATTGAGGCTATCGGTGCTGTCCACAAACTGCGCCCGGACGTGCTGTTCCTCGACATTCAGATGCCCCGAATCAGCGGGCTGGAGATGGTCGGGATGCTCGATCCGGAGCATCGTCCCTACATCGTGTTTTTAACCGCATTCGACGAATATGCCGTTAAAGCCTTTGAGGAGCACGCGTTTGATTATTTACTCAAGCCAATTGAAGAGAAGCGGCTGGAAAAGACCCTGACCCGATTACGCCAGGAGCGTACCGTTCAGGATGTCACGCTGTTGCCCGAGAACCAGCAGCCGCTGAAGTTTATCCCCTGCACCGGACACAGCCGGATTTATCTTTTGCAGATGGATGATGTGGCATTTGTCAGCAGCCGCCTGAGCGGCGTATTTGTCACCAGTGCGGAAGGAAATGAAGGGTTTACCGAGTTGACCTTGCGGACGCTGGAGAGCCGCACGCCGCTCATTCGCTGCCATCGCCAGTATCTGGTCAATATGGCGCACCTGAAAGAGATCCGCCTGGAAGACAACGGTCAGGCAGAGCTGGTGCTGCGCGCCGGGCAAACGGTGCCGGTTAGCCGTCGCTACCTGAAGAGTTTGAAAGAGGCGATTGGCCTGTAAAGCTGGTACACTGCGCGCCATTGCATCATCGACATTCGAAGGCTCTATGCTCAGTAACGATATTCTCCGTAGCTTGCGCTACATCCTGAAAGCGAATAATAACGACATGGTGCGCATTCTTGCGCTCTCCGACATGGAGTCCACGTCGGCCGGTTTCGATACCTGGATGACCAAAGAAGACGAAGAGGGCTTTGTCCGCTGCCCGGACATTATTCTGTCTGGCTTCCTGAACGGCCTGATCTATGACAAGCGCGGTAAAGATGAGTCTGCGCCAGAGCTGGCGCTGGAGCGTCGCGTAAACAACAATACGGTGCTGAAAAAGCTGCGTATTGCGTTTTCACTGAAGACTGACGATATCCTGGCGATCATGACCGAGCAGAAATTCCGCGTCTCGATGCCAGAGATCACCGCCATGATGCGTGCCCCGGACCATAAGAACTATCGCGAGTGCGGAGACCAGTTTATGCGCTATTTCTTGCGCGGGCTGACGAATCGCATACACAGCGCGAAGCCATAAAAAAAGCCGGAGATTATCTCCGGCTTTTTTGTTATTTCACCTGCTGACCAGGCTTCGCGCCTTCGTCAGGACTTAACAGGAAGATATCTTTCCCGCCAGGGCCTGCGGCCATCACCATGCCTTCAGAAATACCAAAGCGCATTTTGCGTGGTGCCAGGTTAGCCACCATGACCGTCTGGCGGCCAATCAGCACCTGTGGGTCTGGATACGCAGAACGAATACCCGAGAAGACATTACGTTTCTCGCCGCCCAGATCCAGCGTCAGACGCAGCAGTTTATCGGAGCCATCCACAAACTCCGCGTTTTCAATCAGCGCCACGCGCAGGTCAACTTTCGCGAAATCATCAAAGGTGATGGTGTCCTGAATCGGATCGTCAGCCAGCGGGCCGGTAACCGGCGCAGCAGCGGCTTTCACCTCTTCTTTCGAAGCTTCAACCAGCGCTTCAACCTGCTTCATCTCGATGCGGTTGTACAGCGCTTTAAAGGTGTTCACCTTGTGGCCGAGCAGCGGCTGAGCAATCGCATCCCAGGTCAGTTCAGTGTTCAGGAACGCTTCTGCACGTGCAGCAAGCTGTGGCAGAACCGGCTTCAGGTACGTCATCAGTACGCGGAACAGGTTGATCCCCATGGAGCAGATAGCCTGCAGATCGGCATCACGGCCTTCCTGTTTCGCCACAACCCACGGAGCCTGCTCGTCCACATAGCGGTTAGCCAGGTCTGCCAGTGCCATAATTTCACGCACGGCTTTACCGAACTCACGCGCTTCCCACGCTTCGCCAATGGTGGCTGCGGCATCGGTGAAGGTTTTGTACAGGGCAGGGTCAGCCAGTTCGGCTGCCATCACGCCGTCAAAACGCTTGGCGATAAAGCCCGCGTTACGGGATGCCAGGTTCACCACTTTGTTGACGATGTCGGCGTTCACGCGCTGCACGAAATCTTCCAGGTTCAGGTCGATATCGTCGATGCGGGAAGAGAGCTTCGCGGTGTAGTAGTAGCGCAGGCTGTCCGCATCGAAGTGGTTCAGCCAGGTGCTGGCTTTGATGAACGTCCCGCGGGACTTGGACATCTTCGCGCCGTTTACCGTCACGTAGCCGTGTACGAACAAATTGGTCGGCTTGCGGAAGTTGCTGCCTTCCAGCATTGCTGGCCAGAACAGGCTGTGGAAGTAAACGATGTCTTTACCGATGAAGTGATACAGCTCGGCTGTGGAATCTTTCTTCCAGTATTCGTCGAAGCTGACGGTATCGCCACGCTTGTCGCACAGGTTCTTGAAGGAGCCCATGTAGCCGATTGGCGCGTCCAGCCAGACGTAGAAATATTTACCCGGTGCATTCGGAATTTCGAAACCAAAGTACGGTGCATCGCGGGAGATATCCCACTGCTGCAGACCGGACTCGAACCACTCCTGCATCTTGTTCGCTACCTGCTCCTGCAGCGCGCCGCTGCGGGTCCATGCCTGCAGCATTTCACTGAAGGATGGCAGGTCGAAGAAGAAGTGCTCGGAGTCACGCATCACAGGCGTTGCGCCGGACACCACGGATTTCGGCTCGATAAGCTCGGTCGGGCTGTAGGTCGCGCCGCACACTTCGCAGTTATCGCCGTACTGGTCCGGGGATTTACATTTTGGACAGGTGCCTTTGACGAAACGGTCCGGCAGGAACATGCCTTTTTCCGGATCGTACAGCTGGGAGATGGTGCGGTTTTTGATAAAACCGTTCTCTTTCAGACGCGTGTAGATCAGCTCCGACAGCTCACGGTTTTCGTCGCTGTGCGTGGAGTGATAGTTGTCGTAGCTGATGTCAAAGCCAGCAAAATCAGTCTGATGCTCCTGACTCATTTCGGCAATCATCTGCTCCGGGGAAATCCCCAGTTGCTGAGCTTTCAGCATGATCGGCGTGCCGTGGGCATCATCCGCACAGATGAAATTAACCTCGTGGCCGCGCATTCGCTGGTAACGGACCCAGACATCAGCCTGGATATGCTCCAGCATGTGGCCGAGGTGGATTGAGCCGTTGGCGTACGGCAGTGCGCACGTTACCAGAATTTTCTTCGCGACTTGAGTCATAGTAGGCATTACTTCTTTTAACTGTGAAAAGGGTTTTTGATATTACCAAAAGGGGCATTATTAAGTAAGCACAAACCACGGCCTTTCAGGTAAACTTGTTCATCTAAGGTCTTATTCACAAGAACAAAGGAGTCGGGATGAGTTCTCAATCCCAGGCCAAATCACCGGAAGCCTTACGAGCAATGGTCGCCGGGACGCTGGCTAACTTTCAGCATCCAACCCTGAAACATAATCTTACGACGCTGAAAGCGTTGCACCACGTCGCTTGGCTGGACGATACCCTGCACATTGAGTTGCAGATGCCGTTCGTCTGGAGCAGCGCATTTGACGCGTTGAAAGAGCAAACCAGCTCTGAACTGCTGCGCATTACCGGTGCAAAAGCGATTGACTGGAAGCTGACCCACAGCATCGCTACCCTGAAGCGGGTGAAAAACCAGCCGGGCGTGAACGGTGTGAAAAATATAATTGCCGTAAGTTCAGGCAAAGGCGGGGTAGGTAAATCCTCCACCGCGGTTAACCTGGCGCTGGCGCTGGCGGCAGAAGGGGCAAAGGTCGGTATTCTTGATGCCGATATCTACGGGCCTTCTATTCCAAACATGCTGGGGGCGGAAAACCAGCGTCCAACCTCGCCGGATGGCACTCACATGGCCCCCATCATGGCTCATGGCCTGGCGACCAACTCCATTGGGTATCTGGTCACCGATGATAACGCCATGGTCTGGCGTGGCCCGATGGCCAGCAAAGCGCTGATGCAGATGCTGCAGGAGACGATGTGGCCGGATCTGGATTATCTGGTGCTGGATATGCCGCCGGGGACCGGTGATATTCAGCTCACGCTGGCGCAGAATATTCCGGTTACGGGAGCGGTTGTGGTGACCACGCCGCAGGATATCGCGCTGATCGACGCCAAAAAAGGCATCGTGATGTTCGAGAAAGTGGAAGTGCCGGTGCTCGGTATTGTTGAAAACATGAGCATGCACATCTGCAGCAACTGCGGTCACCACGAACCGATCTTTGGTACGGGTGGGGCAGAAAAACTGGCCGCGAAATATCACACCCAACTGCTTGGCCAGATGCCGCTGCATATCACTCTGCGTGAGGATCTCGACAGCGGAAAACCGACGGTCGTCAGCCGTCCGGACAGCGAATTTGCTGAGATGTATCGCCAGCTGGCGGGGCGCGTTGCAGCGCAGCTTTACTGGCAGGGTGAAGTGATACCGGGTGATATCGCGTTCCGCGCGGTGTAAGTTCCCAGCTCCGAATTGCCGGGTGGCGGTTTCGCCTTACCCGGCCTACGGAATACGGTTTTGTAGGTCAGGTAAGCGTAGCGCCACCTGACTTTACCCAAGCCGGTAATGCATCAGATAGTACTCTCCGTCCGGAGAAATTCCCTTCGACTCAATGTGCCAGCCGTGTCGCTGGTAAAACGCAACAGCCCGCGAATTCTTCTCCAGACACTTAAGCGAACCTGAGCTGGCAAACGTCTTCTGCACCTGCTCCAGGAGCAAGTGTCCGACTCCAAGGCTCTGATACTGCGGGTCAACAAACAGGTTGTGCAGGAAATTATCGTTCGTCCAGACTGAAGCAAAACCCAGGCGATGACCGTTCTGCACGGCGACCCAAATTACTTCGTCACGGGTTGCTGCATCAAAGTCTTCAAGCTGCCACTGTGAATTGTCCAGCCACGGCCAGGCTTCACGCCGGGCGTGGAGGTAGAGCGTGCGCAGGAAAGGGCGATCGCTCTCCTGCCACGGGCGAATCAGGATCGAATCAGCGATGATAGAAGATATCTCCGTTATAGGCTTTGTAGATTTTGCCATCAGTATCACCGATCAGGACGTAATTCTCGCCCATATAGGTCCAGTGTGTACCGGCATCCGGTGCCGGGAGGTTACGCAACTGGTACTGTTTGATGGTGTACTCGGGCGTTTGATACTGCGCAGGTGCGGTGTCGCCAATTTTGAACTTCGTGAAATCAGCGATGAACTCTTGTTCTTCATAAGCTTTGATGCCGCCAGACGCTGACGCTGTTTGCGGGGCTGCTGAAGCCGCACTCGCAAGAGACATTATTACACCCAGAAGTAGCCATGTACGCTTAGCCATTTTTTCTCCAGTTATATCGTTACTGATACTCTCAGCCTGCTGTAGTGATGACGATGTGGCAGACAGCCTATTTTAAGTATCCCAGCAGACCCTGTTAGAAAAAAAATGTAACAAAAGTGGACGATTTTGTGTAGATCAAATGGTTAATACCATTTTGCTTATGAATGATATTTCCTAAAAGCAATTCAGTACAGAAATGTGTTTTTTAATTAATTCTGAAAGTATAAATTTACTCTAAGTTTGTGATCTGAAAGACATGCGTTTTTTTTAAAGACAAATTAAACTTATAAAAGCGGAGCGGTTTAATTTTCAATTCAACTTCCTTCCGTTTCTTAAATTAATCCAGCGCATCATTCGATGATGTGTTTTTTTATTTAACTGCATGAAAAACAGAGCGTTGATGGGTTCAGTAATTCTTCCTGAATTTTCTGTTATACGTTTGTTGTGCTCATGAATCATAAATTAATTTTAATGAAAAACACAACTACACTATTTGTAATATTCTTAGCGATAAGTCAGTTGACTGGCTGTGTATTTTCTCCCGGGCAAGCATTAAGCTCATCAGGGAAAAATATCATCACGACGGGTGATGAATATAATAATGTTGATAAGCGTGTGGATCTTTATCCACTTACCCCTTCCCTGATTGAAAAATTGCGTCCCGCCGTCGTGAAATCTCAGCCAAATCCTAAGCTGGATGAGCAGCTCAGAAACTGGGAATACCGCATTGGAGCAGGTGATGTTTTAACCGTTACCGTTTGGGATCACCCTGAACTGACAACACCGGCTGGGCAATATCGTAGTGCCAGTGATGCCGGTAACTGGGTGAACGCGGATGGTACCCTCTTTTATCCCTATGTCGGAAAGGTCACTGTGGCGGGAAAAACGGTCTCTGAAGTGAGAGAGGAGATCGCCACACGACTGGAGAGCGTTATCGAAAGCCCGCAGGTGGATGTCAGCGTGGCGTCCTTCCGCTCGCAAAAAGCTTATGTCACTGGCGAAGTCGCCAAATCTGGCCAGCAGGCTATCACTAATATTCCAATGACGGTTATGGATGCCGTCAACGCGGCGGGTGGGCTTTCTGCTGACGCTGACTGGCGCAATGTGGTTCTCACTCACGAGGGGAAAGATTTACACCTCTCTCTGTACGCGCTGATGCAGCACGGCGACCTGACGCAAAATAAGCTGCTCTACCCGGGCGATATTCTTTTTGTTCCACGCAATGACGCACTGAAAGTCTTTGTGATGGGGGAAGTGATTAAGCAGAGCACGCTGAAGATGGACAGGAGTGGGATGACCCTTGCCGAAGCGCTGAGCAATGCGGGCGGGTTGAACCAGGACATGGCCGATGCGACGGGTATTTTTGTCATTCGCTCCATTGCTAAAGGCAACAATGCGGGAAAAATCGCCAACATTTATCAGCTTAATGCGCAGGATGCCTCTGCGATGGTGTTGGGCACCGAATTCCAGCTTGAACCCTACGACATTGTTTATGTCACCACGGCTCCGCTGTCGCGCTGGAATCGCGTCATTACTCAGCTCGTGCCGACCATCAGCGGTGTTCATGATCTGACCGAAACGGTCCGTTACATCAGATCGTGGCCGCAATAATGTTCGATTCCATCTTAGTGGTTTGCACCGGCAATATTTGTCGCTCACCGATTGGAGAGCAGTTGTTACGCCAGTTGCTACCGGGAAAACAGATCACCTCGGCAGGCATATTTGGGCTGGAAGGAAGCCCGGCGGATATCCACGCTCAGGACGTGGCCGGGCGACATGGGCTCTCACTCGGTGAACATCGCGCGCGCAAATTAACTCCGCAGATCATGCGGGAATCGGATCTTATTCTGGTGATGGAACCTGCTCATCTTCGCTTTATCTCTGCCATAGCCCCGGAAATTCGCGGCAAATCGCTGCTCTTTGGGCAATGGCTGGAGCCGCAGGACATCCCCGATCCCTATCGTAAAAGCCGTGAAGCATTCGACTATGTTTTCGGACTGCTGGGCAAAGCCAGCCAGGAATGGGCTCATCGATTGAGTCAACAAGGAATAAAGCGTTAATGTCGTCTTACACAACAGGCAGTTACGGTGCCACAACACCGGAAAATCATGAAATTGATCTCATTCGTCTACTCGGCGAAATGATCGATCATCGTGCAGTCATTTTATCGATGACTGTCATTTTTACCTTGCTGGCAGGCCTGTATGCTTTTTTGGCCACGCCCGTATACCGCGCGGATGCCTTAATTCAGGTGGAAGGAAAGCAGGATAATAGCCTGCTCAAAAATTTAAGACAGTTTGGTAATGAGATGTCTCCCGATGTGGAACCCGAAATACTCCTGCTTAAATCGCGCATGATCCTGGGCGCTACCGTTGATGAATTAGGTTTAACGCAGCACGTGACGTGGCGTACTTTCCCTGTCGTAGGGCAGTTGTGGGCGCAGTTGCAGGGCCGTAAGCCAGCGACGATCGCCCTTGGTTGGTTACAACTGCCACTTGTTGATGGAAAACCACGATCCCTTTTGCTCACGGTGCTGGAAAAAGGCGCATACCGGCTGGAAGGCGACAATTTTTATGCTGAGGGTAGGGAGGGAAAACCTTTTGAAAAAGATGGGATTTCCCTGCTGGTGGCGAAACTGAATGCCCCAACGGGCACGCAATTCACGCTACAAACCTGTTCCCGTCTGGAGGCAATCAATGCGCTGAGCAACCAATTTAGCGTAGTTGAATCGGCAAAACAGAGTGGAGTAATGACGCTCACCCTGACCGGCAACGATCCTGATCGTATTGCCCATGTGCTCAACCGTATTGCCAACAATTACCTGCAGCAAAATATTGCCCGTCAGGAAGCGCAGGATTCGCGAAGCCTTGCGTTTTTACAGCAGCAGTTACCTAAAATCAGAATCGAGCTCGAGCAGGCCGAAGAGCGGCTGAATCAGTATCGCAAACAGCGTGACTCGGTCGATCTTTCGCTGGAAGCGAAATCGGTTCTTGAACAGATTGTTAATATCGAAAACCAGCTTAACGAGTTGACGTTTCGTGAGGCGGAGATTTCTCAACTCTTCAAGAAAGATCACCCGAATTACCGCGCATTGCGTGAAAAACGCCAGACGCTGGTACAGGAGAAAGTTCGCCTGAATCAGCGTGTCTCAGCCATGCCTTCGACTCAACAGGACATTTTGCGCCTCAGTCGGGATGTGGAGTCAGGTCGGACAATCTACCTGCAGCTACTCACACGTCAGCAAGAGTTGAACATCTCACGTTCCAGCGCCATCGGTAACGTGCGAATTATCGACAGCGCTGTGACGCAACCTGATCCTGTTAAACCGCGAAAGCCGCTGATTATTGTTTTTGGTGCCCTGCTGGGGTTGATATTCTCAATGGGGCTGGTGCTGGTTCGCATTGCGCTCAGACATGGTCTCAACACCGCCGAGCAGCTTGAAGGGCTGGGAGTTCAGGTGATGGCTACCTTGCCGCGTTCGATGTGGCTGTGGAAAAAAACGCACCTGCACAGGAAAAGAGTATTTGGCTCGCGCTGGAGTCACACGATTACCGATGTGCCTTTCCTGCCTGTTGACCGGCCCGCAGATATTTTTGTTGAGGCTGTGCGGGGGTTACGCACCAGCTTGCATTTCACGTTGCAGGATGCCGCTAACCGGATCGTCATGATTTCTGGCCCGACGCAGGACTGCGGAAAAACGCTGGTCAGCACCTCACTGGCTGCGATTGAGGCACAGGCCGGGCTCAGGGTGTTATTCATTGACGCGGATATGCGTGAGGGATATGTCCATAACGTATTCGGTTTAAAAAACCACACCGGACTTTCCGGGGTGCTTGACGGAAAATGTGCGTGTCAGGAGGCGATTCAGCGCTATGAAAAAGGCAATATTGATGTGCTGACCTGTGGGCCGGTTCCATCGCAACCTTCAGAACTGCTGATGAGCGATCGCTTCAGAGTGTTAATGACGTGGGCAGATGAACATTATGACCTTGTGATCCTTGATACCCCGCCGGTGTTGGCTGTTACCGATGCCGCAGTGGCAGTCAGGGTGGCTGCAACTTCATTGCTGGTTGCTCGCTTTGGCAAGACCAGCCTGAAAGAGATGGAGAACTGCATCAAGCGCCTGCAACAAATGGGGGCGTGCATAAAAGGGACCGTGCTGAACGACGTGGTGAAGTCAGCAGCTCTGTATTACCACTCAGGCTATGGTCAATACGAATATGGCCATAGCACGACACGGCAACCGCGCAAGGATTAAAGTTTTACCAGCGTGGCAAAGCGGTACACTCGCGACACTTCTTTACAGCGAAACGACGCATAGCTCGCTAAGATGACCTTCGTTAACTCTCGAGGTCATAATGGAAAACCGCAAATTCAGCAAACTGCGCCGCTGGGCGCGGGAAGGGATCGTACTCGTTCTGCTGGCGCTGGCCGTGATGTGGGGTGTGGATCAGTACCGCAAGCCGACATTACCTGCCACGTTTAGTGCAACTCCGATGCAGGGGATTGATGGCACGATGCACGACATTGCGGCGCTCAGTCAGGACCGACCGCTGCTGATTTACGTCTGGGCCACCTGGTGCAGCATCTGCCGTTATACCACGCCTGCAGTCAATAAGCTGGCAGAAGAGGGTGGCAATGTGGTGAGTATTGCCATGCGTTCCGGTGATGACGCAAAGCTTGCGCGCTGGGTTGAAAAGAAACAGCTGAAAATGCCGGTGATAAACGATGAAAACGGCGCGCTGTCGCAGGAATGGCAGGTAAGCGTAACGCCGACGCTGGTCATTGTGTCGAAGGGGGACGTTGTCAGCACGACTACGGGGTGGACGAGTTACTGGGGATTAAAAGCCAGAATGTGGTGGGCAGGGGTATAAAAATAACCCCTCTCCTTGCGGAAGAGGGGTTTTGTATTACTTCGCCAGAACTTCCTGAGCGGTGCGCTCAACCAGAGACAGCAGGATTTTAATATCTTCCAGCGTCACGGTTGGGTTCAACAGCGTCAGCTTCAGGCAAGTGACACCGTTATGCTCAGTCACGCCGACGTTTGCACGGCCGGATTCCAGCAGCGCATCACCAATTTTCTGGTTCAGCAGGGCGATACCCGCTTCATCGGTCTGCACCTGTCCGCGGAAGCGGAACAGTACGCTTGCCAGCTGCGGTTGCATAACCAGTTCCAGAGCAGGCTGCTCTTGCACATAAGCCGCAACCTGCTGTGCCAGCGTCACGCCGTGATCGATGATCGCTGCGTATTGCTCCTGACCCAGCGCTTCCAGGCTCATCCACAGCTTCAGCGCGTCGAAACGGCGCGTGGTCTGCAGCGATTTGGACACCAGGTTAGGCACGCCCGCTTCTTCGTCGAACTCAGAGTTCAGGTAAGCCGCCTGATAGCGCATCAGTTCATAGTGGCGTGCTTCTTTCAGCAGGAACGCACCGCAGCTGATGGTCTGGAAGAACTGCTTGTGGAAGTCCAGAGTAACGGAATCCACCAGTTCAATGCCGTCCAGGTAGTGACGATACTGCTCAGACATCAGCAGCGCGCCGCCCCATGCCGCATCAACGTGTACCCAGATATTCTGCTTTGCCGCCAGCTCAGCAATCGCACGCAGAGGGTCAATAGCACCGGCATCGGTGGTCCCTGCTGTCGCGACAATCGCCAGGATCTGTTCGCCATTCGCGTTGCACTGTTCGATTTTCGCCGCCAGATCGGTCAGATCCATGCGCGAGAATTCGTCCGTTTTCACCTGCACCACGGACTGGTAGCCCAGACCCATCAGCGCCATGTTTTTCTGCACGGAGAAGTGCGCGTTTTCTGAGCACAGCACGCGGAACTTACGCAGATCGCCCGTCAGGCCGTCCTGCTGAACGGAGTGGCCCTGACGCGCAAAGAACGCATCACGAGCCAGCATCAGACCCATCAGGTTGCTCTGGGTGCCACCGCTGGTGAAGACACCTGCGTCGCCAGCCTGATAACCCACGCGGGTACGCAGCCATTCGATCAGTTTGATCTCAATGATGGTTGCGGACGGGCTTTGATCCCAGGAGTCCATACTCTGGTTAGTGGCGTTGATCAGCACTTCTGCCGCCTGGCTTACGACCAGGCTTGGGCAGTGCAGGTGCGCCACACACTGTGGGTGATGAACGGACAAACTGTCTTTCAGGAAGAACTCCACGGCGCGTTCAATTGCCGCTTCGTTGCCCAGCCCTTTCGGGTTGAAATCCAGCTTAATACGGTCGCGCAGTTCCGCGACCGTTTTGCCCTGGTACATCTCAGGCTGTTTCAGCCACTGCATCACAGCCTGAGTGCTTTGTTCAATCGCCTGCTGGTAAGCTTCAATGCTCTGTGCAGAGGAGAACAAAATTGGGTTTGAATCTGACATCGTGTTCAACTACTCCGGTTACGCCGGGCGAACGCCCGCAGCAAGCAGTGCCTGCTCGAATTTATCCAGGAAGATTTTCAGCTCTTCATCGCTGATCAGCAGGGAAGGCAGCAGACGCAGAACGATACCGTTGCGACCACCACGCTCCAGAATCAGACCGGCTTCGAAGCACTTCTTCTGAATCAGGGCAGACAGCTCGCCATCACCCGGGAAGCAACCCATGTGGTCAGCAGCTTCGTTTGGCTTAACGATCTCGATACCGATCATCATGCCCAGACCGCGAACGTGGCCGATTACCGGATAGCGCTTCGCCATCTCTTTCAGCTGGCCTTTCAGCCATTCGCCCTGTGCAGCTACTTTGCCTGCGATGTTCTGATCTTTCAGGATTTTCAGCGTGGTCAGACCGGTTGCCATCGCCAGCTGGTTGCCGCGGAAGGTACCGGTGTGGTGACCTGGCGCCCATGCATCGAACTGCTTTTTGATACCGAGCACAGCCAGTGGCAGACCGCCACCTACAGCTTTAGACATCACGATGATGTCTGGCTCGATGCCAGCGTGTTCGAAGGCGAAGAATTTACCGGTACGCGCAAAGCCAGCCTGCACTTCGTCGAGGATCAGCAGAATGCCGTGTTCCTGAGTCACTTTGCGGATACGCTGCAGCCACTCAACTGGAGCCGGGTTCACACCGCCTTCACCCTGAACGGCTTCCAGAATGACGGCTGCAGGTTTGCGCACGCCACTTTCCACGTCGTTAATCAGGTTTTCGAAGTAGTAGGTCAGCGCTTTCACGCCTGCTTCACCACCGATACCCAGCGGGCAACGGTATTCGTGCGGGTAAGGCATGAACTGTACTTCTGGCATCATACCGTCAACCGCTTCTTTTGGAGACAGGTTGCCGGTCACGGACAGTGCGCCGTGGGTCATACCGTGGTAACCACCAGAGAAGCTGATGATACCGCTACGGCCGGTGACTTTTTTCGCCAGTTTCAGCGCCGCTTCCACGGCGTCAGCACCGGATGGACCGGTGAACTGCAGGCAGTACTCTTTGCCCTGACCTGGCAGCAGAGAGAGCAGGTATTCTGAAAACGCGTCTTTCAGAGGCGTAGTCAGATCCAGGGTATGTAACGGCAAGCCGCTGGTAATGACATTTTGGATGCTTTTCAGCACATCAGGATGGTTATGGCCAAGCGCAAGGGTCCCTGCGCCTGCTAAACAGTCAAGGTATTCTTTATTATCTGCATCGGTGATCCACACGCCTTCTGCTTTAGTGATGGCTAAAGGCAGTTTGCGCGGATAACTCCTGACGTTAGATTCAAACTCGGCCTGACGGGCCAGATAGGTTTCGTTGCTTTTGTGGGCATCTACGGTGTCAATACGGACTTTATCCGTCATCATATCACTCCTACAACCGCCGCTTCGTTATGAGCCACGATTGAATAAAAAGTTAAAAAACAGATGGGGGCCTGAAAAAAACGCCGCCAATATAGAGCCTTTTGCCACGGGGCTCAATGGTTAATTTGTTTACTGTTTTGTGACATGGGGCACAGGGGAGGGAATATCCCTCTTTTCTGAAAGAAAATTGCACTTTATTACAAAGTAAAACAGCCGGTTATGGGCAGTCGGCCTGGAGTGTAAAAGCAGAAAAAAGAGTGTGACAAATCGTGCCATTCGCTGACATAAAAGAAGGTATACGACCTCCTTGCCACCATGATATGCAAAAATCCCTGGTCTCTATAGATGCGCAACGGAATCGCGCATTAAAAATGGACTTTCAACACGCGTTGTTTCCCGATGGTTTTCACCGTTAATAATATGCAGGGCACTCAGACGTCCAATTTCATAATGTGGCAGTTGAACCGTTGAAAGAGGGGGGAGAAAGAGTTCTCCGATGCCCACCATATTGTCATAACCGATAACCGCAATATCTTGTGGGATGCGAAGCCCTTGAGCCAGTAGCGTCTGGTACACCATCAATGCGATACGATCGTTGCCGCAGATAACGGAGTCGAATCGGGGAATGCCGTTCTGAATGTGCGCCAGCAAAACTGACGGAATGTCACGATAGTGCTCGTCCCCGAACGCCATATAGCTATGTTCCAGACTGTTCGGGTCGAGCCCAGCTTCATAGCATGCACGTTCCAGCCCCTGACGGCGTCGGGTTGTGGCCAGATGGTCCACGGGTAAATGCAGGCACAGGGGCTGTCGATAACCCTCGGCGAGTAACGCATGCACGGCAGTGTACTGTCCCTGTTCATCATCAGGGATGTAGCTGGCAACTTTTTCATTGATACTTTCGCAGTTAGCCAGCACGCAGGGAAGGGTGAGGAGTTTGGCCGGGAGAGGAACCTGACGTAACCCCATGGTGGTGTAGATAATCCCGTCAGGCCGATGAGAGAGGAGAAGGTCGACAATCGCGTCCGGGTTGTCATCGGTAAACATATTCATCACGAAGCTGTTCCAGCCGTGCATCCGGGCCGTCTCTTCAATGGACAGCGTAATCTCTACCGAGAAAGGTGTCGTCACTGTATCGAGCGCCAGTACGCATATGGTTTTAGGCGAGGCATGCGCACCGCGTATTTTTTTGGCGGACAGGTCAGGCACGTAGCTGGTCTGCTCGATAGCCAACTGAACGCGCGCCAGCGTTTCCGGTTTAAGGCGCTCCGGGCTGTTAAGCGCGCGGGAAACCGTCATCAGCGATACGTTAGCCAGCTTTGCGACGTCCTTCAGGGAAGCCATTTTCTTACTCCGTTAGTGCTCTGTGTGAGAGGGTATACAACTAAGTCGCTGATGTAAAAGGAAGGCTGATGCCCAGGCCTGGTCATGCTTACCTCAGTGATGAATATTTGATCGCGATCTCATTCCTTTAATGTTAACGTTAACTTTCGTGATTAACATCTTAAATCTTAGGCAAACAGCATGAGAAAGAAACGATGTTAACGTTACCATTGAGTCATTACTCCAACATGAGAATGTCATGATGAAAACGCATCACTCTCACAGCTACCCTTTACTGAGCGCATTACTGTTTTTCTTTTTTGTCACCTGGTCATCTTCAGGCTCGTTGCTCTCCATCTGGCTTCATCAGGAAGTGGGCTTAAAAGCGGGGGATACCGGCGTTATCTATGCCGTGCTTTCCGTCTCCGCACTTTTTGCTCAAATCTGCTATGGATTCATTCAGGACAAACTCGGTCTGCGTAAAAACCTGCTCTGGTTTCTGACTTGTCTGCTCATTCTTTCTGGTCCGGCTTTTTTGCTATTTGGTTATCTGCTGCAGGTTAACGTTTTACTCGGCAGCATTTTCGGCGGGATTTATATCGGCCTGACGTTTAACGGCGGAATAGGGGTACTGGAGTCCTATACCGAGCGCGTGGCCCGCCAGAGCCAGTTTGAGTTCGGCAAGGCGAGGATGTGGGGATCGCTTGGCTGGGCGGCGGCAACCTTTTTCGCGGGACTCCTGTTTAACATTAATCCGAAGCTGAACTTCGCTGTTGCCAGCTGTGCGGGCCTGGTGTTTTTTGTTTTGCTGGCGCGTCTCAGGGTCTCTTCCGCCCCGCACGCCATGCAGGAGGCGGTGTCCGGCGGTAAGGTCACGCTGGAAGACGCCTTGCGGCTGCTGACGCTGCCGCGCTTCTGGGCGCTGGTGTTTTTCGTTATCGGGACCTGTATTTATGGCGTTTACGACCAGCAGTTCCCGGTCTATTTCTCCTCCCAGTTCCCGACGTTGCAGGAAGGGAACGCCATGTACGGCTATCTCAACTCCTTCCAGGTGTTCCTTGAGGCGGCTGGTATGTTTTGTGCCCCGTGGCTGGTGAATCGCCTTGGCGCGAAGAATGGTCTGATTTTCGCGGGAATGGTGATGGCGATGCGTATGGTGGCATCGGGTCTGGTTGAGGGGCCGGTATTGATCTCCATTACCAAGCTATTACACGCTGTTGAGCTGCCCGTTTTGTTGGTCTCAATCTTTAAATACAACAGTTTGCATTTTGATAAGCGGCTCTCATCCACCCTCTATTTGGTGGGCTTTGCCTGTACAAGCTCGGTGATTGCCTCGGTCTTGTCGCCGCTGGCAGGCTACAGCTATGAGAAGTACGGCTTTGCCCAGTCCTATCTCATCATGGGGCTACTGGTATTCAGCACCACGTTTATCTCCATCTTCCTGTTGCGCTCGGGTAAGTCCTCTTCTGACCCGCTCATGCCGCAACCTTCCACCATCTGATCGAAAGAGTAGACAAATGACGTATTCTATTACGAAAGCAGAACAGGAACTGCAGTCCAGACGCGAAGGGCTTAACCTGCGCTGGTATCCCCGTTACCACCTCGCCGCACGTGCCGGCTGGATGAACGACCCGAATGGTCTGGTCTGGTTTGACGGCTGGTATCACGCCTTTTATCAGCATCATCCTTATTCGACCCAATGGGGGCCGATGCACTGGGGCCATGCGCGCAGCCAGGATTTAGTTCACTGGGAGCACCTCCCGGTTGCGCTGGCACCGGAAGGACCAGACGACAAGGACGGCTGTTTTTCTGGTTCAGCGGTGGTGGATGGCGATACGCTGGCGCTGATTTACACCGGACACAAATTCCACGGCGATCCCGACGAGGCTAATCTCTATCAGGTGCAGTGTCTGGCAACCAGCCGTGATGGTGTCCATTTTGAGCGACAGGGAATGGTAGTTGATACGCCACCTGGCCTGCATCACTTCCGCGATCCGAAAGTGTGGCGTGAAGGGGATAGCTGGTACATGGTTGTCGGTGCGCGGGATGGCGAGACGGGTCAGGTACGCGTTTATCGTTCTGCTGATCTGCATGAGTGGCTGGATATGGGCGTACTTGCGGTGGCGGAAAAAGAGATGGGCTATATGTGGGAATGCCCGGACTTTTTCACTCTCAATGGCAAGCGCGTGCTGATGTTTTCGCCTCAGGGGCTGGTGGCTGAAGGCTACAAAAATCGTAATCTTTTCCAGAGCGGCTATCTGTTGGGCGAGTGGCAGCCCGGTCAGCCCTTTGTGCGTGAAGGTGAATTTGTGGAGATGGATCGCGGGCATGATTTCTATGCACCACAAAGTTTCCTGACACCTGATGGCCGCCGCATCGTCATTGGCTGGCTGGATATGTGGGAGTCCCCGCTGCCGGAACAGGAGGATAGTTGGGCCGGCATGCTCTCTTTACCGCGCGAGCTGACGCTGAGTGCGGATAACCGTCTGCAAATGCGGCCGGCCAAAGAAGTTGAAACCCTGCGCGGGGCGTGGTTCCCCTGGCCGATAAGTACGCTTAATAATCAGCAGATGACGCTGGTGGAACACTGCGAGGCGATGGAGGTCATTCTGCAGTGGGATTGCGCTAATAGCAGCGCGGAACAATACGGCATTCGTCTTGGAAGCGGGTTACGTGTTTATGTTGATGCGCAGATGCGGCGCCTGGTACTGGAGCGAGACTATCCACAGTATGGCCTGTGCGGTACCCGAAGCGTCGCGCTTAACCTGAACGACGCACTCAGTCTGCGCCTGTTCTTTGACTGCTCTTCCGTAGAAGTGTTTGTTAACGAGGGCGAGGCGTGCCTCAGCAGCCGCATATATCCTGATGCAGAATGCCGTGAGCTGGCATTGTTTGCCTGGACGGGGGGAGCGTCGCTTATACATGGCGGGGCGTGGCAGCTGGAGTAAAGCGTGACCGGGGGATACGGGTAGCAGGTCAGATCAATTTAAAATAAAGCCCCATATTAATGGGGCGTCTTAAATCCGGGATTGCATTGACCAGCTGATAACGTTGCGCGAGAACAGGTCAACAACTCCGGCCAGATACAGCCAACCTTCGTATGCCCGGATGTAAGTAAGAGCGGCTTTAGCAGTGTACTAAAGTCTTATATGCCGCTTACTTTTGTGAGCATTACCTCAATTATTTAGAAATCTGTGAATTTACCACTTTATCATCTTCAACCATTAACGTAAGTGTATAACCTGTTTTATGCCATTTTCCGTTATTGGGTTTCCATCCCTTAGAGAGTAGGTACTCAGAAGCAGTAGAGATAGACATGTTCATCACATGATCTGCTTCATTGGCTGGAGTAGAAACTTTTTGTTTCGTTGAAGCTGTAGCGTTACATTTTCCTGTGGCTTCATCTACTTGCGTACAGCCAGAGTTAGCAAGTTCTTTTCGATGGTGCTCACTTATAGCGGCGGCGTTAAAAGCAGCAACAGAAAGCAAAAAAAATATTAAAACTCTTTTCATGATTGATACTCTGTTTAATTAATCATTGTTATGGTGCTTGCCGCTGTTCTTTGCCCAAATACCAGTACCTGCAGCCGCATCACGGGCATTAGCATATGCGGCATTTTGAGCAGCGTTATTAATTGAATCTTGTCTATTGTGCTCGACTGTGTAACAGGTATCACGACTTATCCCTTGCGCTTCACATTCAGCCATTCGTTGAGCAGGAGAAGAGCAAGCAGATAAGGATGTCGCAAGACTAGCAACGAATACGACATTTACTAATTTCTTCATTACCATCACCTTAGATTAGAACGCTATCAACCGATATTAATTTAAATGCACTTATAGAGTTTAAAGCTATCTCTTCACATTCAGTTGCTTTTATATTGAAATTGCCCTCTTTAATTCTTCGCTTAATGACAGTTCTGGTTTTATTGAAATCTTCTTTATTGTTAGATGCTTTCATTATCCCTAATGCAGCACATACCGAAGAAGGGGATGAATCACTATAAATAGTGGCTTTTGGTACGTTACCAGAAGTACATCCAGTGACAATGCTAACCAGAGCCAATAAATAAAAGTATTTTTTCAATGTTGTTCATTCCTGTCTTGTGTGATTAAAGAAGAAATCTAATAAGCACCTCAGAAAATACAGCTAAAATTATTCCACATAAACCCAATCCAGATACCTACAAAAATCAAAATAAAATACAATACAGCTGACCTGCTCCCCGTTGATTAGTACACCCCGATGTTAGTAATGTCTTCATAAGCCACATGAGGACATCCCCATGAAGAAGCGTTTTTCCGACGAACAGATCATCAGTATTCTCCGCGAAGCCGAAGCTGGGGTACCCGCCCGTGAACTCTGCCGCAAGCATGCCATTTCCGATGCCACGTTTTACACCTGGCGTAAGAAGTATGGCGGTATGGCGGTGCCTGAAGTTAAGCGCCTGAAGTCGCTTGAGGAAGAGAACGCCAGACTCAAGAAGCTGCTTGCCGAAGCCATGCTGGATAAAGAGGCGCTTCAGGTGGCTCTTGGGCGAAAGTACTGACGACAGACCAGAAGCGGGAAGCCGTGATGTTGATGTGTGATGCGACCGGTCTGTCGCAACGTCGTGCCTGCAGGCTTACAGGTTTATCCCTGTCGACCTGCCGCTATGAGGCTCACCGTCCGGCTGCTGATGCGCATTTATCAGGGCGCATCACTGAGCTGGCACTGGAGCGCAGGCGTTTTGGCTACCGTCGTATTTGGCAGTTGCTGCGCCGTGAAGGGCTTCATGTTAATCATAAGCGCGTGTACCGGCTTTATCACCTCAGTGGCCTGGGCGTAAAACGCAGAAGACGTCGTAAAGGGCTGGCAACAGAACGTCTGCCGCTGCTCCGTCCGGCGGCGCCCAATCTGACCTGGTCGATGGATTTCGTCATGGACGCACTTTCCACCGGTCGCAGGATCAAGTGTCTTACCTGCGTCGATGATTTCACAAAGGAATGCCTGACGGTCACTGTTGCCTTTGGGATTTCAGGCGTTCAGGTCACGCGTATTCTGGACAGCATTGCACTGTTTCGAGGCTATCCGGCGACGATAAGAACTGACCAGGGGCCGGAGTTCACTTGCCGTGCACTGGATCAATGGGCCTTTGAGCATGGTGTTGAGTTGCGCTTAATCCAGCCGGGCAAGCCAACGCAGAACGGATTTATTGAGAGCTTTAACGGACGATTTCGCGATGAATGTTTGAATGAGCACTGGTTCAGCGATATCGTTCATGCCAGGAAAATTATTAATGACTGGCGGCAGGATTATAACGAATGCCGCCCGCACTCCACGCTGAATTATCAGACACCGTCTGAATTTGCAGCGGGCTGGAGAAAGGGTCATTCTGAGAATGAAGATTCCGACGTTACTAACTGAGTGTTGTATCTAATCGTGGGGGCAGGTCACAGCAGAAAGGAAAACATATTTTGCCATGATCGCTATCATCAGTATAATTAGACAGACCCCGCCAGCTAAAATTCATGAGGTAATTTTGTAGCAATATTATGTTTAGCTAGTCTCTTCTTTTTAGTTGCAAATCAAGCTACCGCCTGGAGTTGTGTAGTAGTGCTTTGCACCATATCACCCGTACTACCATCTCTTTCTCATTATATTAGCCCCCATTTTGAGGGCTGGCAGGTCATTAATCAAAAACCAAAACCTACCCCGGCGCCGAGAGCGAAATCATTATTTGTGCTAGTTGATACACCCGTTTTAACTGTAGCGGCGCCCGCGTGGAAAGAAGCGCCTACGCTTACGGCTTGCTCGTCTTTAAAGCTACCTACGCCAGCAGAGAACATTACATTTTGACCTGCTTCCACTTGAGGCATAGAAGCAATCGCAATTGCACTCGCAGCGCCAGAACGGGCTTCTTTCTTATTACTGTCTACTTCATCGCGCAATGATTTGAATTGTGCGTTGGTGTTGGCTTGTTGCTGGCTAAACACTTTCTTAGCGTCTTGCAGATCTTGAGCCACGCCAGCAGCCTGGTTAGACGTTGAAGAGATAGCAGCAGTGTTAGCCGCTACTTTAGCTTGTGTAGCTGTGTCTACTTGTGTGAT
Organism: Enterobacter ludwigii; assembly: GCA_023023105.1. Classification (NCBI taxonomy): domain Bacteria; kingdom Pseudomonadati; phylum Pseudomonadota; class Gammaproteobacteria; order Enterobacterales; family Enterobacteriaceae; genus Enterobacter; species Enterobacter ludwigii. The sequence goes on along the minus strand of CP083824.1, from coordinate 3,051,896 downwards.
GGTGGTTGTTACACCGTTAGCCCCATCTTTCCCGTCTTTACCATTAGCACCAGTAGCGCCAGTGTCGCCCTTATCACCTTTTGCACCGTCTACGCCGTCTTTAGGCTTAGGCGCATTTTCAAGAGCAGATAAACGCCCATCTTGCTGAATGTTCTGATTCAGGAAAGCATGATTAACCTGATCTTGTGCATCTTTGTTTTGCGTGATCTCGCCTTGCAATTGCTGATCAGCAGTAACACGGTTTGCTGTTTCCTGGTTAGCGTTGCTATTGATGGTGTTAATCTCACCTTGCATATTAGCAACTTCCATTTTATCAGCCTTACCATTTTGAAGAGTGGTAATAGCTGAATCATGATCAACAGTCATTGTAGCAATTTTATCGAGGTCATAACCCGCGCCTTGTTGACCGATGATAGTGATCCCGTCAGTGTCGGAAGTAACAGGGAAAGCAGCGGCTTTAGCTGGTACTACAGCAGCGAACATAGAACCAAACACGATAACAGCCAGAGTAGTTTTAGCAGTAGTCTTAACGATAGTTTTCATTTAAAGCTCTCATCACATAAGTAAATAAGGTTATTTCGCTATCCAGGCGGGAAGATATAACACCCTGTTATATCTAGGGAAGGTGCGAACAAGTCCCTGATATGAGATCATGTTTGTCATCTGGAGCCATGGAACAGGGTTCATCATGAGTCATCAACTTACCTTCGCCGACAGTGAATTCAGCAGTAAGCGCCGTCAGACCAGAAAAGAGATTTTCTTGTCCCGCATGGAGCAGATTCTGCCATGGCAAAACATGGTGGAAGTCATCGAGCCGTTTTACCCCAAGGCTGGTAATGGCCGGCGACCTTATCCGCTGGAAACCATGCTACGCATTCACTGCATGCAGCATTGGTACAACCTGAGCGATGGCGCGATGGAAGATGCTCTGTACGAAATCGCCTCCATGCGCCTGTTTGCCCGATTATCCCTGGATAGCGCCCTGCCGGATCGCACCACCATCATGAATTTCCGCCACCTGCTCGAGCAGCATCAACTGGCCCGTCAATTGTTCAAGACCATCAATCGCTGGCTGGCCGAAGCAGGCGTCATGATGACCCAAGGCACTTTGGTGGATGCCACCATCATTGAGGCACCCAGCTCTACCAAGAACAAAGAGCAGCAACGCGATCCGGAGATGCATCAGACCAAGAAAGGCAATCAGTGGCACTTTGGCATGAAGGCCCACATTGGTGTCGATGCCAAGAGTGGCCTGACCCACAGCCTAGTCACCACCGCGGCCAACGAGCATGACCTCAATCAGCTGGGTAATCTGCTTCATGGAGAGGAGCAATTTGTCTCAGCCGATGCCGGCTACCAAGGAGCGCCACAGCGCGAGGAGCTGGCCGAGGTGGATGTGGACTGGCTGATCGCCGAGCGTCCCGGCAGGGTAAAAACCTTGAAGCAGCATCCGCGCAAGAACAAAACGGCCATCAACATCGAATACATGAAAGCCAGCATCCGTGCCAGGGTGGAGCACCCGTTTCGCATCATCAAGCGGCAGTTCGGCTTCGTGAAAGCCAGATACAAGGGGCTGCTGAAAAACGATAACCAACTGGCGATGTTATTCACCCTGGCCAACCTGTTTCGAGTGGACCAAATGATACGTCAGAGGGAGAGATCTCAGTAAAAACCTGAAATAACGCCAGAAATGGTGGAAAAAATAGCCTAAATAGGCTGATTCGATGTGTTTGCGGGAAAAAAATCGGCCCAGATCCGCGAAATTTTAATCAGCGAGTCAGCTTGGGAAGAAATGACCTGCTTATTCGCACCTTCCCTAGATGATTTCATGCGGCTTACGGCGATTTTTGTTTAATCACTTATTTCGTAACGTGTAGTAACTATCTTGTAATACATAAATTTGGATATTGACCTGGATCACTAAAAGCACTGAAAGCTAAAATGCCCTTACGCGAGTGATTTTAAATAAAACCAATAAATACATGTAGATATAAATCTCCTCATTAAATCCACTGCATGCCAGGCTTTCATAAATACATTAATTATATTTATGTGTTTTGTCCGTAAAACGTATAAATCAAGCTCATTCAGTAAAGTTAATTAATATATTTGTGAAAGTTCCTTCTTTTCGAATTAATAGAAACTTTTGAATGAAGGGGGCTTTGACGTGGAGAAAAATATTTTTAATCGAGAATAAAACAGGGTTTTGATTGCTATAAATCAGTGATTGAATTGTTGTAAAAAATGATGTTTTTATTTCTCTTAATTAGAAAATTAGATTGATAGGATTACAAAAAAGATATTAAAGGCAGGTGCACCAACGAGTGACTGAGCGCAAAGCGATAGTAACGATAGAGGGAAAGGGGTAAAGGAACGGTTATGCGAGATACTAACAATAAGAATTTTATTGATTTCATGTGAGAGACAAATTGGGGTACAAGGTGAGGTACAGCGTGAAGAAAGGATAAACGTAAGTGCAAGCTTGCATCGCCAGGCTACATCCCCTAAGCTGGTAATTAATAAAGAAATGTAATCTACATGACTCGGGGTGCCCTTCTTTGTGAAGGCTGAGAAATACCCGTATTACCTGATCTGGATAATGCCAGCGTAGGGAAGTCAGATGCCTTCCCGGTCATCGCTTCTTCACGCAAGGCAGGAGCGAACCCATGCAGCCTGACCTGCTCGATTTACACGTTTTACATCAGTTCCGAACCCGTTCCCCGCTTACGCATTGTATGACTAACGACGTCGTACAGACCTTTACTGCCAACGTTCTGCTGGCGCTTGGCGCCTCTCCGGCGATGGTGATTGAGGCCGAAGAAGCTGAGCAGTTTGCCGCGATCGCCGATGCATTGCTGATAAACGTTGGCACGCTGACCTCACCGCGAGCGCAGGCGATGCGTCGGGCGATTGAGAGTGCGGTAGCTGCGGGTAAACCCTGGACGCTGGACCCGGTTGCCGTGGGCGCTCTAACGTTTCGCACCCGTTTTTGTCATCAAATCCTCGCCCTGAAACCCGCCGCCATTCGCGGCAATGCTTCTGAAATCCTTGCCCTTGCCGGGATGAGCGCCGGTGGTCGCGGCGTCGATACGACTGACACCACAGCCAGCGCGTTACCTGCTGCACAGGCGCTGGCTCGCCAGACCAATGCCATTGTGGTGGTCACCGGTGAGGTGGATTACATCACTGATGGACAACGAACCCGAACGGTTACCGGCGGCGATCCATTGATGACGTGCGTCGTGGGAACCGGGTGCGCACTCTCTGCCGTTGTGGCGGCGAGTTGCTCACTGCCGGGCGACAGGCTGGATAACGTCTCCGCCGCGTGCGGATTTATGAAGCGAGCCGGAACGGCAGCCATTGCGCAGTCTCGTGGCCCGGGCAGTTTTGCCAGCATGTTCCTGGATGCGCTCTACACCCTGGAGGAACTGGCATGAAACGCATTAACGCCCTGACCATTGCCGGCACCGATCCCAGCGGCGGCGCGGGTATCCAGGCCGACCTGAAAACCTTCTCTGCTCTTGGCGCGTACGGATGCTCGGTCATTACCGCGCTGGTGGCGCAAAACACGCTCGGCGTGCAGTCGGTTTACCGTATTGAACCGGATTTTGTTGCCGCGCAGCTGGATTCCGTATTCAGCGACGTGCGAATTGATACCACCAAGATCGGTATGCTGGCAGAGACAGATATTGTTGAAGCGGTGGCTGAGCGACTTAAACGTTATCAGGTACAAAACGTGGTGCTGGATACCGTGATGCTGGCAAAAAGCGGCGATCCATTGCTCTCCGCCTCCGCTGTTGAAACGCTGCGTAAAAAGCTACTGCCACAGGTGGCTCTCATCACGCCCAATCTGCCGGAGGCTGCGGCACTGTTGGGGGCAACACATGCGCGAAATGAACGGGAAATGAAAGAGCAGGGGAATGCGCTGCTGGCGATGGGCTGCGGGGCCGTGCTGATGAAAGGTGGTCATCTTGACGATGCCGAAAGCCCGGACTGGCTCTTCACCCGAGACGGCGAGCGGCGGTTCACGGCGCCACGCGTACACACTAAAAACACCCACGGCACTGGCTGTACGCTCTCTGCCGCGCTGGCGGCATTACGCCCACGGCATGATAACTGGGCCGATACGGTGAGCGAAGCGAAAACCTGGCTCTCAGCCGCGCTGGCAAAAGCTGATACTCTGGAGGTGGGTCACGGTAATGGGCCGGTACACCATTTTCATGCCTGGTGGTAAGCCGTATACTGGCAGGAAACACCACGCCTGAGAAAAACAGAGATGGAACAAGCGCATACCCGGTTAATCGATCAACTAAATGAACGGATCGCCGCGCCCGACAATACGCCGCTGTATCTGAAATTTGCCGAAACGGTAAAAAATGCGGTGCGCAGCGGGGTGCTGGAGCACGGCAATATTCTGCCCGGCGAGCGCGATCTGAGTCAGTTAACCGGTGTGTCGCGCATTACAGTGCGCAAAGCGATGCAGGCTCTGGAGTCCGAAGGGGTGGTGACGCGTGCCCGGGGTTACGGGACGCAAATTAACAACATCTTTGAATATTCGCTTAAAGAAGCGCGCGGTTTCTCTCAGCAGGTGGTACTACGCGGTAAAAAGCCCAATACGCTTTGGGTGAATAAACGCGTGGTGAAGTGTCCGGAAGAGGTCGCCAGCCAGCTGTCGGTGGAGCCGGAGAGCGAGGTCTTTCTCCTTAAGCGTATTCGCTATGTCGACGATGATGCGGTGTCGATTGAGGAGTCGTGGGTTCCGGTGGGGCTGATTCACGATCCGGATGCCATTGGTATCTCGCTGTACGACTATTTTCGCAGCCAGAACATCTTCCCGCAGCGTACCCGTTCACGGGTGAGCGCCCGTATGCCGGACAGCGAATTTCAGGCGCATATAAAGATGGATGACAAAATTCCGGTGCTGGTGATCAAGCAGGTTGCACTTGACCAGCAGCACCGGCCGATTGAGTACAGCATCAGCTACTGTCGCAGCGACCTATACGTCTTTGTGTGCGAGGAGTAATTCCTCGAGAGTAGGGGCGCAATCACCGCCACGGTGGCTGACAACCCAGGCGGCTACCGCATTACCCAGCAGGACAGAGTCTGCAAGACTCCACCCCGCAGCCAGCCCGGCAAGCGTTCCGCCAGCATGACTGTCACCTGCCCCGATTGTGTCGACCACGGTGGCGGGAAACGCCGGAACAGAACCTGAGGCGTCACCGTCATGCCAGGTCGCACCGTCTTTGTCGTGGCGAATAATTAGCGCCGAGCCAAAACGCTGCTGCCACTGTGCCCCTAAGCGTGCAGGCGCCATATCAAATCGTTCAGCAGCAATCTGCGCCTCCTGGCGATTAAGCGAGACGATCGGTTTACAGGCCATAATTCGCGCCATTAGTGCGTCAGGAATATCGGCGATGCGTGGGCCAAAATCAATAAAGGCGGCGATCGCCTGTAACCCTTCCAGCCAGGACGTCAGGAGCTCGCCGCACGGCGATGCCAGCTGATAGCCGGAGAGATATACCAGACTCGCTGGCGGCACGTGAAGTGCTTCCAGCCAGCGCTGTTGCCACTGGTTCTCCACACCGCTAAACGACATAAAAGTGCGTTCACCATCCGGCTCTACCAGCGCCAGACACCAGCCGTTATCGCCGGTTTCGGCCTCTACGGCGCTGTGCAAATCCTGCTTCGCCATGGCGTTACGGATAATATCCGCCCAAACGCCATGGCCGACGGGCAGGGCGTTTTGCGCCGTAATGCCGAGCCGTTTAAGGGCGATGGCAATGTTCAGCGCACAGCCGCCGATATTGACGCCCTGCTGTTTAAGCTCGATATCACATCCGCGCCAGGGCAGGGCGTAGGCATCGGCAATAACGTCAATGACCGCTGCGCCCAGCACCGTCACCGGTCGTGTCGCGTGCAGTGTTTTAAGGCGTTGGGCAAAAGAATTCATACGCCCTCCCTTTGCTCCCGGTAGCGCAGAAGTTTCTCGCAATAGTGACCAAAATCAAGCTGGTTCACAGCGTCGAGTTCCTCTTTCAGCTGCGGATCAATAGCCTGCACCCCGTGGAGTGCGCCGCATATGGCCGTCGCCATCGCGCCAATGGTGTCCGTATCACCGCCCAGGTTGGCACATAAAATGGCACAGCGGTTCGGGTCGGTTCCTGCCAGTTCAACCATTGCAATGGCCGCCGGAACGGACTCGATGGTGCTGGTTCCAGCCCCGACGAGCTGATACACCTGCTCGCTGGCCGATTCTGTGCCGTTGGCTTCACGCACGGTTTTAAGCGCCAGCTCAATACGTGCTGCCAGCGACGCGCTGAAGGTGGTGGTTTTCACCTCCTGCGCATAGCGGGCGATACCCGGCAGGGCATCGACGATGTTCTGCCAGCGTTCGCCGTCGATGGCGCGAGAAACCGCCCAGGCAATCACCACCGCGCCGGCAATCGCGAGATCCGATTTATGGGTCGGACTGGAAGCCAGCGCCACCTGTTCAACAAAGTGTTCCAGACGCGTGGCCGGGAGCAGGCAGCCCAGCGGGGAGGCGCGCATCGCCGCCCCGTTAGTCACGCCGTTGTTTTCCAGTTCGCTAACCGGTTTCCCGTCGCGAATCGCGTTAAGCGCGATTTTGGAGGTCGGGCCGAGCACGTTTTTATTAAACGCGTCGAAATCGAGCGCCCAGTGCAGAATATGTTTGCCGATAACGTCTGCGCTAATCTCCCCATCGCATTCGATAATCGCATCCGCCAGACATAGTGCCATGGAGGTGTCATCGGTGAACTCGGCCTGTTTGAAATAGCAGGCCGCATTATTCTCTGCCGGGCCGGGTAAAAAGCGGTCGATCCAGCCAAAGTGCGCTTTGACACGCTTTCTCGGCCACAGCTCCGACGGCATGCCCATTGCATCCCCTAACGCCTGCCCGTAAAGGGCACCGAGAACACGTTCTTGTTTCATTTCACTTCCCCTTGTGTCAGCGCGGCATCGCCATCAACCACCTCAATTGCGGTGATCTCTTTATCCGATTCGCGGAAAAACAGCATAAACAGCACGGCGATCACGGCAATCATGATCCCTCCGAATGCCCACATTCCGGCCCAGTTGAAGGTCAGCCCGTTCACCGGCTCTTTGTATGCGAACATTTTTTCCATCATCACGCCGCCCAGACGGTAACCCAGCAGGCTACCAAAGCCCTGGCAACACAGCGTAATCAGACCTTGTGCGGCGGTGCGCATATGCACCGGCGCTTTTTTATCCACATAGATATAGGCGGTCACATAATAGAAGTCGTAGCTCACGCCGTGCAGCAGAATGCCGAGGAACAGCAGGGCGTAAGTGAAGTACTGTTCCGCACCGCCGTAAACGAAGAACCCGTAGCGGATAGCGGCGGTGATCAGGCCCAGCAGTAAGACCTTCTTAATACCAAAGCGTTTGGTGAAGAACGGCAGTGCCAGCATAAAGAAGATTTCGGAGAACTGGCCGAGCGTCATCCAGCCGGTGGCGTTTTTCATCCCCACTTCGGTGAGATAGCCGTTAGCGAAGATGTAGTAGAAGGCCAGCGGCATGGCGAACAGGAACGAGCAGAAGAAGAACACGAGGAAGTTTTTATCGCGCAGCAGAATTAACGCATCCAGCCCCAGCATCACTTTGAAATCCAGCTTGCCGGTGCTCTTCGGCGGGGTATTCGGCAGGAACAGGGCAAATACGCCGAGCAGGGCGGAGCTGGCTGCGGTCATCAACAGCGGAATATTGGTATCGGAAATATCGCTAAAGCCCAGCATCTGCGGCAGGAAACCGCACGCCAGACCGGAAGCAATCCAGCCAATCGTCCCCATCACGCGGATACGTGGGAAATCGGCCTCGACGTCGTCCACGTTGGCGAAGGCAATACTGTTAGTCAACGCGATAGTGGGCATATAGGTCAGAGAGTAAACCAGCAGCAGCGGGAAGAAGGTGCTGAACTGGTTTGCTGTGCGGCGAAGTACATCAGAATGGCACCGGCAAACATCAGCACCGCCAGCACTTTCTGCGCGGCAAAGAAGCGGTCCGTCAGCGAGCCGACCAGAATAGGTGAGAGAATGGCGGCAATCGCTGTACAGGCGTAAGACCAGCCAATTTCTCCGGCGGTAAAACCGCTCTTGCTCAACCACAGCCACAGCGGCACAAACCACGCGCCCCAGATAAACCATTCAACAAACATCATGAACGACAGTTGGACTTTCGTTTTCATTTTTTAATCCTGCATGTCAGAGAGGGTACGCCTTTAACATACCATTCAATAATACCTTTTAAATACCTTTGTGGCGAATGTTTGATCGGTGTAACAGTTTTGTTGTACACGAAACGAGCCAGCAGATTGCGCTGAAAAAAATGCAAAAGCTGGAAAATCTGTTAAGTCGGTACCAGGCTTAGTCTGCCCGCAAATATGTGGGAATGGATTACATTCACCGACATGACGTCGGACTTACGGGAGTATCACATGACTGATATTGCACAGTTGCTTGGCAAAGACGCCGACAGCCTTTTACAGCATCGTTGTATGACCATTCCAGCCGACCAGCTCTATCTGCCTGGTCACGACTACGTTGACCGCGTAATGGTTGATAACAACCGTCCGCCTGCGGTCCTGAGAAATATGCAGACGCTCTACAACACCGGGAGACTCGGCGGCACCGGGTATCTCTCTATCCTTCCGGTTGATCAGGGGGTTGAACATTCAGCCGGTGCATCTTTTGCGGCTAACCCGCTCTATTTCGATCCAAAGAACATTGTTGAGCTGGCGATTGAAGCGGGCTGTAACTGTGTGGCGTCGACCTATGGCGTGCTGGCATCCGTTTCACGTCGCTATGCCCACCGTATTCCATTCCTGGTGAAGCTGAACCACAACGAAACCCTCAGCTACCCGACAGAATATGACCAGACCCTCTACGCCAGCGTAGAGCAGGCGTTCAATATGGGCGCGGTAGCCGTCGGGGCGACCATCTACTTCGGTTCCGAGCAGTCGCGCCGCCAGATTGAAGAGATCTCTGCGGCCTTTGAACGCGCGCACGAGCTGGGGTTGGTGACGGTGCTGTGGGCGTACCTGCGTAACTCGGCGTTCAAAAAAGACGGCGTGGACTATCACGTGTCCGCTGACCTGACCGGCCAGGCGAACCACCTGGCGGCGACCATCGGCGCAGATATCGTGAAGCAGAAAATGGCCGAGAATAACGGCGGGTACAAAGCGGTAAACTTTGGTTACACCGATGACCGTGTCTATAGCAAGCTGACCAGCGATAACCCTATCGACCTGGTGCGCTACCAGCTGGCGAACTGCTATATGGGACGCGCGGGGCTTATCAACTCCGGTGGTGCTGCGGGCGGTGATACCGACCTGTCCGACGCGGTGCGTACGGCGGTGATTAACAAACGCGCGGGCGGCATGGGGCTGATCCTGGGCCGTAAGGCGTTTAAGAAATCAATGGCCGACGGCGTGAAGCTGATCAATGCCGTTCAGGATGTGTATCTGGACAGCAAAGTGACGATTGCCTGACGCCTCCATCTCCCTCTCCCGGTGGGAGAGGGTTGGGGTGAGGGCATCATCGTGCACTGTGTAAAACATCAGCGCAAAAGCGCACAATCCGGCGGCAATCTGCATTGTAGCGCGCCGGGCAAAACTTCTATGCGGAAATGCTTCCCGCTCAATGGCTCTCCGTCCAGATTAAACGTCATTCCGTGCGGAGCATCCACTTCAAACCATGCTGATTTCCCGTCAATAATATTCGGGCTCTCTTCCGGGCGGGTCAATGTGGTAAACAGTGCGGGCAGCAGTCCATCACCTGTGAAAATACGCAACTGCAGCTGACCGTCATTAATCAGCGCTTCCGGGCAAAGCTGCTGCCCACCGCCTGCCTGACGGCCATTACCGATACCAATCACCAGCGCGTCACCTTGCCACTGAAAATCTTCACCGCGAATTTCACAGCGGTCTGGCTTTAGGGTGTCCATTCGCATCAGTCCATGGATCAGGTATGAAACACCACCCAGCGCCGCCTTCAGTTTTTCCGGCGTTTCGCTGGTAATGCGCGTACCAAATCCGCCGGTCGCCATATTGATAAAGCAGGTTTTGTCATTCACCTGGGCAATATCCACGGCGGTGGCCTTGCCAAGGATTGCCAGCTGGAGTGCTTTCTCTAAATCTTCCGGGATCCCGACGCTGGTAGCAAAATCATTGGCGGTACCGAGCGGCAAAATCCCCATCACCGGGCGGTTGGCCTGGTTTAAATCAATCAGGGCAGACGCGATCTCATTGATGGTGCCATCACCGCCGCCGGAAATAATGGTTTTGACACCCAGGCCGAGCGCTTCATTGATATAACGTGCCGCGTCGCCTTTTTCCCATGTCACTCGCACGTGGATACGCGCACCGTCTTCACGCAAAACCTGAATTGCCTGACGCAACAGATCGTTGCCTGCACTTTTGCCATTGAGAATCAATAAACTGTCTGGATAGGTTGCCATCCGCGCTGCTCCCTTTTTTAGCGTTAGTAAGAGTGTATAGCAGGGAGGAAAAAAGCGCGTAAGAACAGGATGAAAGGGAAAAAATAAGCCTGTGTAAAAAGGGGCTCCTTTACAACGAAAGATGTCCCCCGTGTTGTTGACTCTTTGTACGGCTTTCGCTCAATAGACTCTTACCGTCAACCTTTGAGGCCTGCCATTTGCTTTGCCTCAATTTTCAACTGCTTACGCCAAACCCGATTATGTAGCGTTAGAGCGATTGAACGGTAAAAGACCGATGTATTCATCCACGCGATATTCAGGCAGAAAAATACCAGCCCTAAAAAAGAAGTTATTTGTGGTGTGTAATTCTCAACAGAGCCGAATAAAAGCGAATTCCACGTCCAGATAAAATAAACGATGTTCATCAAGCCAGTCAGCGTGATAACGGAAATATGCAGTTTATATCCTGTCAAGGAACCCCGGGCAGCCAGGAACATTGTGGTCATCACTATCATGCAATACGCTACTGCTGCCAGGAATACTCCCATCATTACTTTGAATTCAGGTAAGCCGAGCAGACGAAATAGCCACATCCAGACAGAAACTTGTAGCATAGCGTAGCAAAAAATAGTGAGTAAGGTACTTATTGCTAATGGAATGCCTGTCATATGTACACCCACAGGAACACCGAACTGACCTTTTAAGCGATCTTTCAATGATTCAAGCCGTTGGCGATCGTCAGTCGCCATTTCACCTGTTATTACAGTACTTAATGCAAGGCTCTTCTTGATGTAATTTATCATGTCCGGGTCAATAACTTCCTGTAAATGAAAAAGACTGAATCAAACCAAAAACGTATTTACCAGATTGTGTAATATTCTGCGGATTCCTGATTGTACCCGAGACAGCACTTCCAACAAATGCCGAGGAGTTTGAAATGGCATTCAACAGTTCACGCTGTAAGAGCAACTGCAACGCTTCCGATGGATAACGTTTAGGGTAAACCCCAGCTTTCATCGCTGCTTTTACACCTGAATTCGAGATGCCTGGATTTCGGATACGAATGATCTCTTCTGTCAACCTCGAGCGGTCCGCTCGGCTCATTTTTTGCAGCAAAGAGAGGCTTTGTTGAATAAATCAGATTTCGGGTAAGTCTCCCCCGTAGCGGGTTGTGTTTTCAGGCAATACGCACGCTTTCAGGCATACCTGCTTTCGTCATTTTGTTCAGCGCTCGTACCAGGGCCATAGCCTCCGCAACCTGACCATCGTAGTCACGCAGCGTCAGTGAACCCCCGAACTGCTGTTTTACCCGGTACATCGCCGTTTCCGCTATCGAGCGACGGTTGTAATCTGTTGTCCATTTCCACCGCGCATTACTCCCGGTCATTCGCTGATTCGCAACAGCACGGTTACGGTCTGCATATTCACCGGGCCAGTAACCCGCGCCTTTTCGGGGCGGGATAAGCGCGCTGATTTTCTTACGCCGCAGTTCATCGTGACAGAGCCGGGTGTCGTAAGCGCCGTCTGCCGATGCTGCCCCGATTTTCCGGTGGGTTTGCCGGATTAACCCGGGGAAGGCCTCTGAGTCCGTAACGTTGTTCAGCGACAGGTCAGCGCAGATGATTTCATGTGTTTTACTGTCAACGGCGAGATGCAGCTTACGCCAGATACGGCGGCGTTCCTGGCCATGCTTTTTGACTTTCCACTCGCCTTCACCGAAGACCTTCAGCCCGGTGGAATCAATTACCAGGTGTGCGATTTCACCCCGGGTGGGCGTTTTGAAACTGACATTAACCGACTTTGCCCGCCTGCTGACACAGCTGTAATCCGGGCAGCGTAGCGGAACGTTCATCAGAGAAAAAATGGAATCAATAAAGCCCTGCGCAGCGCGCAGGGTCAGCCTGAATACGCGTTTAATGACCAGCACAGTCGTGATGGCAAGGTCAGAATAGCGCTGAGGTCTGCCTCGTGAAGAAGGTGTTGCTGACTCATACCAGGCCTGAATAGCTTCATCATCCAGCCAGAAAGTTATGGAGCCACGGTTGATGAGGGCTTTATTGTAGGTGGGCCAGTTGGTGATTTTGAACTTTTGCTTTGCCACGGAACGGTCTGCGTTGTCGGGAAGATGCGTGATCTGATCCTTCAACTCAGCAAAAGTTCGATTTATTCAACAAAGCCCCGCTTCGGCTTTGTCTTTTTTATTCCCGGTCAGCACCACACTGCCGCCCGCTTCCAGTACCATGCGTGCCACGGCGAGACCCATGCCGCTGGTGCCGCCGACGACAAGCAGTTTTTTACCTTTGAAAAATGTATTCATTTTCAGACTCCATTACTGGTGGGTAAGACGTTGCCGGCAGCGTGAAACTGCCGGCGGTTGACGGATTAAATGCTGCAGCCATCCGTTCCGCAGGTCTGACCCGCTGTGGCTGAAAATTCGGTTTGCTGTTCATCCCAGACCTGACGCAGGGCATTCAAAAAGTTGTCTGCCCCCTGAGCCCCGCTGATGGCGTATTTCTCGTTCATCACAAAAACCGGAACGCCGCTGAGGCCAATAGACTGTGCGTGGGCTTCATCGTCGGAAACGGTGGCGCGAAAATCGTCATTTTCCAGAGCGGCTTCGGCGTCAGCTTTCTCCATACCGGCTTCTACGGCCATTGCAACGAGCTGCTGACGGTCAAAGAGAGAGCGACCTTCGGTGATACTGCCGTGATAAAAACGTTCTTCCACCGCGTCCGCAATTCCGGCCTTACGCGCGGCAACCAGCAGGGTGTGTGCATCTTCTGTATCACCAAACATCATGCCGTCAAAGTTGTAGATCAGACCTTCAGATTTACCGGCGGTGCCCACCTGATTCATCATCAGCTCCGCTGAATGTTGACTGCCCAGTTTTTTAACGATGGCATCCTTAAAAGGCATAGCGGGAGTACCACCGGCCAGACGGTAGCTGTGATGACGGATCACCACCTGATCGCGAAATTCAAAGCGATTCAGACCCTGTTCAAATCTTTTCTTAGCAATCCAGCACCACGGGCAGACCAAATCTGACCAGATATCGATGGTGAGGGTGGGTTTCAGCGTTTGCATAATGATTCCTCAAAGACCTTGGGCGGTCGGGTCTCACTTATCAGAGAACCGCGACCGTATGGGATTTATTGCGCCTGCCAGACCGGGTAATCGGTATAGCCTTTTTCCGGGGAACCACTGACGCCGTAGTAGGTGGCGCGGTCACTTTCTGCCAGTGGCCAGCCGTTTTGCATTCTTTCAACCAGATCCGGGTTAGCGATGTAGGGCACACCAAATGCCACCAGATCCAGCTCATCATCTTCCAGAGCCTGCTCTGCGATATCACGGGTGAAACCGCCGGCAGCGATGATGGTGCCTTTAAACGTGTTGCGAAAACGGCGGCGGAATCCTTCCGGAAGTGGCGCTTTGGTGTACACCGGCTGATAGTAAAGGTGTACGTAAGCCAGCTCCCGCTGACCGAGCGCGTCGGTGATGGCTGACCAGGTTTGCTCTTCACCTTCATACGGCGCGAGGTCATAAATGCGGCCGAACGGTGACAGGCGCACGGCAACGTGGCTGTTACCCACGGCTTCCGCCACGGCGTCAATGGTCTCCAGCAGGAAACGCTGACGATTTTCCACCGAGCCGCCGTATTCGTCAGTGCGGGTGTTCAGTTCGCTACTGAGGAACTGGTCAAAGATGAATCCGTTTGCAGCCATGATTTCCACACCGTCAAAGCCGGCTTCCATCGCCAGGCGTGCGGAGTGCACGAAGTCTGCAGTGATGCGTTTCACTTCATGCGTTTCCAGCGCGCGTGGCTGGCTTGGTACAACCGGGCCCGGTTCTCCGGATTCGGTCAGCGCAAAAACGGTGGTATTGACCGCCTGAACGGTGCCCGCTGAAACCGGCGCTATGTGGCCTGGCTGAAGAGAGACGTGAGACATACGGCCGACGTGCCAGAGCTGCGCGAAAATACGGCCACCTTTGGCGTGAACCGCTTGTGTCACCTTACGCCAGCCCTGGACGTGTTCGTCGTTGTAGATACCAGGGGTATAGAGGTAACCCCGGCCTTCTTCTGAAACCGGCATCCCTTCGGTGATGAGCAGGCCAGCAGAAGCACGCTGTGCATAGTACAAAGCCACGACCTCATCCGGCACGTCATTCATGGTGCGGGTGCGGGTCATCGGTGCCATGACTACACGGTTTTTTAACGCCAGGCCAGACAGATTGTAGGGGGTGAAAAGCTTACTCATCGTATACCTCACAGAAACAAAAAGGAGTATCCCGGCAGGGATTTGCACAACCCGGAAGTATCATCGACCGGACGTCGCGCACTGGAGTTGCATAAACATCTGATGGATGGCAATATACCAACCATCTAGTAGGTAGGTCAACGGGTGTGCCGTATTTTTTTGTCATAACGCAGCCATTTCTGAATTGTCACTCATTTTGCGAGGTCATCACCATGCGTACATTAACAGCTTATAACGAAGATAATTTCCGCCAGATAGAGCAGTACAAAGGAATATCGGTGGTACGTTTCTCTGCACCCTGGTGTCCGCCCTGTCAGGCCAGCGAAGAAATGTTCAGTCAGTTTGCAGACCGGCTCGATGGAGATATTCAGGTGGGGAAAGTCAATGTAGATCAGGCGCCGGTGCTGACAACCAAATACGAGATCTGGGGGCTGCCGTCTGTGCTGATATTTCATGAAGGGCAATTAGTTAAACGCATACCGGGTGTGAAACCTGCATCGGTATATGCTCAGGCGATTGCGGACATAAAAAAAGGGCAGTAATGCCCTTTTAACGTGGAATTTATTAATGCTTAACCGCGTGCCTGACCGACGGCATCCAGAGTGCGGGCTGAATAAATGACCGCAGCGCCAGCGTTGAGGTTAATCGCCACGCCCAGCGCTTCAGCAATTTCAGCGTCGGTTGCACCGGCTTTCACAGCGGCGTCGGCGTGAAAAGCAATGCAGCCGTCGCAGCGAGTTGTGACTGCGCACGCCAGGGCAATGAGTTCACGCACTTTTGCGCCTAAAAGGTCAGTTTTGTTACCTGCGTTGCCCAGGGCAACCACGCCTTTCATGGTCTCGGGGGTCAGTTTGCCCAACTCGCCTAAACGTTGCATTAACTCTGAGCGATAGTTGTTCCAGTCCAGCATAGTGTCATTCTCCTGAATGTGGGGTATTAAGAAGCAGTTTTATATACTTAAGGCTGTTGGTGAAGACTTCGGGTCTGGCCGTTGCATGCGCCACTACGCTTGAGCCTTCACAGACATTAATGATCATCAAAGCAATATCTGATGGTTCGGCATGGGATGAAAACTCACCTGACTCCATGCCCGCCCTGACGACTTTTGTGAGCCACTCGATTTGCATATCGAAATAAAGTGATGTCTGTACAGTAATTGCCTGAGGCAGATTGGCGGTCTCTGCTGACAACGCACAACACAGTGGCAGTAGTGAAGCTTTATGGCTTTGCGCGAAGATATCGATGTAGGCCGCAATTCTTTTCTCCGCGCTTTTCTCAGTAGCCTCTATCTGCTCAAATACGCGTTGCGTATCAGAGAACGCCTGTATTACCACCTGCTCACCCAGAATATCTTTGGTCGGGAAATGGTGATGAATACTGGCCTTGGTGATACCCACTATTTTTGATAAATCAGCATAGCTGAATGCTGAATACCCTTTTTCGCGCATCAGGTGTTCTGCTTCGCTGAGCAGCCGTTCCCGTGTCATGGTTGTCATAATTACTCCATATAATCTACTAGTTGATAGATTATATTGTTGCTATTTTTCCGTAGCAAGTTGTATCACTGACTCAGTATCGTGCAGAGCTGAACGTCACTGCCATCCTGCATTCTGAATGGCAGCATTACATCTCTGACATCACGCCAGGCGTGTAATCATTTCAACCGGATTAGCCAGAGTATCGTGGATTGGCGAATTCTTTTGCATTTCGCTGACCAGCGCTTCTAACTCCTCGCGACTGGCGGTCTTGCTCGTAAGGTGAACATCGACGCGAATAGATTTCGCACCTTTACGCACGTTGCTGTCCAGCCCAAGGAAGCCGTTGAGGTTGATATCGAAATTAAGATCCAGCTCGATACCGTCCAGGTCGATCCCTTTTTCAGCAGCCATCATGGTGAGGGTGGCGGTATAACAGCCAGCCAGCGCCTGCATGATGTATTCAGTCGGGCTCATGCCGGTATCGGTGCCGAGTAAACCTGCGGGTTCATCACCGATATTAGAAAATTTCCCCACGCGGCTGGTATCGATAACGCCGTTCTGGATTGTGGCGCCGGTCTCTGTGCGAACGGTTAATCCGCCGCTGGAACGGGCTTTCATCTGGAAAGTCAGGTTACCCAGGCCAGGCTGGCTGCGAACTGCTTCACGGGTATTGTGGATCGCAGCTGCGTCTGCAGAAGGTTTAACGGTAGTAGACATAATGGCTCCTGTAATTTCTTGATAAAAGTTATAGCTGGTGTAATCAGTGCCAACCATCTAGTTGGTAGGTTAATATCGCGAACCTCTTTTGTCTACTCTTTTATAAAAAATAGGGGGAAAAGAACCCAGAAGGCTGTTTTATTTCATAATAACCATTTGATTTTTTTATAATCTTCCCAGCCGCTCACTCTTGCAGCAATCCAGCCTTTACCCGAAGGATAGTCTGGCGGGTGGTATTAAATTCCCGGGCAATAGCACTGATACTGATGCCAGCATTTAGGCGCTCTGTCACTGTTTGCTTTTGTTCCTCGCTCAGGATGGGAGGGCGACCGAAGCGTTTTCCAGCCGCTTTTGCCCTCGCAATACCTGAATGCGTTCGCTCAAGCAGCAAATCCCGCTCAAACTCCGCTACAGCAGAAATTACCTGCATAGTCATTTTTCCGGCCGGACTGGTCAAGTCAACGCCTCCGAGTGCGAGACAATGAACGCGAATATCTAAAGCCGCCAGTTGCTCTACTGTTTTTCGGATATCCATCGCATTACGACCCAGACGGTCAAGTTTGGTGACAATCAGTACATCCCCATTTTCCATGCGATCTAGCAACCGGATAAATCCGGGGCGTTCGCTGGCAGCAACCGAGCCACTGATATGCTCCTCAATAAGTCGTTGGGATCTGATGGCAAAACCCGCCGCTTCAATTTCACGACGCTGGTTTTCTGTGGTCTGTTCCAGAGTTGAGACCCTGCAGTAGGCAAAAACACGGGCACTGTTGCAAATAGTCGGTGGTGATAAACTTATCATCCCCTTTTGCTGATGGAGCTGCACATGAACCCATTCAAAGGCCGGCATTTTCAGCGTGACATCATTCTGTGGGCCGTACGCTGGTACTGCAAATACGGCATCAGTTACCGTGAGCTGCAGGAGATGCTGGCTGAACGCGGAGTGAATGTCGATCACTCCACGATTTACCGCTGGGTTCAGCGTTATGCGCCTGAAATGGAAAAACGGCTGCGCTGGTACTGGCGTAACCCTTCCGATCTTTGCCCGTGGCACATGGATGAAACCTACGTGAAGGTCAATGGCCGCTGGGCGTATCTGTACCGGGCCGTCGACAGCCGGGGCCGCACTGTCGATTTTTATCTCTCCTCCCGTCGTAACAGCAAAGCTGCATACCGGTTTCTGGGTAAAATCCTCAACAACGTGAAGAAGTGGCAGATCCCGCGATTCATCAACACGGATAAAGCGCCCGCCTATGGTCGCGCGCTTGCTCTGCTCAAACGCGAAGGCCGGTGCCCGTCTGACGTTGAACACCGACAGATTAAGTACCGGAACAACGTGATTGAATGCGATCATGGCAAACTGAAACGGATAATCGGCGCCACGCTGGGATTTAAATCCATGAAGACGGCTTACGCCACCATCAAAGGTATTGAGGTGATGCGTGCACTACGCAAAGGCCAGGCCTCAGCATTTTATTATGGAGATCCCCTGGGCGAAATGCGCCTGGTAAGCAGAGTTTTTGAAATGTAAGGCCTTTGAATAAGACAAAAGGCTGCCTCATCGCTAACTTTGCAACAGTGCCTCTAAATTTAACACATCAAGCGCGACAGGCTTCCCGATGAAATACCCTTGCGCCTCGTCACAGTGATAATGTTTAAGCCTTTTCAACTGCTCCGCCGTTTCCACGCCTTCAGCGGTGACAGCCAGCGAATAGGCTTTGCCAAGGCCGATAATATTCTCAACGATGATTTTGGCGTTTTCCGATTCCTCCATGGCGAACACAAAAGATTTATCCAGCTTTATTCCGTCGAACGGGAAGCGTTTCAGATAGCTTAATGCCGAGTAGCCGGTTCCAAAGTCATCAATCAAAAAGCGTACGCCGATATCCTTCAGCTGCTTCATGGTTTCCAGCGTGATATCCGGATTGGAAATCGTCACGTTTTCGGTAATTTCTAACTCCAGCCGGGACGGTTTAAGCCCCGATTTTTGCAGCGCAGCCTTTACCCGTTTCGCCAGGCCACGGGTATTAAACTCCACCGCCGAAATATTGACCGAAATAACCAAATCGGGCGAGAGATGCACCATATCTTTACAGGCTTTCTCCAGCACCACATCACTCATGGCAACGATCAGGCCCGTCTCTTCCGCAAGCGGGATGAACTGATCCGGCATCAGTAAACCGAGACGCGGATGCTGCCAGCGAACCAGTGCTTCGACAGCAGCGATACGCGAGGTTTTAATGTCGTAACGGGGCTGATAAACCAGCTGAAACTGGTCTGTGCATAACGCTTCACGAAACTCTTTTTCCATTTCCCGGCGCTGAATTAAGTACTCGCCCATGTTGGGTTCGTAAAACACCCAGTTATTGCGACCGGTATTTTTCGCTTTATACAATGCGATATCGGATAACCGAATCAGATCGCTGGCGTTCATTGCATCCTGAGGCGCCAGTGCAATCCCCATACTCACGCTGATATACACTTCATTGCCGTTAACGATAAAAGGCCGGCTTATTTCACTGGCAATGCGCTGGCAGAGCGTCTCTATGTCTTTACGCACATAAATATCCGGCAGAATAAGGATAAACTCATCTCCGCCCTGCCGGGCAACCAGATCGATTTTACGGGTACAGGACCGCAACCGGCTGGCGACTTCATTGAGTAACGCATCGCCCGCATTGTGGCCGAATAAATCATTTACCGGTTTGAATTTATCCAGGTCGAGGCTGATCATGGCCAGGGGATGATCCGGATCGGGTAAAGAACGCAGCTCACTTTCCAGAAACTCTTTCATTCTGACCCGGTTTGGTAGGCCGGTTAATTCATCATGCCGCGATAAATACTCGGCACGCTCCTGCGCCTCCACTTCCAGAGTGACATCGGTCATCGTACCGCGAAAGCCCATAGAACCATCATCCATAATGGCGCGCTTCGCCACCACATTGCAGTAACGCTGATGGCCCTGAGCTGAGAAATAGCGGGCCTTTTTGAGCGTGTAATTACTGCTCGTCTGCGGATTCAGCAGCCAGTGATGAAAAAGGATTTTGTCGCTGTGGATGAAATCCAACATGTTCCGCCCAAGCCAGTCGTCAGAATGATGACCGGTAACGCCGGAAAAACGGTCGGATAACCACGTTAGCCGTGCCTCGCTGTCCGCTTCCCAAATCCAGTCGGTGGTGGCTTCAATGACGTCGCGAAAGCGTCGTTCACTTGCCGTAAGCGCTTGTCGGCTTTGCTCAAGCAGGAAAACATTTTCGTCATTAATTTGCGCTTTGATTAACGCACCACGCCGCATCAACCAGGTAAATGCAATGGTCGATAACATCAGAATGATGATTAACGGCAGCTCCCGGTTCATCAGCGCTCTGCCCGGATCGTCGCTTAGCCACTCAATCAGAACATCGCCATTATCAATGGGTAAAATAAGCTGAGCTTCCCGGTAGTCGGCTTTCAGGTGTGGCTCCATTCTGCCGAACGTATGCGCATTATGAATGCCGTATTCGTTGCCCATTTTCTCCAGTTTAACGGGCGTTAACACGTCGGCGAAAATCAGTACCGAGGCATCTTCCGCCACCGGCGTGATGCTTTCATCGTCTCCCGACGTGATCCGGGCCGCCGCCAGTAAGGTGAGTTGCCCGTTGGTCATCATAAGGCGTGAGACGGCTTTACCCTGGCTTTGTGAGAGGTCGTTAAAAAGTTCTTTGGTGATGTTCCGGTTAAGCCATTTCTCGAAAGGCTGGCTGACAAGATTTCCTTCAATGACGCTATAACGCGTCTCCCCGGCGGGAGACAAAACAAATACGCCTTCATACTGGTAATTCGTGTAAAGCGATTCACCAAGGTTCTGGCTGTCCCATGCCCATTTAACATTCACCTGCTTGTGCAAATTATTATACGCTTCGCCCCAGTCGGCATTATCCATTAAATTTGTGCGTATCTTTTCCTGCCGGTTAGTGAGGGCTTTTTGCAAAAGTAAACTGCTGCGCGCGTCTGCTTTATTATTAAGATTATCCGCGATATATAAAAGATTCACTATTGCCGCCAGAAAGAGACTGCTCAGCAACGCCGCGGTAATAATAAAATTTTTCTTTACTATGCCACTGGTTTCTCCTGAAAAACTACTTACTTTGTTGAAGCGCTGCCAGTTCATTTTCCCCATCTCTTAACGGGTGAGAGTCCATTGGCCTGAAATAGGCACAGCCCGCAGAGGCAGTATCGGCAGAAACGGATTTTTATTTAGTGCCAGCTTTCTGTTTTGCTAAGGAAGGTGCGAATAAGGGCACTGTTGCAAAGTTAGCGATGAGGCAGCCTTTTGTCGGTGATGCTGCCAACTTACTGATTTAGTGTATGATGGTGTTTTTGAGGTGCTCCAGTGGCTTCTGTTTCTATCAGCTGTCCCTCCTGTTCAGCTACTGACGGGGTGGTGCGTAACGGCAAAAGCACTGCCGGACATCAGCGCTATCTCTGCTCTCACTGCCGTAAAACATGGCAACTGCAGTTCACTTACACCGCTTCTCAACCCGGTACGCACCAGAAAATCATTGATATGGCCATGAATGGCGTTGGATGCCGGGCAACCGCCCGCATTATGGGCGTTGGCCTCAACACGATTTTCCGCCATTTAAAAAACTCAGGCCGCAGTTGGTAACCTCGCGCATACAGCCGGGCAGTGACGTCATCGTCTGCGCGGAAATGGACGAACAGTGGGGATACGTCGGGGCTAAATCGCGCCAGCGCTGGCTGTTTTACGCGTATGACAGGCTCCGGAAGACGGTTGTTGCGCACGTATTCGGTGAACGCACTATGGCGACGCTGGGGCGTCTTATGAGCCTGCTGTCACCCTTTGACGTGGTGATATGGATGACGGATGGCTGGCCGCTGTATGAATCCCGCCTGAAGGGAAAGCTGCACGTAATCAGCAAGCGATATACGCAGCGAATTGAGCGGCATAACCTGAATCTGAGGCAGCACCTGGCACGGCTGGGACGGAAGTCGCTGTCGTTCTCAAAATCGGTGGAGCTGCATGACAAAGTCATCGGGCATTATCTGAACATAAAACACTATCAATAAGTTGGAGTCATTACCTGTCTTGTGATAAATATCCTTAACAGACGGCGAGCTCGTCCGCCCATTTTGTTGCGGCCTGCATGGTTTCTATAACAGTGAACTCGCTGATATTGAGGGTATTACATATTTTCGCGGTTTCCTCCCAGTTAAGTTTCTCATAACATAACGACAGGGTCAGTATGTCAAAAAGTTCACCTTTATGTTCACAAAGCGCGGCAGTTACGTTTTGCGGGATTGAAATCTGTTTAATTAAATCGTCCATGGGGAGTTCAAGAATGACATCCAGCAATGAAAACAGACCGCATATAAATGCGTTATAGGATAATGAAACATTATTTATTTTTCCGGCAATTAATTCGCAGAATTTTCCGCGAACCATGCTCAGATGATAAAGTTCACTGATGCCGGAACGCCCCATATTTGAAAGGGCGGCCACCGCAACAAACCGCCGGAGTTCATTGCCCCCCAGATACATCAGCATTTCTTTCAGGGTAAGATTGTCCGCCTGAATTATGCCATGTGATTTAAACAGCATGTTTCTGACGTAGCGCATGATTTTATATGACAGCGTCAGATCGGTTTTAAGCAGACGTTCGACCGCGGCAAAGTCCAGGTTTTCCCTGTTCACCTCCATCATCAGCCTGGAGAGTGGCAGGGGGTTCTGGGAAAGGCATTTATTTCTGAGGATTTCCGGGCGACTGAAGAAAAATCCCTGGAAAAGCGCGAAACCCGCCCGGCTGTAAAGCTCAAACTCGTCCCTTGTTTCCACTTTTTCAGCAAGGAATTTTATGCCCTGCAGAAGCTGACTTTTTCTGTGGATATATTGCCGGATATCTTCATAGTCATTGTCTCTGACATCAAATTTGATGACAGAAATATACTGCATAAAGCGGTCCCATTCATCATCCATCGTGAAATCATCGAGCGCAAGCTGGTAACCCCTGTCGTGCATATCCTTTACGGCACAGAAAAGCGCATCATCCGGGACTGCATTTTCCAGAATTTCGATGACCACTTTTTCATTCGGCAGCGTATTGCCCAGTCCGTTAATGATCATCTGGTGCGGCACATTAATAAAAGAACTGTGATTGTTGGCTATACGGGGAACAGGGATGCATAAAAACTGGTCAGAAATCATTCTGGACGTGGCGTATTCTGGTGAAACATCGGGAAAGGCATTGTTCATTCCGTCCCTGAAAAGCAGCTCATAAGCGACGGTCTGCATTTTTGTGTCAAAAATAGGCTGGCGTGCGATAAATGAATACATATTCCCGGTCCCCAGGTCAGCGTTATAATTTTTAGAAATGTAACCTTTCCAGGCACTGTTGCAAAGTTAGCGATGAGGCAGCCTTTTGTCTTATTCAAAGGCCTTACATTTCAAAAACTCTGCTTACCAGGCGCATTTCGCCCAGGGGATCTCCATAATAAAATGCTGAGGCCTGGCCTTTGCGTAGTGCACGCATCACCTCAATACCTTTGATGGTGGCGTAAGCCGTCTTCATGGATTTAAATCCCAGCGTGGCGCCGATTATCCGTTTCAGTTTGCCATGATCGCATTCAATCACGTTGTTCCGGTACTTAATCTGTCGGTGTTCAACGTCAGACGGGCACCGGCCTTCGCGTTTGAGCAGAGCAAGCGCGCGACCATAGGCGGGCGCTTTATCCGTGTTGATGAATCGCGGGATCTGCCACTTCTTCACGTTGTTGAGGATTTTACCCAGAAACCGGTATGCAGCTTTGCTGTTACGACGGGAGGAGAGATAAAAATCGACAGTGCGGCCCCGGCTGTCGACGGCCCGGTACAGATACGCCCAGCGGCCATTGACCTTCACGTAGGTTTCATCCATGTGCCACGGGCAAAGATCGGAAGGGTTACGCCAGTACCAGCGCAGCCGTTTTTCCATTTCAGGCGCATAACGCTGAACCCAGCGGTAAATCGTGGAGTGATCGACATTCACTCCGCGTTCAGCCAGCATCTCCTGCAGCTCACGGTAACTGATGCCGTATTTGCAGTACCAGCGTACGGCCCACAGAATGATGTCACGCTGAAAATGCCGGCCTTTGAATGGGTTCATGTGCAGCTCCATCAGCAAAAGGGGATGATAAGTTTATCACCACCGACTATTTGCAACAGTGCCACTCGACGATGAGTTGGTAAAGCACTACGGTGGAGCACAGGCCGCTCAAAAAAACCACAAGAGGGATTAGCCTCGGCGACAGTCGGCTTGGTTTGCCAGAGGGGATCATTCGCTATGCCGTCTTGTTGATTTCCCAAAGCTTAAACTTAAAATCTACTGGATTTGACCCCATAGGTCCAGACACTTTTTCCCGCTTAGGATTGTGATACCCGACTGCGCAGAAATTCCCGGGGTGAACGGTATCCCAAGGCGCTGTGCGGGTGGTGCTCGTTATAATGCTCAAACGCGATAGCCAAATTGCCTACCGCTGTTCGGCTATCCGGTTTTGGGTAATGGTGCCAACTTACTGATTTAGTGTACGATGGTGTTTTTGAGGTGCTCCCGTGGCTTCCATCTCCATCAGTTGTCCCTCCTGCTCAGCTACTGAAGGCGTGGTGCGTAACGGTAAAAGTACTGCCGGACATCAGCGCTATCTCTGCTCTCACTGCCGTAAAACATGGCAACTGCAGTTCACTTACACCGCTTCTCAACCCGGTACGCACCAGAAAATCATTGATATGGCCATGAATGGTGTTGGATGCCGGGCAACCGCCCGCATTATGGGCGTTGGCCTCAACACGATTTTACGTCACTTAAAAAACTCAGGCCGCAGTCGGTAACCTCGCGCATACAGCCGGGCAGTGATGTGATTGTCTGCGCTGAAATGGACGAACAGTGGGGCTACGTCGGTGCTAAATCACGTCAGCGCTGGCTGTTTTACGCGTATGACAGGATACGGAGGACGGTTGTGGCGCACGTCTTCGGTGAACGCACTCTGGCCACACTGGAGCGTCTTCTGAGCCTGCTGTCGGCCTTTGAGGTCGTGGTATGGATGACGGATGGCTGGCCGCTGTATGAATCCCGCCTGAAGGGAAAGCTGCACGTAATCAGCAAGCGTTACACTCAGCGAATTGAGCGGCATAACCTGAATCTGAGACAACATCTGGCAAGGCTGGGACGGAAGTCACTGTCGTTCTCAAAATCGGTGGAGCTGCATGACAAGGTCATCGGGCATTATCTGAACATAAAACACTATCAGTAAGTTGGAGTCATTACCCCGGTTCTAAATGAAATAAGTATTTCTATATATTTCAGTAGGTAACCAATAATTAAATCGCTCACTATTCATACTGGTGTAAAACCCTGCATGCCGTGTATTATTTGGTTTTTTGTGTTAGTTATCCACATTAAGTTGATTCTTAGGTTGATGTTCAACGTAATGAGTTGCTATTAACTACGGCTTTGTTGAATAAATCGAACTTTTGCTGAGTTGAAGGATCAGATCACGCATCCTCCCGACAACACAGACCATTCCGTGGCAAAGCAAAAGTTCAGAATCACCAACTGGTCCACCTACAACAAAGCTCTCATCAACCGTGGCTCCCTCACTTTCTGGCTGGATGATGAGGCGATTCAGGCCTGGTATGAGTCGGCAACGCCTTCATCACGAGGAAGGCCCCAGCGCTATTCTGATCTCGCCATCACCACCGTTCTGGTGATTAAACGCGTATTCCGGCTGACCCTGCGGGCTGCGCAGGGTTTTATTGATTCCATTTTTGCCCTGATGAACGTTCCGTTGCGCTGCCCGGATTACACCAGTGTCAGTAAGCGGGCAAAGTCGGTTAATGTCAGTTTCAAAACGTCCACCCGGGGTGAAATCGCACACCTGGTGATTGATTCCACCGGGCTGAAGGTCTTTGGTGAAGGCGAATGGAAAGTCAGAAAGCACGGCAAAGAGCGCCGTCGTATCTGGCGAAAGTTGCATCTTGCTGTTGACAGCAACACACATGAAGTTGTCTGTGCAGACCTGTCGCTGAATAACGTCACGGACTCAGAAGCCTTCCCGGGCCTTATCCGGCAGACTCACAGAAAAATCAGGGCAGCCGCGGCAGACGGGGCTTACGATACCCGGCTCTGTCACGATGAACTGCGCCGCAAAAAAATCAGCGCGCTTATTCCTCCCCGAAAAGGAGCAGGTTACTGGCCCGGTGAGTACGCAGACCGCAACCGTGCCGTTGCTAATCAGCGGCTGAGCGGAAGCAATGCACGGTGGAAATGGACAACGGAATATAACCGTCGCTCGATAGCGGAAACGGCAATGTACAGAATGAAGCAGTTGTTGGGAGATTCACTGACGCTGCGTGACTACGATGGTCAGGTAGCGGAAGCTATGGCCATGGTGCGTGCGTTGAACAGGATGACAAAGGCTGGGATGCCAGAAAGCGTGCGTATTGCCTGAAAATCCAGCCAGCTACAGGGTCGTTCGCACGAAATCTTATTTATTCAACAAAGCCGCAAAGAGAGTAAACTTTCAGATGTCGAGCGATTGAGAAGACGGTAGGTTAATACAGCGCTTTTTAGACCCGCGGCAGCCCCGGCAAGTGAAATTGCATCGAGAGCGGTATTGGTTGCGGTATACCACTCCTGGGAATCCATCCACGCTATATAGTCATTATGATTCATGGCAATAAGTGACAATCGGCCAAGCCCGTTTGCACACTGAATTCCTGTTGCCACACCACCGGCGACAATCACAGCGGCAACAGCGCCGGAGGAGCCTGCGGTGAGAGGAATGGCCATACCTGCACCTGCGGCGAGGACGACAGTAAGAATTGCGGCTCCGCAAGAAATCGCCGTAGAACCGATCTCGGTCGCTAATGAAGGTGACTGAATCGTAGTCGTCGTAGCCTGGATGGGATTATTCGAAGAGGCATTCACTTTAGTTATGACTACATGACTTACCGAGCTTTCGTTTGGTGTTGCAATCCGTCTTGAGGGTCTTACCAGCCACTGGCGCGCACCGTCTGAATAGATGATCCCAACCTGACTAAAGTTTCGGCTGCAGTCCAACTGACTGGCAAGGGCGGTGAAATTTATATCGCCACCGGAGGCAAGACCAAGACTGCGTGCGAGTTCGTAATCCGGAATATCCTTTGAAATCTGACCAGGAAATGCCATGTTGTCTCTCCATCCATGTGAAATCGTATAGTGCTAAGAAATCAAGAGTAAAGGGCATGTCATGGTTGGGGGTTAGGAATTCTCCGAATAGCATGCCTTTCTGCCAGATCCAACAAAAAGTGCGATGTATGTCATATCCCCCTGATTTTCACAAAAGGTGTTCCCGCAGACGCAGCCCCGACTCTACACTCTTCATACGGTGGGTCTTTGCAGTTTAAATCTTAATAAGTGGACTGAATTTTACAAAAAAATAAGCCCGCGTAAGGGAGATTACGCAGGCTAAGGAGGTGGTTCCTGGTACAGCTAGCATTTATGGGTTATGTTTTTCAGCGCTGAGGATAATACCCGTATTGAACGAAGCGGTATGTGATCCGATTCTAAGAATTATCCCAGCGTGAAAAAATTCCCCTGATTAACTATTTGCTGTGTGGGTTTCGGGTGCTTTCGCCATCGAAATTACGCATCAGCAGTGCGAACTTCAGCTCCACCTCTTCCGGAACCGGCAACCAGACGGTATGACCGTCACCCGGTGCAACTTCAATCGCTTCGCCTTTACCGTTTTCCAGGTGTTCCAGCGTGAAGTTCATGTTGCCCTGCGGGGTCATCAGCTCCAGGCTGTCGCCTTTGGTGAACTTGTTTTTCACCGCCACAGCCGCCAGCGCGCCTTTGCGCTCGCCGGTGAAGTCACCGACAAACTGCTGGCGCTCGGAAACGGAGTAGCCGTGCTCGTAGTTCTGGTAGTCGTCGTGGGTGTGACGGCGCAGGAAGCCTTCGGTATAGCCGCGATGCGCCAAGCCTTCCAGGGTTTCCAGCAGGCTGGTATCGAACGGTTTACCGGCTGCTGCATCGTCGATGGCCTTGCGGTAGACCTGGGCGGTACGCGCGCAGTAGTAATAGGATTTGGTGCGGCCCTCAATTTTCAGTGAGTGCACGCCCATCTGGGTCAGACGCTCGACGTGGGCGATGGCGCGCAGATCTTTTGAGTTCATGATGTAAGTGCCGTGCTCGTCTTCAAAAGCGGTCATGTACTCGCCCGGACGTTTGGCTTCTTCAATCATAAACACGCTGTCGGTTGGCGCGCCGATGCCCAGCGTAGGCTCAACGTTGGTCACCGGAATCGGCTCATGCTTATGAACGATGTTGCCGATGTCATCTTCTTTACCTTCCTGGACGTTATACTCCCAGCGGCAGGCGTTGGTGCAGGTGCCCTGGTTCGGGTCGCGCTTGTTGATATAACCGGAGAGCAGGCAGCGGCCGGAGTAGGCCATGCACAGCGCGCCGTGAACGAAGATTTCGATTTCCATATCCGGCACCTGGGTGCGGATCTCTTCGATCTCTTCCAGCGAAAGCTCGCGGGACAGAATAACGCGGGTCAGTCCCATCTGTTTCCAGAACTTCACCGTCGCCCAGTTAACGGCGTTAGCCTGTACGGAGAGGTGAATATCCATCTCCGGGAAGTGCTCCCGAACCAGCATGATTAAACCCGGGTCCGACATGATCAGCGCGTCCGGCCCCATATCCACCACCGGCTTCAGGTCACGGATGAACGTTTTCAGCTTGGCGTTGTGCGGCGCGATGTTCACCACCACGTAGAATTTTTTACCCAGAGCATGCGCTTCGTTGATGCCAAGCTGGAGGTTTTCGTGGTTGAATTCGTTGTTGCGCACGCGCAGCGAGTAGCGAGGCTGGCCCGCGTAGACAGCATCGGCACCATAAGCGAAAGCGTAACGCATATTTTGCAGCGTTCCCGCCGGGGAAAGGAGTTCCGGTTTAAACATGTTTGTTCTCGTTCTGATGACAGGTCAGATCCGCGTACACCCGGTGCAGCGGTAAGGGGAGATCCCCCACTTTAAGGGCGGGCATTGTAGCGCTGCGGGACGGGGAGGTAAAGCGCCGGGGCGTTACGCCACTAACCCGGCGAGTATAAACTGTGTCAGGCGTTGTCTTTTACGGTCTGGCTCGGACCATTAGTTTTCACTGATGCAATGCCCTTATCCCGCGATTGCTCAGATGCGTACATCTGGCTGGTGCCAATTACCTGATGATTGCCCGCTTTGAGGTTGAAATAAAATTTGCCGTTAGAGGCTGTTTTCTTCTCATAACGTTCCTCCAGCGGGCTGTTTGAGCGCACGGAGGCAATACCGTTCTCAGCGGCACTTTTGGTGGTGTACAGCTCACTGGTAAGAATGGTTTCTGCGTTCCCTGCTTTAAGAACAAACCTGAACTGACCATCACTGCTTTTGCTTAATTCGAACCAACCAGACATAAGAACTCCTTGATCGAAAGTGAATTTATCAGTGCCGATGATAAATAAACGCATCGGTAAAGAGAGTATGGTTGATTATCGTGTGGATTCCAGAAATGAAAAACCCGCCGGTGGCGGGTTTGATAGCGAAAATGTCACGCAATCCTGCATGCATCCGCTTCCCATCTATACCCCACGCCATACACCGCGCGAATAAACGACTGCTCGGCATCCAGCGCTTCCAGCTTACGGCGCAGGTTCTTGATATGGCTGTCGATGGTGCGGTCGGTCACCACCCGGTAATCGTCATACAGGCGGTTCAGCAACTGTTCGCGGGAGAAGACTTTCCCCGGCTCGTGGGAGAGGGTTTTCAGCAGGCGGAACTCAGCAGGGGTCAGGTCCAGCATCTTGTTACGCCAGCTCGCCTGAAAACGGCTTTCATCCACAATCAGCGGACTTTCTGCGTCCAGCACCTGCAGTTCACGATGAGGCTTGCAGCGGCGCAGAATGGTTTTCACGCGGGCGACGACTTCACGTGGGCTGTAGGGTTTACAGATGTAATCATCTGCACCGATTTCGAGCCCCAGCAGGCGGTCAATCTCTTCAATTTTGGCAGTGACCATGACGATGGGCACGTCGGAGAAGCGACGAATTTCCCGGCACAGGGTCAGGCCATCGGTACCGGGGAGCATCAGATCCAGCAGGATCAGGTCCGGCGGCGTCTGGCGCACGTACGGCAGCACCTGGTCGCCATGATTAATCAGCGACGGGGCATAGCTTGCCGCGCGTAAATAGTCGATCAGTAACTGCCCAAGTTTCGGCTCATCTTCCACAATCAAAATGCGCGGCGTGTTTTCGTCAATCGGTAACTCGGTCATGCTTCTCTCGATAAATCCCGTTCCAGAGGTAACTCTACTGTAATGCTAACCCCGCCAAAAGGCGAATGGGCGGCGCGGATCGTGCCATTATGCGCCTCAACGATGTTAACGCAAATTGCCAGTCCCAGACCGGAACCGCCGCTGGCACGGTTGCGCGAGCCTTCGGTACGGTAGAAACGCTCAAACAGTTTTTCCAGCTGTGCGTCCTGCACGCCGGGGGTGGAATCGGCAAAGGTTAGGGCAAAGTTCCCGTTTTCCTGTTTGCCGGAGATATGCAGCCCGCCACCGCTGTCGGTGTAGCGCAGGCTGTTTTCCAGCAGGTTGTTGAAAAGCTGCATCAGCCGGTCTTTGTCGCCAAACACCACCGCGCTGTCTGGCAAGGAGAGATCAATTTTCAGATTGCGGCTGGCAAAACGTTCCCTGAAAGCACCGGTGGTGACTTCCAGGACGCTAATCACGTCGACGGGCGCTTTCTGGTAGGCCAGCGCCCCTTCGTCGGACATAGAGAGCTGGTGGAGGTCATCCACCAGTTTGGTGAGCGTGCCCACTTCGGCCTGCAATGAGGCCACCGATTCAGGCGTGAACTGGCGTACACCATCCTGAATGGCCTCCAGCTCGCCGCGCAGCACCGCCAGAGGGGTGCGCAGCTCGTGCGAAATGTCGGCCATAAAATCGCGGCGCATCTGCTGGTTTTTCTCCAGGGTACTGGCGAGCTGGTTAAAGTCCTGAGCCAGCTTACCCAGTTCATCCTGGCTGCGGGTATCGACGCGGGTCGTGAAATCCCCGGCGGCCAGCTTGTGCGTGCCCTCCACCAGCCGTTTCACCGGGGCGAGCAGACCGCGCGCCAGCGGGAAGGTGGCAAGCGCGGCGAGCAGGGTGGAGAGGGCGACAATCAGCCAGCTTGTCCGACGCTGCTGACGGTCAAAGTTAATATCGGTATTACGCGTCAGGCGCTCCACCGGCGAGGCGATAACCCAGCCGACGGTAGCGTTATTCACTTTGATCGCACGACGGGTGCCGTCCGGCGGAATCGGCGCGCGCGGGCCAACCAGCGGGCGCATATCCTGATCGATCACCCAGAACTGCGTGCGCCAGCCGTGCGGGGGCATGCCAGGCCCAGGGCGATCGTCACCGGTGTCATGCTCAAGCGAGCGCAAGATCTGGAAAATAAAGCGGTCGTTGTTGCGCAGAAAACGCCAGTTGCCGTGCTGGGCGTACTGTTCACTCAGCGCATCGCTTAAGCCCTGTAAACGCTGTTCATTGCCATGCTTGATGTAATCAATAAAACCGCGCTCAAAGCTGATCCGCACGGCCCAGTGCATGGTGATCAGCAGGACAATACAGGTGGCAAATATTGCGACAAAGAGCTTACCGGTAATGCCCGGTCGCCAGAATTTCATGATTCACTCCTTTTACTGCGCCGGATAACGACATTCTGGCTGGTATCATCAGGCACTCTGGCGAAGATGAAAGCGGGCAGGGCGATGATGACCGCCATGCTGAGATAGGTGTATAAAAAGACCTGATGCGCGACCGGGGTATCAACGCTGAGATGGTGTTGTCCGTACATACCGAGCAGTAAACCCGCTACGGTGACGCCCACGCTCATCGACAGTTGCATAACCATCGACAGCAGGCTGTTGCCGCTGCTCGCCAGATCGTCCGGCAGGTCCTTCAGCGTCAGCGTGTTCATCGACGAGAAGCGCATGGAGTTAATGATCCCCTGGCAGAACAGCACCAGCGGCAGAACGTAGTACCAGCCCATCAGCGCCACGGCCATAAACAGCAGGCTGACCAGCCCCAGACCCAGCGTGGCGGTTACCAGCACGTGACGGTAGCCAAAGCGGTTCACTACCTGCACCACGATTCGCTTCATTCCCATGCTACCGAGCACCATCGGGATCATCATCAGGCCCGCGTGGAACGGCGAAAATCCCATCCCGATTTGCAGGAAAACGGGTGTCATAAACGGCAGCATGCCGCTGCCGACTCGCCCGGCGAAGCTGCCGAACAGGCCAAGGCGATAGGTCGGGTTTTTAAACAAGTTCAGGCTGAACAGCGCTTTATCGTTACGTCTGGCGTGCCACAGGTACCACAGTATGGCGGTAACGCCGAGCGCGATCAGGAGCCCGAGCGTCAGGGGCGAAATCCCAAGACCTTTTTGTCCGTCGAGTGCCAGCGTCAGCGTTGCCATTCCTCCCGCCAGCAGGATAAAACCAAAGAAATCAAAGCGTCGGGTTTGCATGGTGTAGTTAGGCATCAGCATCAGCGTGGCAATGGCACCGATGATGCCAACAGGAAGGTTGATTAAGAATATCCAGTGCCAGGACGCGTATTCCACCAGCATACCGCCCAGCGCCGGGCCCAGCAGCGGCCCCACCTGACCGGGAAGGGTCACAAAGGTCATTGCCGCCATGTATTGCTCACGTGGAACAATTTTCATAACTGTTAACCTTCCGACGGGGACCATCATCGCCCCGCCAACGCCCTGCAACACCCGCGCCATGATTAGCTGGTCGAGGGTGTTGGCCTGAGCGCAAAACAGCGAACCCGTGGTAAACAAGACGATCGCGGTAAAGAAGATATTCCGCACGCCGACTTTGTCCGCCAGCCAGCCGCTGGCCGGCAGCATCACCGCAACCGTCAGTACGTAGGAGACAATCACCATATGCATATGCAGCGGACTCTCTCCCAGACTTTTCGCCATCGAGGGGAGGGCGGTATTGACGATGGTCGTGTCCAGCGACTGCATAAAGAAGCCGAAGGCGACAATCCATAGTTGCCAGCGAACGTTAGCGGGGAGGTCGGTCATTTATTCGGTCACCGTAGTTCTGTTTTTCCGCGAAAAACGCAGTCGCAGACGGTCAAAGAACAGATAGACCACCGGCGTGGTGTACAGCGTCAGCAGCTGGCTCATGACCAGACCGCCGACAATGGTGATCCCCAGCGGCTGGCGCAGCTCTGAGCCGTCTCCGCCCGAGATAACCAGCGGCAGCGCGCCAAACAGCGCCGCCAGGGTGGTCATCATGATCGGACGAAAACGCAGCAGACAGGCCTGGTATATCGCCTCTTCTGGCGACAGGTTGCCGTTACGCTGAGCATCCAGCGCGAAGTCCACCATCATGATCGCATTTTTCTTCACAATGCCGATTAATAGCATGATCCCGATTAAGGCGATTAAGCTGAATGGCGCACCAAACAACTCCAGCGCAAGCAATGCCCCGACACCTGCCGACGGCAGCGTCGAGAGGATCGTCAGCGGATGAACGTAACTCTCATACAGTACGCCAAGCACAATATAGACCGTGGCAATGGCGGCCAGGATCAAAATCACCTGCGAGTTCATTGTGTCCTGGAATACCTGCGCCGTTCCGGCAAAGCTACCGCGTACGGTAGACGGCACGCCAAGCTGTGTCATCGCGCGGTTGATCGCATCACTGGCCTCGGAAAGTGATGAACCGGCTGGCAGGTTAAAGGAGATGGTCGATGCTGCCGACAACCCCTGATGGTTCACCGACAGCGGCGCGTTGGCAGGCCGCCAGCTGGCAAAGTATGAGAGCGGTATCGCCTTGCCGTCGTTATTGATTACAAACATTTTATCCAGGGCACTAATGTCCTGGGTGTAACGCGGATCAACTTCCATCACCACTTTATACTGGTTCATCGGCTGATAGATGGTGGAGATCTCGCGCTGACCGAAGGCATTGTTCAGCAGGCTGTTGGCGGCTTCAACATTAATGCCCAGACGTGACATGGTCTCGCGGTCGTAGGTCAGGGCCATCTCTGCACCGTTGTCCTGCTGATCGGAATTCACGTCCGCCAGCTCCGGCAGGGCGGCCAGCGCCTTGCGGATCTTCGGCTCCCACTCGCGCAGGGCCGCTAAATCATCAGAGAGCAGCGTGTACTGATAGCTGGCATTCGCCTGACGCCCGCCAACGCGGATATCCTGAACGGCCATCAAAAACAGATTGGCACCGGGCTCTTTGGCGAGTTTCACCCTAAGACGGTCAATCACCTGCTGGGCGGTTTCGTTGCGCTCTCCGCGCGGTTTCAGAGTAATAAACATCATCCCGCTGTTGACGCGCGACCCGCCTGTAAAGCCGGTGACGTTATCCACGGCTTTGTCTTCACGAATGATCTTCATAAAGTCCTGCAGCTTGCCGCGCATCGCCTGGAACGAAATGCTCTGGTCAGCCTGAATACCGCCCATCAACACCCCGGTATCCTGTTCCGGGAAGAAGGTTTTCGGGATGGTGATGTACATCCAGACGTTGAGCACAATGGTACCGATGAGCACCAGGCCGACCAGGCGGGTATGGTTCAGCACCCATTTCAGTGATTTGCCGTAGCGCTCCTGTATGGCCATCAGGATGCGACCAAAGCCTTTACGGCGCGGCTGCGAGTGCGGTTGGCTGCGTTTTAACATCCAGCCGCACATCATTGGCGTGAGCGTAAGGGAGATGATCAGCGAAATACCGATAGCGACGGAGAGGGTGACGGCAAACTCCCGCAGTAACCGGCCCGGCAGCCCGCCCATCAGCAGCAGTGGCAGGAACACCGCCACCAGCGACAGGCTCATGGAGAGCACCGTAAAGCCCACCTCGCGCGTTCCCTGAAGCGCCGCCTGTAGCGGTTTGACACCTGCTTCCAGATGGCGGGATATATTTTCCAGCACCACGATGGCGTCATCGACCACAAATCCCGTTGCGATGGTCAAGGCCATCAGCGACAGGTTGTTGAGGCTAAAGCCACACAGATACATGGCGGCAAAGGTACCAATCAGCGACACCGGTACGGCGACTGCCGGGATCAGCGTCGCGCGGCCGGATCGCAGGAACAGGAAGACCACCAGGATCACCAGCGCGACGGAGATAACCAGGGTTTGCTCCACCTCTTCAAGCGAGGCGCGAATGGTTGGGGAGCGATCCTGGGCAATCTGCAAATTGATCTCAGCCGGGATCGTCTCCTGCAACACCGGAAGACGCGCGCGAATGCTGTTCACCGTCTCAATAATGTTGGCTTCCGGCAGCTTGCGGATCATCAGCAAAATCGCCGGTTTGGCGTTGGTCATCCCGGCGTTACGCACGTCCTGCACCGAGTCCGTGACGCTGGCCACGTCGCTTAAACGTACCGCTGCACCGTTGTTATAGTGGACGATCAGCGGCTGATATTCGGCGGCAGTTTTTAGCTCGTCGTTCGTCTGGATCTGCCAGCGATGGCTGTTGTTCTCGACGGCACCCTGCGGTTTACGGACGTTGGCAGTGCTGATGGCGGAGCGCACGTCGTCCAGCGACACGCCCTGGTTGAACAGCGCCTGTGGGTTTAAGCCCACGCGCACGGCGGGCAGGGAGCTCCCGCCGACGCTCACGTCACCGACGCCGTTAATTTGTGAGATTGTCTGCGCCAGCTGGGTAGACGCAAAGTCGTAAAGCTGCCCCTGCGAGTAGGTATCCGAGGTCAGCGTCAGGATCATGATCGGCGCGTCGGACGGGTTTGCCTTGCGGTAGGTCGGGCGGCTCGGCATTCCGCTCGGGAGCAGGCTTTGCGCGGCGTTAATGGCGGCCTGCACGTCGCGTGCCGCACCGTTAATATCCCGATCGAAGCTGAACTCCAGAATGATACGCGTGCTGCCTAGCGAGCTGCTGGAGGTCATCTCATTAATTCCGGCAATCCGCCCGAGTGAACGTTCCAGCGGTGTGGCGACTGACGAGGCCATCGTTTCCGGCGATGCGCCAGGCAGCGAGGCGCTAACCATGATCACCGGAAAATCTACCTGCGGCAGGGGAGCCACCGGCAGCAGCCGGAAGCCCAGTACGCCGCAAAGGGTGATGGCGAGCGAGATTAAAATCGTCGCCACCGGGCGATAAATGAAGAGAGCGAAAAACTTCACTTATGCCTCCTCTTCACGTTTCGGGAAGCGGCTTTTGGTCCACAGCGCCAGGCGGTCGAACAGCAGGTAGATCACCGGCGTGGTGAAGAGGGTCAGCACCTGGCTCACCAGCAGACCGCCGACCATGCCGATCCCCAGAGGACGACGCAGCTCCGCGCCGACGCCGGCACTGAGCATCAGCGGCAGCGCGCCCAGCAGGGCGGCCAGGGTGGTCATCAGGATCGGACGAAAACGCAGCAGGCAGGCCTGGAAAATCGCATCGCGCGGGTTCATCCCCTGCTCGCGCTCGGCAGCAAGAGCAAAGTCGATCATCATAATGGCGTTTTTCTTCACGATCCCGATAAGCAGGATGATGCCGATAATCGCAATCACATCCAGCTCGCTACCCGCCAGCATCAATGCCAGCAGAGCCCCGACACCTGCCGTCGGCAGGGTAGAGAGGATGGTGATCGGATGGATAAAGCTTTCATACAGCACGCCGAGCACGATATACATTGCGACCACCGCCGCGACAATCAGCCAGATGGTGTTGCCGAGCGCCGCCTGAAACGCCAGCGTACTGCCCTGGAACTGGGTCTGAATATCGGACGGGAAGCTCAGCGTTTTCTCTGCGGCCAGAATCGCTTCCACGGCTTCGCCAAGAGAATAGTTATCCGGTACGTTGAAAGAAATGGTGGTGGACGGGAACTGGTCCAGATGGTTAATCGACAGCGGGGTATAGCGCTCTTCCACGGTCGAGATGGCGCTTAATGGCACAATTCCCCCGTCTTTGCTGGTCAGGCGTACCGAGTCCAGCCCCGCCAGGCCAGGCGTGTGCTCGGTGTTGTGCTCCAGCACCACGCGATACTGATTCGCCTGAGTGTAAATCGTGGAGATCAGTCGCTGCCCAAAGGCGTTATACAGCGCGTTATCGACGTCTGCCATCGTGATGCCCAGACGGCTGGCGGTGTCACGATTCACATTCACATACGCTGCCAGACCTTTGTCCTGCCAGTCGCTGCTGACGTCAGAGAGCTGCGGCAGGGTTTTTAGCTTATCCACCAGCTGCGGTACCCAGGTGCTGAGGGCATCAAGCGTGGTGGCCTGCAGCGTGAACTGGTACTGGGTGCGGCTGACCTGGGTATCAATGGTCAAATCCTGAATCGGCTGCAGATACAGTTCCACGCCAGGCACGCGCGCCACGGACTCTTGCAGACGTTCAATCACCGCGTTTACGCGATCGTCGCGCTGACTCAATGGCTTAAGGTTGATCTGCAGACGTGCGCTGTTCAGAGAGGGGTTGGTGCCATCCACGCCGACATAGGAGGTCAGGCTCTCCACCGCCGGATCTTTCATGATGATCTCAGATACCTGCTGCTGCCGCTGGGCCATGTTAGCGAAGGAGACCGACTGCGGTGCCTGAAGCGTGCCCTGAATAATGCCGTTGTCCTGAACCGGGAAAAAGCCCTTCGGGATCACGATCCACAGTAAGACGCTGAGCGCCAGCGTACCGAGTGCCACGCCGAGCGTTGCCCACGGATGGTTGAGCACTTTCGCCAGCAGACGTCCGTACGCCGCGATAATACGTTCAAACATGCGTTCGGAGGCGCGGGAGAAACGGTTTTGCTTGCGCAGGGACTCATGGCTTAGCATGCGGGCGCACATCATCGGGGTCAGCGTCAGCGAGACGACCGCAGAAATCAATATGGCGACCGCAAGGGTCACGGCAAACTCGCGGAACAGACGGCCGACGATATCGCCCATAAACAGCAGCGGGATCAGCACCGCAATCAGCGAGAAGGTCAACGAGATAATGGTAAAGCCGATCTCACCCGCACCTTTTAGCGCGGCCGCCAGCGGTTTTTCCCCTTTCTCGATATAGCGCGAGATGTTCTCGATAACCACGATGGCATCATCCACCACGAACCCGGTGGCGATGGTGAGCGCCATCAGCGTCAGGTTATTGATTGAGAAATCGAGGAACACCATCACCGCAAACGTCCCCACCAGCGAGAGCGGGACGGCGACGGCGGGAATGATGGTTGCCGGAACGTTGCGCAGGAACAGATAGATAATCATCACCACCAGCGCAATCGCCAGCATCAGCTCGAACTGGGTGTCGGTGACCGACGCGCGAATATTCGTGGTACGGTCGGAAAGCACCTTCACGCTGACCGATTTCGGCAGGCTTTCGATCAGCTGTGGCAGCATGGTGCGAATGCTGTCTGCGGTTTCAATGATGTTTGCGCCCGGCTGACGCTGGACGTTCATCACGATCGCCTGCTGTTTGTTGGCCCAGGCACCCAGCCAGCTGTTTTCCGCTCCTTGTTCGACGGTCGCCACATCACCCAGACGCACCGGCGCACCGTTCTGGTAGGCGATAATCAGCTGACGGTATTCATCGGCGGACTGCATCTGGTCGTTCGCGGAGAGCGTAACGGCACGGGTTGGTCCGTCCAGCGAGCCCTTCGCCGAGTTGACGTTAGCATTGCTGATGGCGCTGCGAATGGTTTCGCTGGTCAACCCCAGAGCGGCAATCGCCTGGGCGTTGAGCTTCACGCGTACCGCCGGGCGTTGCCCGCCCGCCAGCGTGACGAGGCCAACGCCGGAAACCTGAGAAATCTTCTGCGCCACGCGGGTTTCGACCATATCTTCCACCTGCGTCATCGGCATGGCGGAGGAGGTCACGGCCAGCGTCATGATCGGCGGATCCGCCGGGTTCACTTTGCTGTAGACCGGTGGATTAGGCAGGTCTGACGGCAGCAGGTTGGTGGCCGCGTTGATGGCGGCCTGTACCTCCTGCTCGGCGACATCCAGTGACAGCGTCAGTTGGAACTGGAGCGTCACGACGGATGCGCCACCGGAACTCTGGGAGGACATCTGCTTCAGGCCAGACATTTGACCGAACTGACGCTCCAGCGGCGCGGTAATGGCTGACGTCACCACGTCCGGGCTGGCGCCAGGATAAAGCGTTACCACCTGAATGGTGGGGTAATCCACTTCCGGGAGCGCCGAAACGGGCAGAAAGCGATAGCCGATAATCCCGGCCAGCAGAATTGCCACCATCAGCAGCGTGGTAGCGACGGGACGTAAAATGAACAGGCGTGACGGCCCACCTGTCGAGTCTGGAGGCATGACCTGCATCAGGCTTTCTCCCCTTGTTTCGCAGGCTCAACCACTTCCACTTTCGCCCCTTCGGTCAGACGGTCAATGCCGTCGGTGACCACGCGGTCGCCCGCGGAAAGTCCGGCGCTGATGACCACCATCTGGCTGTCCTGAATCCCGGTTTTCACCAGATGTTTACTGACTTTATTGTCGCTGTTCAGTACCCAGACAAAGTTCCCTTCATTACCCATCTGCAGTGCCGCCGATGGGATCACCACCGCGTTTTCTTCGGTCGCAACCAGCATGCGCGCATTGACGAACTGGTTCGGGAAGAGGGCGTCGTCCTGATTATTAAACCGTGCTTTGAGCTTGATGGTGCCGGTGGTGGTATCGATCTGGTTGTCCAGACTGAGCAGGGAACCTTCGCTGAGTTTCTGCTTGTTGGTACGGTCCCAGGCTTCCACCACCAGGCCTTTACCGGCTTTTTGCGCCTGCACCACGGTCGCAATGTCGCTTTCCGGCAGGGTAAAGACTAAATCAATCGGGTGGGTTTGGGTGATCACTACGATGCCCGTGGTGTCGCCACTTGAGATTTGGTTACCGATATCGACCTGCTTCAGGCCCACGCGCCCGTCAATCGGCGCGGTGATGCGGCTCCAGTCCAGCTGCAGCTGTGCACTGGCGACGGCAGCTTCATCGGCTTTAGTGGTGCCCTGCGTTTCGCTGACCAGCGACTGCTGGGTGTCCAGCTCCTGCCGCGATACCAGGTTGGTTTTGACCAGCTGCTGGTAACGCGCTAAATCGCGCCGGGCATTGGCGAGCGTGGCGTTGTCCTTTGCGAGCTGTCCCTGCGCCTGGGCCAGCGCCACCTTGAACTGGCTCGGGTCGATTTCCGCCAACAGATCGCCCGCTTTGACCTGCTGACCTTCCTGGAAGTGAATGGCCATCAGCTGGCCGTCGACGCGACTGCGTACTGTTACGGTGTTGGCGGCGGTAATCGTCCCAAGACCTGTAAGATAGCGCGGAACGGCTTTATTCACTGCCGTAGCTGCCTGTACAGGTGCCAGCGCACCGCCGCGCATACCGTGACGCCCTCCGCCCGTCGGGCGCTGTGGCTGGCTGGTGGCACCCGCGGGTGCTGCGGAGTTTGCGGATTGACTGTGCCAGTACCAGGCGGCGGCAAGAACCACCACAATGATGCCAGCGGCGATTGCCCAGCGGGATTTATTACGGCCTTTCATCGTTATACGTTCTCATCCTGAATACTTCGGGGAATGATACTAGTTTAGTCAGGTAACACAGCGGAAAAATGGAGGAAATATGGAAGACTGTCAGGAATGGTCTGAGTATGGTGCTCTTTTTAGCCGGGTGGAGCGGATACGCCACCCGGCACAATGAGACTAGCTAAACATCACCTGCGCCCAGCGCGCCAGACCGGCGGTAACGGAACCAAAGTCATCGCCACCCGCAATCGGAATGCCCGGCAGCTGTTCCGCCAGCGCTTTTTTGATCAGCGGTGAACGCGCGCTCCCCCCGGTCAGATAGATAACGTCCGGTTTCTCTTTGCCGTTTTCCAGCGCCAGCTGCACCTGCTCCAGAATACGCTGCAGCGGCTGCGCGAGCGCAGCCTCCAGCCCGTCCTGAGAAATCGCAGTGGCCAGATCGTCGCTGATAAACGGCAAGGAGACCGCATGCTCAGCGCGGTCGGAAAGGGCGATTTTGCTCTCTTCTGCGGTACGTACCACGCGATAGCTAAGACGCTGACGCCACACTTTATACAGCAGGGCGACTTTTTCGGCGTCCTGCGCGTCGCGTACCAGGTCGTTCAGGAAACGGCCATTTGCAGTGCTGTAAAAATCACTCTGCGCCGGGACGTCGTTAATCGCGATAGCGTTCCACCATGGCAGGATTGGCAGAGCGATACCTTTTTCAGTTTGTCCGCCCATGCCGAGCAGTGGCATCAGGCTCTTGAACGCCAGGGCAATATCGAGATCGTTACCGCCGATACGGCAGCCACTGTGCCCCAGCAAGCTGTTTTCGCGGTCGCGACGGTTATGCCATTGTGGCCCCATCAGCAGCAGCGAGCAGTCCGTCGTACCGCCGCCGATATCCACGACTAATACGCGTTTCTCTTCCGTCAGTGTGGCTTCAAAATCCAGTCCCGCCGCAACGGGCTCATACTGGAACACCACGTCACGGAAGCCTGCACGGTGCGCCGCACGTTCAAGGATACCCTGCGCCTGCTGGTTAGCGTCATCTCCCCCCAGACCCTGGAAGTTGATCGGACGGCCAATCACCGCCTGGGCGATCGCTTGCGACACCTGGGTTTGCGCCTGATTGCGAATGTGCAGCATCATGGCGCAGACCAGATCTTCAAACATCGCCACCTGCTGTGGCTTCAGACCGCTGGCACCCAGGAAGGATTTTGGTGATTTAACGAAGTAAACCTCTTCGGGATCTTCGATGTAGTGCCCGAGCGAAGAGAGGCCGAACTGCACGCTGGAAGGCGTAACGTCGATATCTTCCTCGCGGTTAAAACTGACCGCGCGGCGCAGCAATGCCTGAGTCTCCGACGCGGTGGCCGGAACCTGATGATGGCGGAACAGCCATTCGCTGACCGCTTCGCGGGTAGGTGCGCAGAGCATTGAGGGCAGCAGCGTACTCTCTTTTTCCATTTTCAGGAGCTGTGGCTGTCCGTCCTGCATAATTGCAACCGAGCAGTTTGCCGTACCGTAATCAAATCCAATAAACACGAATAATCCCCATGCCAGTGAGAAGGGGCGAGACTTTAACGAAATGTCTGCATCGCGACAACAGGAATATGAAAGCAAGGCGAAACAAGGTCTTTCGGTTTATGCTGAGGGGAACAAAAAAGGAGCGACAATGTATACCCTGACCTGGCAACCCCCTTACGACTGGCAATGGATGTTTGGCTTTCTTGGCGCGCGTGCGGTAGAGGGCGTTGAGACCGTCACTGAACACTATTACGAGCGCAGTTTCGCCTTTGAGGGGCACCAGGGGATCTTTCGCGTCACACCGGATAACCTGACCCACACGCTACAGGTGACGCTGAGCCCCGGGTTAATCCCGGTTGCGCAAACCTGTCTTGAACGTATTGGGCGTCTGTTCGATCTGGCCTGCGATCCGCATGAAATTCACAAGACGCTTGGCGATCTCGGCGTTGCACGGCCAGGCTTGCGTTTGCCTGGGGCGATGGACGCGTACGAACAGGGCGTGCGGGCGATTCTCGGGCAACTGGTGAGCGTGGCGATGGCGGCGAAACTGGCCTCGCGCGTGGTGGCGCTGTGCGGCGAACCGATCGCGGATTGTCCGGGGTATCTCTG
The DNA here is from genome assembly GCA_023023105.1 of Enterobacter ludwigii. Taxonomy (NCBI): domain Bacteria; kingdom Pseudomonadati; phylum Pseudomonadota; class Gammaproteobacteria; order Enterobacterales; family Enterobacteriaceae; genus Enterobacter; species Enterobacter ludwigii. Next base: position 3,009,329 of record CP083824.1, on the reverse strand, counting down.
CTTCCCCACACCACAAGCGCTGGCCGCAACGGACCCGCTGGCGCTGAAAGCGCTCGGGATGCCGGTCAAACGCGCTGAGTCGTTGATTCATCTGGCGCAATCGGTCATTGAAGGCACGTTTCCGCTGACGCCACCTGAGGATGTTGAGGCAGGCATGAAGGCCTTGCAACAGCGGCCTGGAATAGGGCGCTGGACGGCAAACTATCTGGCTCTGCGCGGCTGGCAGGCGAAGGATGTTTTTCTGCCGGATGATTATCTGATTAAGCAACGCTTTGCCGGGATGACGCCAGCGCAAATTCGTCGCTATGCTCAGCGCTGGCAGCCCTGGCGTTCTTACGCGCTGCTGCACATCTGGTATACCGACGGCTGGGCGCCGTCAGTTGATAGCGAAATAACTGGTATTGAGAAGTAGATCCAGCGGCTGTGGCTCGGCAATCGTGTCACCATAAATAAAATCGAGCCCGATGCCAGAGAGTGTATCCATCATGATCGGCTGATTACAGGGACCCGCGATGGTTTTCATCCCCAGGCGCTGGGCATGGCCCTGGATGATAGTCACCATCATTTCATCCATCAGGTTGCCATAAACATTGGTTACCACTTCCGCATCCAGCATTAGATAGTCGGCCATATTCGCGCTCAGGTGGGTAAAGACGTTCATGTCACGCCCCACCTGACTGAAAATCACGCGACAACCCGCCTGACGAAGCTTTTGCAGCCCCCGTTGCAGGTTTTCATCTGGGTTGCACACCACATCGGCAGGGATGATCAGATGCAGAAGACGGCCCGGCAGTGGGCTTTTATCCAGCAGGTCGAGAAGTTCATCGACCAGCGTCACGCTGGCCAAACCGGCTTCAGAAAGCGGCAGTGCAACGCCCATACCTTTACTGGCGACCTGTGCGGCAGAGGTACGGAAAAACTCACTAAAGATCCGTCTGTCGAGAGCGTGCAACAGCTCAGGCTCCGCCAGGCCAGATCGGAAGGCGTGTTCTTCCTGTACTTCGCCCTGGCTGGTCCACAGGCGTAACGAAATGAGCCAGAAGTTACAGCTTTCCGGTATGCGTGGCGAGGCGACACTGCGGGCTATCATCATCAGATGATTGTCTTTAATCATGTGCCACTGTTCATCCAGTGACATCATGCTGCGTGCGCTGTGGTCCCGCTCCTGCTGAGGTTCGTAAACCGTGACGATGCCGCGCCCACTGTTTTTCGAGGCATAACAGGCGATATCAGCCTGTGACATGATCTCCGATGCCTGATGATTATTTTCATCAATCAACGTGATACCTGCGCTGGCACCAATTCTGTGCAGGCGTCCTTCCCACATAAAGTGATAGCCATTGATGGTATGGATCAGGCGGCTGGCGATATAACGTGCGCTCTCTATGTTGCAGTCCGGCAACAGCAAACCGAATTCGTCCCCGCCCAGACGCGCCAGCACATCACTCGAGCGAAGCATGGTCAACATTAATGAAGAGAGCTCCCTGAGCAGGGCATCACCTGCGGCATGGCCTGCCGTATCGTTGACCGCTTTGAAACGATCAAGATCGATAAAGACCAGAGCATGACGCTGGCGCGTTTCGCGAACGGTCTGCAAGAGCCGTTTGAGATGATTTTCAAAGCTAACCCGGTTTGCCAGGTGGGTCAGGGCATCGTGGGAGGCGCTGTAACTCAACTGGCGCAACATTTTGCGCGACTCTGTCACATCCTGAATCACGATAACCGAGCCAATGTTTTGTCCGTCCAGTGTGCTGAGCGGCGTAATGCTGTAATGAATATCAAAATTACCGCCGGTGCGGCAGTTCAGGACCACGTCCTGATCGATATCGGAACGGGACATATCACCGCTATGAATGTTCTCCATCAGCGGCCCTTTTTCACCAAAGGTAATATGCAGCACCCGCAGGATGGGCTGACCGATAGCTTCGGTCTGCAGCCAGCCACTCATTTTCTCGGCAACCGGGTTCATGAAGGTGACATTCATGTTGATATCGGTGCACAGCACCGCTTCGCCGATGGAGTCGAGGGTTATGTGCAGACGCTCTTTTTCCTGGAACAGGGCCTCGTTGAGTTGCTTAACTTCGGTCATGTCCATGTTGATACCGAGCAGGCGTTCGACTTCGCCCTGCTTGTTCAGCACCCGGTTCGCCAGAGAGCGGATATGTCGCACGCCTTCCTTCACGCGGATGCGGAATTCAAGCTTAAACGGCAAACGGGCGATCAGAGAGTCCCGCAGCACCTTTTCTGCATGCGCGCGATCCTCAGGCAGCATCGCTTCATGCCAGAGTTGCCAGGTGGGCTTGATGTGCGGCGGTATTTCATACAGCTCGAACATTCGCTTATCCCAGCTGATAATGTCTGGCTCCAGATCCCACTCCCAGATGCCGATCCCCCCCGCTTCGTTGGCAAGCGTAATACGCTCCATCAGACGTTTGTTGACCCATTCGGTCTGTTTCAGGTCGTTAATATCTTCGATCTGCGCGATAAAATAGAGGGGTGAACCGTCGGTATGGCGCACGACAGAGACAGCAAGAAGCGCCCAGACCACCTCTCCATTGCGCGTGTAGTAGCGCTTCTCAAGGGTGTAGGTATTAATCTCTCCGTTGACCAGTTGCTCCAGTTGTTTCAGGTCGGTATGCAAATCTTCCGGCCAGGTTAACTGCTGGAAGGTGAGCGACTGGAGCTCACTCTGGCTGTAACCGAGAAAGTTGCACAGTGCCTTGTTGGCCTGAAGCCATTTACCCTCAATGCTGACCAGCGCCATCCCGATAGCGGAATACTCCATCGCGTTACGAAAACGCTCCTCGCTCTCGGTAATGTGTTTGCGTTCTGCGCGGAAAGCATACATCACCATGGTCATTACGTTGGCAGGCAGGAGCAGCATCAGGAACGGTAGCCACGGCGCATTCAACATGGCGTTAGTATGTTGAGTGGTCAACGCCAGAGGGTTGCGGGCGATCATCAGGGAAACCACCATAACGGTGACCAGAAACACCATGAACGCTTCCATTCGCGGCAGGCGCACGGCACTCCACATAAGCAGAACGATAACGCAGGTAAAGGGCCACGGCAGCCAGATAATGGCTGCCCAACTGAGGACTAACGTCACCGCCATGGTGGTCAGCGTTTCAAGCAGCAATCTCGGGTCACGATGGCGCAGCAGATAATGCGGTTTAAAAAGCAATCCTAACGGCACCAGCGCCAGCGCACCGATGGCTTCAGACAAGACCCAGACGAGGAAATTACGCAGTGGTTCTGGAGTAGGGATCAGACAATAGACCAGAACACCGCCCACCAGTGGTGGCACCAGCGCGCTGCCAATGGCCAGACGGATCCAGTCATTCAGATTTTGCAGCGGGTTATACCACGGGAGCAATTTGCGCAGTAGCAACGCGCCAATCACAGCCTCAATCACGTTGATTGAGGGGTAGATGAAGCTTGTCGCCCCCCACGAAAACAACATCCATGAAGCCAGAATATTGCCAAACGAACAGGCCAGAGCAATCCCCGGCCACATTTTTCCTGCATGGCGGTAAAACGCCACCACCATGATGGCGGTGGGAAACCAGAGCGGCGCCAGCAGAGTACCGAAGCGAGTTAGCTCAAGCGAAAATAAGGTAAAGATAAAGGTGACCAGGCCCAGACAGACAAGTCGTAATAAAGGATGTGGGGTGGTAACCAAAACCCGCTGGTATTGTTTATTCATTACCGCTTTATCCAGAGACGCCATGCCGCCAGGAAAGAAGTCCGGACGAGTGAATTTGATAATTTGGTTTATGCTAGTACAAACAATTTACAATTCATATGGTGACTGCTCATAATTTGACATCATAGACTTATTAAATAGTTACTCTTAAAAAAATCCATGTTAATTGCTGAAAAAGTGTTCATTTAAATTTAACTAAAGGAAGAATGCGCCACTTTTCAGGCTGTCTCGCAGAACCTGTGCTTTCGACTGGTATCACGCTCCCGAAATCCCTATAATTGCCGCGTTTGACGCTCCGGCGTCGTCCTTCCTTAACATCCAGGTTAATCAGGTCGCTAAATTTATGACTGATAAGTCTCATCAGTGCGTCATTATAGGCATCGCCGGCGCATCGGCTTCAGGTAAAAGTCTAATTGCCAGTACGCTTTATCGCGAACTGCGTGAACAAGTAGGTGATGAGCACATCGGCGTCATTCCCGAAGACAGCTATTACAAAGATCAATCCCATCTGTCGATGGAAGAGCGTGTAAAAACCAACTATGACCACCCAAATGCAATGGATCACAGTTTACTGTTCCAGCATCTGGAAGCGCTTAAGAGCGGCCAGGCGATTGAACTGCCGGTTTACAGTTATGTAGAACATACCCGCACTCAGGAAACTATCCGCATCGAGCCGAAGAAGGTCATCATCCTGGAAGGCATTCTGCTTCTCACTGATGCCCGTCTGCGTGAGTCCATGAACTTCTCTATTTTCGTCGATACCCCGCTGGATATCTGCCTGATGCGCCGCATCAAACGTGACGTTAATGAGCGCGGTCGTTCGATGGACTCCGTCATGGCGCAATACCAGAAAACGGTCCGCCCAATGTTCCTGCAATTTATTGAACCGTCCAAGCAATACGCCGATATCATCGTGCCGCGTGGGGGCAAAAACCGCATAGCTATTGATATCTTAAAAGCGAAAATCAGCCAGTTTTTTGAATAAGCCGCGTGAATTGTGTACCGTTCAGAGATAACCTGGTTTTACCCTGAGTGTTTACCGCCTCAGGGTACGATGCATGAAAGGAGAAAGTGCCATGCGTCTTTGTGATCGCGATATTGAAGCCTGGCTGGATGAAGGCCGTTTGTCTATTACCCCACGTCCACCGGTGGAGCGTATCAATGGTGTGACCGTTGATGTGCGGTTGGGGAATAAATTCCGTACCTTTAGTGGCCACACCGCGCCGTTCATCGACCTCAGCGGGCCGAAGGATGAAGTCAGCGCCGCGCTCGATCGCGTGATGAGTGACGAAATCGTCATTGACGAAGGCGAAGCCTTTTATTTGCACCCAGGTGAACTGGCGCTGGCGGTGACGTATGAATCCGTGACGCTCCCAGCGGACCTGGTTGGCTGGCTGGATGGTCGCTCATCACTGGCGCGTCTGGGGTTGATGGTTCACGTAACCGCGCACCGTATTGATCCCGGCTGGTCTGGCCGTATCGTACTGGAGTTCTTCAATGCCGGTAAACTGCCTCTGGCTCTACGCCCTGGAATGATGATCGGCGCGTTAAGCTTTGAACCTCTGTCAGGTCCTGCCGATCGTCCTTATAACCGCCGTCAGGACGCAAAATATCGCGACCAGCAGGGCGCGGTTGCCAGCCGTATTGATAAAGACTGATCGTTAGTCCATCGAGGATGCCATGAGAAGAGTTCTGACAACGCTGATGATTTTGCTGGTGGTGCTGGTTGCTGGCCTTTCGGCGTTGGTTTTGCTGGTTAACCCGAACGATTTCCGCACTTATATGGTGCGGCAGGTCGAGGCACGCAGTGGTTATCAACTGAAGCTTGACGGGTCGCTGCGCTGGCACGTCTGGCCACAGCTCAGCATTCTCTCTGGTCGCATGTCATTAACGGCGCCGGGGGCTGCTTTGCCGCTGGTCTCAGCGGATAACATGCGTCTCGATGTGGCACTAATCCCGTTGTTCTCTCACCAGCTGCAGGTTAATCAGGTGATGCTGAAAGGCGCGGTGATTCAGCTCACTCCGCAAACCGAAGCCGTTCGTGACGCGAATGCGCCGGTTGCGCCGCGAGAAAACACCCTGCCCGATGAACCGTCTGATACGGGCTGGTCCTTTGATATTGGTAAACTGAAAGTTGCTGATAGCGTGTTAGTTTTCCAGCATGAGGATGAGGAGCAGGTTACCGTAAGAAATATCAACCTGCAGATGGAACAGGATGCGCATCATCTGGCAACGGTTGAATTTAGCGGACGGGTGAACCGCGATCAGCGCGATCTGACCCTGTCGCTGAATGCCAACGTGAATGCATCGGATTATCCGCATCAGCTTACCGCCGACATTCAGCAACTGAACTGGCAACTGACGGGAGCCGATCTGCCCTCTCAGGGGATAACCGGTCAGGGAACGTTGCAGGCCGTGTGGCGTGAAGAACAAAAACAGCTGGAACTGGACAACCTCAACCTGCAGGCGAATGACAGTAGCCTGAAAGGGCAGGCGAGCGTCTCTCTCGAGGAAAAACCTAAGTGGGTTTTGAATCTGCAGTTTGACAAGCTTAACCTGGAAAACCTGCTGCCCCCTCTGCCTGCAAGCGCAACGGACAGCGATGCCACGCAAACGGGGCAAAGCCAGACACCGGTCTCACGCCCGGTTATCTCGTCGAATCTTGAACAGCCTGACTATAATGCCCTGCGCGGATTCACGGCAGATATTCTGCTGAAAGCCAATAGCCTGCGCTGGCGCGGCATCGATTTTACCGATGTAAGCAGCCAGATGTTCAACCATAACGGTTTGCTGGTGATCTCTGAACTGAGCGGCAAACTGGGGACCGGACACCTCTCACTGCCGGGCACGCTGGATGTCCGTAAAGATGTTGCCAGCGTCGAATTCCAGCCGCGTCTCGATAACGTTGAGATTGGTACCATCCTGAAAGCCTTCAACTACCCGATATCTCTGACCGGGCAGTTGACGCTGGCGGGTGACTTCTCCGGTACAAAAATTGATGCCGATGCTTTCCGTCGCGAGTGGCAGGGGCAGGGGCATGTTGATCTGAAAAACTCCCGAATGGAAGGCCTTAACTTCCAACAGCTGGTGCAGCAGGCGGTTGAACGCAGCAGTGATGTGAAAGCCCAGGAAAACTACGATAGCGCCACGCGCCTCGACAGCTTCACCACCGACCTGACGCTGGATAACGGACAGCTTACTCTGGACAGCATGGAAGGAACCTCTTCCATGCTGTCACTGACGGGGGACGGTTCACTGGATCTGGTGAAAGAGACGGCGGACACCCGTTTTAATGTCAGGGTACTTTCCGGCTGGCAGGGTGAAAGTAAGCTGATTGACTTCCTGAAAGAGACGCCGATCCCGCTTAGCGTATATGGTAAATGGCAGGCGCTGAATTACAGCCTTCAGGTGGATCAGATCCTGCGTAAGCATCTGCAGGATGAAGCCAAACGTCGGCTTAACAGCTGGGCGGATCGTAATAAAGATTCACAGACAGGCAAAGATGTGAAAAAGCTGTTGGATAAGCTTTGATGTCTGTTGTGCCGGGTAAGGCGCTGCCGCCTCCCGGCTTTTTTACACCTCAAAATCCAGCTCTTCTTCATCTCGCAGGGGGATGATCTGAACCTTTTGCACGCGATGGTTTTCAATCTGTAGCGTTTTAAGCAGATAGTCGCCCACCTGAACCTCTTCCCCCTGCTGCGGGATACGCTGCAAATACTCCATCAGCAGACCGGCGATGGTGTGATATTCACGTTTTTCATCCAGCGGTAGCGGTACATATTGCACCAGGTCCTCAAGCGGCATATGGCCGTTGGCCGTCCAGGAACCGTCAGCATTTTTCTGGATGTCATGGCGGGCATCAATCTCATCCACCTCGTTGGGTAAATTACCGGCGATGGTTTCCATCACGTCGCTGAGCGTGACCAGTCCTTCAACCGAACCAAACTCATCTACTACAAAAGCGAAGTGGGTGCGCGCATTACGGAATTGCTCAAGAGCAGAGAGCAGGTGCAGCCCCTCCGGGAAAACCAGTGGCTGACGCACCAGGGCGCGCAGGTTTAACGCTTCACCGTGTAACTGCTGTTGCAGCAGGTCGATGACATGCACCACACCCAGTAACTCTTCCTCTTCCTCACCGCCAGTCACAACTACGCGGGTATGCTGATTTTTATCCAGCAAAGCGCGAATGTGTTCTTCCGGTGCTGTCAGGTCGATATGCTCAATGTCATGACGTGAAGTCATGATGCTGCTGACCGAACGCTGATTCAGATTGAGCACCCGCTCAATCATTAGCCGCTCCTGCGGATTGAAGATCTGCCCGTCGTTATGATCGGCCAGCATCGCAGAAGATTCGGCATCTAATTCCGCGTCCTCTTTTTGCCCGCTGAGCAGGCGCATCACGGTATCAGCGGTCCGCTGGCGCAGGCTCTGGTTTGCCGACAAAAAGCGACGACGGTTGAATATGGCGAGCTGGTTCAGGGATTCAATCATCACCGAGAAGCCGATCGCGGCGTACAGGTAGCCTTTTGGAATATGGAAGCCAAAACCGTCGGCGACCAGGCTAAAGCCAATCATCAGCAGGAAGCTCAGGCAGAGGATAACGATGGTCGGGTGGCTGTTCACAAACCGCGTCAACGCTTTGCTCGCCATGACCATCAGCGTGATGGCGATAATTACCGCAGCCATCATGACGGCAAGATGGTCCACCATTCCGACGGCAGTGATCACCGAGTCCAGAGAGAAGACCGCATCCAGTACCACAATCTGTGCCACGACCGGCCAGAATTTAGCTCCCCGTCGCTGGGTGGGATTTTCGCTGTCTTTCCCTTCGAGCCGTTCGTTCAGTTCTACTGTGGCTTTGAACAACAGGAACAACCCGCCGAAGAGCATGATCAGGTCGCGGGCGCTAAAGCTGATATTGTATAGAGTAATCAGTGGCTTAGTTAGCGTGACAAGCCAGGAAATTGACGCCAGCAGCAGCAGTCGCATCGCCATCGCCAGCAGTAAGCCCGTTACGCGCGCGCGGTCGCGCTGGGAAGGGGGGAGTTTTTCAGCGAGGATGGCGATAAAGACCAGATTATCAATACCGAGAACTAATTCGATGACGACCAGCGTAACCAGCCCGGCCCAGATTGATGGATCGGCAATCCATTCCATAGTAATAGCAATACCTTCTGTTATATGACCAATGTCACACTTCGATCATGGATAAAGCTGAAAGAAATTGCAATGCCGGGCTGCGATTTCTCTTAATACGATGTACTAAACAGAGTGGCATTGATTGAAACTGTAAATAAGGTAAATGCGTAGATTTAATTACAGAAAGGAATTTTAGGATATATCGCAGCTAATGGTTTTTATTTTTATATTGTCAATATAAAGAAAATCCTAAAAGGTGAAAACTTTGCTCTTAATATTAATCTTAAAAACAGATATTGAGAGAGATGTCTCCTTGCCTGCTATTAGGTAAGCTGCAACAATTCTCCCGGCACCAAATGTTAAATCACGGTGTTGCAATTATTGTTTTGGTCTTCAGACAGGGTTATTCATTGTCCGTTGGATGTTTCAGGCGGTTGATATATTTCCAGAAGACCATCCTCAAGAGGGCGTCTATCCATAACACATTGTTTAGTCAGTGGATTGGTAACTGAAAGCCAAGGGCGGTAGCGTGTCTGAAAGCGTGTGAATCAGCCCCGGTTATTCTGTCAAGAGCCAATGGATGAATAAGCTTTTTTTAGGACTGATGCCAGTTATATTTCTATTTGATTAACTGCATGCTGAAACCCAATACAACACGAGCTTATTTAAATTGAACGGGATAATTACTCTGCCAAAGTGATAAATAATCAATGATGAAATCCAAAATGAAATTGATGCCATTATTGGTATCTGCACTCTTGATGAGCGGTTGTACGGTCTTTCCCGGCAGCAATATGTCCACGATGGGCAAGGACGTGATTAAACAACAAGATGCCGATTTTGATCTCGACAAAATGGTGAATGTTTATCCGCTCACGCCGCGTCTGGTGGAACAATTGCGTCCACGTCCAAATGTTGCCCAGCCGAATATGTCTCTGGACCAGGAGATCGCCGCTTACCAGTACCGCGTGGGGCCGGGTGACGTTATCAACGTGACCGTCTGGGATCACCCTGAACTGACCACCCCTGCGGGTCAGTACCGTAGCTCAAGCGACACCGGGAACTGGGTGCAATCTGACGGCACCATGTTCTATCCCTATATCGGCAAAGTGCATGTTGCCGGAAAAACGCTTGCCGAGATCCGTAGTGATATTACCGGCCGCTTAGCGCAGTACATCGCTGACCCGCAGGTGGACGTTAATATCGCCGCATTCCGCTCGCAAAAGGCCTATATCTCCGGCCAGGTGAACAAATCAGGCCAGCAGGCCATCACCAACGTCCCACTGACTGTGCTGGACGCCATTAACTCTGCGGGTGGCTTAACCGATGGTGCCGACTGGCGCAACGTGGTGCTGACCCACAACGGTAAAGAGCAGCGTATTTCGCTGCAGGCGCTGATGCAAAACGGCGATCTGACCCAGAACCGACTGCTCTATCCGGGTGACATTCTTTACGTGCCACGCAATGACGATCTGAAAGTCTTCGTGATGGGGGAGGTGAAGAAACAGAGCACCCTCAAAATGGACTTCAGCGGTATGACCCTGACCGAAGCGCTGGGCAATGCGGAAGGTATCGATCTGACCTCGTCTAACGCCAGCGGCATCTTTGTGATCCGTCCGCTGAAGGGTGAGGGCAGCGCGAAAGGCAAGATTGCCAACATTTATCAGTTGGATATGTCCGATGCGACCTCTCTGGTAATGGCCACGGAGTTCCGTCTCCAGCCATACGATGTGGTGTACGTCACCACCGCGCCGGTTGCCCGCTGGAACCGCCTGATCAACCAGTTGCTGCCAACCATCAGTGGCGTTCGCTACATGACGGATACGGCGCGCGACATTCATACCTGGTAATCCATGATGTTTAACAAAATTCTGGTGGTATGCGTGGGGAACATTTGCCGTTCCCCCACGGCTGAAAGGTTGCTGAAACAGTACCAGCCTGCATTGGTCGTTGAGTCCGCAGGGCTGGGGGCGCTGGTCGGCAAAGGCGCTGATGAGCACGCAGCGAGCGTGGCCCGGGATCATAACCTTTCTCTTGATGGCCACATTGCCCGCCAGGTCACCGGCCGGATGTGCCGGGAGTATGACCTGATCCTGACGATGGAAAAACGCCATATTCATGCGCTGTGCGATATCGCTCCGGAGATGCGCGGCAAGGTGATGCTGTTTGGTCACTGGGACAATGAACGCGAAATCCCTGACCCGTATCGCAAAAGCCATGAGGCCTTCGAGGCGGTTTACACCTTACTTGACCAGTCTGCCCAACAATGGGCGCAGGCACTGAAAGCTCAGCAGGGATAACAATGACAGAAAAAACAAGACTTTCCGCCGCCCCGACTTCGGGCAGTGATGAAATTGATATTGGGCGCCTGGTCGGCACGGTTGTAGAGGCAAAGTGGTGGGTGCTTGGGATCACCGCCGTGTTTGCCGCGGCCGCTGTCGTCTATACGCTGTTCGCAACGCCTATCTACAGCGCTGATGCGCTGGTACAGATTGAACAAAATACCGGCAACTCGCTGGTGCAGGATATCGGCTCTGCGCTGGCGAACAAACCGCCGGCCTCCGACGCTGAAATTCAGCTGATCCAGTCACGTCTGGTGCTGGGTAAAACGGTTCACGACCTCGGGCTCGATATCTCCGTCACCAAAAATACCTTCCCGATATTTGGTGCGGGCTGGGATCGGCTGATGGGCAGAAACAACGACACGGTGAAGGTCACAGACTTCGTGCTGCCGAAAGGGGCTGCCGATCAGACCTTTACCCTGACGGTGCTCGGCCCGAAACAGTATCAGTTGACCAGCGACGCGGGCTTTAGCGCGCGCGGCGAAGTGGGACAGATGCTGACCAAAGAGGGCGTCAGCATGATGGTCAGCGCGATTAACGCCCACGAAGGGGGGGAATTCACCGTCACCAAATTCTCCACGCTGGGGATGATCAACAATCTGCAAAACAACCTGACCGTCACTGAAAACGGTAAGGACACCGGCGTGCTGAGCATGACCTTTACCGGTGAAGATAAAGATCAGATTCGCAATATCCTGAACAGTATCACCCGCAACTATCTTGAGCAGAACGTTGAGCGTAAGTCGGCGGAAGCGGCGAAAAGCCTGGCCTTCCTCGCGAAACAGCTCCCGGAAGTGCGCGCCCATCTGGATGAGGCCGAGAACAAGCTGAACGCCTATCGTCAGGATAAAGACTCTGTCGACCTGCCGCTGGAAGCAAAATCAGTTCTTGATTCAATGGTCAACATTGATGCTCAGCTCAACGAGTTGACCTTCAAAGAGGCGGAGATTTCCAAGCTCTATACCAAACGTCACCCGGCCTACCGCACGCTGCTTGAGAAACGCCGCACGCTGGAAGAGGAAAAGGCAAAGCTCAACGGTCGCGTGACTGCGATGCCGAAAACGCAGCAGGAGATCGTGCGTCTGACCCGCGACGTGGAATCGGGCCAGCAGGTTTACATGCAGCTGCTGAACAAACAGCAGGAGCTGAAAATCACCGAAGCCAGTACCGTCGGGGACGTCCGTATTGTTGACCCGGCCATTACTCAGCCTGGTGTGCTGAAGCCGAAGAAAGCGCTGATTATTCTCGGGAGCATTATTCTTGGCCTGATGCTCTCCATCGTTGGCGTGCTGCTGCGCTCGCTGTTTAACCGCGGTATCGAAAGCCCGCAGGTGCTGGAAGAGAACGGTATCAACGTCTACGCCAGCATCCCGCAGTCTGAATGGCAAAAATCCCGTGACAGCGTCAAAACCATCAAAGGCGTTAAGCGTTACAAACAGAGCCAGCTGCTGGCGGTGGGTAACCCGACTGACCTCGCCATCGAAGCGATCCGCAGCCTGCGTACCAGCCTGCACTTTGCCATGATGCAGGCCAAAAACAACGTCCTGATGTTAACCGGCGTCAGCCCGTCAATCGGTAAGACTTTCGTCTGCGCCAACCTGGCGGCGGTGGTCAGCCAGACCAACAAGCGTGTGCTGCTGATCGACTGCGATATGCGCAAAGGCTATACCCACGAACTGCTGGGCACCAACAACGTTAACGGTCTGTCGGAAATCCTGCTGGGTAAAGGTGAGATCGGCCAGAGTGCAAAACCGACAACGATCCCGAAATTCGACCTGATCCCACGTGGACAGATTCCGCCGAACCCATCTGAACTGCTGATGAGCGAGCGTTTTGCCGAGCTGGTGGAGTGGGCAAGTAAGCATTACGACCTGGTGCTAATCGATACTCCGCCAATTCTGGCCGTGACCGATGCCGCCGTGGTTGGCCGTCTTGCTGGTACTACGTTGATGGTCGCGCGCTATGCGGTGAACACCATTAAAGAAGTGGAAACCAGTCTGAGCCGCTTCGAGCAGAACGGGATTGAGGTCAAAGGGGTGATCCTGAACTCCATCTTCCGTCGCGCGAGTGGGTATCAGGATTACGGCTATTACGAGTACGAATACAAATCTGACAGTAAATAAAAATCCCCTTCACCCTAACCCTCAGCCCACAGGGAGAGGGTCGGGGTGAGGGATAAGGGGAAGACCATGACCACACAACGCCCTTTAGTTTCAATCTATATGCCGACATGGAATCGTCAGCAGCTGGCGATCCGTGCAATCAAATCTGTACTGCGACAGGATTACGATAACTGGGAGCTGATCATCGTTGACGACTGTTCCTCCTCTTTCGAGCAATTGCAGAAATTTGTGGCCGACCTCAACGACCCGCGCGTGATGTATACGCATAACGAGATTAATTCCGGCGCGTGTGCAGTACGCAATCAGGCGATCACGCAGGCCAAAGGGCAATACCTGACCGGAATTGATGACGATGACGAATGGACGCCGAACCGTCTGTCGACATTCCTGTCACACAAGGAACAGCTGGTCACGCATGCTTTCCTGTATGCCAACGATTATGTCTGTCAGGGCGAAGTCTACTCGCAGCCTGCCAGCCTGCCGTTGTACCCAAAATCACCGTACTCCCGCCGCCTGTTCTACAAGCGCAACATTATTGGTAACCAGGTCTTTACCTGGGCGTGGCGCTTTAAAGAGTGCCTGTTTGATACCGAACTCAAGGCCGCGCAGGATTACGACATCTTCCTTCGGATGGTGGTGGAATACGGTGAGCCGTGGAAAGTGGAAGAGGCCACGCAGATCCTGCATATCAACCACGGGGAGATGCAAATCACCTCCTCGCCGAAGAAATTCTCGGGCTACTTCCATTTTTACCGCAAGCACAAGGACAAGTTTGATCGTGCCAGCAGGAAGTATCAGCTCTTTACCCTCTATCAGATCCGCAACAAGCGCATGAACTGGCGCACGTTGCTGACATTGCTCTCCGTGCGTAACGGCAAGCGTCTGGCTGACGGGCTTCGGGGGAAATAATGTTTCTGGAAGATTGCCGCGCAAACAGCTGGAGCCTGCGCCCGTGCTGCATGGTCCTGGCCTACCGCATCGCGCACTTTTGCTCGGTGTGGCGCAAGAAAAATGTGCTGAACAATATCTGGGCTGCACCGGTGCTGGTGCTGTACCGCATCATCACTGAATGCTTTTTTGGTTATGAGATTCAGGCCGCAGCCACCATTGGCCGCCGCTTTACCATCCACCACGGCTATGCGGTGGTGATCAACAAGTTCGTGGTCGCCGGGGATGATCTCACTATTCGTCATGCGGTCACCATCGGTAACCGTGGGCCAGACAGTCTGGCGTGCCCGGTTATCGGCAATAACGTTGAGCTGGGCGCGAACGTGGTGATCATTGGCGATATTACGATTGGTAATAACGTCACCATTGGCGCTGGCAGCGTGGTGCTGGACAGCATTCCGGATAACGCGCTGGTGGTGGGAGAAAAAGCCCGCGTGAAGGTGATTAAATGAATATTCTGCAATTTAACGTACGCCTCGCAGAAGGCGGGGCGGCCGGCGTGGCGCTGGATCTGCATCAGCGTGCGCTGCAAAAAGGGTTACAGTCCCGTTTTGTCTATGGCTATGGCAAAGGGGGTAAGAAAAGCGTTAGCCACGATCGCTATCCGCAGGTGTTGAAACAGACCCCACGATTGACGTCGATCGCCAACATTGCGCTGTTCCGCCTGTTTAACCGCGATCTGTTTGGCAACCTGAATAACCTCTACCGCACCGTGACGCGAACCACCGGTCCGGTGGTGCTGCATTTTCATGTGTTGCACAGCTACTGGCTCAACCTGGAAGAGGTGGTCGCGTTTTGTGAGAACGTGCAGGCACATAAACCGGACACCCGCTTTGTCTGGACGCTGCACGATCACTGGAGCGTGACCGGCCGCTGTGCGTTTACCGACGGTTGCGAAGGCTGGAAAAATAACTGCCGGAAATGCCCGACATTAAGTAACTACCCACCGGTGAAAGTGGATCGTGCTCATCAACTGGTGGAGGGTAAGCGCCAGCTGTTCCGCGACATGCTTTCGCTGGGGTGCACGTTTATCTCCCCAAGCCAGCATGTGGCGGATGCGTTCAACAGCCTTTACGGGGCAGGGCGCTGCAAGATTATCAACAACGGCATCGACGTGGCGACGGAAGCCATTCTTGCCGAGCTGACTCCGGTGGCCGAAACCACGGGCAAACCTAAAATCGCTATCGTTGCGCATGACCTGCGTTATGACGGTAAAACCAATCAGCAGCTGGTGCGCGACATGATGGCGCTGGGCGACAATATCGAGCTGCATACCTTCGGCAAGTTTTCCCCGTTCGAAGGGACAAACGTGGTCAATCACGGGTTTGAAACCGACAAACGCAAACTGATGAGTGCACTGAACGAAATGGATGCCTTGGTGTTCAGCTCCCGGGTGGATAACTATCCCCTGATCCTTTGCGAAGCACTCTCTATCGGCGTGCCGGTGATTGCCACCCACAGCGACGCTGCGCGTGAAGTGCTGGAAAAATCGGGCGGTAAAACGTTCGCTGAAAACGAGGTGCTGCCGCTGGTGCAACTGCCGAAAGCCGATATCGCGCAGGCCGTATTTGGTACTGACCTGGAATCGTTCCGCAAGCGCAGCCGCAAGGCCTACAGTGGACAACAGATGCTGGAGGAGTATGTCTCGTTCTATCAGAATCTGTAGTTATCTGTTGCTGCCGCTGATCTACCTGCTGGTTAACGTTAAGATTGCCCAGCTAGGCGAAAGCTTCCCGATAACTATCGTTACTTTCTTGCCTGTCCTGCTTCTGCTGTATGTCGATAAAATCAACCTTAAGAAGCTGATGATTGCCCTGGGGATGGGGACGTGCCTGACGCTATTTAACTACATCTTTGGACAGTCACTGGATGCCAGTAAATACGTCACCTCGACCATGCTGTTTGTTTATATTGTCATTATTATCGGAATGGTCTGGAGTATTCGTTTTAAAACCATTTCTCCACACAATTATCGGAAAATCCTCAGGTTCTTTTATATTGCCGTTGCGTTAATTGTTATGCTTGCCGCACTGGAAATGGCACAAATTATTCTCACCGGTGGTAGTAGCCTGATGGAGATAATTTCGAAATATCTCATTTACAGTAACAGCTATGTATTGAACTTCATCAAGTTTGGCGGGAAGCGTACTACGGCCCTCTATTTTGAACCGGCGTTTTTCGCTCTGGCGTTAATCTCAATTTGGCTCAGCATCAAACAGTTTGGTATCAAAACGCCTAAGACCGATGCTATGATTCTTGCAGGAATTGTTCTGTCAGGATCGTTCTCGGGGGTAATGACATTTATCCTGTTTTACCTGCTGGAGTGGGCGTTCCAGTACCTGAACAAAGAGGCAATTAAGAAAAAACTGCCGCTGGCAATTATCTCCCTGACGGTATTCATGGTCGGCGTTATATTTGCTTTCCCGTACATCTCAGAACGTCTGGGTGATTTGGGAACGGAAGGGTCTTCATCTTATTATCGCATCATTGGTCCGCTGGTGATGGTGGGTTATTCCTTAACCCATATTGATGGTGTAGTAAGATTTGGCTCACTTTACGAATATGTTGCATCATTCGGAATCTTTAACGGTGCGGATGTCGGTAAAACCATAGACAATGGTCTGTATCTGTTAATTATTTATTTTTCGTGGTTTGCCGTACTGTTGACAATTTGGTATCTGTTTAAAGTTTTCAAAATGATGATTAACGCGTTTGGTGATAACCAGAACTTTCGCGTGCAGCTTTATCTGTTTACGCCAATGTCGCTGTTTTTTACCGGTTCAATATTTAGCCCGGAATATGCTTTCTTAATTGTTTGTCCGTTTATTCTGCGTAAAGCGCTTAATATTACGAATTCATGACGAGGTGGTCTTATGTTTCTAAGCGTCATTACTGTCGCTTTTCGTAATTACGAAGGGGTGGTAAAAACCTGGCGCTCGCTGCGCAATCTGGCGCGCGATCCGAGCCTTACCTTTGAGTGGATCGTGGTTGATGGCGGCTCAAACGACGGTACGGCAGAGTTTCTGGAAAAACTCAACGGTGAGTTCAACTTACGCTACATCAGTGAGAAAGATAAAGGCATCTACGATGCGATGAATAAAGGCATTGAGATGGCGAAGGGCCGCTATGTGATCTTCCTGAATTCGGGTGATGTGTTCCACGATGACGTGGCGATGTTTGCCCGACAGCTGGCTCGCCAGAAAGAAGAGGCCATGTTTATTGGCGATGCGCTGCTCGATTTCGGGGATGGACATAAAGTTTGCCGCAGTGCGAAACCAGGTTGGTATATCTATCACAGTCTACCCGCCAGTCATCAGGCCATTTTCTTTCCGGTAAAAGGTCTGAAAAAACAGCCGTTCGACTTGCAGTATAAAGTGTCATCCGATTATGCGCTGGCAGCCAGTTTATATAAGTCTGGCTACCCGTTCCGTCGAATTAAGGGGCTGGTGTCCGAATTTTCCATGGGCGGTGTATCCACTTCGAACAACCTGGAGTTGTGCCAGGATGCAAAAAACGTACAGCGAAAAATATTGCGCGTGCCGGCCTTCTGGGCAGAACTGTCTTATTTATTACGTCTGAAAACCACAGGTAAAACCAAAGCCTTATATAACAAAGCCTGAAATATAAGGAAACGCAATGCAGGATCTTAAAGGATTCACCGTGCCGAAAGGTTTTCGCGGGGGTAACGGTATTAAGGTGCAGTTGTGGTGGGCCGTTCAGGCAACGTTATTTGCCTGGTCGCCGCAAATACTCTACCGCTGGCGAGCATTCTTATTGCGGCTTTTTGGCGCAAAAATCGGAAAAAACGTAGTTATTCGTCCGTCGGTAAAAATTACCTATCCCTGGAAATTAACGCTTGGGGATTACGTATGGGTAGGGGATGACGCAGTGTTATATACCCTTGGCGAAATTACGATTGGCGCAAATTCGGTGATTTCACAGAAGTGTTATCTGTGCACCGGCAGCCACGACTTTATGAGTCAGCATTTTGATATTACCGCGTCACCTATTGTGATCGGTGAAAAATGCTGGCTGGCGACAGATGTTTTTGTTGCACCGGGTGTTTCTGTTGGCGATGGCACGGTAGTGGGTGCCCGCAGCAGCGTTTTTAAATCGCTACCGGCAAATAAAGTTTGCCGTGGCAACCCCGCAGTGGTGATACGCGAACGCGTTGAAACTGATTAAATTCATAAGTAGAGGAATATAAACATGTCTAAAGTCGCTCTCATCACCGGCGTTACCGGGCAGGATGGTTCTTACCTGGCAGAGTTACTGCTGGAAAAAGGGTATGAAGTGCACGGTATTAAACGTCGTGCGTCGTCTTTCAACACTGAACGTGTGGATCATATTTATCAGGATCCACATGCGGCGAACCCGAAATTCCATCTGCACTACGGCGACCTGACCGATACCTCAAACCTGACCCGTATTCTGCAGGAAGTGCAGCCGGATGAAGTGTACAACCTGGGGGCGATGAGCCACGTAGCCGTTTCTTTCGAATCCCCGGAATACACCGCTGACGTTGATGCCATGGGCACCCTGCGTCTTCTGGAAGCGATTCGTTTCCTTGGTCTTGAGAAGAAAACCCGTTTCTACCAGGCATCTACCTCTGAGCTGTACGGTCTGGTGCAGGAAATTCCTCAGAAAGAGACCACGCCGTTCTACCCGCGTTCACCTTACGCGGTGGCGAAACTGTACGCCTACTGGATCACCGTAAACTACCGTGAATCCTACGGCATGTACGCCTGTAACGGCATTCTGTTCAACCACGAATCTCCGCGCCGCGGCGAAACTTTCGTGACCCGCAAAATCACCCGCGCTATCGCCAACATTGCGCAGGGTCTGGAATCGTGCCTGCACCTCGGCAACATGGACTCCCTGCGTGACTGGGGCCATGCCAAAGACTACGTGAAAATGCAGTGGATGATGCTGCAGCAGGACAAACCAGAAGACTTTGTCATTGCGACCGGCGTGCAGTATTCCGTCCGTCAGTTCGTCGAAATGGCTGCCGCTCAGCTGGGTATCAAACTGCGCTTTGAAGGCACCGGCGTGGAAGAGAAGGGCATCGTGGTCTCCGTGACGGGCCATGACGCACCGGGCGTGAAGCCGGGCGACGTAATTGTTCAGGTTGACCCGCGCTACTTCCGTCCTGCTGAAGTGGAAACCTTGCTGGGCGACCCAACCAAAGCGCACGAGAAGCTGGGCTGGAAACCAGAAACCACTCTGCAGGAGATGGTTTCCGAGATGGTAGCCAAAGATCTTGAAGCAGCGAAAAAACACTCCCTGCTCAAGTCTCATGGCTACGAGGTTGCCATCGCGCTGGAGTCCTGAGAATGACAAAACAACGTATTTTTGTCGCCGGTCATCGCGGAATGGTGGGTTCCGCGATTGTTCGCCAGCTGGAGCAGCGCGGTGACGTTGAAGTGGTTGTCCGCACGCGTGACGAGCTAAACCTGCTCGATAGCCGTGCGGTACAGGACTTCTTTGCAAATGAACGCATTGACCAGGTGTATCTGGCGGCGGCGAAGGTGGGCGGCATTGTTGCCAACAACACCTACCCGGCGGATTTCATCTACGAGAACATGATGATTGAGAGCAACATCATTCACGCGGCGCACCTGCACAACGTGAATAAGCTGCTGTTCCTCGGCTCATCCTGTATCTACCCGAAAATGGCAAAGCAGCCCATCGCCGAAAGCGAACTGCTGCAGGGAACGCTGGAAGCGACCAACGAACCTTACGCCATCGCCAAGATTGCCGGGATCAAGCTGTGCGAGTCTTACAACCGTCAGTATAACCGAGACTATCGCTCGGTGATGCCGACCAACCTGTACGGGCCGCACGACAACTTCCACCCGAGCAACTCGCACGTGATCCCGGCGCTGCTGCGTCGTTTTCACGAGGCGACCGCCGAGAACGCGCCGGATGTGGTGGTGTGGGGTAGCGGCACGCCAATGCGTGAATTCCTGCACGTGGACGACATGGCGGCCGCCAGCATTCACGTGATGGAGCTGGATCGCGAAGTGTGGCAGGAGAACACCGAGCCAATGCTGTCGCACATCAACGTCGGTACCGGCATTGACTGCACCATCCGCGAGCTGGCGCAAACCATCGCGCAGGTGGTGGGCTACAAAGGCCGCGTGGTGTTTGACGCCACGAAACCGGACGGCACGCCGCGCAAACTGCTGGACGTGACCCGTCTGCATCAGTTGGGCTGGTATCACGAGGTGTCACTGGAGCAGGGACTGGCCAGTACCTACCAGTGGTTCCTGGAAAACCAGCACCGCTTCCGGGGGTAATGATGTTTTTAAGTCAGGAAGATTTTGCCACGATCGTTCGTTCCACTCCGCTCATCTCAATAGATTTGATTGTGGAGAACGAACGCGGCGAGTTCTTGCTGGGGAAACGAACCAACCGTCCTGCACAGGGCTTCTGGTTCGTGCCCGGCGGGCGCGTGCAGAAGGATGAGATGCTAAGCGATGCGTTTGAGCGTCTCACTCTGGCAGAACTGGGCCTTAAGCTGCCGATGGCGGCGGGCCAGTTTTACGGGGTCTGGCAGCACTTCTATGACGATAACTTTTCGGGCACCGGGTTCAGCACGCACTACATCGTGCTGGGGTTCCGCCTGAAGGTGCATGAGGCAGACCTGCGTCTGCCTGATGCTCAGCATGACGACTACCGCTGGCAGACGCCAGAGGCGTTGCTCGCGAGCGACAACGTCCACGACAACAGTCGGGCGTATTTCCTTGCGGATCGTCAGTCCGGAGTGCCGGGATGTTACACGAAATCATTCAGCCTGAATCAAGGCGGCAAGTCTGGGAATCCCCAGGAGCTTGCTGAAGCAAGTGACTGGGGTGAGCAGACGCAGCCAACGCAGAGTCAGGTTGAAGGATGAAGTGTATGAAAATTTTAGTGTATGGAATCAACTACTCACCGGAGCTAACCGGTATCGGGAAATACACCGGCGAAATGGTCGAGTGGATGGCGAGCCAGGGACATGACGTGCGGGTCATTACCGCGCCGCCGTACTACCCGGAATGGAAAGTGGGCGAGCGCTACTCAAGCTGGCGCTACCGGCGCGAAGAGGGCGCGGCGACCGTCTGGCGCTGCCCGCTGTATGTGCCTAAGCAGCCGTCAACGCTGAAACGCTTGATTCATCTTGGCAGCTTCGCCCTGAGCAGTTTCTTCCCGCTGATGGCGCAACGTCGTTGGAAGCCGGATCGCATCATCGGTGTGGTGCCGACGCTGTTTTGCACGCCAGGCATGCGCCTGCTGGGCAAACTCTCCGGCGCGCGCACCTTGCTGCATATTCAGGATTATGAAGTGGACGCCATGCTTGGCCTGGGGATGGCAGGCAAAAGTAAAGGCGGCAAAGTGGCGAAACTCGCCAGCGCGTTTGAGCGTAGCGGTCTGCATAACGTGGATTATGTCTCGACCATCTCGCGCTCAATGATGAACAAAGCGCAGGAGAAGGGCGTTCCGGCTCAGAAGGTGATCTTTTTCCCCAACTGGTCCGAAGTGGCGCGTTTTCGCGACGTAACTGAAAGTGACGCTCAGGCGCTACGCGCCCAGCTCGGTTTGCCTGATGATCAAAAAATCATTCTTTACTCAGGCAATATCGGCGAAAAGCAGGGGCTGGAGAGCGTGATTGAAGCGGCCCAGTTGCTCAGCAAGCAGCCGTGGATGTTTGTGATTGTCGGGCAGGGGGGTGGAAAGGCGCGGCTGGAAAAAATGGCAAGCGAACGCGGCCTGACCAACGTGAAATTCTTCCCGCTTCAGTCCTACGAAGCTCTGCCTGCGCTGCTGAAGATGGGCGATTGCCATCTGGTTGTGCAGAAGCGTGGCGCGGCGGATGCGGTGCTGCCGTCCAAACTGACCAACATTCTGGCAGTGGGTGGCAACGCGGTGATTACAGCAGAAGCCGAAACAGAATTAGGCCAGCTGTGTAACAGCTATCCGGGGATTGCCGTGTGCGTGGAGCCGGAATCGGTCCCGGCGCTGGTTACCGGCATTGAACAGGCACTTGCCATGCCAAAAGTGAACACGGTGGCACGTGAATATGCCGAACGCACGCTCGAAAAAGAGAACGTGTTGAGCCAATTTATTGCAGATATACGGGGATAAATCATGAGTCAAACCACTTTGTATCCGGTTGTGATGGCTGGTGGCTCTGGTAGCCGGTTGTGGCCGCTGTCCCGCGTGCTCTATCCAAAACAGTTCCTCTGCCTGAAAGGGGATCTCACCATGCTGCAGACCACGGTGAACCGTCTGCATGGCGTGGAGTGTGAAAGCCCGGTGGTGATTTGTAACGAACAGCACCGTTTTATCGTGGCTGAGCAACTGCGCCAGCTGAATAAACTCACCGAAAACATCATTCTGGAGCCGGCCGGTCGTAATACCGCGCCTGCTATCGCCCTGGCAGCCCTGGCAGCAAAACGCAGCAGTCCGGATTGCGACCCGCTGATGCTTGTGCTGGCGGCAGACCACGTTATTCAGCAGGAAGAGGCGTTTCGCAATGCAGTGCGTGCGGCCATTCCTTATGCCGAGAGCGGCAAACTGGTGACGTTCGGCATCGTGCCGGATCTCCCGGAAACTGGCTATGGCTACATTCGCCGTGGCAGCGTGACGCCCGGTGAAGGCGACAGCGTGGCGTTTGACGTGGCGCAGTTTGTTGAAAAACCGAATCTGGAAACCGCGCAGGCCTATGTCGCCAGCGGTGAATACTACTGGAACAGTGGGATGTTCCTGTTCCGCGCCGGACGCTATCTGGAAGAGCTGGAAAAATATCGCCCGGATATTCTGAACGCCTGCGAAAAAGCGATGGCAGTGGTGGACCCGGATCTCGACTTTATCCGCGTGGATGAAGAGGCTTTCCTCGCCTGCCCGGAAGAGTCTATTGACTATGCGGTGATGGAACGCACGGCTGATGCCGTCGTGGTACCGATGGATGCGGGCTGGAGCGATGTTGGCTCCTGGTCATCGCTTTGGGAGATCAGCGCCCACACCCCGGAGGGAAATGTCCACCATGGTGATGTAATCAGCCATAAGACGGAAAACAGCTACGTTTACGCTGAATCCGGGCTGGTTACCACGGTGGGCGTGAAAGATCTGGTGGTGGTGCAGACGAAAGACGCGGTGTTGATTGCCGACCGTAACGCGGTGCAGGACGTTAAAAAAGTGGTGGAGAAAATTAAGGCCGATGGTCGTCATGAACACCACATTCACCGCGAAGTGTACCGTCCGTGGGGGAAATATGACTCCATCGACGCGGGCGATCGTTATCAGGTGAAACGCATCACCGTGAAACCGGGTGAGGGACTGTCCGTTCAGATGCACCATCACCGCGCCGAGCACTGGGTGGTGGTGGCAGGTACCGCGAAAGTCACCATTGACGGTGAAGTCAAACTGCTGGGTGAAAACGAGTCCATTTACATTCCACTGGGGGCGACGCACTGTCTGGAGAACCCCGGGAAAATTCCGCTCGACTTAATTGAAGTGCGTTCTGGCTCATATCTGGAAGAGGACGATATCGTGCGCTTCCAGGACCGCTACGGGCGCGTGTAACACCGTCTTTAACGCCGGATGGCGCTTCGCTTATCCGGCCTACGAATGAATAAAAACAATTTTGCCTGTTAATCGGGCGGGCCGACTGTTGCCTGAAAAAGGGGTCATCATGGAAAAGTTAACCTGTTTTAAAGCCTACGATATTCGCGGCAAGCTGGGCGAAGAGCTGAATGAAGACATCGCGTGGCGCATTGGTCGCGCGTACGGCGAATATTTAAAACCGCAGACCATCGTGCTGGGCGGCGACGTGCGTCTGACCAGTGAGTCCCTGAAGCTGGCGCTGGCGAAAGGGCTGCAGGATGCGGGCGTGGACGTGCTGGATATCGGTCTCTCCGGGACCGAAGAGATTTACTTTGCCACCTTCCACCTGGGCGTGGACGGCGGTATCGAAGTGACGGCCAGCCACAACCCGATGGACTACAACGGCATGAAGCTGGTGCGCAAGGGCGCGCGCCCAATCAGCGGCGACACCGGCCTGCGCGACGTGCAGCGTCTGGCGGAAGCTAACGATTTCCCGCCGGTGAACGACGCGAAGCGCGGCAGCTACAAAAAAATCAATCTGCAAAAAGAGTACATCGACCATCTGCTGGGCTACATCAACGTGGCGAACCTCAAGCCGCTGAAGCTGGTGATTAACTCCGGTAACGGCGCGGCCGGTCCGGTTGTCGATGCCCTGGAAGCCCGCTTTAAGGCGCTGAACGTGCCGGTGACCTTCGTCAAAGTGCACAACACCCCGGACGGCAACTTCCCGAACGGTATTCCTAACCCGCTGCTGCCGGAGTGCCGCGACGACACCCGCAACGCGGTGATTGAGCACGGCGCGGACATGGGCATCGCCTTTGACGGCGATTTCGACCGCTGCTTCCTGTTCGATGAGAAAGGGCAGTTCATCGAGGGCTACTACATTGTCGGCCTGCTGGCGGAAGCGTTCCTTGAGAAAAACCCGGGCGCGAAAATCATTCACGACCCGCGTCTCTCCTGGAACACCGTCGATGTGGTGTCCGCGGCAGGCGGCACGCCGGTGATGTCCAAAACCGGCCACGCCTTCATCAAAGAGCGCATGCGCGAAGAAGACGCCATCTACGGCGGCGAGATGAGCGCCCACCACTACTTCCGTGATTTTGCCTACTGCGACAGCGGAATGATCCCATGGCTGCTGGTGACCGAGCTGCTGTGCCTGAAGGGACAGACGCTGGGCGAGCTGGTACGTGACCGTATGGCGGCATTCCCGGCGAGCGGGGAGATTAACAGCAAGCTGGCGCAGCCGGCCGAGGCCATTGCCCGCGTGGAGCACCACTTTGCCCTGCACGCGCTGGAAATTGACCGCACGGACGGCATCAGCATGGCGTTCCCGCAGTGGCGCTTCAACCTGCGCTCGTCCAACACCGAGCCGGTGGTGCGCCTGAACGTGGAATCCCGTGCGGATACTGCGCTAATGGAAGCACGAACGAAGGACATTCTGGCGCTGTTGAATCAGTAAAAATTGCCCCTCCCGGCGGGAGGGGGAACCGAAAACAGGAACAACGATGACGAATCTAAAAAAACGCGAGCGAGCGAGAACGAATGCATCGTTAATCTCTATGGTGCAGCGTTTTTCTGATATCACCATCATGGTCGGTGGATTATGGGCGGTGTGTCGGATCGGCGGGCTACCGTTCTTATACATGCATCTGCTGATGGCATTGATTGCGCTGGTTGTGTTTCAGATGATCGGCGGGATGACGGATTTCTACCGCTCGTGGCGCGGTGTGAAAATGACCACCGAACTGATGCTGCTGCTGCAGAACTGGACCTTAAGCCTGATCTTCAGCGCGGGTCTGGTGGCGTTTAGCCATGATTTCGATAATCGCCTCGTGACCTATCTGTGCTGGTATCTGCTCACCAGCGTTGGCATGGTGGTCTGCCGTTCCCTGATCCGTTTTGGCGCGGGCTGGCTGCGTAACCGGGGTTATAACCGTCGCTTTGTCGCCGTGGCCGGTGATTTGCCGGTGGGGCAGGTGCTGCTCGACAGCTTCCGCAAAGAGCCGTGGTTAGGTTTTGAAGTGGTCGGGATTTATCACGAACCTAAGCCTGGCGGCGTGCCTGCGGGCTGGGCCGGCAATTATGACCAGCTTATCGACGATGCGAAAGCCGGCAAAATTCACAACGTCTACATTGCCATGCAGATGAAAGACGAATCCCGCATTAAGCAACTGATGCGCGAGCTGGCGGATACCACCTGTTCGGTGATCCTGATCCCGGACGTCTTTACCTTCAACATTCTTCACTCCCGTATTGAAGAGGTGAATGGTGTACCGGTCGTACCGCTGTACGACACGCCGCTGTCGGGTATCAACCGCGTGCTAAAGCGCCTGGAAGATATCGTGCTCTCTTCGCTGATTTTGCTGCTGATCTCTCCGGTGCTGTGCTGCATCGCGCTGGCAGTCAAGCTGAGCTCTCCGGGGCCGGTCATCTTCCGCCAGACCCGCTACGGTATGGACGGTAAGCCGATCATGGTGTGGAAATTCCGCTCCATGAAGGTGATGGAGAATGACAAGGTGGTGACGCAGGCAACGCAGAACGATCCGCGCGTCACCCGCGTGGGTAACTTCCTGCGCCGTACCTCTCTTGATGAGCTGCCGCAGTTTATCAATGTGTTCACCGGTGGAATGTCGATTGTTGGCCCGCGTCCGCATGCGGTGGCGCATAACGAACAGTACCGCTCGCTGATTGAAGGTTACATGCTGCGCCATAAAGTGAAGCCAGGCATTACCGGCTGGGCGCAGATCAACGGCTGGCGCGGAGAAACCGACACGCTGGAAAAAATGGAAAAACGCGTTGAGTTTGACCTGGAGTACATCCGCGAATGGAGTCTCTGGTTCGATATCAAGATCGTCTTTCTGACCATCTTCAAAGGTTTCGTGAACAAAGCGGCGTACTAAGATGAGCTTACGTGAAAAAACCATCAGCGGGGCGAAGTGGTCAGCGATGGCGACCATCGTCATCATTGGCCTCGGTCTGGTGCAGATGACCGTGCTGGCGCGCATTATTGATAATCACCAGTTCGGCCTGCTGACCGTCTCGCTGGTGATTATCGCCCTGGCCGATACGCTGTCTGACTTTGGTATCGCCAACTCGATTATCCAGCGCAAAGAAATCAGCCATCTTGAACTGACCACGCTCTACTGGCTGAACGTGGGGCTGGGGATTTTCGTGTTTGTGCTGGTGTTCCTGTTGAGCGACAGCATCGCCAGCGTGCTGCACAACCCGGATCTCGCTCCGCTGATGCGCACGCTGTCGTTTGCTTTCGTGGTGATCCCGCACGGACAGCAGTTCCGCGCGCTGATGCAAAAAGAGCTGGAGTTCAACAAGATCGGCATGATTGAGACCAGCGCCGTTCTGGCGGGCTTTACCTTCACCGTGGTGAGCGCCCATTTCTGGCCGCTGGCGATGACCGCTATTCTGGGATACCTGGTTAACTCTGCCGTGCGTACGCTGCTGTTCGGCTACTTTGGCCGCAAGATCTACCGTCCGGGGCTGCATTTCTCTCTCGCTTCCGTCTCCTCCAACCTGCGTTTTGGCGCATGGCTGACGGCGGACAGCATCATTAACTATGTGAACACCAACCTCTCAACGCTGGTGCTGGCGCGTATTCTGGGCGCAAGCGTGGCGGGGGGCTACAACCTGGCCTACAACGTCGCGGTCGTTCCTCCGATGAAGCTGAACCCGATTATCACCCGCGTCCTGTTCCCGGCGTTTGCCAAGATTCAGGACGACACTGAGAAGCTGCGCGTTAACTTCTACAAGCTGCTTTCCGTGGTGGGGATTATTAACTTCCCGGTGCTGCTGGGGCTGATGGTGGTTTCCAGCAACTTCGTGCCGCTGGTGTTTGGCGAGAAGTGGAACGGCATCATCCCGATCCTGCAGCTGCTGTGCGTGGTGGGGCTGCTGCGCTCCGTAGGGAACCCGATTGGGTCCCTGCTGATGGCAAAAGCGCGCGTGGATATCAGCTTTAAGTTCAACGTGTTCAAAACCTTCCTGTTTATCCCGGCGATTATTGTTGGCGGACATATGGCGGGGGCCATCGGCGTCACGCTGGGCTTCCTGCTGGTGCAGATCGTCAATACCGTTCTGAGCTACTTCATCATGATCAAGCCGGTGCTGGGCTCCAGCTACCGTCAGTACATCCTGAGCCTGTGGCTGCCGTTCTATCTCTCATTGCCAACCCTGGCGGTGAGCTACGGTCTGGGTGTGCTCCTCAATGGTCATCTGCCGCTGGCCGCGCTGCTGGCGGTGCAGGTAGTGGCGGGTGTGCTGGCATTCGGCGTGATGATTGTGCTTTCACGCAATGCGCTGGTGGTGGAGATGAAGCGCCAGTTTTGCCGTAACGAAAAAATGAAAACGCTGCTTCGCGCAGGCTAGTTATTTAAGAGGCCATTATGAAATTATTAATTCTTGGCAACCATACCTGCGGCAACCGTGGCGACAGCGCCATCCTGCGCGGTTTACTGGATGCAATTAACACCCTTAAGCCTGAGACCGAAGTGGATGTGATGAGCCGTTATCCGGTGAGTTCATCCTGGCTACTGAACCGCCCGGTAATGGGTGACCCGCTTTACAGCCAGATGAAACAGCATAACAACGCCGCGGGCGTGATGGGGCGCGTGAAGAAAGTCCTGCGCCGTCGCTACCAGCATCAGGTGCTGCTTTCCCGCGTGACCGATACCGGCAAGCTGCGCAACATCTCTATCGCGCAGGGCTTTACCGATTTCGTTCGTCTGCTGTCGGGTTACGACGCCATTATCCAGGTCGGCGGTTCGTTCTTCGTCGATCTCTACGGCGTGCCGCAGTTTGAGCATGCGCTGTGTACGTTCATGGCGAAAAAGCCGCTGTTTATGATTGGTCACAGCGTTGGGCCATTCCAGGACCCTCAGTTTAACCAGCTGGCAAACTATGTCTTCGGCCACTGCGATGCCCTGATCCTGCGCGAGTCGGTCAGCCTTGAGATGATGAAGCGCAGCGAGATTGATACCTCAAAAGTTGAGCACGGCGTGGACACGGCCTGGCTGGTGGATCACCAGGACGACAGCTTCCAGGCAAGCTACGCGGTGCAGCACTGGCTCGACGTGGCGGCGAAACAGAAGACAGTCGCCATTACCCTGCGTGAGCTCGCTCCTTTCGATAAACGTTTAGGCACGACGCAGGCGGCGTATGAGAAAGCCTTCGCCGACGTGGTGAACCGTGTGCTGGACAGCGGTTACCAGGTGCTGGCGCTCTCAACCTGTACCGGTATCGACAGCTACAACAAAGATGACCGCATGGTGGCGCTGAATCTGCGCAGCCTGGTTAATGACCCGTCCCATTATCACGTGGTGATGGATGAACTGAACGATCTTGAGATGGGCAAGCTGCTCTCTGCCTGCGACCTGACGGTGGGCACGCGCCTGCACTCGGCCATTATCTCCATGAACTTCGGTACGCCGGCCATTGCCATCAACTATGAGCACAAGTCTGCAGGGATAATGCAGCAGCTTGGAATGCCGGAAATGGCCGTGGATATTCGTCATCTGCTGGATGGTTCGCTCGGTGCGATGGTGGGGGATACCCTGGGTCAACTGCCTGCCATCAATGAACGCCTGGCCGTGGCGGTGAAAGCCGAGCGCGAGAAGGGCATTGGGATGGTGAAATCGGTGCTTGACCGCGTTCGGGAGGGGAAATGAAGGTTGGTTTCTTCTTACTGAAATTTCCGCTGTCGTCAGAAACGTTTGTCCTGAACCAAATCACTGCGTTTATCGATATGGGGTATGACGTGGAGATTATCGCCCTGCAAAAGGGCGATACCAAAAACACCCATGCGGCCTATACCCAGTATGGGCTGGAGGCGAAAACCCGCTGGCTGCAGGATGAGCCGTCCGGGAAGCTTAATAAGCTACGCCACCGCGCCAGCCAGACTTTACGTGGATTCCATCGCGCATCGACATGGCGGGCGCTGAATGTTTCCCGCTATGGGTCCGAATCTCGCAATCTGATCCTGTCGGCCATCTGCGGACAAACGGCGCAGCCGTATCGTGCGGATGTGTTTATCGCCCACTTTGGCCCGGCGGGCGTCACCGCCGCGAAGCTGCGCGAGCTGGGCGTGATTGACGGTAAAATTGCGACCATTTTCCACGGTATCGACATTTCCAGCCGCGAAGTTTTGAACCACTACACGCCGGAGTATCAGCAGCTTTTCCGGCGCGGAGATATGATGCTGCCCATCAGCGACCTGTGGGCCGGGCGCCTGAAAAATATGGGCTGTCCGGGGGAGAAAATTACCGTTTCGCGGATGGGCGTGGATTTAACGCGGTTTACCCGCCGCCCGGTGAAGGTGCCGGGTAAACCGCTGCAGATCATTTCTGTTGCGCGTTTGACGGAGAAGAAAGGTCTGCATGTGGCCATCGAAGCCTGCCGCCAGCTGAAAGCGCGTGGGGTAGATTTCCACTATCGCATTCTTGGGATTGGGCCGTGGGAGCGTCGTCTGAGGACGCTTATCGAACAGTATCAGCTGGAAGATGTCGTAGAGATGCCGGGCTTCAAGCCAAGCCACGAGGTCAAGGCCATGCTTGATGAGGCGGATGTGTTCCTGCTGCCCTCGGTAACGGGCGCTGATGGCGATATGGAAGGTATTCCGGTGGCGCTGATGGAGGCGATGGCCGTCGGTATTCCGGTGGTTTCTACCCTGCACAGCGGGATCCCGGAGCTGATTAAGTCTGACCATTCCGGCTGGCTGGTGCCGGAGAATAATGCTATGGCCCTGGCCGATCGATTAGCGGCATTTAGCGACATCGACCAGCAGGCGCTGGAGCCTGTGCTCCACAATGCCCGACAAAAAGTTGAAATCGATTTTAACCAGCAGGTGATTAATCGCCAGTTAGCGAGCCTGCTGCAAACGCTGTAACGCCGAGGTTGTATGCTGAAAAAGATTACCCGACGCACCTTCGTCTCTTCGCTGTCCGTTCTGGCGGCCACGCCGCTGCTGTCGTCCCGCATTGCGCGGGCGGCAAGCGGAAAGACGGTCTCTGTTAATCAGTACAATAACAACGACTGGATTGCCGCCTTTAAGCAGGCGTTTAACGACGGTGATACGGTCGTTGTACCTGCGGGACTCACCTGCGAAAACATCAATACGGGCATTTTCATTCCCGATGGTAAAACGCTGCTGATCCGCGGGGCATTAGCCGGCAACGGCCGCGGCCGCTTTGTGTTGCAGGAAGGCAGCAAAGTGATCGGTGAAGGCGGAGGGCGTACAGAGAATATCACCCTGGACGTTCGCGGCTCTGACTGCGTGATTAAAGGGCTGGCGATGAGCGGTTTTGGTCCTGTGGCGCAGATTTATATCGGCGGTAAGGACCGCAGTGTGATGCGCAATCTGGTGATTGACAACATCACTGTCAGTCAGGCCAACTACGCCATCCTGCGGCAGGGCTTCCATAATCAGGTGGACGGTGCCCGCATCACCAACAGCAAGTTTAGCCACCTGCAGGGCGATGCGATCGAGTGGAACGTGGCCATCAACGATCGCAATATCCTGATTTCCGACCATGTCATCGACAACATTAACTGCACTAACGGCAAGATCAACTGGGGCATTGGCATTGGCCTTGCCGGCAGCACCTATGATAATGACTATCCGGAAAAGCAGACCGTCAAGAACTTCGTGGTGGCCAACATTACCGGCAGCAACTGTCGTCAGCTGGTGCACGTTGAAAACGGAAAACATTTTGTTATCCGCAATATTAAGGCCAAAAACATAACCCCTGACTTCAGTAAAAAGGCGGGAATAGACAACGCCACCGTCGCTATTTATGGTTGTGATAATTTCATTATTGATAATGTCGATATGGTCAATAGTGCCGGTATGTTAATCGGTTACGGGGTGATAAAAGGCGATTATTTGTCCATTCCGCAGAACTTCAAACTCAACAATATTCGTCTGGATAATCGGCAGCTGGCGTATAAGCTGCGCGGAGTACAAATTTCATCCGGTAACGCGACGTCTTTTGTGGCGATTACCAACGTTGAGATGCAGCGCGCTACCCTGGAGCTGCACAATAAGCCACAGCATCTTTTCTTACGAAATATCAATGTTATGCAGGAAGCTGCCGTGGGGCCTGCCCTGAAGATTAATTTCGACCTGCGTAAAGACGTTCGGGGCAAATTTATGGCTAAAGACGAGACGCTGCTGTCGCTGGCGAACATCAAAGCCGTTAATGAGAAGGGGCAAAGCTCAGTGGATATTGACCGGGTGGATCAGCAGGTTGTGAATGTGGAAAGGCTGAATTTTGCGCTTCCATCAATGCGAAAGTGAATTTTTAAGAGGCATAGCACGGACTCATCGTAAACACCTAAAATTTGTTACTGAACTCAGCGATTTTAGGGTTTATAATCCGTGCCACAATTTCCAGATTTGTCTTGTCATTAGCGATACCTCACGGAATATCATGACTCCCGGAGGTTTGCCAAACACACATAACGCATTGAGTGGTTTATGAACGATAAAGTTTTGTTTATTGGCGCGTCCGGTTTCGTTGGGACTCGTTTGATCGAGATTTCTAAGTCCGAGTTTGATGTTACCAACTTCGACAAACAGCAGAGTCATTTCTATCCAGATATTACTGTTTCTGGTGATGTGCGTAATCAGGAGCAGCTCGATCAAGCACTTGCCAGTTTCGGAACGGTGGTACTGCTAGCTGCCGAACATCGTGATGATGTTAGCCCGACTTCACTCTACTATGATGTAAACGTACAGGGTACACGTAATGTACTGGCAGCAATGGAAAAAAATAATGTTAAGAACATTATTTTTACCAGTTCAGTTGCTGTTTATGGTCTCAATAAAGTGAATCCTGACGAATCTCACCCGCACGATCCTTTTAACCACTATGGCAAAAGTAAGTGGCAGGCGGAAGAGGTACTGCGTGAATGGTTCAACAAAGCGCCTGAAGAGCGATCTCTTACGATTATCCGTCCAACGGTCATTTTTGGTGAGCGCAATCGAGGCAATGTCTTCAATCTTCTGAAGCAAATTGCGGGTGGAAAATTCGCAATGGTGGGCGCCGGAACTAACTACAAGTCAATGGCTTATGTAGGTAATATTGTTGAGTTTATCAAATTCCGATTGAGCAACGTCAAACCTGGTTACGACGTATACAACTATGTCGATAAACCCGATCTGAATATGAATCAGCTGGTTGCCGAAGTAGAAAAGAGCCTGAGCAAAAAAATCCCATCAGTACATCTCCCTTATCCTTTAGGGATGCTCGGCGGTTATTGCTTTGATATTCTGAGCAAAGTTACCGGCAAGAAGTATGCGATTAGTTCCGTACGTGTAAAAAAATTCTGTGCCACCACTCAGTTTGATGCAACTAAAGTGCACACCTCTGGTTTTAAAGCGCCTTACACCCTATCTCAAGGACTGGACCGTACGTTGAAGTACGAGTTCGTGCATGAGAAGAAAGATGACATCACGTTTGTTTCTGAGTAGCAACGGATGATCTGGGATTTGTCGGAATCACGTTTTTAATCTTCTTTATTGATAGGGTTTCCGACGATTCTGGGTCACACTTATGACGTAATGAGTTTTAGTAATCAGAGTTCTGAGCCAAACGTGATTTGCATTTGACGCAGTAGACTTTCTTCATCAGGCATTTTTCCTGACACGGTTTATACTTCGTCAACCATATTAAGGTGGAAGAGATAATGATCAATTTGAAAGCAGTCATTCCGGTAGCAGGTCTGGGCATGCATATGCTGCCGGCCACAAAAGCCATTCCTAAAGAGATGCTGCCGATCGTCGATAAACCAATGATTCAGTACATTGTCGACGAGATTGTTGCTGCAGGGATCAAAGAAATCGTTCTGGTTACCCACTCTTCCAAAAATGCGGTAGAGAACCACTTCGACACCTCTTACGAACTCGAAGCTCTGCTTGAGCAGCGTGTTAAACGTCAGTTGCTGGCGGAAGTTCAGTCTATTTGTCCTCCAGGCGTGACCATTATGAACGTGCGTCAGGCGCAGCCGCTGGGTCTCGGCCACTCCATTCTGTGTGCCCGTCCGGTTGTGGGTGATAACCCATTCATCGTTGTGCTGCCGGATATCATTATTGATACCGCTTCTGCCGATCCGCTGCGTTATAACCTGGCGGCAATGGTGGCACGTTTCAATGAAACAGGCCGCAGCCAGGTGCTGGCAAAACGCATGAAGGGCGATCTCTCTGAGTACTCTGTTATCCAGACGAAAGAAGCGCTAGAGACAGAAGGGCAGGTGAGTCGCATCGTTGAGTTCATCGAAAAACCGGATCAGCCACAGACGCTGGATTCCGATCTGATGGCGGTTGGCCGCTATGTGCTGAACGCCGATATCTGGGCCGAACTGGAAAAAACCGAGCCAGGTGCCTGGGACCGTATTCAGCTGACTGATGCGATTGCCGAACTGGCGAAGAAGCAGTCTGTTGACGCGATGCTGATGACTGGCGACAGCTATGACTGTGGTAAGAAAATGGGCTATATGCAGGCGTTTGTGAATTATGGACTGCGTAATCTGAAGGAAGGGGCGAAGTTCAGGGCCCGTATTGAGAAGTTACTGGCAAACGACTGATATTTCTGCCACGACTTGAACAAGCGGCAGTCATTATTTTGGTGTGTTGAAATATAACCCAAATGATGACTGCCGTTTTTTGTTATTAATTCTATGATTACATAGAGTTATCGGGTTTAAATCTCGACAGCTTTGTAGCGATTTGTGCTTGTTTCTGAGGTCGTTTAGGACGACAATTAAAGCCAGTTTTTGCCTGAATCCAGGCAATAGAATCATTTAATCCAACATCGCTCAGTGCACTGGTAGCTGTTAAGCCAGGGGCGGTAGCGTGCTCAATTTCTGAAACCGTCAAAAAACGATCGGGTTCAGAGCGTAAGTATCCAGACATTTCCAACAGACGGAACAGATAACGTGAAAATTCTTGTGACGGGCGGGGCCGGTTTTATCGGCTCAGCGGTTGTACGACATATTATTAAAAATACCCAGGACGAAGTCGTCAATGTGGATAAGCTGACGTATGCCGGTAACCTTGAGTCACTTATTGATGTCAGCGATAGCGATCGTTATGCCTTTGAGCATGCTGATATCTGTGACAAGGCAGCAATGGATCGAATCTTCGCTGAGCATAAACCCGATGCCGTAATGCACCTTGCAGCCGAAAGCCACGTTGATCGTTCTATTAGCGGCCCTGCTGCGTTTATTGAAACCAATATCGTAGGTACCTACGTGCTCCTGGAAGCCGCCCGAGGGTATTGGTCCACATTAGATGATGCTGCTAAGAAAGCCTTCCGTTTTCATCATATTTCAACCGATGAAGTTTATGGCGATTTACCGCATCCTGATGAGCATTCTGCATCATTCGAGTTGCCTCTATTCACGGAAACTACCGCTTACGCACCAAGCAGTCCATATTCGGCATCAAAGGCCTCGAGTGACCATCTGGTTCGCGCGTGGTTGCGTACCTACGGTTTCCCTACGATTGTCACCAACTGTTCAAATAACTACGGCCCATATCACTTCCCAGAAAAGCTGATTCCGCTGGTTATTCTGAATGCGCTGGAGGGTAAAACTCTGCCAATTTACGGTAAAGGCGATCAGATCCGTGACTGGTTGTATGTAGAGGATCATGCACGTGCACTCTATACCGTAGTGACACAGGGCAAAATTGGCGAAACCTACAACATTGGCGGTCACAACGAAAAGCAAAACCTCGATGTGGTACACACTATTTGTTCTCTGCTGGATGAAATTGTGCCAAAGGAAGGTTCCTATCATGACCAGATCACTTATGTTGCTGACCGGCCTGGCCATGATCGCCGTTATGCGATAGATGCTGAGAAAATTGGTCGGGAATTGGGTTGGAAACCGCAAGAAACCTTCGAAAGTGGCATTCGCAAAACAGTAGAGTGGTATCTGGCAAACATTCAGTGGGTGGAAAACGTGAAAACCGGGAATTATCAGTCCTGGATAGAGCAAAATTATAGAGAGCGTAAGTAATGAAAGGTATTATTTTAGCTGGTGGTTCTGGTACCAGATTATATCCAATTACAATGGGTGTATCAAAGCAGTTACTCCCTATTTACGATAAACCAATGATTTATTATCCCCTCTCTGTGCTCATGTTGGCTGGAATCAAAGATATTCTAGTGATCACCACTCCAGAAGATCAGGCTGGTTTTATCCGTTTACTCGGTGATGGAAGCCAATTTGGTATAGAAATCAAATATGCAATTCAACCGAGTCCGGATGGATTAGCACAGGCATTTATTATTGGTGAAAGTTTTATTGGGAATGATTCCGTTTGTCTGGTACTTGGAGATAATATTTTCTTTGGTCAAGGGTTTACTCCCAAACTTAAACTTGCATGTGAGCGTTCTCGAGGTGCCACTGTCTTTGGATACCAAGTAATGGATCCTGAAAGATTTGGTGTCGTTGAGTTTGATAGAGAATTTAAAGCGTTAAGTATAGAAGAAAAACCAAAAAATCCAAAGTCAAATTGGGCTGTGACTGGTTTATATTTTTACGACAACGATGTAATAAATATAGCTAAAAATATTAAACCCTCTTCACGAGGTGAGCTTGAAATTACTACCGTAAATGAAGTGTATTTAAAAAATAATGCGTTGAATGTGGAACTACTTGGGCGTGGCTTTGCCTGGCTCGATACAGGAACCCATGATAGTTTGATTGAAGCGGGTAGCTTCGTTGAGACAGTTCAGAAGCGGCAGGGGATGATGGTTGCCTGTCTTGAAGAAATCGCCTGGAGAAATGGTTGGCTAACAAAAGAAAATCTATTCGAAAGAGGCCAGCAACTTTGTAAAAATCATTATGGTCAGTATTTAATAAAATTAGTAGGGTGAATTATGAATATCCAACTTATCCCATTACAGGTTCATGGTGATGATAGGGGCGCTCTTGTTTCTTTAGAAAGAGATAAGAATATAGACTTTGAAATTAGGCGAGTGTATTACATTTTTGATACAAAAAAAGGTGTAGTCAGAGGCTACCATGCCCATAAAAATCTGAAACAGTTAGTAGTCCCTGTCAGAGGATCGTGTCGTTTTACGCTAGATGATGGATACGAAAGAGTAAGTGTTCTTTTGGATAACCCAGCTCAAGGATTACTTGTTAATTCATTAATCTGGAGGGAGATGTCAGATTTTTCTGACGACTGTGTATTAATGGTTTTAGCCAGTAATGAATATGATGAATCTGATTATATCAGAGATTACGATGCATTTAAATTGGCGGCAAAATGATGTTTATACATAAACTAAGTGATGTCCAGTCAACATCTATTGGTGAAGGTACAAATATATGGCAATTTGTTGTTATCCTCAAAGAGGCAAGAATTGGTAAAAATTGCAATGTTTGTGCTAACTGCTTTATTGAAAATGACGTTGTCATTGGAAATTCAGTAACTATTAAATCAGGTGTTTATATCTGGGATGGCGTAAGGGTACATGACAATGTATTTATTGGACCTTGCGTTGCGTTTACTAATGATAAATATCCTCGTTCTAAAAATTATGATACACAATTTTATGAAACTATAATTGGTGAGAATTCATCGATTGGCGCAAATTCGACTATTCTCCCTGGAGTAAAGATTGGGCGCAATTGTATGATTGGGGCAGGTTCTGTTGTAACGAAAGATGTTCCTGACAATGCTCTGGTTTTAGGGAATCCAGCAAGAATCGTGAAATTTTTGGAGGCAGAATGATTGATTTTCTTAATTTACAGAAGTCCAATGCACGCTACAATAATGAATTAATTAAAGCTGCAGTACGAGTTATTGAAAGCGGATGGTATATCTCAGGTTCAGAATTAAATGCATTTGAGGAAAGTTTCGCTAAGTATTGTAACGTTAAGCATGCTATAGGTGTTGCTAATGGGCTTGACGCTCTGACGTTAACTCTTAAAGCATGGCAAGAACTGGGCAAAGTAAAAAGAAATGATGAAGTGCTTGTCCCGGCTAATACTTATATAGCTTCAATTCTGGCCATCAGCGAGGCAGGGTTAAAGCCTGTTTTAGTTGAACCAAATGAGTCCAGCTATAATCTCTCAATTGAGAATATTAAATCCAAAATTACTGCCAATACGCGGATCATACTCCCTGTCCATCTCTATGGTTTGATTTCCCCAATGGACGAAATCATGAGTTTTGCAAGAGATAATAACCTATTAGTATTGGAAGACAGTGCCCAAGCGCATGGTGCTTCAATCGATGGTAGAAAAGCCGGAAGTTGGGGTGATGCTGCCGGGTTTAGTTTTTACCCTGGCAAAAACCTTGGCGCGCTAGGAGATGCTGGTGCTATAACTACTAATGATACTGAATTAGCAGATACGGTAAGTTACTTGAGGAACTATGGTTCAAAAGTAAAATACAGACATGATTTCAAAGGTGTAAATAGTCGATTGGATGAAATTCAGGCTGCCTTCCTGAATGTAAAACTGAATTATTTGGATGAAGATATTTGTATTAGACGAAATATCGCAAATCGCTATTTAAAAGAAATTAAAAATGAATTAATAGTACTCCCAACCATTACCTGCGAAGAGAATCATGTATGGCATCTCTTTGTCATCAGGACAAAGAACAGGGATGCACTTCAGCGTTACCTGACAGATAATGATATCCAGACCGTTATTCATTATCCAACGCCACCTCATCGCCAACTGGCTTATAAAGAACTCAAAGACTTGAGTTTCCCGCTTAGTGAAGAGTTGCACCGTGAAGTAATTTCAATACCAATGGATCCCACTCTTACAGAAGAGCAAGTTAGTTATGTCATTGATGTATTAAATAAATTTAATTGCTAATCATGAATTTAATTAAAGTCAGTTTTTATAATGGTATTTCTGTAATAATTAAAATGCTGACTATGCTAGGGCTTAATAAAGTCCTAGCTATTTATGTCGGTCCTGGTGGTTATGCCATAATAGGTCAGTATCAGAGTTTTGTTCAAACACTCGCTACATTTTCCGCGGGCTCAATTGCAAATGGCATTACAAAATATACAGCTCAAAATGTAAGTGAGGAAAAAGAATTAATAGATGTTTGGAAAACAGCGGGAACAGTCAGTATTGTTTCTAGCTTGTTTGTGTCAATCATTATTTTGATCTTTTTTAAAGATATAAATGTTATTTTTTTTAATGACAAAATAGATAATAATCTTTCATATTGGCTTGCTACCTCATTTGTGTTTATGATGTTGAATAGTTATTTGATGGCTATTCTAAATGGGATGAAGGCAATAAAAGCGTATGTATTACTTAATATATCCAGTAGTATATTAGTGTTAGTGGTGACTGGCCTTTTTGCATTTAGCATGGGCCTGAAAGGAGCCTTGATAGCATTAACAATAAATCAATCATTAAATTTTATAATAACCTTCTCATATTTTATTAAACAAAAATGGTTCAAAGTTCGTTTTTTGGCGGGGAATTTAAACAAATCTGTTGTCAAAGGTCTTAGTCGATTTGCTTTTATGGCTTTGTTCTCATCTTTAGCCGTCCCTTTAACTCAGATGTTTCTTAGGAATTTTATAGGTACTAATATTTCTTGGGAGATATCCGGTTATTGGGAAGCCATTAACCGAATAAGCGCAATAAATATTATGTTAGCAACGACTACATTAACCCTTTATTATTTGCCAAAACTATCTGAAACACATGAGAAAAGGAAATATAAGTATGAGCTAATCAATATATCTAAGTTGCTAGTGCCGGTTACAGCTATTGGATGCTTTTGTGTTTTTTATTTAAAGTTTTATATTATAAATATACTCTTTACTCCTTCATTTGTTAACATGTCACCGCTATTTGGCTGGCAGATGGTTGGAGATTTTTTCAAAGTTTTTAGTTGGATTTTCTCTTTTGCACTATTAACGAAAGAAAAATGGAAGGTCTTTATAGCATGTGAAATCTTATCAGCGGTTGTCCTTGCAGTGTCAACAACCATAATTGTTTATTTTATGTCCTGGCATTATCTTTCTTTGGCATATGCTGCAACGTACTTTATATATCTGATATTCACATCATTTTTCTTCTATCAGTCCATATATAAAAAGGCATCCTAGATGGAGTTTACTCTAAATTTCCTTATAATAATACTGAGTTTTATTCCTGGGTACTACTTGGGTGTATTTCGTTTTAAAAGGCTCAACTATTATTGTGTTCTTTACTGGTCGATGCTGCTATTCTGCATTATTGGATCATTTATAATACATTCTGGCTTCATGGATGATTCATTTTTTATAGAGCCAATTGCAAATAATGCTGAGGCAAAAAACCTTGGTTTATTTATTACTACTATTTCTTTCTTTATATTCTTTCTTTCTGCTTTTGTTGTTGAAGTTTTGTGTTCATTATGTTCAGGGCAGCGTTCGGGAATGATTCGCTGGGAAAATTATTACTCCAGTCCTATGATTATGAGCAGTCGCAAGGTAACACTAACACTCTTTATATTATCTTGTGCATTAGTTGTGTATTACATAATATCAATTTATCCAGCACCATTGTTTATGGCATTCCAAGGGGCTTCTGCGGATCAAATTGCTATACGAAGGCTGGAAGTGACAAAAAATTATTCTGGAATTGGATATTTCAAAACACTAGCAGGTGTTATACCTATAATTCTTTCGTATTATTGTTTTATTGCATATCTAAGATTTAAAAAACATTTTCTTCTTTTTGTCTTTATCACTTTCATTTCAATATTAACATTGGCTATTAATGGGGAAAAAGCACCTCTGGTTTTTTATTTCTTGGGGCTTTTAGTTTCATATTCATCGGTAAGAAAAATTAGTAAAAAGGTTTATGTACTTTCCTCAGTATTAATATTTTTCTTGATATTGCTAATGTATATTGTTCTTTTCCAATTTGATAATTCTGATTACCTCCTTTATATTCTTATCGAGAGGTTATTTATAGCTCAAGAGGCAGCGGTGTTTTATGCGGCAGATTATTTTTCTTCCCATAGTTCGCTGGGGTTATCCAGCATGGATACTATTTTTAACAAAATACTTAATGTCACTCCAACAGCCAGGGCATCAGAGATATTCATGAACCAATATTTGCCAAGTATGGTGGCGAATGGTGGTTGGAATGTAAATGGATTTTTTGCACATGAGACTTTCTCTAATTTCGGTTACATGGGAATTGTTCTTGGAAGTATGTACGGTGGAATAGTAAATAGTTTGTTATGCATCTATTTTAGAGCAAGAGAAAAAACTTTATTAACAATGAGTTTTTATAGTTTTTACATTGTGTCCGTAACAACCGTTCTCAGTAGTTTTAATGCAATGCTGTTTAATACGCAGCTGATTTTAGTTTTTATTATTTATTTGCTATTGTCAATTCTCGACGGGAGAAGAAAACATGCAGTACCAGAGTGATAGGGTCTCTATCATTATAATATCTTATAATCATGACCAGTTTATAAAAAGTGCAATCGAAAGTATATTATGTCAGACTTATAAAGATATTGAGCTTATTATCGTCGATAATAACTCTTCGGATACAACACCTGAGATATTAAAAGAATACAAGAACGTCGGTAACGTAAAAACAATTTTTCTTGAAAGTAATACGGGGATTACAGGTGGGATTAACGAAGGCTTAAAACATGCTAGTGGAGAGTTTGTAAGTTTCTTTGCTAGTGATGACATTATGGTATCGAATCGAATTGAATTACAAGTTAATGCATTAAGAAAAGAACCTGAGGCCATTGCTTGCTTTGGTAATATGATAAGAATCAATAGTGATGGCTCAATCAACAAACGTGGTTTGCTACCTATGGTCGATTTTAAGTGGTGGACACTCAACGATATACTGACAGATAGAATATGTTTATACTCTCCAACACAATTGTATAGAGTAGATGTTTTTAAACATAACTCAATAACCTTCCCAAAAGATATCAGGATTGAAGATATCTGGCTATATTTTAAACTCCTCAATGCAGGTTATAAGTTTATTACTATTCCTTACCTCCTGACAATGTATCGAGTTCATGATAATAACACTCATACTCGTTATAAAATGATGATGCTAGAGAAAATAAAAATTCTAAAGGATTATAAGGATGAAGCCTTTTATGAAAGAGCACTTCATTTTATCCACCTTGAACATTTCTCTAATTTTGGTTCGACTTCCAAGAAAGATGCGTTAAGACTTCTACCTAAAGTTATATTAAGTATTAAGTCTAAATATTTATATATCGGCCTGGCCAGGCTACTTTTTGATTGGAGAAAGTAATGTTTAAGCATGTTTACGTTGATTTGTGTGATACCTTAATCAAAGGCAACACAAC
Source organism: Enterobacter ludwigii (assembly GCA_023023105.1). Taxonomy (NCBI): domain Bacteria; kingdom Pseudomonadati; phylum Pseudomonadota; class Gammaproteobacteria; order Enterobacterales; family Enterobacteriaceae; genus Enterobacter; species Enterobacter ludwigii. Next base: position 2,967,137 of record CP083824.1, on the reverse strand, counting down.
GTTCATGTTCCTGGATTCCTTCTTTAGCCATCACCCAAATAAACGCTATTGGTTTTACAGAAAACTCAGCACCTCATTTATAATGAGAGTCATATTTAAATTGCTGTTTTCAGCCAAAATAGATCTAAATCGAAGAATTGCGATCCGTTTTTTAAATGGATACAGCATTGATTTTCTTAGAGAACATGTGAAATGGATGCTAGCCAATGGTATTTTTATAGAGAATAAGGAACTTGTTGATGTTATGCAATGTGCTAAAAGTAAGCATATTCCGGTAACAATTATTTCTGCTTCCTTAGATTTCATTGTTGAGGTTGTAGCATCGCATTATGCTATTAATTGCTACAGTAGTAAACTTGCATATAAAGACGGAAACTGTCAAGGACGTATCACCCTTGATCTCCTTTTTAATAAGAATAAAATTTTTGATGATGTAGAGCAAAACAATAATGCTTACTGTTTTATCAGTGATAATATTCAAGATATTAAAATATTGAAAATATGTAGTTATGGTTTTGGTGTTCCGAACTTGAAGAATGAAAAGGCATTTATTGATAATAATATTAAACTTATCAACTATGATCGGCTTATTAACTTAATTAAAAGTGAGTGATTGTGAAAGGCTATAATATCTTTTATCTTCCATTCTGGTATTCTAAGCAAACTAGATTTCGAACAATCACAAGATTTTTTTCATGGATTATAATTTATTTAATCCCTGTTTCTTTATCTTTTTTGTTTGTATACCCAGAATTTAGATATATTAATTTATTTAAGTCGCTCTTGGCTATCTTGTTAGTCTATAATTTGTATGAGATTGGATATATATACAATGATGCTGAAACAATAAAAAAAGAGATTTCACCAACATTAAGGCTTGATTATCTGCAATTGCAATATTATGAAAATAATAAAAAAAATATTTATTGCTTCCGCTTTTTAGTTGCGTTATTAATAACCTTTGCATTATCCTTCAATGATGGTTCATGGATTTTTTTGCTGGTCAGTTGGGCAATAATTCCAACATATGCATTATATAACACAGTTAGAAGTAGATTAAATATACCATTGCATTTTATATTGGTTACTTTAAGATATTGCTCACCAGTATTGTTATTTACAGGAATGAGTGAAGTCTTTATCTTTCTTTTTATGATTTTATTATTCCCGCTGATTAATACTCTTGAGAGATGTACCGAGAGAAGATTTGATTTTGATTTTTTTAACGATTTTTTCCTCACCAATAAAAAAAGCGGTCGATACCTCTATTACTTCATTTTGCTTATTATTGGGCTTTCTTGTTGCTACATTTTTGGTGGTTATATATTTTATGTGTTTTCGATCTATGCATTTTACTATATGACCTTTAGGTTCTTGTCTGCGCAGGTAAATCTTAATGAATGATAGTTCAAAATCATTTAGTGTATTAATGTCTTTATACCATAAAGAAGAACCAGTCTTTCTTGACACATGTTTTGCAAGTCTTGCCAATCAATTATTGTCTCCAACAGAAATTGTTTGTGTTTTTGATGGTCCACTTAATGCAGGATTAGAAAATGTTGTATTCAAATGGTCTGAGAAAATGAATATCAACATAGTAAGGTTACCGGTTAACGTCGGGTTAGGTAATGCTTTAAACAAAGGTCTTGCACATTGTTCATATGATATTGTTGCCCGAATGGATTCAGATGACATTTGCCTCCCTGAACGTTTTCAAAAACAAATACCTCTCTTTTTTAGTGATAATGACCTTATATTGCTAGGATCGGGAATTGATGAGTTTGAAGTATGTGAGAATAAAGTTAAATCAGTCAGGAAAGTTCCTTTGTCAGAGGCTGAGATTCGTGAGTGTTGTAAAATAAAAAATCCTTTCAATCATATGACTGTGGTTTTTAGAAAAAAAGAAATTTTATCACTTGGTGGTTATCAACATCATTTCCTTATGGAAGATTATAATCTTTGGCTCAGAGTTATTGCTAAAGGATATAAAGTTGGGAATATCGATTGCTCACTCGTTAAAGCTCGTGTTGGCAATGGGATGGTAGGGAGAAGAAAGGGGGTTAAATATATTAAAAGCGAGTGGGAGCTTTTTATACTTAAGAAAAATCTTGGATTGCATTCTTTCTTTTCCGGGCTTTGCATTTTCTTGATACGTTCTATTCCTCGCTTACTCCCTGTAACAATGCTCTCAATGCTTTATAATATTTCAAGGACTCGCAATTAAACATTTCAGTTATTATCCGTAGAATATCTCTGGGTATATGAACTAAACTTGCTGTTTAGCAGTATTTTGTAGTTATCTCAAATGACGCCGCTACCAAGCTAAACGATATTGAGTTAACATCAACAGCACATTAAAGCCGCGCACAAGCCGTGGTGACCACACCTGACAGGAGTATGTAATGTCCAAGCAACAGATCGGCGTCGTCGGTATGGCAGTCATGGGGCGCAACCTGGCGCTCAACATCGAAAGCCGTGGTTATACCGTCTCCGTTTTCAACCGCTCCCGTGATAAGACCGAAGAAGTCATTGCCGAGAACCCTGGCAAGAAACTGGTTCCTTTCTATACGGTGAAAGAGTTTGTTGAGTCTCTGGAAACGCCTCGTCGTATCCTGTTAATGGTAAAAGCGGGCGCAGGTACCGATGCAGCTATCGACTCCCTGAAACCTTACCTCGAAAAAGGCGACATCATCATTGATGGCGGTAATACCTTCTTCCAGGACACCATCCGTCGTAACCGTGAGCTGTCTGCTGAAGGCTTCAACTTCATCGGTACCGGTGTTTCCGGTGGTGAAGAGGGCGCTTTGAAAGGCCCATCTATCATGCCTGGCGGCCAGAAAGATGCATACGAACTGGTTGCACCTATCCTGACCAAAATCGCAGCCGTGGCTGAAGATGGTGAGCCTTGCGTAACCTATATCGGTGCGGACGGTGCAGGTCACTATGTGAAAATGGTGCACAACGGCATCGAATACGGCGATATGCAGCTGATTGCTGAAGCGTATTCCCTGCTGAAAGGTGGTCTGAATCTCTCCAATGAAGAACTCGCGGAAACCTTCACCGAGTGGAACAAAGGCGAGCTGAACAGCTATCTGATCGACATCACCAAAGATATCTTCACTAAAAAAGATGAAGAGGGTAAATACCTGGTTGATGTGATTCTGGATGAAGCTGCGAACAAAGGCACCGGCAAATGGACCAGCCAGAGCTCTCTGGACTTGGGCGAGCCACTGTCTCTGATCACCGAATCTGTCTTCGCGCGTTACATCTCTTCTCTGAAAGAGCAGCGCGTTGCGGCATCCAAAGTGCTGTCTGGCCCTCAGGCCAAACCTGCTGGGGATAAAGCTGAATTTGTTGAGAAAGTGCGTCGCGCACTGTACCTGGGTAAAATCGTTTCTTACGCGCAGGGATTCTCTCAGCTACGTGCTGCGTCAGACGAGAACAACTGGGATCTGAACTACGGTGAAATCGCGAAGATCTTCCGCGCGGGTTGCATCATTCGTGCGCAGTTCCTGCAGAAAATCACCGATGCGTATGCAGAAAACGCCGGTATTGCTAACCTGCTGCTGGCACCGTACTTCAAGAAAATTGCAGACGAATACCAGCAGGCGCTGCGTGACGTGGTTGCCTACGCTGTCCAGAACGGTATCCCGGTTCCGACCTTCTCTGCTGCAGTAGCCTACTACGACAGCTACCGTGCTGCGGTTCTGCCTGCTAACCTGATTCAGGCACAGCGCGACTACTTCGGTGCGCATACTTATAAACGCACCGATAAAGAAGGTGTGTTCCATACCGAATGGATGGAATGAGTTAGCTAACTCACTGTAATTTCAACCCGGGGCCTGTCTCCGGGTTTTTTATGCAAAAAATGCCGCGTGTTACTCGAAGTAGTCTGAATCTCATCCCACTCGTCGCGATTACTCCTGGTTTGCCTTGACAGTGCTGTTTGCCAGGAGGTACAAAGCCCAACAGTTATGTTTATCGCGATGGTCTGGCGGCCATCAGTACAGTTAACTCACAGAAGTCATTAGCGAATGAAAATAACAATCTCCGGAACAGGCTATGTCGGTCTTTCTAACGGCATTTTGATTGCTCAGAATCATGAAGTGGTTGCGCTGGATATCGTGCAGGCCAAAGTGGATATGCTCAATCAGAAGCAATCGCCGATTGTCGACAAAGAGATCCAGGACTATCTCAGCCATAAACCGCTGAATTTCCGCGCCACGACAGATAAAGAAGATGCATACCGCGATGCGGATTACGTCATCATTGCGACGCCTACTGACTACGATCCAAAAACTAACTACTTCAACACCTCAACCGTAGAGGCAGTGATCAAAGATGTTATCGCGATCAACCCCCGTGCGGTGATGGTTATCAAGTCAACTATCCCTGTCGGCTTCACCAAATCCATCAAAGAGAAGTTTGGTATTGATAATATCTTCTTCTCGCCGGAATTTCTGCGTGAGGGCAGAGCGCTTTACGATAACCTCCATCCTTCGCGTATCGTCATTGGCGAACGTTCTGAGCGCGCTGAACGTTTTGCTGCACTGCTGCAGGAAGGGGCACTGAAGAAAGATATTCAGGTGCTGTTTACTGATTCCACCGAAGCTGAGGCGATTAAACTCTTCGCGAACACTTATCTGGCAATGCGAGTGGCTTATTTCAATGAACTCGACAGCTATGCAGAGAGTCTTGGACTGAATACCCGTCAGATTATTGAAGGGGTATGTCTTGACCCGCGCATCGGCAACCACTACAACAACCCGTCATTTGGCTACGGCGGTTACTGTCTGCCTAAAGACACCAAACAGCTGCTGGCAAACTATCAGGCGGTACCAAACAACCTGATTTCGGCGATTGTTGATGCTAACCGTACCCGTAAAGATTTCATCTCTGATTCCATTCTGGCGCGCCAGCCGAAAGTCGTCGGTGTATACCGTTTGATCATGAAGAGTGGCTCCGATAACTTCCGCGCCTCTTCAATCCAGGGGATCATGAAGCGCATCAAGGCGAAAGGGGTTGAGGTTGTTATTTATGAACCGGCCATGCAGGAAGATCAGTTCTTCAATTCCCGCGTGATTCGCGATCTGGATGCCTTCAAGAAAGAAGCGGATGTCATCATCTCTAACCGCATGGCGGAAGAACTGGCTGACGTGGCGGATAAAGTGTATACCCGCGATTTGTTCGGTAGCGACTGATTCTCTGTTTTATTTCGTAAAAAACCCGGCTGATTTGCCGGGTTTTTTTATTTTCAGACTTTGTAGAAATCGCGGTACCAGTCGACGAAGTTCTTCACCCCATCTTTAACGGAGGTTTGCGGTTTAAATCCTATCGCGTCATAAAGTGGCTGGGTATCGGCACTGGTTTCCAGTACATCTCCCGGCTGCAGCGGCATCATGTTTTTCTCTGCTTTCTTTCCGAGTGCTTCTTCCAGAGCGGTGATGTAGTCCATCAGTTCAACAGGCGCGCTGTTACCGATGTTATAAACACGGTATGGTGCTGAACTGGATGCCGGAGAGCCTGTCTCAACGGTCCAGTTTGTGTCCGGCTGAGGAATAACGTCCTGCAGGCGAAGAATGGCTTCAGAGATATCATCGATGTAAGTGAAGTCACGCTTCATCTTTCCGTAGTTATAGACATCAATACTTTTGCCTTCAATCATCGCCTTCGTAAACTTAAACAGCGCCATGTCCGGGCGCCCCCACGGACCATACACGGTAAAGAAACGCAGTCCAGTTGTTGGCAGGTTGTAGAGATGCGAATAGGTATGCGACATCAATTCATTGGCTTTTTTGGTCGCGGCATAAAGTGAAACTGGGTGATCCACTGAATCCTCAGTGGAGAATGGCATCTTACGGTTCAGTCCATATACAGAACTGGAGGAGGCATAAAGCAGATGCTGAACCTTGTTATGGCGGCAGCCTTCCAGCACGTTGAGATGACCAATAAGATTAGCATCCGCATACACATGTGGGTTTTCCAGGGAGTAGCGTACGCCTGCCTGTGCGGCCAGATGAATCACGCGATCAAACTTCTCGCTGGCGAAAAGCGCTGCCATGCCTTCCCGGTCGGCCAACTCCAGCTTGTGAAAGCTGAAGCTCTCAGATTTTAACAGTTCCAGGCGCGCCAGCTTCAGGTTGACATCATAGTAATCATTCAGATTATCAATACCGACAACCTGATAACCGGCCTCGAGGAGGCGTTTACTGACATTAGCACCGATAAAACCCGCTGCACCCGTTACCAAAAATTTCATAGCTTCCCTCATAAACCCATATTCTTACAGATGCCATAGCGCATCACATGACGTCTATGATAGCGCGAAGGGTGTAAGTTACATAACTCATCTTTCTGATATCACTCATCGGATTCTTATAGAAAAATCCCCAGCAATAGATACACTATGCAAACATAATTATGTTTGCCCTTTTTAATCTGTTAGGGATTGTATGACGCAAAACGACAATCGCCAGGTCAGCCAAAGCAATGACCCTGAGCAAATTGATTTACTTGATTTAGTGCTTCAACTGTGGCGTGGCAAGTCGACGATAGCAATATTTGTTATTGTTTTTATCGCCCTGGCTATTGGATATCTCTTCGTCGCGAAGGAAAAGTGGACTTCAAGTGCGATTATTGCGCAACCTGATGCGGCTCAGATAGCGACCTACTCAAACGCATTGAACATTCTCTATGGTAGTGCAGCTCCCTCGATGCTGGACAACCAAACGCGCGCTATCGGTCGCTTTAGCTCCTCATTCTCGGCATTATCTCAGGCGCTTGAGAACCAGGAGGAACCTGAAAAACTGACGATAACACCGACTGTGACTGGACAGCCACTCCCGTTAAGTGTTTCCTATACCAGTACATCCGCTGAAGCTGCTCAAAAACAACTGGCTCAGTACATACAGCAGGTTGATGAGCAAACGGCAAAAGAGCTCGCCGTTGACCTCAAGGACAATATCAAAGAGCAGATTAAAACCCTGAACGATTCTCTGGAAAACCAGGAAAAAGTCGCTCAGGAGCAGAAAGATCTGCGCATCAAACAGATTACTGAGGCGCTGAAGAATGCTGAAGCAGCAAAAATCACCTCGCCGCAGATTCAGCAAACCCAGGACGTGACGCAGGAAACGATGTTTCTCTTGGGAAGCGAGGGGCTGAAATCGATGATTGATAACGAAGCTTCTCGCCCGTTGGTATTCTCAGCAGCTTACTATCTGACCAAGCGAAACTTGCTGGATATCGAGAAGCTGAACGTAAACCCGGACACTATCCACGTCTACCGTTATGTCATGAAGCCTGACCTTCCTGTTCGCCGTGACAGCCCGAAAAAAACCGTGATTCTGGTTCTTGCCGTGCTGCTGGGTGGAATGATTGGTTCCGGAGTCGTGCTGGGGCGCAACGCATTGCGCAATTACAAACCAAAAGCCTGATGCATTGATAAAAAAACCGGGGAAATTCCCCGGTTTTTTTATTTGTGCCGCTTACGAAGATTCTCAATCACCGCCGTCAAGTCCAGCTCCTGATCCTGCAGCAGCACCAGCAGGTGATACATCAAATCAGACGCTTCATTGGTCAGTTCCTCACGGTCATGCACGGTCGCGGCCAGAGCCGTTTCAACGCCTTCTTCACCGACTTTTTGTGCGATACGCTTAGTCCCGCTTGCGTACAGCTTCGCGGTATAGGAGCTCTCAGGATCCGCTGTTTTACGTTCAGCCAGCAGCTGCTCCAGTTGATACAGGAACAGCCACTGGTGGCTCGCCTCACCGAAGCAGCTGCTGGTGCCCTTATGGCAGGTTGGTCCGATTGGGTTTGCCAGTACCAGCAGGGTATCGTTATCGCAGTCGGGCGTAATGCTGACCACGTTCAGGAAATGACCTGAGGTTTCCCCTTTGGTCCACAGACGCTGTTTGGTGCGCGAGAAAAACGTGACTTTGCCGCTGTCGAGCGTTTTAGCCAGCGCGTCCTGGTTCATATACCCCAGCATAAGTACTTCGCCCGAAACGGCATGCTGAACCACCACGGGCAGTAGTCCGCCCGTTTTTTCCCAGTCCAGCTGTGCCTGTTGTTGCTCTGTTAACATACCCTGATCTCCACGCCCTGGCCGGCCAGGAACGTTTTTAACTCACCAATATTAATAATCTGTTTGTGGAACACGGACGCGGCCAGCGCGCCGTCGACGTTCGCGTCGCGGAAGGCTTCCAGGAAGTGTTCCATGGTGCCCGCGCCGCCGGAGGCGATCAGCGGGACGTGGCAAACCGCACGCACTTTTTTCAGCTGTTCGAGGTCATAGCCGTTACGCACGCCGTCCTGGTTCATCATGTTGAGGACAATCTCGCCCGCGCCACGCTTCTGCACTTCCTGCACCCAGTCGAGGGTTTCCCATTGGGTCACACGGGTTCGACTTTCATCGCCGGTATACTGATTAACGTGATATTTGCCCGTTGCGTCGTCATACCAGGTGTCGATCCCAACGACAATGCACTGCACGCCAAAGCGATCGGCCAGGCGAGTAATCAGCTCCGGGTCTGCCAGGGCAGGGGAGTTGATGGAAATCTTGTCGGCACCAAACGAGAGAATTTTGGCCGCGTCTTCAGCTGATTTAATCCCACCCGCTACGCAGAATGGAATATCAATCACTTCTGCTACGCGCGCTACCCAGCTTTTATCGACCACTCGGCCATCGCTGGAGGCGGTGATATCGTAAAACACCAGCTCGTCAGCCCCTTCATCAGCATAGCGTTTTGCCAGCGGGACGATATCGCCAATGATCTCGTGGTTGCGGAACTGCACGCCTTTCACCACCTGGCCGTCGCGTACGTCCAGGCAAGGGATTATCCGTTTTGCCAGCATTGAATCGCCTCCGTCACAGTAAATTTTCCTTCCAGCAGGGCGCGTCCAACGATCACGCCCTGCACGCCCGTTCCGCGCAGTGCGGCGATATCTTTCAGATCGCCAATTCCACCCGAAGACTGGAAAGCCACCTGCGGAAAACGTGCACAGACCTCGTCATACAGCGAGACGTTAGAGCCGGCCAGCGTGCCATCGCGAGAGATATCGGTGCACAGCACGTGCTTCAGGCCAACGGGTTGATAAATAACAACCAGCTCTTCCAGCGTCACGCCGGAGTTTTCCTGCCAGCCGCTGACCGCAACCTGTTTATTACCCTGTTCATCAATACGCACGTCCAGCGCCAGTACCAGCGCATCCGCGCCGAAACGGCGGAACCAGCCTTTGACCATTTCGGGGTCTTTTACGGCGGTAGAGCCAACGACAACGCGCGCCACACCTGCTTCAAGCAGAGCCGCAACGTCCTCTTCAGTGCGCACGCCACCACCTACCTGGACGGGGACATTCACGCCAGCGACCAGCTTTTTGAGTAGCGGGATCTGGCGTTTCGCCGGGTCTTTCGCGCCCGTGAGATCCACCAGGTGCAGCACTTCTGCACCCTGCGCCGCGTAATCCTGCAGACGTGGCAGCGGGTCGTCCCCGTAGTCACGCTGCTGCCCGTAATCGCCCTGATGAAGACGAACAACCGTGCCGTCAATTAAATCTAAAGCGGGAATAATCATCACATCTCCAGGAAGTTTTTCAGCAGCTGCGCGCCTGCGGCGCCAGAGCGTTCCGGGTGAAACTGCACGCCGAAGAAGTTATCTTTCTGCACCGCTGCGGTAAACGCTTCACCATAATTGCACTGAGCGATGGTGTACGGATTTACCGGCATGGCGTAGCTGTGCACGAAGTAAAAATATGCGCCGTCTTCAATGCCGCGAAACAGCCTGTCGCCCGCTTTGGCGTACACGCGGTTCCAGCCCATATGCGGCAGAGGCAGGCCGTGGTCGGTCATTTTCGGCACGTCTTCTTCAATAATGCCCAGCAGGTCGACGCCGTTGCTCTCTTCACTGCGGCGGCCCAGGATCTGCATACCCAGGCAAATGCCCAGCACCGGCTGGGTACAGGCTTTGATCAGGTCGACCAACTCGCGTTCGCGAATCTGATCCATCGCGGCCTGCGCGGTTCCCACGCCCGGTAAAAAGAGTTTGTCGGCGCGCAGCACCACGTCCGGGTCACGGCTCACCACCGGCTCATAGCCGTGGCGCGCAATCGCCGATTTTACGGAGTTCAGGTTGGCGCATCCGGTATCCAGAATCACCACATTCATTACAGCACTCCTTTCGATGAAGGCAGGGCGTCACCTTCCACGCGGATCGCCTGGCGAAGGGTACGGCCAAAAGCTTTGAACAGACTCTCCACGCGGTGGTGGTCGTTTTTGCCCTTGGTCTTAAGGTGCAACGTCAGGCCCATGGTGTAGGACAATGAACGGAAGAAGTGCTCAACCATTTCAGTGCTGAGATCGCCCACGCGCTGGTAGTTGAAATCGGCTTTATATTCCAGGTGCGGACGTCCGGAGATATCCATAGCGCAGCGCGCCAGGCACTCGTCCATCGGCAGGACAAAGCCAAAACGGTTGATGCCGCGTTTATCGCCGAGCGCCAGCTTCAGGGCTTCACCCAGCGCCAGGCCGGTATCTTCCACGGTGTGGTGATCGTCAATGTAAAGGTCGCCTTTTACGGTAATTTCCATGCGGAAACCGCCGTGGGTGGCAATCTGATCCAGCATATGGTCGAAGAAACCGACACCGGTGTGGATCTTGCTGCCACCTTCGCGATCCAGCCAGACCTTCACGTCAATCTGCGTCTCTTTGGTGTTACGTTCAACGTGGGAATAGCGGTCACGTTTGGTTAGCTGCTCACCAATTTTCGCCCAGTTCAGACCGTTACGATCGTAGCGCAGCCCCGCAATACCCATGTTTTCCGCCAGCGTAATATCGGTGATGCGATCGCCGATGACATAGCTGTTGGTTTTATCCAGCACATCTTCCGTCAGATAGCGCTCCACCAGTTTTACTTTCGGTTTACGGCAGTCGCACTCATCGGCCGGCATGTGTGGGCAAATCAGCACTTCATCAAAGACCACGCCCTGAGAGGTCAGCACCTGCATCATCAGATTATGCGGGCCGTCAAAGTCCGCCTGCGGGAAGCTGTCGGTACCCAGACCGTCCTGATTAGTGATCATCACCAGCTTATACCCGGCGTTTTGCAGCTTAAGCAGTACGGGGATCACGTCCGGTTCAAAAGCCAGCTTGTCGAAACGATCGACCTGAAAATCGGCTGGTGGCTCCGAAATAAGGGTGCCGTCACGATCGATAAAAAGGATCTTCTGGGTCATACTTTCTCCGCTTTCAGGGCGTCAATCACGCGCTGGCTCTCTGCGCGGGTGCCTACGGTAATGCGCAGGCACCCGCTCAGGGAAGGTTGTTTATTCTGGTCTCGTAAGATAATGCCCTGATCCCACAAAGATTTAAATACGGCACTGGATGCAGTGAAACGCACCAGGATGTAGTTGGTTTCCGAATCGAACACCTGCTCCACGCACGGGATATCCTTCAGGGCGGTCACCAGATACTGACGTTCCTCCAGGATTTGCGCCACACGATCGCGCATCGCGTTGATCCCCTGTGGGGTCAGCGCCTGTGCTGCAATATCGGCAACCGGCGTGGAGAGCGGGTACGGGGCGATCACTTTCAACAGCAGGTCGATGACCTCTTTATTGGCCAGCGTGAATCCACAACGTAGACCGGCGAGGGCGAAGGCTTTCGACAACGTACGCAGCACGACCAGGTGCGGATATTCTTCCAGCCAGCCTGTCAGCGTCGCCTGCGGGCAGAACTCGATGTAGGCTTCGTCAGCGACCACCAGGGCTTTGCCGCGCGTCATCTCCAGCAGGGTACGGATATCCTGCGGGTTGATAATCTGCCCGGTCGGGTTGTTTGGGCTGCAGACAAACACCACCTTTACACCATCGAGATTATCGGCAATGCCCTGCAGGTCCAGCTGCCAGTTCTCCAGCGAGAGGACGTTGCGACACGCCACTCCGAAGGTTTCCGCGCTGACGCTATACATGCCGTAGGTAGGCTGGCAGTACATCACCGCATCTTTGCCCGGTTCGCAGAAGGCGCGGATCAGCAGTTCAATACCTTCGTCTGCTCCACGGCTGACCAGCACCTGCTCCGGCTTCACTCCCGCATACTGCGCGTAGTTTTCGATAACGGCCTTTGGCTGACACTCCGGATAGCGGTTCAGGGTTTGCTGAGACAGCTCAAACTGGACCGCTGTCGGGAATTCGTTAGCGTTCAGCCAGACATCACCTTTACCACCTAAACGACGTGCAGACTGATACGGAGTCAGTTGACGGACATTTTCACGGGCTAATTCTTCAATGTTCATGCTTGCTCCTTCAGGGCTGCAACGCGCAGCGTAACGGCATTTTTGTGGGCGGTCAGGCGTTCCGCGGCTGCCAGCGTTTCAATGGTGGATGCCAGCGAGGCAAATCCTTCACGGGACAGTTCCTGCACGGTCATGCGTTTCTGGAAATCCGCCAGGCCGAGGCTTGAACAGGTTGAGGTATAACCATACGTCGGCAGAACGTGGTTGGTGCCGGACGCGTAATCGCCAGCGGATTCAGGTGACCAGTCACCCAGGAAAACCGAACCTGCGCTGGTGATGCTGTCGACCAGGTCGCGTGCATTTCGGGTCTGAATAATCAGGTGCTCCGGGCCGTACTGGTTAGAGATGGCAATGCACTGCGCCAGATCGCGCGCCACAATCAGACGGCTGGCGGCTAACGCCTGACGTGCCGTTTCGGCGCGGGGCAGGTCAGCAAGCTGGCGCTCGACGGCTTCGCCGACGCGCGTTGCCATATCGGCATCCGGCGTCAACAGAATGACCTGCGAGTCAGGGCCGTGTTCCGCCTGAGAAAGCAGGTCGGACGCGACGAAGTCCGGCGTGGCACCGCTGTCGGCAATGACCAACACTTCAGACGGACCGGCAGGCATGTCAATTGCCGCACCGTCCAGACGCTGGCTGACCTGGCGCTTGGCTTCGGTGACGAAGGCGTTGCCCGGGCCAAAAATTTTGTCGACCTTTGGAATGGATTCGGTGCCAAACGCGAGGGCAGAAATCGCCTGTGCGCCACCCACTTTATAGACCGCCTGTACGCCGCACAGCTTTGCTGCGTAGAGGATCTCATCGGCAATCGGTGGCGGAGAGCAGAGCACCACTTTCTGACAACCCGCGATACGCGCCGGGGTAGCCAGCATCAATACGGTGGAGAACAGTGGAGCCGAACCGCCAGGGATATACAGCCCAACGGACGCTACCGGGCGGGTCACCTGCTGGCAACGCACGCCAGGCAGGGTTTCAACATCCACAATTTGCAGCTTTTGCGCGGTGTGGAAGGTCTCGATGTTTTTCACCGCGACGGCCATCGCCTGCTTGATGTCATCACCCAGACGATTACTGGCATCAATAATTTCCTGTTCGGTAACCTTCAGCGCATCCACTTCAGTCTTGTCGAATTTGGCACTGTATTCACGCAGCGCGTCATCGCCACGAGCTTTGACGTTATTGAGGATCTCTGCCACGGTACGAGAGATACTTTCTGAGGCGGAAATCGCCGGGCGCATCAGCAGCTCGCGCTGTTGCGCGTCGCTACAATTATTCCAGTCGATGATTGTGTTAAAACCCATGGCCGTTACTCCATCATCTTCTCAATTGGCAGCACCAGGATAGAGCTTGCCCCCAGCGCCTTCAGTTTTTCCATGGTTTCCCAGAACAGGGTTTCGCTACTGACCATATGCATCGCCACGCGCTGCTGATCGCCCGCCAGTGGCAGAATAGTTGGGCGCTCGGCGCCTGGTAACAGAGCAATCACTTCATCCAGACGCTCGGTTGGCGCGTGCATCATGATGTATTTGGATTCACGCGCCTGGATCACGCCCTGAATACGGGTCAGGAGCTTGTCGATCAACTGCTGCTTGGCATCGGCCATGTCGCCGTCACGCTGAATCAGACAGGCTTTTGAGCGATAGATAACTTCCACTTCGCGCAGGCCGTTCGCTTCCAGCGTCGCGCCAGTTGAGACGAGGTCACAGATGGCGTCCGCCAGACCTGCACGCGGGGCGACTTCAACAGAGCCGTTCAGCAGACAGGATTTAAACTGCACGCCTTTCTGGTCCAGGTAACGCTTTAACAGGTGAGGGTAGGAGGTGGCGATACGTTTGCCGTTCAGTGCAGCCGGGCCATCCCAGGCTTCATCGACCGGCGTTGCCAGCGACAGGCGGCAGCCGCCGAAATCCAGGCGACGCAGGGTGAAGTAACGCGGGTCTTCGCCCTGTGCACGGCGGGTCAGGAGTTCTTCTTCCAGCACGTTTTCACCGATGATGCCAAGGTCAACGACGCCATCCATCACCAGGCCTGGGATATCGTCATCACGCACGCGCAGAATGTCGATGGGCATGTTTTCAGCCAGAGCAATCAGGCGCTGGGTGTGCAGGTTAATTTTGATCCCGCAGCGGGCCAGCAGTTCGCGTGAATCGTCACTCAAACGACCTGATTTTTGAATAGCTATGCGTAAACGTGAGTTATCTAACATTCTTTATTCCTCGTTAACCTGTTTTAACCTGTCTGAATTTGGTCCAAAAAAAAGCCCCCGGAAGAAGATCTTCCGGGGGCTTTTTCATGCGTTCATGCACCACTGGAAGATCCAAACGTCTTCCAGCACACATCGCCTGAAAGACTAGTCAGGATGATGGTGATGATGGTGGTGTTTAAATTGAACGCGTGTCATATAAATTCTCGATGAATGCTTATTCATTTGATGTCTTTTAACCTAAACCAGTTGTGCAACATATTGCAAGGGCTTTTTTTGATCATTAATTCATTTCATATTGATGCTATGAATTGTGTGTTCTGCCGGGCTGGCGTAGCCTTATGAAAGACGAGTACGAGTCAGGAGAATTCGCATGAAAAAGGTCGCGATTGTCGGTTTAGGATGGCTGGGAATGCCGCTGGCGATGTCATTAGCCGCGAAAGGCTGGCAAGTGACCGGGAGCAAAACCACGGCGGATGGGGTAGAAGCAGCGCGTATGTGCGGTATTGATGGTGTCGAACTGCGTCTGGAACCCGAGCTGGTGTGTGATGCTGACGATCTGGACACGTTGATGAACGTCGATGCGCTGGTAATTACGCTACCCGCGCGGCGCAGTGGTCCGGGCGAGTCGTTTTATCTGCAGGCGATGCAGGAGATTGTCGACAGCGCGCTGGCACACCATGTTCCGCGCATTATTTTTACCAGCTCGACGTCAGTCTATGGCGATGTCGAAGGTGTGGTGAAAGAGAGCTCCGGGCGCAATCCTGTTACCGTGAGCGGCCAGGTACTGAAAGAGCTGGAAGACTGGCTGCATAATCTACCCGGCACGCAGGTTGATATCGTCCGTCTGGCGGGTCTGGTGGGGCCAGGGCGTCATCCGGGACGTTTTTTTGCCGGGAAGTCAGCGCCAGACGGGCAACATGTTGTCAATCTTGTGCATCTTGACGATGTTATTGGCGCAATTGAGCTACTCTTACAGGCTCCAAAAGGTGGACACATCTATAATATATGTGCGCCTTCTCATCCGACGCGTAGTACGTTTTACCCGCTAATGGCACGTCAGTTGGGCCTGGCTCCGCCGATTTTTGGTGAGACAAAGGATGAAAGCAAAGGCAAAATTGTTGATGGCAATCGCATTTGCCATGAGCTGGGATTTGAGTATCAGTATCCCGATCCGCTGGTGATGCCCATGGAATAAGTCTCGCAGCGGAGACGATCGCACACCAGAAGGGGGCGAGCATGAAACCGCTGCTTGATGTTCTTATTATTCTGGATGCACTGGAAAAAGAAGGGAGCTTTGCAGCCGCCTCAGCAAAGCTCTACAAAACCCCTTCGGCGCTGAGCTACACCGTTCAAAAACTGGAAAGCGATCTCAATATTCAGATCCTCGATCGCTCCGGGCACCGCGCGCGTTTTACCCGTACCGGGCAGATGCTGCTGGAAAAAGGACGTGAAGTCCTCCATACCGTTCGCGAACTGGAAAAGCAGGCCGTCAAGCTTCATCAGGGATGGGAAAATGAGCTGGTTATAGGAGTCGATGATACCTTTCCGTTTTCGCTTCTGACGCCGCTGATTGAGGCATTTTATCAACACCACAGCGTGACCCGGCTTATCTTTATAAACGGTGTGCTGGGCGGTTCCTGGGATGCGTTAATCCAGGGAAGGGCGGATATTTTCGTCGGTGCACTCCATGAACCTCCCCAGTTGAGTGATTTTGGTTTTGCCCGTCTGGGCGTGCTGGAGCAGGTTTTTGCCGTTGCGCCGCATCATCCGCTTGCTCAGGAGCCGGAGCCTATTAATCGCCGGATTATTAAAGGCTACCGTGCGATTGTGGTGGGGGACAGTTCACGGCCAGAGTGTGCGGTTTCCTCGCAATTACTTGATGAGCAGGAAGCCATTACCGTTTTTGATTTTAAAACCAAGCTGGAATTGCAAATCAGTGGTCTGGGTTGCGGCTATTTGCCTCGTTATCTTGCGCAGCGGTTTATTGATAGCGGGGCGCTGGTTGAAAAACAGGTGCTTGCTCAAAGCAGTAATGAATCAGCGTGGGTGGGCTGGAATGAACAAACCTCTGGACTGGCAAGCAGCTGGTGGCGAGACGAAATTTTAGCAAATAGTGCTATCGCTGCCGTTTACTCTCAGGCCAGCGTCGAGAAATCAGCCAGTTAGCAAAAAGAAAATCACCCAGGGCATTGCAAAGTATTGCCTTTTGTATCCGATGTGGGGCAAAATGCGGCCGCTGCAACCAAATGAATAATCGACGATATAAAAGGCGTCGGTTATTTTTTTTTGCATGTACGAAACGAAACTAAAAACCAAGAGGCCGGGCTTCGTACCGGATAGATATTTACTAAAATCCGACAGTTGTTGTCGCTGAGGAATAAAGAAATGGGGCAATTTTTCGCTTACGTGGCGGTTATCACCGTAAAGGAGAATAACTATGTCGCATAACGCAACTCCAAACACCTCTCGCGTGGAATTACGTAAAACACTTACGTTGATTCCGGTTGTTATGATGGGCCTGGCCTATATGCAACCAATGACGCTGTTCGATACATTCGGTATCGTATCAGGCCTTACTGACGGTCACGTTGCAACGGCGTACGCCTTTGCGCTGGTCGCTATTCTCTTTACTGCGCTGAGCTACGGTAAACTGGTTCGCCGTTTCCCGTCCGCAGGCTCTGCGTACACCTATGCTCAGAAATCCATTAGCCCGGCGGTAGGCTTTATGGTGGGCTGGTCATCACTGCTGGACTACCTGTTCATGCCGATGATCAACATTCTGCTGGCAAAAATTTACTTTGAAGCGCTGGTACCTTCCGTACCGTCGTGGATCTTCGTTGTGGCGCTGGTGGCCTTTATGACCATCTCTAACCTGCGCAGCATCAAGACCGTGGCGAACTTCAACACCCTGATTGTTATTCTGCAGATGGGTATTGTTGCGGTAATCGTTGGCCTGATCATCTACGGTGTTTCTCACGGTGAAGGTGCAGGTACACTGACCAGCACGCGTCCATTCTGGTCTGAAGGTGCGCATGTAGTGCCGATGATCACCGGTGCGACGATTCTGTGCTTCTCGTTCCTCGGCTTTGACGGTATCTCTTCTCTGTCAGAAGAGACCAAAGACGCTGAGCGCGTGATCCCGAAAGCGATTTTCCTGACCGCGCTGATTGGCGGTATGATCTTCATCGGTGCCTCTTACTTCCTGCAGCTGTACTTCCCGGATATCTCTCGCTTTAAAGATCCGGATGCGTCACAGCCTGAAATCATGCTGTACGTGGCAGGTAAAACCTTCCAGTGGGGCGTGTTGATCTTCTCAAGCGTAACCGTACTGGCATCCGGTATGGCGGCGCACGCAGGCGTTTCTCGTCTGATGTACGTGATGGGCCGTGACGGTGTGTTCCCGACTCGCTTCTTCGGTTATGTTCATCCGAAATGGCGTACTCCTGCATGGAACGTGCTGCTGGTAGGTGCAATTGCTCTGCTGGCGATTAAATTTGACCTGGTGACAGCAACTGCGCTGATTAACTTCGGTGCGCTGGTGGCGTTCACCTTCGTTAACCTCTCTGTGATCTCGCAGTTCTGGATCCGTGAGAAGCGCAACAAAACGCTGAAAGACCACTTCAACTATCTGGTGCTGCCAGTGTGTGGCGCGCTGACTGTTGGCGCACTGTGGATTAACCTGGAAGAGAGCTCTATGGTTCTGGGTCTGATCTGGGGTGCTATCGGTCTGATTTACCTGGCCTGCGTAACAAAAAGCTTCCGCAACCCGGTTCCTCAGTACGAAGACGTTGCCTGAGTTTTAACGCATTAAAAAAAAACCGGAGACCATCGCCTCCGGTTTTTTTATATCTCTAATTCAGACTATCTCTTGTGCGTACTGGAACAGGGATTTCAACAGTGCCTGTTTTTCAGCATTCCCTTCATACTGCGCATAAAGCATCTCCAGCTCCTGAGCATAGCTATGCAGGAACTCCGGCGTAAAGACATTACGACGATGTTGCAACCAGCGTTCCTGTTCCGCTTCATCGAGGGTTCCCGGGTAGTTACGCGCACGGTAATTAAACATCAACTTTTCAATGCGCTTGTCAGCAAAAGTGATATCCAGCGCCGGCAGGTTACGCGGATCGGTTTGCAGGACGATATTCATCGCCGCGCGGTCGGCATCGCCGAAGAAACCGTTGTATAGCTGGGCATCCACGTTTTCAGACGGAACGAACGGTTCTGCTTCTGCAAAAATGGCGACCACTTTCTCACGCACCTGCGGGTTTTCGCGCAGCACTTTCAGGTTATCCAGGCAGTGTTGTCGGTTAATGCCCAGTCTGTCAGCATCTTCCGGGCGCAGGGTATTAGCCTGCGCCAGTACCGGACATTTATTGATATGCACCAGTTTAACCGGCACCGCAGGCAGATCGCCGAGTTCATTTTTCGGGGTGTAAAGCCGTTCACGCAGAGTATCACTGTCGAGCTCCAGCAGCGGCGAGATATCGCCAGCTAAGTCCACCATAATGACCGCATTACGGTTGTCCGGATGCCAGGCCAGTGGCGCAACCCAACTGGTGTTGCCGCGCCAGGCACCGAACATACCGGAGATATGCACCAGCGGTTTCATCTGCGGTACATCAATCAGCGTGGTCAATTTCTGTTTGCTGCGGTGGCTCAGCAGATACTCAAACAGCCTTGGCTGAGCGGTTTTCACCAGCTTCGCCATGGCAATGGTGGCATACACGTCTGCCATCGCATCGTGGGCATTACTGTGCTCAATGCCATTGGCGCGCGTCAGATGTTCCAGCCTGAAGCTCGTCAGTCCTTCATCATTCTCCGGCCAGTTAATACCTTCCGGACGTAACGCGTAGCAGGCGCGCATGATGTCGAGTAAATCCCAGCGAGAATTACGGTTCTGCCAGCTCCAGGCATACGGGTCGTAGAAGTTGCGATAGAAAATATTGCGCGTCACTTCATCATCGAAGCGGATATTGTTGTAACCGACCACGCAGGTATTGGGGACGGTAAACAGATCGTGGATGCGTCGGGCGAATTCTGCCTCGTTAACGCCTTTTTCCCGCGCTTCCTGCGGGGTAATCCCGGTAACCATAACCGCTCCAGGCTGCGGCAGGTAGTCATCAGCCGGTTTGCAGTAAAAGACCTCAGGCTCGCCGATAATATTGAAGTCGTCATCGGTACGGATGGCGGCAAACTGCGCCGGTCGGTCCAGCGCCGGGTGCGTACCAAAGGTTTCATAGTCGTGAAAGAGGAAGGTAGGTTGTTTATCTGTGTCTGCCATTGTTTAAGATTGTCCACAATAGTTAATTAACTGCCTGTTATCACTCGAAAAACAACCCTTTTCTCACCTGAGTTTGTCCACGAACGTTAAATATAGTTGTTTACTGTGTCTTGATGTCCATGTGATATTGCGTACCAGAAGTGTACCAAACCACTATTTCTGAGCGTACCAAATATTATTTATGGCTATCAGCGACACAAAACTGCGTACCATTCATGGTAAACCATATTCGGGCCCACAAGAAGTGGCTGATGCTGATGGCCTCAGCGTGCGCATTTCTCCAAAGGGGGTCATCCAGTTCCAGTACCGGTATCGCTGGAATAGTAAACCTCATCGTCTTGGCATTGGCCGCTACCCGTCAGTGTCATTAAAGGATGCCAGGCAGATCACGTCTGATTTACGGAACCTTTATTTCTCAGGTACAGATCCTCGCTCCTACTTTGAGGAGAAGACGCAAAGTGCTCTTACGGTCGCTCAGTGCCTCGATTACTGGTTCGATAATTACGTCTCTACAACACTCAGGGAAAAGACCCAGGCACTATACCGCTCAACGGTTATGAAGCGGATGCATGGCGCATTCCAAAACAGACCTGCATCCTCAATCACCGTTAAGCAGTGGGTTGATCTCCTCACCGAAGAGGAAAGGGATAATCCACGCCGCGCGCGCCAGGTGCTCAGCCAGCTTAGATCGGCGATAAGCTGGTGCATGCGGCGTCAGGTGATAGATAGTTGCGCAATTATGAGCATCCAGCCAAGAGACTTTGGCTCCCGTTCTGCTGTGGGCGACCGTGTTCTGTCTTATAACGAGCTGGCTCAGATTTGGATGGCTATTGAAAGAAGCCGGGCGTCTACCTCAAACAAGCTTCTTCACCAGATGCTGATGCTGTGGGGGGCGAGGCTCTCAGAGCTCAGGCTGGCAACCAAGGCAGAATTTGACCTGCTGGACAATGTCTGGACCGTTCCGAAAGAGCACAGCAAGATGGGCAACGTCATCCGCCGCCCCATCTTCGAACAGATTATGCCTTTCCTCGAAAAGGCCATGACAACTTACAATGATGTGCTTTTCCCCGGGGAGGACATAAACGAACCGATCAGCATTGCGGCCGCCAACCGGTTCGTAAATCGAATAAGGGGAGGGATGGACCTTGGATACTGGCGAACCCACGACTTCAGGAGGACGCTGGTAACAAGGCTGTCTGAAATGGATGTTGAGCCCCATGTTACTGAGAGGATGCTCGGGCATGAACTTGGCGGGGTAATGGCCGTGTACAACAAACACGATTGGATTGAGGCTCAGCGCAAAGCGTATGAGCTTCACGCTGATAAGCTGTTCTGGCACATCAGGAACATTTCTGGTTAACGCCGCCATTGAGGATCCATCCATCAACAGCTTCCCGCAGGTACGCTTTCGGGTGGGTCCTGACTGGCTTGGGAAACCCGTGCCGGTTGGTGTAGTTCCAGATTGTCTGGCGTGATGAAACCCCAAGCTTGTTCATCACTTCTTTTTCGGGAATCAGGCTGGTGTCGCTCATTGGTGTCTCCAGGCAAAAAAGAACCCGGCGAGTGGCCGGGCGAAAAGGGATAACGGAGCAGTGCTTTCGCACCCAATAGCCAGCTCATAACTGGCTATCAGTTGCGTCAACGCAATAAGCCAAGGTCGTAGTTGAGGTTCTCAAGGCATTCTCGGTCCTGCTCGAAGCAGTAATCCCACAACTCCTGATCGTGCCATTCCCGAACCAGTTGCCATTTCCAGCCACCGTCATGCTTCACTCGGCGGACTTTTCGCTTAACTATGGCGTCCTGGTCGAAAATCACTCCCCAACCTGAACCAATGCCATTGCGTAGCACATCCAGATCAACCTCGATAACGCGGAAAAGCTTCGGTAGCTTCGGTAACTCTTCAATGCGCATAGCATCTCCTTACGCCGCGCGCTGGGCGCGCAGATTCTTCAGGTGTTCTGCTGTTTCGATTTCTTCGGCGATCCGCTCGGCCTGTGCTTTGGTCAGCGGTTCGAATTCTGATTGAAAGCGGCCCATGCTGGCGATGCAGGTGCGACCGTTGCGGATGTAGTGGATGACTTCGTGGGTGGCGCGGAGGATTTTGCAGGGTGCGCCGTGGGGATCGGCGTACCAGGTGTTAGGCTGGATTATCCTGAACATTGGTACCACCTTTGACGAAGATCACCCAGTGGGTTTTGTCTGACTTGCCGGTGCGCTGCCAGATGACCGGCCTCTCGTCGGTAAGCGCAAGGATATTGCTTACCGGGATCTGCGTTTCGTTCCATTTGAAGATGAGCACACCTTGTGGCCACAACACCCTGAATGCTTCAGCGAATCCGGCACGCAAATCGTCGCGCCATGTTTCTTTGTTGAGCCGGCCGTACTTTTTCCCCATCCATGCATTATCACCGACACGCTCGAGGTGCGGAGGATCGAACACGACGACAGGGAAAGTGTTATCGGCAAAAGGGAGGGCGCGAAAATCGGCAATAAGGTCCGGACTAATGACCAACTGGCGACCGTCGCAAAGTTCATGCTGTTCGGCGCGGATATCGCTGAACACCGCGCGCTCGTCCTGCTTGTCAAACCAGAACATGCGCGACCCGCAGCACATGTCTAAAATTGACTGCTGCATTACAGCCCCCCCCTGCTTATTCTTAAGCTCGATCTCTTCCTGGCAACTGGCTCACGTCTGACAGCCGGGAACGGCAGCGCGGCGCGGCTCGGGAATTGGTTCGTCGCATTCTTCACAACGCTCAGCTGATACGGCGTTGCGGTTTAGGCGATGAGCGGAAAGGGCAGCGTTACGCTGAAGCTCTTCAATCTCTGCTGCGGTATCGATGATATCGGCCATGGTCACTCCTTACCGAGGGCTTTGTGGATGGCCGCGCGGGCTTTGTTGATTACGCCGTACCATTCCGGGTATGTAACGTTTCGGCCTTCTGCCATTGCTTTCTCGGTTAGCTGTAACGCTTCCAGTAAATCTGGTGCGGCGGCCATGAGCGCGCCGTTATCATCTTCGGAGCCATTAATCAGTAACTCGGCGATAAGGCCGCCGTCGCCGCGAATTGTTCCGGTCTCTTTGCTGTATGACCAATTACCTTTAGTGCCTTTAAAATCTTCCATAGTCACTCCGCGAACTGTCTGTTAATTCGGTTGAAGGTGAACGCCAGCAATAAAAAAGGCCGCGATAGCGACCTGGTGATTAGTGCCTTCATGCTGCACCGCCTTCATTCTTTTCGGCTTCGACAGCCATCTGCTCAAGCCGTCGCGATAACTCGGCGGCCAGCGTCTGGAACTCTTCCTCGGTCGTCACCGGGATCGGCACGAAGCGAATGCCGATGTGCGCCAGGTGGTTGGCAATTTCGAGGCTTTTTCTCAAATCAACGGGTGAGGCCCTGTTCATGCGGCTTTCTCCCCGGGTAATTGTTTCAGACCGTCATTCAGCGTGCGCTCAAGGTTGGACAATATTCCTCGCAACCTCTTTACCTCTTCATCCTCGGTCAGTCGGCGCGTTGCTTCCCATAGCGTCCTTGTCAGGACATAGATAGGGACATTCGGGTCGAGGCCAAGCGTTTTCGCCAGATCTTGCTGAGCGTCGGTTAACCTTTCCTCCGATTCCTCCCGGCGCTTACGTCGGCGTTGCAACTCCTCTTCACTTTCCTGGTGCAGGTTCTTCAGCCTTTCATCGTTATCCCTAATTTGCTGCTCAAGCCGCTCCTTCGACCGATATGCTCGACTGACAAGATCGGCGATTTCGTTGCCGTGTCGCTTCATTAGTTTTTGGTCGCTGAGATAGGTGTTGATTACGCGGCTTTTTATTTGGGTTCTCTCTGCCTGCCGGGTCATGCCATCCATAAGCAGCTTCATCCAAGCATCACGTGGAAGGGTATCAATCTGGCGCATTGTCGGCCCCTTGAGGGTATGCCATCCAGTTTCCTTCCGGATCATCAAGCCGCAACCATCTGGGATGTCGCTTTTCTTGAGCATGCCTTCAGGAACAGCAAAAACAACGCCACCTGCGTAGTTGAAGTATTTGGTGTATTTGCCTGCTGTAACGTCAGCCCGGAAATCACTTACGCTAACTTTGACCTCATAGACGACAGGGCAGAACTTGCTGTAGCTGTGAGCAATAGAGTAGACATCGGGTCGACACGTACCGGCGGGCCCTAGCTGCATGTCCTCCCAGCAGATGCGCGCTGTGTTCTGGCGCAAATGCTCTGCAAGGTCATGAGCAAGCTCGTTATGACCCCATTTTTTTGTTGTCATTGTTCGGCTCCAAACCGCCCATTAAGGCGGCCAGTTTTGACGACGAACTCCAGGAGGCTAACTCCCAGAGCTTCAATTTTCTTGTGATGCTTGTTGATGATGGGAGGCACCGTTTCGTTCCAGTTAGGCTTTGGCTTCTTGCGCATGGCCTGCTGTATTTCTTCGGTGCAGCGGCGGCAGGCTGCGCGGATGGCGTTTTCATTTGCTGGCGTCATGCGGCCTCCCGGCGGGCGAGAATTTTCGCCCCGAAAGCCATGAGCTCGTCCCGGTCCACAGTTGCGAAGTGGCAGTGTGTACGCGGGTACGGTCGCCAGATGATGAGCATCGAACCTTTGTTGTTGCCGCTTACCGGCTTACCGGTGACCGGGTTGATAAATGCCAGCCGCCCAGCGGTGATGAAGCGAACCTCGCTGGCGGTCTGGATAGCTTCCTTGAACCAGCCAACAGAAGTGTCTGCCGGAACCAGCATGACCGTGCCGATCTGATTGTTGCTCTCGGCGGCGGCCTTCTTCACAAACGGCGTGATGTCGCTGTATGGCGGGTTCAGCCAGACGTAACCGGGTACGTTCAGGTAATCAGCCCAGGGCGCTTCCAGCGTGTTTAGCTCAGCGGTGATGAACTTCCGGCACAGCGCGTTATGCGGCGCAGCGGCGGCATCAAGCTGGAAGCAGAACTCAGCATTAAGTGAAGCGAAGAGGGCTGGTGGAGTGCGCCAGAGGTCACGCTGATCCGCTGGTGTTTTTGTTTCGTATACGTAATCCATCTTCACCTCACTATGAATTTTTGATGATGGAGAATGCTGTTGCTGCCACTCGAGGAACCTGTCCATTGCCAAGGGCTTTAATTCGGTCCACCCTATGGGCCAGCCCATGAACCACTCGACCCATTCCGGGTTCAACTGTCCATCTTGGTGTGGCTGCGACCCATCCGGCAACGGACGCATCTTTATCGCACTCGGCAAGTCTGGAGTTCTGCGCAGCCGTTCGCTTGGACAGTCGCCGCGGATCGTTGCCTTCGCTGTAGGCCACAATCCACATCCTGTCTCTTTCATGGGGCGCTCCGCAGTTCGATGCTGAAAGACGAAACCACTCGCAGCCATACCCCATTTCGGCAAGGTCACCGATGACCACGGCAAGACCTTTTCCCCTGAGTCGCGGCGAATTTTCCACGCAGACGAATACAGGTCGTACTTCACTGACGATTCTCGCCATTTCTGTCCACAGTCCGGAACGACGTCCGTTGATGCCGGCGCCATTGCCATTTGCGCTAATGTCCTGGCAGGGAAACCCGCCAGAAACGACGTCAACAATTCCTCGCCATGGCTTCCCGTCAAAACTACGCACGTCAGACCAAATCGGGAAAGGTCGGAGAATTCGATCGTTTTGTCGTTGCGCGAGAACTTGCGCTGCGTAGGCATCACGTTCAACTGCGCAAACTGTTCGCCAGCCAAGGAGGTGTCCTCCGAGTATTCCTCCGCCAGCGCCTGCGAAAAGAGCCAGCTCATTCATGCCGCCTCCTGCCTTTCCCGATATTCCTCAGCGAGCCGCTGCGCCTTTAATGGATTGCTGACCACTTCACCCCATGGCATTAGCCAGCCGTTACCAATGAAGGGAAGGCACAGTGTGCTAACCCTGATGTCGTCGTGAGCGTGAGTCATAGCGATGCCTTTCAGAAGGGGATATCATCGTCGAACTGAGGATGTTGATTGCTCTGCGATACCTGACGGTTGGCCTGCTGCAGGCGCGATTCAGGTACCGCATTCGGATCCTGCTGATTACCACCCCATCCACCACCGCTATGTGATGGTGCACCCCAGCCCCCGCGAGAAGAGTCGTGAGGTTTACGGTCGTCTTTGTCTTTCATGGTGCGTTCGAGTGTGGCGATCGCTTCTGCTGGCGTTTTGTCGGTGAACTCTTTATAGGTCAGACGACTTCCCGGCTGGAAAACATGCCGGACTTCGAATTTGTAGCTGTCACTGCCATCTGTCTTGGTGGTGAGGATTTTTTGCAGGAACAAGCCGACACGCTTACCTTCCAGTGCCGGCAAACACCATTCAGGACCGCTTTGCCCCTGACGCTGTTGCGCCTGAGCGTCTTTAACCTGCGCAGCCCACATGATGGCGGCGATCAAACCCATACCAAAAGTCTGTGTGCCGTCGCGCCCGAGGAAGTTGATGCGCAGGAAATTTGCTTTCTGGCCGTCAGCGTCGAGCGAAAGAACAAGTGCCTGCGACTGTGAGCCGTCCTTGCCGAACTCATACACAGCCGAGGTGATCACCCCTTCGTATGCGCCGGTTTCAGAAATTCCAGCGGAGGATCCTGCTTTGAGTGCTGCTTCGGCCGACTGCTGGTTCCAGGTATACGGGCGTGGAAATTGCCGTAGTCAACGGCAACGAAATCCGGGTATGGGATAACGATTACGCTAACCATCCAGATCAGGGATCGAAAACCAGCGCGACGGAAAGGAGTAAAAATCCTGTCCAGATAAATTTCAATGACCTGATCGGCCAGCCAACGTGGATCAGTTTTGGCGTTGTCAGCGTCATCTGCGTCATGCGCGCAGACCTGCAGACTGGTGACCATATCCTTATGCCGGAAAAGTCCAGGCCAATGATTCAGGCTTCTTCCTACTCGCAGTTTCGCGATGACTCGGCTTTCAACGGTGAATTCGTCGTTCAATCGGTAAGGTTGCTGGGTAACAGCAGGCAGCCAACAGCGGAAGCGTGGATCACCGTGATTGAGGCATACCCGGCGGAGGCGGTTAAGACAAAATGAGTGTTGACCAGAAGCTTAATTTCGGCAGGAACATGAACAGGTTCGCCGAGCAGAAGTTTAATGAGGCGTTCCAGGCGGCCGGGAAAATCCTGCCGGCCAGCATTGTTGAGCAGCAGGGAAACATGGTCACCGTGTCTTTCGAGCTACATGACACGCCATACGTTTTCCCGAATGTCACGATCCCACTTTTCGGCCCGCAGTACATCCGATATCCGATGCAGCCGGGGGACAAAGGCATTGTCATTCCTGCCGACACCTATCTTGGGGGCGTAAGCGGGCAGGGCGGCGGTATTGCTGACCTGACCCCGCCGGCCAACCTGAGCGCTCTGGTATACCTGCCGATCAGTAACACCGAATGGGAGGCCGTCGACGGGAACGTTGTCACTATTTACGGTCCTGAGGGTGTGACTATCCGGGACCAGGGAAGCAACACGACGTTTCTGTTAACGCCTGAAAGCGTGACGATTGCGGCCGTCGATTTGTTTAAGGTAACAGTCGGCAGCACGGTGCTAACACTTACGCAGGGAATGTGGAGTATTACAGGCCAGAGCGGAAAGCTGCAGGATTCAACTGCCAGCACCAGCCCTGAGATTATGCATACCGGCTGGGCCGCCTTGGTTGCATGGGTGAATTCTCATCAGCATTCAAACGGTAATGGCGGTTCAAATACTGGGGTCCCAACCACCACTTTCAACGGGAATATCACACAATGAGAACCTACGGGAGAGATGCAAATGGTAAGTGGGTGCTGGTGGTTCCGGATGAAAATGGCTTCAACGACTCCATCTATCTTACGACGCTGATCCAGAATCTGAAGCTGGCGCCGCAGGAGTCACCATTTTTTGCAAATAATGGCATTCCGGCGCAGAGCTCGGTCATTCAGCAGGTGCTACCCACCTATTATGTCGACAGGCTTCAGCGGCAATTTAGTCCGTATTTTTCATCGCTGCAGATCGCCCTTGTGAGTGATGACCCGCCTGTATACAACATTTCGGCGATTACGAACGCCGGTTCTAAAATTATCACAACGGTGAACGTATGAGTGATTTGTCCGTTAGCTATGACGCAGCCGGGCCAGTGCCGAAAACATCCGAAGAGCTGCGCGCCGACTTAGTTTCAAGAGCCACAGAATTATCACCAGGCATCACGACAGATCTCCCAGGCTCTCTGATTGAGGATATCGTTGGTACCGACGTTGGCGCGCTGCTCATTGCCGATCAGATCCGCGTTGACCTAATCAACTCCGTAGGTCCGCTGAAGGCGAATATGTACATGCTGAACCTTCTGGCTCAGCAGTCAGGTATCAGCCCACAAAAAACTCAAGGAGAAACTACCGTTCCGGTTACGTTTTCTGGCCCGGCTGGATTCGTTATCCCGCAGGGTTTTCTGGTCAGCGACGGAACGTATACCTACCAGATCTCCGATGCGACAGTGGTCCTGTCTTCTGGTGTCAGCTCGATGGTAACAGCCATTGCAACGAATACGGGTTCGTGGGCTGTTCCTGTGGGCTCAGTTAACCAGATCCTTACCAGTCTGCCGTCGGATATTACCCTGACCTGTACCAACCCTGTTTCCGGTACGCCAGGCGGTGCGAAAGAAACTGATTACGAGTTTCGCGAGCGCGTCTGGGAAGGCCAGATGTCAACCGTTCAGGGGTATCCTGGCTTTATCCGCCAGAAATTAACCGACCTGAGCAATGTTCAGGCCCGGCTGGTTTCAGTCGTTCAGAGCGGCAATGCATGGATTGTAATGTGCGGCGGTGGCGATATTTATGAAATGGCAGGAGCCATTTATAAATCAGCAGGAGACATCAGCAGGCTCAAAGGCACGGACCTCAATGTCACGGGCATTACCAATGCAAACCCTGGCGTTATCACGACTGACATCACCCACGGATTCAGCACTGGGCAAGTTATTAATATCACCGGCGTCACCGGAATGAGCGGCGTCAATAACGTGCCACTTACCATTACCGTTCTGAGTCCGCATACCTTTTCCATCGGCATAAACACGGCTTCATCCGGCACGTGGACGGGCGGAGGCATTGTCACCCCGAACCTGAGGAATAATGTCGTTACGATCAATGACTGGCCTGACAACTACGTCATTCCCTTCGTGATCCCGCTTCAACAGTTGGTGACAATAAAGTTTGAGTGGGCGACGGAAAGTGCTAACTACCTGACGGATGCGACTATCGCCTCACTGGTATCACAGCCAGTTATCGACTACGTGAACGGTATATTTGCCGGAAAGCCGATGAATATCAATAACGTCAAGGATGTTTTTCTTCAGGCGATTAACAGCACGCTGGATATGAGCCTGATTTCAACACTGAACGTTATTGTTACGGTAAATGGTGTTATCACAGGAGTCGATTCCGGAACAAATATAATCAGCGGTGACCCATACAGTTACTGGTACATAGCCTCGAATGGGGTAATTGTCGACGGGATATAACATGCTGGAAGATATCATTAAATCATACCTGTATACGCAGTATAACGACGATGATGATCTACAGGCGTTCGTCACCGCGTATAACACAATGGCTCAGGATATTTATTCATGGATGATTAAAGCCAACCTTCCGATCTTTGTCGGGGGGTACAATGCTGGCGATCAGCTAAAATGGATAGCCAGAGGGATTTATGGCGTAAAGCCGCCAGTGCTTATAAGTGGGAAGCGAAGCGTGTTCGGACCTTACAACTCCGTCCTGTTTAACCAGCTTCCATTCAATGGGCGCAGGGTTGTCAATCAGTCCGAGCAGGTCGTCGTTTCCGATGACCTGTTCAAACGTATAATGACATGGAATTTTTACAAGGGTGATGGGTATTATTTCACCATCCCCTGGTTAAAGCGCCGAATCATGAGATTCTTGACCGGAATTGATGGTGTAGATGTCGTTAACGATCAGCGGTGGAGTATTTCAGTTCTATTCTCTGGGGCTGGCGCGAGCATATCAATAATCAAGGGGTACAGAAAACTAACCGACGCAACCCTTTTTAATGGATTTTCTTTCAATACACGGTCATACAATCAGAAGAATAGCCTGCTTATAAAGAGCGACAATTATGAATATGCCGCTCTATTCAAGCAGGCCTTTGACAGCGGGTTGCTACACATGCCGTTTTATCAACCAGTGAGCGTGACTATCATTGGTTAGTGTTGTTTCGACCATCAATTGCCATGTCTGTAAAATATTTAAGGCACTGACATATAACAAGTAGCATGATAACTGTAAAGAAAACAGCAATGCTGAATTTAATGTTTTCGAAAGGTGGGATTCCTTCCTGAATCCACATATCGAAAATTAAAAATATAAGGAAAGTTGAAAGTAATATTGTAATCGCGCCTACTGATGATAAAAGAAATTTAGAAATAGACACTGGTAAGTTTTTCATTCATAAACCCTCGTTAATTTTAAATTCATTTTAACACTAAGAGCCCGCCTTGCGCGGGTTTTTTATTGCCCGTATCCCGGAGGATAAATGGCACTTCAACTTTTAGCTGCTAACAATGCCCAGAGCGTTCTGGCGGCGGGCATAAGCGCCTCAGCAACATCATTGACACTTAATACCGGAACGGGGGCTCTTTTCCCTTCTCCGGTATCCGGCACAAGCTTTTTTAAGTTGACGTTGATTGATGCTGCAACAGGACAGCTCAATGAAATTGTTCACGTAACAGCAAAGTCAGGTGATGTGCTTACGATAGTTCGCGGCCAGGAGGGCACATCCGCTCGGGCATGGTCTGCTAACGACATTGCCGCCAATATGCTTACCGCAGGAACAATCCAGTTGTTGGCTCAACTGGAGAGCCCATCATTTACAGGTACGCCAGCTGGACCTACACCTGCCCCTGGCACAAACACAACGCAACTTGCAACAACTGCCTTTGTAAGGGCTGCTATTACAGCACTAAGCCTTGGAACGGCATCGACAAGAAACGTGGGCACTGGTGCGAGTCAAATACCTGACATGAGTTATTTCCCTGCCGGATCTACCTCATCTGCGTTCTGGTACAAACTACCTGGCGGCATGGTGATGATGGGAGGGAACGCATCTGGAATCTCCTCTGGCTCTGCAGGTAATGGGGTCTTCTTCCCAATACCATTCCCAAATGCTTGCTCAAGCGTTGTCGTGACATTAGTCAGCAACGGGTTATATGCCAACACAGTCTCGTTTAATACATATATCCCTGGAACTGACCGTTTTAACGTTTATACGAATACAAGCGGCACGTACGCTATTTATTACCTGGCGCTTGGGAGTTGATATGAACAATTACGTATGGTCAGCATTACATGTTTCATTTTTCCCTAAGGCGATGTTGCAAGATTATGAATCTGCCGGGTGGGATTTGTCTGATGCTGTAGATGTTGGTGACAGTCTTTTTCACACATACAGAGCAATGCCACCAGATGGAAAGATGCTTGGTGTTGTTGATGGCATGCCTGCATGGATTGACAAGCCAGCAGCGCCAAATAGCGCATTGCTTTCTGACGCACTTACCTCTTTGGTATCCGATTACAAAAATGACATTGCGCAACTAAACACTGCATATCTGGCCGCTATCGTAAATGATGGCCCATCTGAAACAACAAAGCAGCAAGTTGTTAGAGACCAAATTACCCAGCGCAAAGCTAAGTACGTCTCAGATATCGCTGCTGCAAAATTACAATATCCTGTATAAGGCGGTCATCATGGCAACACAATCAAACGAAGAGCAACAACAGAGCCTGCAGCAGCAGGATTCTACCGTTAAGTTCTGCCCGATATGCGGCTCAACAATGCATCAGCAAGATTATCTGAATGGGAAGTGGTGGTTTTGCGATGATGAAGAATGCGGGTTTTTTGAGCCTGTGTAACAATCAATTCTTCAGAAAATGAAACAAGAAATGGGCGGCAAATGCCGCCCTGCAATCATGGGTATATAAAAATAATCTTGTTATCAACTTTGTTGATGCCTGGGTTAATTGCTTTTTTGCAGTCATCAGCAGATGCTTCTCCAACATCAATACCGTGTGTTTTCTTAACTGCCATTTTTATGTTTATTCCATGGATGAATTTTGGCTCTCCGCATGTTAAGACAAAGCCATCCTTTGCCTGATCCATTTGAACCCCTACCATATCTACATATTTTGCCACCCTGTTGTAATAATCTGCCTGAACTCTCCATGTGTTCATACCATAAAAGAAAACAACACTTAATATAATTAATCCTGCAGTCCTGGAAAATGCACAGCGTCTAGCTTCCTTTGAGTTACTGTTAAATACCAGTAACCCGACACATGCAACCATATAAAACCACGGCCATATAAAGTTCCTGTCGGAAACATCCATTCCTGTGTATGTTGTAAGTGCCGCATCCAGACCAAAGCAGAATAATCCAATTAATAGCAATGAAATGGTATGCCTGTTTTTATTTAACGCCCCATACACTATGCTGGCAATGGAAAGAGACAAAGACAGCCAGTATACATCAACAAAGAAGATTAAAATACCATATGCTTTTTTTATGTTAAACACCAAATCAGCGACCGATGCTATCTGGTGATAATTTCTCCACCCCTCTGGAATAATGCCAAAGTGACCATGGAAAGCATAATTAAGTATATATATGCAGAGCACGCCAAAAATAAACCCTGAAAAATAAGACAGGCATTTGAATATTGTGCTAATAGAGCCGCCTGACCACCCAGCAAAGATAAGGCACACAAGCCCTAATGGAGGGTACACCAGAGACATGACTGTAGCCACGATAAAGTATGCGATGTATGAATTAGAATATCTGTATAGACACGATAATGACACAAGACACACCCATACTGAAGGGGTTGTGGTGGCAGGCCATGACGAGAACGCAGAATAAAGCGGACAGGCAAACAATGATAGTGCAACAATATATCTCTCAATTCCACCACTTGATATTGCTAAAGAAATTCTCCAGCAAAGCAATGAGTAGCCTGACATAAAAATAACGTAAAGCACAGATGGCGATAGATTAATGGCTATTTTAGACCACATAAATGTAATCCATCGACCTTCAGACAGCGTTTTGCTCCATGGCGTAGCATATTGACTAAATTCTGGTCTAAGCATGAAATCCCAGTCATCATGCTCTATGTAGATGTTGTTTATTCGTCCAAGCGCGATAAGTATTACAAGGACAGAAAAAACAAACATCATGAAATCAAGTTTAATCTCACAATTTAACTTCAAATCGTTTTTTAGTGACCCTCCATTAATCATGGTAACATTCCTTTTTGCTCTTGATGAGATATCTTGGCCTGTTCTTCGTCTCTATATAGATTCGCCCGATGTATTCCCCAAGGACTCCTATTCCAATAAGTTGAATCCCACCCAGGAAAAGTATAGAGACAAGCAATGAAGGATAGCCTCTTACTGGATTTCCAAAGGCGATAGTGTCTACAATCATCCAGGCTCCATAAATAAAAGCAAGACTAGCTACAGCGAGTCCTATATATGTCCACATTCTTAATGGCACGGTTGAAAAGCTGGTTATTCCTTCAATGGCTAAGTTCCATAATTTCCAGCCATTAAACTTTGATTCACCAGCAACGCGTTCAGCACGGGCATACTCAACAACATCAATTCGACCGCCAACCCAGCTCAGTACCCCCTTCATAAATAGGTTGCGTTCTGGCATGAGTTTAATTTTTTCCACAACATCACGCGACATCAGGCGGAAGTCACCGACGTTCTCTTCGATCTGCGGGTTGCTGATTTTGTTGTGGAGTTTATAGAACCACTCAGCGGTTTTGCGCTTCATCCGGCCATCACTGGAACGATCAGAGCGTTTAGCCAGAACCATATCCGCGCCTTCCTGCCATTTCGCAATCAGGTGAGGGATGACTTCGATTGGGTCCTGCAGGTCAACGTCTATAGGGATGATTGCATCACCGGTAGCATGATCCAGCCCAGCAAACAGTGCTGGCTCTTTGCCAAAGTTTCGCGTGAAAGACAGCGGAACTACAAGCGGATCAGCTATAGCGAGCGCGTTAATGATGGATTCTGTCGCGTCTTTGCTCCCGTCGTTGATGAAGACGATTTCGACTTCATGCGGCTTGAGTCCTTCAAATTCCCGAACAGTTTTATAAAAAATAGGTATCGCGTCTTCTTCGTTAAAGACGGGAACGACCAGAGAAATTTTCATTTCGCATCCCTAAAGACAATGAACTTTGAATAAATAAAACCGCATACCAGACTGATGGCGGAGAAAACAATCAGAGTCACGAGCGGAACCATGCCGGACTTATCGGCAGCCCAGCCAACAGCCGCGCTCAGCGAGCCCATGAATCCAACATAAAGCATGTAACGCATGGTTGTAGTGGAAGACTTGAACGTGAACCTGGCGTTTGCAAAGAAGCTGAATGACACCGCCACGACGAACCCGGCAAAGTTGCCAAGAGCCTGTCCTGTATGGAATGCATAGATGCAAATGGCGAACACCACCCAGTGAATGAGCGTGTTAATAACACCTATCGATGTGTACCTGGCGAATAACTTTAACATTATAGAAATCAGTGAATTCGGAAAGGTCTGAAGTGTAGCACCACAAACGCTATTGATCGACACCGCCGATCGATAATACTGTATACACATACAGTAACTATCGGAGGTGCATTATGGGGTTCCCGAGTCCTGCAGCAGACTACGTTGAAGAGCGCATATCGCTCGACAAGCGCCTTATCGCGCATCCGGCAGCCACGTACATGATGATAGCCGGCACAACATACCTGCGCGCCGGAATCATGAAAGGCGCCATGCTTATCGTTGATTCGTCACTGACACCTAAAGATGGTTCTCTGCTTGTCTGTGCTATTGATGGTGAGTTCAGGATCAGGCGTTACAGGACTCACCCGCAGCCTTATCTGGAAAACCCTGAAAATGGAAGGAGGGAGTCGTTACCGTTGAAGGACGATGTATCGGATACTTCGCGGCCGGTGTTTGGGGTGATCACGTACAGCATCAACGATGCTCGCTCTGGCGAGTTCGACGACTGCCCGGTGATGTGAAAAATGTGTTGTGTACCAAATTGCGTACCAAACAAAATCGGCACATCACATTACCCTTACTGGTGGCTGTTCTCAGCGTTGCTGCGCGTAATCATGAAATAAAAAAGTCGGGCGAGCGGCAGAGTCAGACACCAGTAATACCATCCTGTTAAAAAATGACGCCACTATGGTAAACGATCGTGCGGTCGAGACCGAATAAAAAGCACCTCCGCGTTGCAGATTTGCGCGCCAGCTTCAGAGAAAAATCTGCGTTCTGTCACATTTTTTTGCAATTAAGCCAGGTAACGACATCAGAACTCCCGTAAAAAGGTCAGCGATTTTTAATGACCTGAGGATATACCGTTGAAACGCCGTCTGTTTATTGCTGTTTCTTTACTCGCTTCGAGTGTCTCATCTGCTTTTGCGGCCGAACCACTGGATTTTTCGCCGCAGCCTCCTGCTATTCAGGCTGGCTCCTGGGTGCTGATGGATTACACGACTGGTCAAATCTTAACGGCGGGCAACGAACATCAACAACGTAATCCGGCAAGCCTGACCAAGCTGATGACGGGGTATGTGGTTGATCGGGCCATTGATAGCCATCGTATTTCGCCCGATGACGTTGTTACCGTCGGGCGCGATGCCTGGGCAAAAGGCAACCCGGTTTTTGACGGTTCGTCGCTGATGTTTCTGAAAGAGGGCGATCGCGTCACCGTGCGCGACCTGAGCCGTGGTCTGATTGTGGATTCCGGTAACGATGCCTGCGTGGCGCTGGCCGATCACGTGGCGGGCGGGCAGCCGCAGTTTGTGAAGATGATGAACGACTATGTGCAAAAGCTGAACCTGCGCGATACCCATTTCGAAACCGTTCATGGGCTGGATGCGCCAGGACAGCACAGTTCCGCTTATGACCTGGCCGTCCTCTCCCGGGCCATCATTCATGGCGAACCTGATTTTTACCATATGTACAGTGAAAAGAGCCTCACCTGGAACGGGATCACCCAGCAAAACCGTAACGGCCTGCTGTGGGATAAAACCATGAACGTAGATGGACTTAAAACGGGGCACACCTCGGGCGCAGGTTTTAATCTGATTGCTTCCGCGGTTGATGGGCAGCGCCGTTTAATCGCGGTGGTGATGGGGGCCGACAGTCCGAAAGGGCGTGAGGACCAGGCCCGTAAACTGCTGCACTGGGGGCAGCAGAATTTCGATACGGTGCAGATCCTGCAAAACGGTAAAAAAGTAGGTACAGAGCGTATCTGGTACGGCGATAAGGAGCAGGTGAAACTGGGTACCGACCAGGACTTCTGGCTGGCGCTGCCAAAAGCGGAAGTCCCGAACATCAAAGCCAAATATGTGCTGGATAAAAAAGAGCTGGAAGCACCGATTGCTGCGCATCAGCGGGTTGGGGAGATTCAGCTCTATGACCGTGACAAAGTGGTTGCACACTGGCCGCTGGTGACGCTGGAAGCCGTTGATAAAGGCGGCCTGTTCTCACGCCTGAGCGATTATCTGCACCACACGCTCTAACTGCAGATGAGCAGACTGGCAGGGTTGCGAGTCTGCTCACATAATAAACACTCTTCGTTTGCTGAACAGTTAAAATCTGCTTTATAGTGTATAAATATACAGTAATGGGTGGAGGCAGCATGGACTACAGCATTAAGCAGCAACAGAAACGTAAGATTGCCGGTTTTCATTTGGTTGGACCGTGGGAACAAACGGTAAAACAGGGCTTTGAACAGCTGGTGATGTGGGTGGACGGTCGCCACATTCAGCCGCTTGAGTGGGTTGCAGTTTATTACGATAACCCGGATGAAGTTCCGGCAGAAAAATTGCGCTGTGATACTGCTGTGACGGTACCGGACGATTTCGTTATTCCGGAAAACAGCGAAGGCGTCATGATGACGGAAATCGTGGCCGGTGATTATGCCGTGGCGATGGCGCGCGTGGAAAACTACGACTTTGCGACCCCGTGGTATCAATTCTTCAACTCCCTTCTACAGGACAATAAATACCAGATTGCCCCTAAACCCTGTTTCGAGCGCTATCTTAATGATGGCAACGCAGACGGCTACTGGGATATCGAAATGTTTATCGCCGTTGAGCATAAAACGGTTTAAGCCTGCTAAATGAAGGGTTTTTCAGTCGGGTGTGATCCGCCCGGCTGAAAACACAGTACAATTGTGGTTTGCCGTGTAGCTGGAGAGCGGGTGTGCGTCCCGACAAATCATTAACCCCTTTTGAAATTCGGTTGTACAAACATTACCGAGTGGTGCATGGGTGTCGCATCGCGCTGGCGTTCGTGTTGACGTTTGTCCTTGTCCGCTTGCTGGATGTTCCGGAAGGAACGTGGCCGCTGATCACGCTGGTAGTGGTGATGGGGCCCATCTCGTTTTGGGGAAACGTTGTTCCTCGCGCCTTCGAGCGAATTGGTGGGACCGTTTTAGGCTCGGCTCTCGGGCTTATCGCCCTGAAGCTGGAGCTGATTTCGTTTCCGGTCATGCTGGCATGGTGCGGTGCCGCCATGTTCCTGTGCGGCTGGCTGGCGTTGGGCAAAAGACCGTATCAGGCGCTGCTGATCGGGATTACTCTCGCGGTGGTTGTCGGTGCCCCTGCCGGGGATATGACCACGGCGCTGTGGCGAAGCGGGGATGTTATCCTGGGGTCACTGCTGGCCATGCTCTTTACCGGTATCTGGCCGCAGCGTGCTTTTCTGCACTGGCGTATTCAGATGGCCAACTACGTCACCGCGTTTAACCGCGTCTATCAGGCTGGTTTTTCCCCTAATCTGGTTGAGCGCCCCAGGCTGGAAAAGCATCTGCAAGCCATCCTTAACGATGTAGTCAAAATGCGTGGTCTGATTACCCCGGCCAGCAAAGAAACCCATATTCAGAAAGCGATTTTCGAAGCTATCCAGACGGTAAGCCGCAATCTGGTCTGCATGCTCGAACTGCAAATTAACGCGCACTGGGCTTCTCGCCCGAGCCATCTGTTGATGCTTAACGCACAGACCCTCAAGGAGACACAGCAGATGACGCAGCAAACTCTGCTGACCATCGCCCATGCGCTCTACGAAGGTAACCCACAGCCTATACTGGCGAACAGCGAGCGTCTGAATGAGATCGTCGCTGAGCTGAAGCAGTTAATCAACGAACGCCAGAGCGATAACGTGGCCGAAACACCTATTCATGGCTATGTCTGGCTGAGCATGGAACTGGCGCGACAGCTTGAGCTGATATCACACCTGATTTGCCGCGCACTGCGCAAATAAAACGCGGATGTGACGCCTGCTGCTTCGATTCAGCAGCAATTGGGGTTATGATAGCTTTAAACGATATACTCATTGTCATTCGCGGCCGCTGTCAGTAAGGTTAATGTTACAACGGTTGCTTTAACGAATCCGAATCTCACATTATCAGGGGTGTAAAAATGGAAACTACCAAGCCTTCGTTCCAGGATGTTCTGGAATTCGTCCGCCTGTTCCGCCGCAAAAACAAGCTGCAGCGTGAAATCCAGGACGTTGAGAAGAAGATCCGTGACAACCAGAAACGTGTTCTGCTGCTCGACAACCTGAGCGACTACATTAAGCCAGGCATGAGCGTTGAAGCTATTCAGGGCATCATTGCCAGCATGAAAAGCGACTACGAAGACCGTGTTGATGATTACATCATCAAAAATGCCGAGCTGTCTAAAGAGCGTCGGGACATCTCTAAGAAGCTGAAAGTGATGGGTGAAATCAAGAACGGCGAAGCAAAAAGCGAGTAATCGCAGTGAATTGTGAAAAAGGCTCTCTGGTGACAGAGAGCCTTTTTTTATGACTCAGAGCGCGGTTGTAGCTGGTAGATCCAGGCCTTAACATGTTGCTCGTCAGGTGTGGTCACCATGACCTCAACCCGATCATAACCGTCTTCAAATTCATCCAGCATTTGCCAGTGTGCGGCAAGGTTATCGGAAATAAACAGATAACCTTCGACGCGGGGGCCATCAGGGTGGAGGACGATCCCCGGAAAATCTGCCGCCGCTCCCCAGCCACGTTCATAGAACGTGCCGGTTACGAAACCGGTCTGCCATTCGCCGCCAATGTTTTCAAGGATATGTGCGTTAGAGTGGCCCGGGCGCAGCGTGCCGTAGACAAACAAAGCGTTCATATTTTCCCTCACCAGCAAAGCAAAAAGCCTGCTTTAAAAGCAGGCTTTTTAAATTTGGCTCCTCTGACTGGACTCGAACCAGTGACATACGGATTAACAGTCCGCCGTTCTACCGACTGAACTACAGAGGAATCGTTGTGGAGGCTTATCTTAGCGGCGAAAAAAGTTTTGTCAAACCTGATCTTAGGGAAAATCGATCGATTGCTGGTTCTGTCGTCAGTTTGTTGTAAATCCAAACATCTTTTTCTGGAAAATACTTTGCAGGATTAGCATTTCTCCCTCATTATTTGAAATGGAGTTTCAACTTTTCTCGCTAAGGTCCATTTTGAACGTCACTGCTCCCCTGCGCCAGGTGATAACGCGCACACCATGGTACGCAAAACGTAAAAGTTATCGTGTTCTGTTCTGGCGTGAAATCACCCCTCTTGCGGTACCTATCTTTCTGGAAAATACCTGCGTTCTGCTAATGGGGGTACTGAGTACCTTCCTGGTAAGCTGGCTGGGAAAAGAAGCGATGGCAGGGGTCGGGCTGGCGGATAGCTTTAATATGGTGGTGATGTCATTCTTCGCCGCCATAGATCTCGGGACGACGGTGGTGGTTGCGTTTAGCCTGGGTAAGCTTGATCCCAAACGCGCCCGTGAGGCGGCACGCCAGTCGCTGATGATCATGACCATTTTTTCAGTCATCCTCGCGGCAGTGATCCACTATTTCGGTAAAGAGATTATCGACTTTGTCGCGGGTGAAGCGACGGCCGAGGTTAAGGACCTGGCGCTGACCTATCTGGAAATGACGGTCTTAAGCTATCCGGCGGCAGCCATTGCGCTGATTGGCAGCGGCGCGCTGCGCGGGGCAGGCAACACCAAAATTCCGTTACTGATTAACGGTGGGATGAACATCCTGAATATCATCATCAGTAGCGTACTGATCTACGGTGTGTTCTCGTGGGATGGGCTGGGATTCGTCGGTGCCGGGCTGGGGTTAACCATTTCACGCTATATCGGTGCGGCGGCCATCCTTGGTGTGCTGATGACGGGGATTACCCCCTCGCTGCGGCTTACGCTTAAAAGCTATTTCCGCCCCTTTAATTTCGCCATTATCTGGGAAGTCATGGGGATTGGTATTCCCGCCAGTATTGAATCGGTATTGTTCAACGGAGGTAAGCTGCTCACGCAGATGTTTGTTGCCGGGATGGGGACCGACGTGATTGCCGGTAACTTTATCGCCTTTTCCATCGCTTCCTTGATTAACCTGCCTGGTAATGCGCTGGGTTCGGCATCGACCATCATTACCGGTAAACGACTCGGTAAAGGGCAGATAGGGCAGGCGGAACGACAGCTGCGACACGTATTCTGGTTGTCGACCATTGGGTTAACGTTGATTGCCTGGGGAAGCGCGCCTTTTGCCGGGTTAATGGCCTCATTCTATACCCACGAAGACGATGTAAAAGAGGTTGTTAAGATCCTTATCTGGCTCAACGCGGCCTTTATGCCCATCTGGGCGGCTTCATGGGTACTGCCCGCCGGGCTGAAAGGGGCGCGCGATGCCCGTTTTGCCATGTGGGTGTCGATGCTCGGCATGTGGGGTTGCCGCGTTGTCGCGGGTTATACGCTGGGGGTGATGCTCGGATGGGGAGTGGTTGGCGTCTGGCTGGGGATGTTCCTTGACTGGGCCGTGCGCGGGGCGTTGTTCTACTGGCGTATGGTGAGTGGGCGCTGGCTGTGGAAATATCCACGGAAGAATGCCTGATAAATGCGCGAAATGGAGAATAAATCGGCAAACAATCAGAAATATGCATTCTGCCTTTGACATCCCTGGGGAGCCTCGATAATATGCGCCCCGTTCACACGATTCCTCTGTAGTTCAGTCGGTAGAACGGCGGACTGTTAATCCGTATGTCACTGGTTCGAGTCCAGTCAGAGGAGCCAAATTTAAGAAGCCTGCTTTTAAAGCAGGCTTTTTGCTTTTCTGCGCAAGGTAAACGCAAAACGGCAACCTTGTTGCCGTTTTTAGTGTTTGTTCCCTCTCCCGTGGGAGAGGGATGGGGTGAGGGCACCAGACCGCACGAAATTACACGCGAATAGGCGCCGTTGCCTCAACCAGCCACGGGCGTGCATCGCTTTCCACCAGTGGTGAGAGGGTCTCGCGGACCTGCTGGTGATACTCATCCAGCCACTGTTTTTCCTGCTCGCTCAACAGATGCAACTCAACCTGGCTTAAGTCGATAGGGATGAGCGTCAGCGAAGAGAATTTGCAGAATCCTGGGCGGCTTTCAACAATCTCTACCTGGTTCTCAATACGAATACCGTGGCTATCGCCGAGATAGTAGCCTGGTTCGATAGTCATGATATTGCCCGCTACCAGCGGCCACGGGTTGACCTTTTTGGCGATACGATGCGGGTTCTCGTGGATCAGCAACTGATGCCCCACGCCGTGCCCCGTACCGTGATCGTAATCCAGCCCCATCTCCCATAGCGGGCGACGCGCAAACGCATCCAGCTGATGCCCCTGAGTCCCGGAAGGGAACTGCAGGGTAATAAGCGACAGGAAGCCTCTCAGCACGGCAGTGTAGTGCAGGCGCTGCTGCGGGGCGACCTTACCCCATGCCAGCGTCCGCGTGGCATCGGTGGTGCCGTTAACATACTGACCGCCGGAATCATTCAGGTAAAAATGGTCATGCCCGATGGGCTTGTTGCTGTCTTCGCTCGAATGATAGTGGCACATCGCCGCATTGCTGGATGAGGCGGAGATAGTCGCAAAACTTTGTTCAATAAAACCAGGCTGCTGCTTGCGGAATGCAAGCTGCTGCGCCTGAACCTCCAGCTCGGTCAGGGGGTGTCCCGCAGCCTCACGCTGCGGCACCTCACGGCTCAGCCACGCCAGGAAGTTCACCCATGCGGCACCGTCCTGGTGATGGCATTCGCGATATCCTGCCAGTTCTACCGGGTTTTTGGTGGACTTCATCAGGGTAATGGGATCGGTTTGCCAGACAATTTCCCCCTGTGGCTCAATGGCAAAGCGCAGGGCTACCGGCGCGGAACCGGCATCCATCATCACCCGTTTGCCTTCGGCGTTCTGCTGACAGCGCGCGATAAAGGCGTCCTGAGGTGCAATGGTGAAAGCATTACGCACCGCGTCCGGAAGGGCGCTGAGCTTAGTGTTGTCAACAAACCACTCAACGTTCCCGTCCCGGCCCAGAAGGGCAAAGGAGAGGGGAACCGGGCTGTATGGGATATCCGAACCGCGCACGTTTAACAACCAGGCAATGTTGTCCGGCAGGGTAACGGCCAGATAATCGGCGTTGTTTGCAGCCAGCACTGCGGCGATGCGCTGACGCTTGTCGGCACTGCTTTCGCCACTCATCTCGATCGGCATTTCACGGATAAGCCCCGCCGGAGCCGCAGGGCGATCGGTCCAGAGCACGTCGAACGGAGAGGCACTCAGAGGGACCAGCTTGCACGGTGTAGCAGAGAGTTGCTCAAACTCCGTATTGGTCATCAGCAGCGCTTCAAAGCCGATACGTGTACCCGCCTCAACGTTTGCGGATAACCATTCTGCCAGCGGCTCGTTGTGCAGATGATGGATCTCAACCTCATCCGTATTCACCTGAACGCGGGCCTGAACCTGATAGCGGCCATCAACGAACAGCAACGCTTTGTTTTTCAGTACCAGGGCCAGACCAGCAGAGCCGTCAAAACCTGTCAGCCAGGCCAGCTTTTCGTCGTAAGGCGCGCAGTATTCGCTCTGCCAGGCATCCGCGCGCGGGACGATCATCCCGTCGAGATTGTTTTCCTGTAGCCACTGACGCAGGGCTGCTAACGGTGATGTAGAGTACATTTTTTTTCCTTATTGTTATTAGCGGAATGGCGGCTCGTTGAAGGTACGTAGCTTGCGGGAATGAAGCTTGTCACCTTCGGCCCTCAGCAAATCAATGGCACGAATACCAATTTGCAGATGTTCGGATATTGCCCCTTCATAAAAACGGTTGGCCTGGCCGGGCAGCTTAATTTCACCATGCAGCGGTTTATCAGAAACGCACAGCAGCGTGCCGTAAGGGACGCGGAAGCGATATCCTTGTGCGGCAATGGTGGCGCTCTCCATATCAATCGCTACCGCGCGGCTGAGGTTGAAGCGCAGCGCAGAGGCGGAGTAACGCAGCTCCCAGTTGCGGTCATCCGTCGTGACGACCGTACCGGTGCGCAGGCGCTGTTTAACCTCTTCACCCGGCATGCCGCTGACCTCTTTGGTAGCGTCATACAGCGCGCGCTGTACTTCGGCGATGCTTGGAATAGGGATATCTGGCGGAAGAACGGCATCAAGTACATGGTCATCACGCAGATAGGCGTGAGCCAGCACGTAGTCGCCAATCAGCTGGCTTTCACGCAGCCCGCCGCAGTGTCCAATCATCAGCCAGACGTCAGGACGCAATACCGCAAGATGATCGCAGATGGTTTTGGCATTAGACGGGCCAACGCCGATGTTAATCAACGTGATCCCCTGCCCGTCGGCGGTGATCAGGTGCCAGGCGGGCATCTGGTGTTTTTTCCACGCCAGGTCGGAAATGGCCTGCTCGGGGGCTTCGGTCTCTGCGGTTATCCAGATCCCACCCGCGCAGGAAAGCGCGATGTAAGGACTCTCCGGGTCGAGGATCTGGCTGCAGCCCCAGCGCACAAACTCGTCGACATAGCGGGTGTAGTTGGTAAACAGCACAAATGGCTGGAAATGTTCAGCGGGCGTACCCGTGTAGTGGCGCAGGCGCGCCAGGGAGAAGTCGACGCGGCGAGCATCAAAGTGCGACAGAGGAGCGTACTCCGCCGGATGGAAGATGCCGTCAGCCGTCTCATCGCCAATCTGGGAAAGCTCTGTCGTCGGAAAATGGCGGGTCAGACCCGCGCTCATGGAGCGGTCAAGGGTTAACGCTGAACCGTCAATGACATAAGGATAGGGGATTTCATGTTGCGATGGCTCAACGGCGATATGCGCGCCGTAATCCTGATACAGCAGCGTGAGTTGCTCTTCAAGATAGGGGCGGAACAGTGCAGGGCGGGTGACGGTGGTGCTATAGCAGCCGGAGTGGGTAAAACGGGCGTAGGCGCGGGTTTTCGGGGTATTACTGGCGCTACCGTCCCAGGTCACAGAGAGCGATGGATAAACAAAAAGGCCCTCGGTTCTGGCCTTTTCATCGGGAAGTTTCCCTGTTTCGATGTATTCGCTGATGGCGCTGCGCAGCGCGTTGACGGACTGTTCATACAGTCCGTCGAGTTTTTCCAGCGCCTGAGCCGGGGTCAGGCTGGAGCCCTTATTATTCATCTCTGTCTCCTTGTTCCACAGGTGTGCGACTCTACCCGATAGTATGTCACACGCCTGTGAAACAAAAGTGAGATCAGCGGTGGCTCGTCTCTTTCATAAACAGGGCTGTGGCGGCGGACAGCAGGCAACCGGCCAACAGATAAATCGCCACGCTGTGCCAGTTCCCGCCGGAGAAGGTCACCAGCGCGGCAGCAATAAACGGCGTAAACCCGCCACCGACCACGCTTGCCACCTGATATCCCACGCCTGCACCACTGTAGCGGTAGCTGGCGCCAAACAGCTCGGTAAACATCGGCTGCTGGACACAGACCACCATATCGTGAGCGATGTTCGCGAGCATGATGGCAAAGAAGACAATCCAGAAGATCGACTGCGCTTCCAGCGCCATAAAGAATGGCCAGGCGCTGAGGGTGCCGATCAGCGCCCCGGTGATGTAGACGCGACGGCGACCAAACCGGTCTGCCAGCCAGGCGAAGCAGGGGATCGTCAGGCAGCTGATCCCAC
The DNA here is from genome assembly GCA_023023105.1 of Enterobacter ludwigii. Lineage (NCBI taxonomy): Bacteria > Pseudomonadati > Pseudomonadota > Gammaproteobacteria > Enterobacterales > Enterobacteriaceae > Enterobacter > Enterobacter ludwigii. The sequence continues at coordinate 2,922,343 of CP083824.1, read as the reverse complement.
CAACCACCAGACCGATATTCAGGAACAATTCACGCGGCAGTCCGAGGTTCTGCGTCGAGTAATTCAGTGCAAATGCGGTGACGATATACATCGTCAGCAATTCGCACAGGCGCAGGGCGATGATTTTCAGAAAAGCGCCAGGATGCTGAACCAGGGCTTCCATCACTGGCAACCGCGTTTTGACGGCGGTTTTTTCGCGCTGCTGCTGTTCGAATTCAGCGGACTCTTCCATTCCATTACGGATCCACAGGGCAGCAATCACCAGCACGATGCTGAAGATAAACGGAATGCGCCAGCCCCAGCTCAGGAACTGTTCGTCGGTGGTGAGCTGACTGATTAAGGATACCAGCCCGGTAGAAAGCAGCAGACCCACGCCATACCCGACCTGCACACCGCTGCTGTAAAACGCTTTCTTATTTTTCGGCGCACTCTCAACGGATAGCAGCGCCGCGCCACCCCATTCGCCACCCACGGCAAATCCCTGAATAGCGCGTAGCGTCACCAGCAGCACCGGTGCCCACCAGCCAATAGTGGTAAACGAGGGGAGAATGCCAATCAGCGCGGTGGCGAGCCCCATCATCCAGACGGTAAGCATTAACATGCGCTTGCGCCCGAGACGGTCACCAAAATGGCCGAAAATCACACCGCCTAACGGTCGAAACAGAAAACCGACACCGAAGGTGGCAAACGCCGCGAGCGTGCCCATCGCGGGGCTAATCTGCGGGAAGAATTCACGGTTAAACACCAGTGCCGCGGTGATGCCGTAGAGCAGAAAATCATACCAGTCGACGACGGCGCCAGCGAAGCTACCCAAAGCGGCACGGCGGGCGCGGTTCAGCGAAGGGGTCTCCTCGTTGGGGCGATCGGAGATGAGGGTGGAGTCCATAGTAGTCCTGTCTGTACTGATTTTTAATTATTGGTATAAGAAAAGGTCACTCACATAGCAGCCGTCATATAAACGGAACCTATGAGACTACCGCGACAGAACGCTGGAGAAAACGTTTTTATCTTTCCGGAAGGTGCAGAATAAATAAATTTCATCGACACCTGCTACAACATAAATCAGGCTGTTTGGCTCTGGTTCGCACTCAATGGTTTACAGTTATAGAGACCGCTGCGTGACGGAAGCTGAGGGATTAACGATGCAACGCACTTTTCTGACATTCTGGATTGTCCTGTCTTTATTCATGGCACCGCTCCATGCTGAACCCAAAGTCTATGGCGAACAGCGTCTGGGCGGCTGGTGGAATGCGCTGACGGATGATATTTCGCAAACCTGGGAGCAGCCTCAACGCTACGATCTCTACCTGCCGTTTCTGAGCTGGCACGCGCGCTTTATGTACGACAAAGAAAAAACGGACAAATACAACGAAATGCCGTGGGGCGGCGGGCTGGGCGTCTCCCGCTACAACGACGAGGGCAACTGGAGCGCGCTTTTCGCAATGATGTTCAAAGACTCGCACAACGAATGGCAGCCCGCGATGGGCTATGGCTGGGAGAAGGGCTGGTATCTGGATAATGCCAAAGACTTCCGGCTTGGGCTTGGTGCCGCCGCGGGGATTACGGCGCGCGATGATTTTGCGAACTATGTGCCCCTGCCGTTTATCTTCCCGCTGTTCTCTGCTGGCTATAAGCGCGTTACCGTCCAGTTCACCTATATTCCCGGGACCTATAACAACGGTAACGTGCTCTTTGCCTGGTTGCGCTTGGGTTTTTAAAGGGTGATCACTTTTTTTGCTACGGCATTTGAAAGCACCAGCATGGAGAACAGAACCGAGGTGACGAAAGTGAGCACGATCAGGGTCAGTTTCATACCGAGAGACGTCACCGGGAAAAGCGCCGTCAACAGGTGAAATACCGAGTAGTGCACAATGTATACGCCGGTCATCGTTTTACTGATGGCGGCCAGAATGGACTCTTTGAATTCTGCATTGCGGCGAAAGCGTACGCCGTTCGCCGCGATCACCAGCGCAACGATCAGAATGTAGATTTGCGAGCCGGTGAGAATAAAGGCGTTTCTGTCAGCCTTGAACAGGGCAAAAAAGAAGTGGCGCTCGTAAAACCAGGTGAAGAGATAAATAAACGGGATGGCGATAACCGCGGCCCTGACCACATTCCTGCGGCTTATCCACTCGGCGATGCTGGGATCGCAGAAAAGCTGCCCCGTCAGGTAAAACAGTAACCACGTCCACAGGCGGTACTGTGGCGAAAGGGAAAAGACGTGGACGTCCGGATAGAGCGCTGAAAGCAAATCATACCCGTAGGAGAAGATCAGCAGGCAGGCAATCACGCCGCAAAACAGCGCGCGCCGCTGGCTGAGCCACTCCACCGCCGGGTGGAAAGTGTAAATCACGACAAACGCAAACACGAACCACGGCTGGATTAAATATCCGCGCTGATACGGTTCCCACAGGTAGTAGATCGTTATCCAGAACAGAAAGACAATCACCAGGCTTTTAATCTTGCTCAACTGCCAGCGGGTGCCGTGCCGGGACTGGCCGTCGAGATAGCCCGCGACCACAAAAAACAGCGGCGTGGCGATGGTCGAGATAAAGGTTAAAAACCCCAGGATCCAGTGATAGTCATAATCATAATGATCCCAGGTATTGTAGATGGTGAAGAAGGTGACCGCCGTCATACAGCCCAGCGTCTTGATAATGTTCAGGCCTGTCGCATTCATTGTTGTTCCGCTTTGTCCTTACGATGGAAGCACGCATAAATCACGGGAAGTACCAGCAGCGTCAGGATTGTCGCAAACCCAAGTCCGAACATAATCACAACGGCCATGCTCTGGAAGAAAACATCCAGCAGCAGCGGCGCCAGCCCCAGAACGGTGGTGAACGCGGTGAGCAAGATAGGGCGCAGGCGCGAGGTGGCGGCGTAAACGATCGCCTCGTGCTGTTCTTTATGCGCTTTCTGCTGCTCGATCTCTTCCACCAGCACAATGCCGTTACGGATCAGCATCCCGCTCAGGCTCAGCAGTCCAATCAGCGCCATAAAGCCGAACGGAATTCCGGTTACCAGGAATCCCGGCGTGACGCCAATCAGCGCCAGCGGCACGGTCAGCCAGATGGCAACGGCGTTTTTCACCGAGCTGAACATCAGAACCGTAATGACAAACATCACCAGGAACCCGATTGGCAGCGTGGTGAAGAGCCCCTGCTGTGCTTCGCTGGAGTTTTCAGCATCGCCTCCCCACTCGATGCTGTAGCCATGGGGCAGGGCAAGGGCGTCAATGTGTGGTTTCACCCGGGCGAGAATGTCGCCTGACGTTTGCTGGCTAAGCGGGTCGGGATCGGTCTGAACCGTCAGCACTCGCGAGCGGTCGCGTCGCAGAATAAGCGGATCTTCCCACTCCAGCGAAAAGCGGCTGACGACGTTACTCAGCGGGATATACTGCTGCCGGGTCTGGCTCCAGACCAGCACGTTGTTCAGGTGATTGGCGTCCAGCCGTTCGCTTTCCGGCGGGCGCACCACGACGGGAAGCAGATCGCTCCCTTCGCGATACAGCCCCGCACGACTGCCGGAGAAATTCATCTCCAGCGCGTTGTCGACATCCTGTTTATCCACGCCAAGTTCGCGTCCCAGCGCGGCGACATATTGAGGACGGATCACCTTGCTGCGGTTTTGCCAGTCGTTTCTGACGCTACCTGTGGCCGGATCGCGTGCCAGAATATCATCCACCTGGCTGGCAATCAGACGTAGTCTGTCAGGATCTGGGCCCTTGATGCGCACCTCTATGGCGCTGTCGCCGGAAGGGCCAAACATCACGCGTTTGGTGCTGGCGTTGACCTGCGGGTAGTTCCGGGCGATGTACTCGTCGACGTAGCGCGTCAGTGCGGAGATGTTGCGCTGGTCATCCATGCGCACCATGATCTGCGCGTAGTTGCTGTACTGCCGCTGTCCGCTGTAGGTCAAAATAAACCGCATACTGCCCTGGCCAATGGTTGAAACGGTGGTTTCTACGCCCGGCTGGCCGTTAATGGTTTTCTCAATATCGCTGGTCATTTTCTCGGTCCATTTGATATCGGTGCCGTAGGGTAACCAGAGGTCGACAAAGAAAATCGGCGTATTGGACGACGGGAAAAAGTTTTGCCGCACCGCGCCAAACCCCCAGACAGACGCGGCCAGCAGGGCGGCCATCACTACCAGCGTCGGTGCCTTATAGTGCAGCAGCGTGTTAAGCAGGCGCTGGTAGAGGCGGTACAGACGTTTGTCGTAAGGATCTGACTCGTCGGCGTTGTCCGGCGCGCTGTCGTTTTTAAACAACCACCACTTAATCAGCACCGGCGTGATGGTGAGCGCCGAGAACCAGCTCAGCATCAGGGAAATCAGCAGTACCTGGAACAGGGATTTACAGTATTCCCCGGTAGAATCCTGCGACAGCCCGATAGGTGCAAACGCCAGGATGGCGATCACCGTCGCCCCCAGCAGCGGCAGGGCGGAGCGACGGATGATGTAGTTAATGGCGGTCAACAGCGAGGAGCCCTGCTGCCTCGCAATCAGCACTCCTTCAACAATCACGATGGCGTTATCCACCAGCATACTGAGGGCGATAATCAGCGCGCCAAGCGAGATGCGCTGCAGTTCAATGCCCCACAGATACATGATCAGCAGCGTGCCGAGCACGTTGAGCGCGAGGGAAAAGGCGATGATAATCCCGCTGCGCACGCCCATAAAGATCAATAGCACGCCGATGACAATCGCCAGCGCCATCAGGAAGTTAATGATAAAACCGTTAACCGAGTGGCCCACTTCGGCGGCTTGATCGTAAAACAGATTTATGTGTATTCCCGCCGGTTTTTCCGCCGACATCTGTTTTAGCTTTGCTTCCAGGGCGTGACCCACGTCAATCACGTTCACGCCAGGGATAAACGAGACGCCCATGGTAACGGCTTTTCTGCCGTTGGCATGATAGATACTGGCAGGTGACTCGTTCAACCCGCGCGACAGCGTGGCGATATCCCGCAGACGCGTCGCTGCCCCGGTACCGGACGGCGTAATAATCAGGTCCGCCAGCTCGTCAAGATTTTCAAACTCACCGGTCGGATGCAGGCGAATCGACTCCGTGCCGGAGGTAATCTCCCCGGCGCTGGACACCACATTAAGGCGACTCAGCAGGGCCGAAAGCTGGCTAAGCGTAATACCGCGCGAGGCCATTTTGGTCAGGGAAATATCAATATTGACCTGCTGGCTAATGGCCCCACCAATTGCGACCTTCGCGACGCCGGGGACCAGAATTAATTCGCGACGCAGTTGCTCAGCGTAACGCACCAGCTCAGGGTTGCTGAATTCGTCTCCGGAAATTGCGAAGAAAAAGCCGAACACGTCGCCGAAATCGTCATTCACGAAGGGCGTGACGACGCCGGGCGGGAACTGGCGTGAGGCATCGCCCACGCGGCGGCGCAGTTCGTCCCAGATCTGCGGCAGTTCGTTCGAATGATAGCGTGAGGCAATGTTCACGGTGATCTGCGACAGGCCGTTTGAAGAGATGGAGCTGACATTGTCCAGATAAGGCAGCTGCTGGAGGGCATTCTCCAGCGGCAGCGTAACCTCCTCTTCAACCTGCTGAGCAGAGGCGCCGGGATAGTGGGTGATGACCACAGCAGTTTTGATCGTAAACGCGGGATCTTCCAGCCTGCCGATATTCAACAGGGCGAAAATGCCCCCGACGCCCAGCAGCAGAATCGTCAGCCAGACACGAATGGGGTTATTGATGAATTGACGAGAGATATCCATTACAGTCCCCGTTCACGCGTCCAGATGCGAACCGGCTGGTTAGCATGGAGCTCTCCTACGCCAGCGGCCACCACGCGTTCGCCTGCCTTAAGGCCACTGGTAATTACCACGCCCTCTGTGGTCACTTGCCCCACGCTGACCTTGCGATCTTCCAGGTGGAGCGTGTCGCCTTCCCCGGCCACAACCCAGACGTGCGGTTCATTGCGCGGGCTGTTGTCCGGGTTAAAGACCGCCTCGACCGGCACAACCAGCGCCTGAGCGCCTGCGCCAGCCGGAAGGTTGGTTAGATTGATGGTAACCGTACCGCTTACACCTCCCACGACGGGAAAATCGTCCGGGCGGGGCATGGTTAAAATCACCTGCCAGGTCAGCGTATTGCTGTCGCTGCTGCCCGAGTGTTCTTTGTAGACGGCGGTAAATTCACGATCCGGAATGGCGTTAATTCTCACCACGGGGCGATACTGCGCGTTACGGATATCAAAGGTGTTGAACAGGTTCTCAGGAATACTAAACACCACGTCCAACAGGTCGGTGCGGGTCAGGGTTGCAATCGGTTGACCGGCAGACACCACCTGATGGTTTCGAACGTGTACGCTGGCCGCCGTCCCGCTGAAGGGGGCGACGAGCGTCATCTGATTCAGCTCTTCACGGGCTATTTGCAGCGCTGCATTCGCCGAATCGCGGTTCGCGCGCTGTACGTCCATTTCTGCTTTCGAGACAGCCTGGCGTCCCGCCAGCGTCTGGAAGCGTTCGAACTGTCGCTGGGCGAGTGTCGCTGCGGTTTGTCTGTCGTTTACCCGCTGCTGGGTTTCACGGGCGTTCAGCCTGGCGAGCTGCTGCCCTTGCTTAATGGCTGCACCCTGACGTATATCGAGCGCCTCGATTTGACCTCCTCGCTTGAAGGAGAGGTCTGTTGCATCACCCGATTCAATACGTGCGGGAAAAACACGCTGCTGGGCGTGAGCGGGGATAGTTACCTCCGCCACTTTAACCATTCGCGGCAGGGGTGCGGCTTGCTCGGGTTTTGGGTCGCACGCCGTGAGCGTTAGGATAACGAACGGTAAAATGAGGTAGCGATTCACTGTATTCCCCTAATAAATAACTGTTTTATTTCTTCCGTAGCAAGGGCAGGGGGTGACACTATTCTGCCAGAACAGTGACAACCATATAGGTGAATAGCCCAATTGCCGTGCTGGCAATAATGGCAAGTGCAATAAACAAACCAAGACGGAAAAGGCTTAAACCGTACATTCATTCCTCCATGCGCTGTATAGAGCGTCTTTCTAAGAGCATAGTTGGAGAAAAGATAAATGTTAAATAACCAATATCAGTGGGTAAGCGTTAAACCTGATATTCCTGTGCTACGTTTAATATCATTCATCTTTTTTTCCCGTAACTGGCATTAAGGGTAACTCCCTGCATTTAATGCATTTTATTGCTTCACTCACTACTGTGTTGGTTATAAAAAGGATGCTCGATATGTATAAAAATATTCTGGTTCCGGTGGATGTTTACGAGACTAGCCTGGCTGATAAAGCCCTTCAGCATGCACAGTTCCTGGCACAAAGCGCATCGGGTGACATTCATCTGCTGCACGTCATGCCTAAGTTTTCTGCCGAACTGACGCGTGGTTTTATTTCAGATGCGCGCAAGATGGATGAATATATGATTAATAATTCTAAAGAAAAACTGTCTGACCTGGTCAAAAAACTCAATTTGCCAGAAGAACGTGTTCACCTCCATGTCCGTAGCGGAAATGTTCGTGATGAGGTTATTAAGCTGGCGGATGAACTTGCTGCCGGGGCAATTATTGTCGGCTCTCGAAATCCCAATATTCAAACCCATCTCCTGGGTTCAGAGGCGGCAAGTATTGTGCGTTACGCACATGTTCCTGTTTTCGTTATTCGTTAATTGCATGAAAGCAAGGTGATTTCTGAAAAGAACCTGAGGAAGGAACGATGAAAACAGAAAAACCTGAACGTCCTTATTATCAACAAACCGTTGACGACACCCTGGCGAATATCAACTCCACTGCGGAGGGGCTGAGCAGCAGTGAGGCATCGGTCCGACTCCAGCAGTATGGTGAAAATGCGTTACCGCAAAAAAAAGGCAAACCCGCCTGGCTGCGCTTCCTGGCCCATTTTAACGATGTGCTGATTTACGTTCTGCTGGTGGCTGCACTACTCAAGCTCTTTATGGGCCAGTGGGTCGATATGTTTGTCATCCTCGGGGTTGCCATCGTTAACGCACTGATTGGTCACATTCAGGAGAGCAATGCTGAAAAATCGCTGCAAAGTATTCGCAATATGCTCTCCAGCGAAGCCGTGGTGGTTCGACAAGGTAATCATGAAACGATCCCTACCACGACGCTGGTTCCGGGTGACATCGTGGTGATCCGCGCCGGGGATCGTATTCCTGCGGATTTGCGTGTGATTGAAGCGCATAACCTTCGCGTGGAGGAGGCCATTCTGACCGGTGAATCCACCGTTGTAGAGAAAAACAGCGATGTGTTAAGCGGGGAATTGCCTTTAGGTGACCGGTATAATCTGCTTTATTCAGGTACTACCGTCAGCTCCGGCGGTGGAAAAGGCGTGGTGGTGGCAACCGGGTGCGAAACCGAGCTTGGACACATCAATCAGATGATGTCTGATATCGAAAAACACCGCACGCCGCTGATGGTGCAGATGGATAAGCTCGGTAAGACTATCTTCATCACTATCCTGGTGATGATGGTGGCGCTGTTTGTCTTCAGTCTGCTGTTCCGCGATATGCCGGTTTCCGAGCTGGTGTTGTCGCTCATCAGCCTCGCCGTTGCTGCGGTGCCGGAAGGCCTGCCGGCGATCATTTCCATCATCCTTTCGCTTGGCGTACAGGCTATGGCGCGCCGCAAGGCCATCATCCGTAAGCTGCCTACGGTGGAAACGCTGGGCGCGATGACGGTCATCTGCTCGGATAAAACCGGCACCCTGACGATGAATGAAATGACGGTCAAAGCGGTGATTACCGCTGACACAACCTATCGCGTGGAGGGAGACAGCTACGAACCGGTGGGGAACATTCACCCCGTAGACGACCCGACGCCCGTCAGCGTGGTGCAGGGTTCGTTACTGGAACGCTACCTGCGCACCATCGACCTCTGTAATGACAGCCAGTTGATCAAAGACGAGCAGGGGCTGTGGAAAATCACCGGGGGGCCGACCGAGGGCGCACTGAAGGTGCTGGCGGCGAAAATTCAGCTCCCGCCGCTCGATACCGAAATGCGCAGTAAAATCCCGTTTGATTCGCAATATAAATACATGTCCACGCTTTACCGTCTGGACGATGAAGAAGTGATTCTGATTACCGGTGCGCCGGACGTGCTGTTCCGCCTCTGTCAGTACCAGCAGACGAATGACGGAATGCAACCGTTCGATCTGCCTTACTGGGAAGGGAAGATTGAAGAGTATGCCCGTGAGGGGCTGCGCATGGTGGCTGCGGCCTGGAAACCCGCCCGCGACGGTCAACGAGAGCTGGATCATCCGGACCTGCAGGATGGAGTGATCCTGCTCGGGATTGCCGGAATGATGGATCCGCCGCGTCCGGAGGCCATTACCGCGATTGCCGACTGCCTGCAGGCGGGGATCCGCGTGAAGATGATCACCGGCGACCACCCGCAAACGGCGATGAGTATTGGGCAAATGTTGGGTATTGGTAACGCCGCAAGCGCTATCACCGGACGTGAGCTGGAGGCGATGGACGATCGTCAGCTGAGCGATGCCGCGCAGCAGTACGATATTTTCGCGCGAACCAGCCCGGAGGATAAATTCCGCCTTGTGCAGGCCCTGCAAAGTAAACAGGAAGTGGTGGGCATGACCGGGGACGGCGTGAACGATGCCCCGGCGCTCAAGCGGGCGGATGTGGGTATTGCCATGGGGATTAAAGGCACGGAAGTCACCAAGGAAGCCGCCGACATGGTGTTAACGGATGACAACTTTGCCACTATTGCCCGCGCGGTACATGAGGGACGGCGGGTTTACGATAACCTGAAAAAAACCATTCTGTTCGTTATCCCCAGCAACATCGCTCAGGCCCTGCTGATCATCATCGCGCTGCTGGCGGGGAACCTGATCCCGCTGACGCCGGTCCTGATCCTGTGGATGAACATGGCGACATCGGCGACGCTCTCTTTTGGGCTGGCGTTCGAGGCGGGCGAGAAAGACATCATGAACCGACCGCCTCGCAAGGCGAATCTGCATGTGATGGACGGCTATGCCATCTGGCGCGTGGTATTTGTCGGCCTGATGATTGCCATCAGCGCCTTCATCCTGGAGGCCTGGCTGCAACCGCGTGGCTACTCGGCGGAATTTATCCGTACCGTGCTGCTGCAAACCCTGGTGACGGCGCAGTGGTTTTACATGCTCAACTGCCGCGTGAATGATGGTTTCTCGTTGAGCAAAGGTCTGCTGGCAAATAAAGGGATTTGGATCGTGAGTGGTGTGCTGCTGGCGCTTCAGCTCCTCATTATCTATGCACCTTTCATGCAGATGCTGTTTGGCACAGAAGCGCTGCCGTTCCGCTACTGGGTCATCACCTTGCTGATTGGTTTTGTGATGTTCCTTATTGTTGAAGCGGAAAAAGTTCTGACACGCAAGTGGCGCAAAACTGAGGCGAAATAGCGTAAACTGAGAAAGCCTGCTTATGTTCAGGCTTTCTCTATTTTCGAGCTCAGGACACTATGATTCGACTTGCCTCGTTCGTTCTCACGCTTTGTGCCGCCGTTCCCGGCGCGTTTGCCGTGACCTATACCTTGCCACCCGAAGGCAGCCGTCTTGTGGGTGCTCCGATAACCATCACTGTTCCACAGGGTAACACGTTGCCCCTTGAAGCCTTTGCCGCGCAGTACGGACTGGGGCTGAGTAATATGCTGGAGGCCAACCCAGGCGTGGATCCTTTTCTCCCCAAATCAGGTGCGACATTAACGATCCCTCAGCAGCTGATTTTGCCTGATACTGTCCGCGAAGGAATTGTGGTGAATGTGGCAGAAATGCGTCTCTATTACTATCCGCCGGGCGGCAACACCGTTGAAGTGCTGCCCATCGGCATCGGTCAGGCCGGGCGTGAAACACCGCGTAACTGGGTGACGGCCGTTGAGCGTAAGCAGGTGGGGACGACCTGGTCGCCTACGCCGAATACGCGCCGTGCCTATGCGGCTGAAGGTAAAACACTGCCAGCGTTTGTCCCTGCCGGGCCAGATAACCCAATGGGGCTGTATGCGATCTATATCGGCAGGCTGTATGCCATTCACGGCACAAATTCGAATTTCGGAATCGGTCTGAGGGTGAGTCAGGGCTGTATTCGTCTGCGTAATAACGACATCAAATACCTTTTCGACCATGTTCCTGTCGGAACCCGAGTGCAGCTTATCGATCGACCCGTTAAAGTCACCACGGAGCCAGACGGTAGCCGTTGGGTGGAAGTGCATGAACCATTATCACGTAACCGTGCGGAATTTGAATCGACCCGAAAAGTGCCCCTGCCAATTTCAGCCGCGCAGCGGACGCAGTTGATTAACGAGGGCGCAGGAACTGAACTTGAACGGCGCTCGGGGATGCCGGTTAAGCTTGGCATGTGAAGCCCTTTTCGCCCCCGGCAATTTTACCTGGCGCAGAAAAGCAAAAAGCCTGCTTTAAAAGCAGGCTTTTCAAATTTGGCTCCTCTGACTGGACTCGAACCAGTGACATACGGATTAACAGTCCGCCGTTCTACCGACTGAACTACAGAGGAATCGTGTGAACGGGGCGCATAGTATCGACGTCAGCCGAGCTTGTCAAAGGGTGGAGCACCGCCTTTTGATCGTTTGCTGACAAAATCGGCAAAGTGATGTTTTTGACAGCGGAATGCACCGTAATGGTGCGGTTATACCTCTAATGGGGCAGATCATAAACTGCTGTTTCAGTAATAAATGCCCCCTCCATGATTAGGTTTCCTTATTTTCAGCCGCTTAGCAACAAATCAGACCTCTTCGAAAAACTGGCATTCATATTGCAAAACCTGTTCAACAACGACAGCCGGTTACGGCACAGCATTTCGAACAGGGGGCAAAATGAACTTAAGACGACTGAAATACTTCGTAAAAATCGTCGATATCGGCAGCCTGACTCAAGCGGCAGAAGTGCTGCATATCGCGCAGCCTGCGCTGAGCCAGCAGGTGGCTACTCTGGAAGGCGAGATGGATCAGCAGCTGTTGATCCGCACCAAACGCGGCGTTACGCCAACGGAAGCAGGTAAGATCCTTTATACCCACGCACGCACCATCCTCCGCCAGTGTGAACAGGCGCAGCTGGCAGTAAACAATGTCGGTCAGACCCTGAGCGGGCACGTCTCCATCGGTCTGGCGCCGGGAACGGCCGCATCGTCTATTACCATGCCGCTGCTGCAGGCCGTGCGCGCCGAGCTGCCGGAAGTGCTGGTATACCTGCACGAAAACAGCGGTTCCGTACTGAATGACAAACTGCTCAACGGCCAGCTGGATATGGCTGTGCTCTACGATCGCTCTCCGGTCGCCGGGATCACCAGCCAGCCGCTGCTGAAAGAAGATCTCTACCTCGTGGGTACTCGCGACTGCCCGGGGCAGAGCGTAGACCTGACCGCCGTGGCTGAGATGAATCTCTATCTTCCGCGCGACTACAGCGCCGTGCGCGTGCGTGTGGATGAGGCATTTTCTCTGCGCCGCCTGACGGCAAAAATTATTGGCGAAATCGACTCTATCTCCACGCTGACCGCAGCTATCGCTAGCGGAATGGGAGTGACGGTTCTGCCGGAATCCGCTGCACGCTCGCTGTGCAGTGCGGCAAATGGCTGGATGGCGCGCATCACAACGCCGTCTATGAGCTTACCTTTGTCGCTGAACATGTCCGCGCGCGGTTCGCTGTCACCGCAGGCGCAGGCGGTAAAAGAGATTTTGATGTCGCTGGTCAGCAAGCCTTCGCTGGAGAATCGTGAGCTGCAGCTCGTGAGTTAATATTCCATAAAAGCATAAGATGCTGGTTTTTATTATTTGTTCTGCAGCTCAGCTGACTCTAACAATAGAGCTATGTCAGATGCGCCGGAGTGAATCGTGAATTTCCAGCAACTTAAAATTATCCGTGAGGCGGCCAGGCGGGACTTTAACCTGACCGAAGTCGCCAATATGCTTTATACCTCTCAGTCCGGTGTCAGCCGCCATATCCGCGAGCTGGAAGAGGAGCTGGGCATAGAGATTTTTATCCGTCGTGGTAAGCGACTGCTTGGCATGACGGAGCCTGGCAAGGCATTGCTCACCATCGCGGAGCGGATCCTCAACGAGGCCAGCAACGTTCGTCGTCTGGCGGATCTCTTTACCAATGATGCCTCGGGCGTACTCACCATCGCCACCACCCACACCCAGGCTCGCTACAGCCTGCCGCCGGTGATTAAAGCGTTCCGTGAACTTTTCCCTGATGTCCGTCTGGAGCTTATCCAGGGCACGCCGCAGGAAATTGAAGTGCTGCTGCAAAACGGGGGAGCGGATATCGGTATTGCCAGCGAACGCCTGAGCAACGACCCGCTGCTGGTGGCGTTCCCGTGGTTCCGCTGGTACCACAGTTTATTACTTCCCGTTGATCATCCGTTGAATCAGGTATCCCCCCTGACGCTGGAAGCCATCGCTAAGTGGCCACTGATTACTTACCGCCAGGGCATTACCGGGCGCTCGCGCATTGATGAGGCCTTCAACCGCAAAGGGTTAACGCCGGACGTGGTGCTGAGCGCGCAGGATTCTGATGTGATTAAAACCTACGTCGAACTGGGTCTGGGTATTGGTCTGGTGGCGGAACAGTCCAGTGGAGAACGTGAAGACGGGAACCTGGTGCGTCTTGATACGCGTCATCTGTTTGACGCTAACACCGTATGGCTTGGCCTGAAGCGTGGACAGCTACAGCGCAACTATGTGTGGCGCTTTATCGAGCTATGCAATGCAGGGCTCTCTGTGGACGAAATTAAGCGCCAGGTGATGGAGCCGGAAGAAGTGGCGATTGATTATCAGATTTAGGTGCGGGTTTGCCCGGTGGCGAGTGCTTACCGGGCTCGCCACTTAGCTGAATGGGTATTTTCTAAAGAACGCCTGTGATTCGAATGATTCGGCAAGCGACTGGATCGCGCTAAACTCCACTGCATTAACGACGTGGGGGATCATCGACTGAATAAACGTCCAGACCACGGTACTGGTGACGGTAACTTGATTGGGAACTGCGGTGGCAGGACGCGGCTCCAGCAAGGTATTCCATTCTTTGCAGGCTGCCAGCAGCTGGATTGTAATACGTTCACTCCATGAGCTGTACTGCTTGTCCGCCGGGCGCAGGTTATGTTCATACACATTTTGCACGGCTTTCTCACAGGCAGCGAGGATAAAGCCCAGCGTCTGGAGATCGTTTGCCAGCGCATCCGGATCGACGGGCAGGAGCTTGCGCTCAGGGTCGGCCTGAGCCTCAAAATAATTCAGTATCAGCGAGGAATCCATCAGGCGTATTCCGTTATCCAGAACCAGCGTCGGGGCTTTTACCGCGGGATTGATCCGGGAGAACGCGTCGAAGGTGCTAAAGACTGACAGCGGCTGGCTTTCAAACTCAACGCCATAAAGCTCAAGGGAGATCGCCACGCGCCGTACATAAGGTGAATCCATCATGCCAACAAGCTTAATCATCTTTCCCGTTTTCCTGTCTCTGTGAAAGAACGCGTCATTGAAAAGGATGACCCGACATTACAATACAATTTGCATGGCGAATATCTTCAGTATCTTACCGTAAGGGTTAGTATTACTGACATATGGTCAGGTTGCCGCTGTATATCCAGCGCAGATAAGGAAGTGCTTTTATGTCGGATTTTCCACCCATTGCTAGTTTGCGAAGTTTTGAAGCCGTCGCCCGTCTTGGCAGCGTGACTCTGGCGGCGAAAGAACTCCACGTTACCCATTCCGCTATCAGCCAGCAGATCAAAACGCTGGAGGAGATGGTAGGCGTAAAGCTGTTTATCCGTCAGGGGCGAGGGGTGCAGATCAACGAAGAAGGGCGGCTCTATGCCTTACAGGTACGCGAAGCGTTGAACCACATCGCGGATGCGACCCGACTCGTACAGGTGAAGCCGAGAAAGCAGGAGTTGACGTTGGCAATGGTGCCGTCATTTGGATGCCACTGGTTATTACCGCGTCTGGCTCGTTTTCGGGCGAAATATCCGCTTATCACCCTGCGGATCCAGGCCAGCCTGACGGTCACCAGCCTGCAGCAGGAAGGGATAGATATCGCGATACGGATGGGGCAGGGGAACTGGGAAGGGAGTGAAAGCCATTATCTTTTTTCCGATGAGCTTATTGTGGTGGCCGCACCGGGCTATAACGGCGGCGTGCTGCCTGCTACGCCAGCGGAGATTGCAAAGAGTCATATTATTTTCTCCATGGAGTCGTGGAAAACGTGGTGCGTGAATGCGGGGCTGGAGAAAGAGATCGTACCTGGCGGTTTATGTATTAACGACTCCAATATCATTATCGAAGCCGTTCGGCTCGGGAAAGGTATCGCGCTGGAGCGTCGCTCTCTGGTCCAGGATGCCATCACCCGAGGTGAACTGGTCCAGCTAACCTCTGTCACCGCGCCGTATCCATGGCCTTACTGGCTGGTGACGGCGCAGTTAACAGACATGAAACCCGAGGTGACGCTCTTTGTCGCGTGGCTGAATGAGGAGGTGGGCATCTGGCTTGAACAGACGGCATACTGAACTGCTCCTTTCATCAGGCCAAATATTGACGAATAGCGGAAGGTGCATAGTTTTTTTCCCACAATGCCCTCATCATTAACATATAGGGTTCAATATAAGTAAAAAAAGCCTGATAGCTTTCGCAAAAATAATTAAGCTGCGAAACACCTCCCTCGGAAAGGGCTATGCGTTCTCTTGCGCAACCGCCGCGGCAGACGAATTGCACTTTACAATGTGTACATTCTTCTGCCAGCGTTGTTTTGAATTGTTCAACTCTTTGTTTAGCCATGCCTTCCTGCATCGTGGTTTTAGTAAGCTGATTGCTGTCTTCACAGGCAGCATAAACGCAGGCCGGCACAGATAACCCACGCCACGAAGCAAATGCATGTTCAAAAATGGGTATGTGAATTGTTCCAATGTCGAGACGTATCCAGGTATAAAAAATCGTTTTCAAAAAAGTGCCCAGTGCGGCGGGGTCAAGGCTTGACGTATCAACACCATCTTGTTCAGACGGTTTAATAAAGGGGATAAACAACATATGGCGACCGCCAAGACTCTTCAGGTAATTATAGGTTTGCAGTGGTTGCTGGCTATTTATGTTATTAATGAAGGTAAGCGTATTGAATGTAATATTGTGCTTTTGCAGTAACCTCACGTTTGTTTCAATTATATTAGTTACTGTTCTTTCAGACATCGTTATGCTGAACGTGTCGCATGACTGACTATCACCATCTACCGAAATGCAAATAAGAAAATCATTTTTTTTGAAGAATTCACACCAGTCATCATTTAACGTAGTACCATTGATAAGCAATGTATTAATAATATTTTTGCCTTGTGCAAATCGCTGTTGTAAGTTAATGATGCGTTTTAAAAAATGTAAACTATAAGAAGTTGATTTACCATCCTGCCAGAAAAAATGCACATCGTCAGTTTTCCATGTGTCAATTTTCTGAAGAATATATTGCTTAAGCGTCGTTTCGTTCATTGAACACGGTTGGTATTCCGGAGGAAATCGCGTTTTATGGAGATGAGAGCAATGTGCACAGTGTAAATTACAGAGTGCAGTTAAGTGTTTTTCCGTCATAGGGAAACTTTCCATCTTTATATAAAATGATGCCATCCATAAACATAAATGAATGGCATCATTGTTTTTTTACTTACTGGCTTCAACCCGCATTTTATTAACTTGTGCAGGAACGATTTTGTGCCCTGACTTCAGATAGTCAATGACCACATCGGACATATTGTGTCCGGCACGGACTTGAATATTTTTCCCTTCTTTAAATGCCAGAAAACCATCGCCTCCTAAAGCAAGGAATGTCGTCGTAGCAACATGGTACGTCTCCGTATCGGCAATCTCTTTGCCGTTAATTGTGAAAGATACTACGCGCTTAACGGCCGGTTTCTGCGGCATATAATGCATTTCGGCCCCCTTTGACATTTGCAGTATGCCATTCGTGAGCGATGCTCCATGCTCCACCAGATTACGCAGATCCTTACCGCTGAGATCCATCTCAGTAAGCTCATTCTTGAAGGGGAATATGCTGGTAATGTCGCCAAAGGTAATGGGGCCTGCGTTGAGATCGGCCCGTAAGCTACCGGAATTAATCAGCGCAATCTGTGCTTTCGGCGCGGCGACAAGCATTGCATCCGTAAACAAGTTGCCCAGTTGTGATGATTCGCCATAAGCGCGGGTAAGCATGATCGGCGATTCACCCACTGGCTGACGTACAATATCCGCGAGTTTTTTATTCCAGCCATCGATAACTCTCTGTGTTGTTGGATCGGGCTTCCATTCATCGGCATAAAGTGTTTTCAGCTCAAAGCTTTTAACTTTTTTGGTTTTCGCCCCAGGTTCAACGTCAAGTATCAACTTACCAACATCGATACCACCGCTGTCCGTAGACAGGATTAGCGTATTCCCCACCTTGATAGGTTCCGGTGTGCCAACATGAGCGTGTCCAGTGATGAGAATATCAAGACCTTTGACCTGACTGGCGGTCTGAATATCTTTATCGAGTGCGCGCCTGACGTCTGTACTCCCAATACTGGACTGACGTGCCGGAACGCCTTCATGCACGAGCGCAACGGTGACGTCAACTTTACCCCGTAACTCATCCAGGTAATGCTGCAGATATTTCACCTCATCGCGAGCCTCAATTCCCTGATTTTTTAGGGCTGCGGCTGATTTATCAAAGCGGTTGTTTTTATCATTATCGAGCCCCTGGATCGAGAGCTCTGAGATGGTGTCATTAAACGCATACACGCCGTGCAGCCCAATAACGCCAATTGTTACACCGTCCTTTTCCAGGATAGTGTACGGTTTGTTCCAGAAAGGTATCTCGCTGTCCTTATGGAACACATTCCCCAACAGTACCGGGAAGTTTGCCTTGCTTAATTGTCGCAAGAGATTATCCCAGCCATGGTCAAACTCATGATTACCAATTGATACCGCGTCAAAGGGCATGGTATTCATAATATCGATAATCGCCTGACCCTTAGTCAGAGTACTGATATATGGCCCGGTAAAATAGTCGCCTGCATCAAAATAGAATGTGGCTTTATTTTTGGATTTTTCCTGTTTGACTAAAGTGGTGATATTAGCGAATCCTCCAATTGCTCGTTTACCGTCTGCGACATACGGGAGTTTGTAAGTATCAACATGAGCATGGAGATCATTGGTATAAATGATAGTGACATCTTTGGCGCAGGCCCAGAATGGCAACGTTAACAGAATACCTGCGGTAACCGTTTTTATTTTCATGGTTAATCCCTTGCAGTGATAATTAAAAAGCGTAACCCACAGTTAAATAGTATGCCCACCCCGTTGAATCTATAGAGGTGATGTCTCCATCGCGGCTAAACGCTTTACTCCCTTCGTCAAATTGTCCACCATGATAGAAATAACGAAGGGTCGCGCCATAGTTCCAGTGGGGATAAACTAAACTGAGTACATTGGTGGAAACAATAGAGCTATTGGTACGGGAGTAAAATTGCTGCTCGCCGCCTGACTCTTCTTTAAGATCTGAACCAAAATCAAAATTGGTAAAGCCGACGTAATTTAGTTTTCCACCAAATAGTGTTGTAATTGGGATGACATATTTGACTTTGAAGCGATATCCATCCCACTCGTTCTCGTTGGCCGCATTGTAGTTGTTTCCTTGATACCTGGCATAGATGTTTGCAGATAACGTCATTGGTAGCCCCGTATCAATATCGGTCCCTATCCCCATATACCATGTGCTCTGACGCTGTCCTGCATTCGTGCCTGCATCATAGATATAGTTGTGGGCAAAATACCATTCTTTGAATGGACCAAAACTTAGGTCGAGCCCCGTTAACTTGTCGATGCTAAAGCGCGGTTCTATCTCCATAAAAAATGGAGAGCCATTATCCCAAATACCGATATCATTATCATTGCCTATACCAAAAAACTTAGGTAAGTCCGCATAGCCATAAAAATAAAACCAATCGACATGCGCCCATGCACGATACTCTGGATATAAGTCCGCTCTTTTTAATGGTCCAAAACGAGTGGAGTTGCTGCCTACGATATTAATACTTTGATGCCACCAGTCTGACAGGTATTCGTTATTCCCGGTGTCTGCCAATGCTACCGTGGGTAAAAGCATAAAAGCGCCTGACAATATATGTTTTATTTTATTCATACGTAGGGTTCCTTCCACAGAGATTTGTTAATTAAGAATATTTATGTTATTGAAACTATTTAGCTGCGCTTACATCGACCACTCTCTTTTCAAGATCGGGTTTCAATGGGGTATGGGTCTTGACATACTCAATAATCGACTCGGCAGAGGTAGTACTGTTGATCGTTTTAACATTCGTGCCTTTTAAGAATGCCTCAAATCCATCCCCACCTGTTGCACAAAACGAGTGTGTAGCAACCCGATATGTTTTGGTTGGATCTACCGGTTGATTATTAATAGTGAATTTAACGATCCGCTCACCCAGCGGTTTTTTGCTGTCGTATTCAACATGAACGCTTTTTGATACTTGCAAAACGCCATTGGTAAGATTCGTTGCATGAGTCATCAAGTCAGTGAGATCTTTTCCGGTGAGATCCATTTCAACCAGTTCGTTATTAAATGGGAAGGTAGTAATGACATCACCATATCGTAAATTTCCTTGTTGGAAATCAGCACGCAATCCTCCGCTGTTTTGTAATCCCACGACGGCGTCAGGCGCTTTGGCCATCATGGCGTCAATGACTAAATTACCAACAGGTGATGATTCACCATAAGAGCGAGTGAAGGGGGCCGTTGTCGACCCAATAATCTGGCCAGTGATACTTTTCAGCTTAGCATTCCACTCATCAATCCTGACCTGAACGTTAGGGTCTGGTTTGTATTCGTCGGCAAATACAGTGATTAATTTACCGCTATAGCCCTCAATTTTTATAGTTTGAGGGTTAAAATTCAGGACTAATTTACCAATATCAGTACCATACGCATCTGTAGAAACAACAAGCGTATCATTAACTTTAATGGGCTCTGGTGTGCCTACATGAGCATGTCCTGTGATTAATACATCAATACCCTTAAATTTTTTTGCGGTATCGATATCAGCTTGCAGCATTCTGGCTACATCTTTATTCCCGTAACTTGATTGACGCGCGGGTGTACCTTCATGGATAAGCAGCACGATGATATCCACTTTGCCTTTTAACGCATCAAGTCCTTTTTGAATATAAGGTGCCTCATCACGAGCCTCTGAGCCAGCGTAAGCCTTTGCCGCAACAGTGTCATAAAAGGCAAATTTTTGATGTACCCCAATGACACCAATTTTAATGCCATCTTTTTCGACAATCGTCCAGGGGGTATCCCAGACAGGTTTATCACTATTAGTATAAAAAACATTACCCAGCAAAACGGGAAACGTTGCTTTTGACAATTGCTTAACCATATTATCAACACCATGGTCAAATTCATGGTTCCCCACTGACACAGCATCAAAAGGCATTGCGTTCATTATGTCAATGATGGCTTCACCTTTGGTCAGGGTGCTTATATAGGGTCCGGTAAAGTAATCTCACGCATCGAAGAAAAAGACATCTTTATTTTTTTTCTTAGCATCATTAACGATAGTAGCTATATTAGCAAAACCGCCAACTGCACGTTTTTTATCGACGGCTGGGATTTTTCCTGGGGAGACATGAGCATGTAAATCGTTGGTGTAATAAATAGTCACATCCTTCGCGCTAACTGATGCAACTAACGCAGCGGACATGCACAATGCAATCAGACTAAGCTTTATATTTTTATTCATAACGAGTTCCTTTGAAAAAAAACAATAAGTTAAATAAGGGTTCATGGAAATATATGAACCCTTTTAATATTTACAGTCGAATAAACTGTTATTTTTTCACATCAACAACGCGCATGCCCCTGAGCTGTTCATCCGTAATGGTATTGCCTGCCTTGAAGTAATCGATCACTGCGTTAGAAACGTAGTAACCGCCTGTTGTATTACGCGCTTTACCCTCGGTAAATGTGGTAAAACCATCTCCGCCGTCGGCAAGGAAGCTCTGGGTGGCAATGTGGTAGACTGTCGCATCCTCAATCGGTTTACCATTAAGGGTAAATGAGACGACCCGCTGACCGATGGGTTTACTGCTGTCATACTTCATCTCCACGCCTTTTGATACCTGCAAAACGCCATTAGTTAGGCCTGCGGCATGTTCCATCAACGTACGCAACTGTTTACCCGTGAGATCCATCGTGGCCAGTTCGTTAGGGAATGGGAAGGTACTGATGACGCCCCCTATTGAAATTGCGCCAGACGGGATCTCATTGCGAATCCCCCCCGAGTTGGTTAAGGCGAGCTGTGTATTTTTACCCGCTGCCGCCAGCAAAGCATCCGCTGCCAGATTTCCCAGCGAGGCTGATTCACCATACGCACGCGTCAATTCAACCGGCGACTGCGCCACCGTTTTTTGAACCTCTTCATCAAGTTTCTTATTCCAGACGTCGATTACCCGTTTCGTCTGCGGGTCGGGCTTCCACTCATCTGCGTAAATGGTTTTAAGCTCAAATTTTTTCATCGTAAACTGATGCGGCTTCGTGTAGTCCAGTACCAGTTTACCCACATCAATACCGCCGCTGTCGGTCGAGAGGATCAGCGTCTTGCCGACTTTAATCGGTTCCGGCGTACCGACATGCGCATGTCCCGTAATCAGGATGTCCAGACCTTTCACCTGGCTTGCCGTTTGAATATCTTTATCCAGGGCACGGCGTACGTCGGTTCCCCCCATGCTGGACTGACGTGCCGGCGTACCTTCATGGACCAGCAATACGGTTAAGTCGACTTTTCCTTTCAGTTCATCGAGATAGCTCTGCAGCCACTTAATTTCATCTCGCGCTTCAATACCTACGCGCGTTGCCGCAGAAACGGTATCATTGAAGGCAAACACGCCGTGCAAGCCAATGACGCCAATTTTCACGCCATCTTTTTCGACGATGGTATAAGGTTTATCCCAGAATAGTTTGTTGCTGTTCTGATAAAATATATTGCCTTGTACAACAGGGAATTTCGCCTGGCTTAGCTGTAATAACGTATTATCCCAGCCATGATCAAATTCATGATTACCTATCGTGACAGCATCAAACGACATGGTATTCATAATATCAATAATTGCCTTTCCCTTCGTTAAACTACTAATATAAGGGCCCGTAAAATAGTCACCTGCATCAAAAAACCATGTTGCTTTACTTTTAGTTTTTTCCTCTTTCACCAGGGTGGTGATATTCGCCCAACCACCAACATCGCGTTTCCCGTCAGCAATCCAGGGGACTTTATAAGGTTCCACATGCGCATGGAGATCGTTGGTATAAATAAGCGTGACATCCTTGGCGCTGGCCCAAAATGGTAATGCCAACAAAATACCTGCGGTAACCGCTTTTATTTTCATAACTCGTTCCTTTCAGTTATATAAAGATGCGTTACTTTACGGTCTGAAAGCGTTTTTTATGCGAGTCTGTTCACACAATCAATCAGGAGCTATGAGGCAATATCAACGACCTCTTGAAATCGTTGGTGACGCATAGTGACTCTGTTTACGATTAATACATGCAAATCGTTTGGTTGCCGAAATTTAGGGCTACCCATATCAGCCTCTGAAGACTACAGCTGGCCAGACTACAGGCTGGGGTTTCCGGCCTTACACTGTCGGGCATGCGGGAGTTATCCGCCGCTGTTTGATGAACAACAGTTTAATGAATGGCTGTCTGCTCATTTAAGTGCCTGCGCCTCAGAATACGGTTATTTTTGTCCTGAATGCTATCACCCTAAAACTATTTGTTATGGTTATAATCCGGGGGGGGCACAGCGCGTTCAGTGCCGATCGTGCAGAAAAGTCTGGACACCCAAACGACAAGAAAAAAGAAAAACAGTCCCTCCAGATCAAATTGAAACTATTCCACTCATTGCACCATTTCAGGGGAGTAGCACAGAACAGAAACTGTATGTTTTGATCAGTTTTGATGCCGTCTGCGGTAATATCCTACATATTTCCACAAATTTTACTCAACATGATATTGGTGAATCGTTAAGGTATCGATGGCGCGGGAATAGTGAGCCTGATTTGCATCATATTGACATCGTAAATCGTGTTGATATGCGCGAGATGCAATTTCTTTATCGGAGCCAGTTTGATGAAATTCAGTATGGAAGTGCGGCACTCAAACGTAACGCAAGAGGTGCGATTCTTCGTCCGGTTATCGCGGCTCACGGACATTTTCGGGTGCTGAACCTTCAATTTCCTAAGGTAAAGAGACATGTCATTTCACACGAATGCTTTCTCCGAGGGGCTGTCATTACCGTCTGGGCAGATCTTTTCCGTCAGCGGCAAGGTGAGCTTTGGTTTATAGAAGAGGAAATCAATGACGGTGAGAGTGATATACCCTGGACTTTTCTGAGAACAACACAGCATGGCTGGTGGCAAAGCCAGTGGCAGCTTTGGGGGCAGGGGAGAAACCGCAAGATGGTATGTCCGTTAACGGGGGGGGATAAGCGTAACGCTAAAACACTCTCTTTAACTGCAAGCAGGCACTTTATCCACTGGCTATACAAACAAACGTGTTTTACCTGCAGCGCCCAATTATCCGCAGGACGTGTAACGCAAATACTCCTTTCCCTGGCGCATGACTATAACGATAAACTGGCCGGATAGGTCCAAACAATTTATATACATGAGAAAGGGTTCATGTGGATACATGAACCCTTTTAACATATGGAGTTAGATCAATTAATTTACAGTAATTGATGCCGTAGTGATTAAATCAGATAGCTCTGTTTCGTTAAACAGTCTGGCACGGTAACCCTCAGCGGGGAACTGAGGCGCGCCATCAGGTAGCGAAATGACATCGTAGATAGAGGCAATCATATTGCCGTTCACGTCGGAGATAAAGAATGAACGGGCATGGTTGGTAAAAATAACGAAGTAATCATCGTGGTCAAACACCCCGCCCATAAAATCAGTCCATTGGACGATGGGGGTTGTTGGCAGTTCAATAGGCGCGTGAATTTCCACGGCTGTTTTGGCTGCCAGGTCTACAGCATAGAAGAGAATACGAGCCGGAGGTGTTGAATAGGCATCGTCTGTTGCGTCGTCATTCATCGGGCGGACAACAGGATTTTCATCTACATCAAGGCAGGATCGGTTATCAAAGACGGATAAAACAAATTTCCCCACGGAAGCGTCAATATTTGCTGAAAATGCACTATTGTTGGTGATACATACAGTGTGAGCCCCGTTTTCAAAGTTAGTAATACCGGTATTATCAATAGGGATAGCATCTGGATTTACCGGGAATTGAGGGTTGAAATTACCTGTGTCGATCGCCCACAAGATTCTGCCGTCAACGATGGAGATACCATAAGTTGTACTCGTTGAACGGGAATGAACAATAACCGCCTCCTCATTATTTGGACTGCCTGCAATCCATGAAAGCGAGTTCAAATGAATATCATTAGGCGTGCTGTTATTTAAGATTTGAGTACCGCTATACTCGCTGGTATAGTTTTTTGCCCAAATCATTTTCCCGGTCCGGTCGTTAAATTTCATAACCAGTGAATCTTGTCCTCGCGTATTGGTTATCCGGTTAGGAACATCGTTACCAAACATATAGATATCACCCGCTGAATCCCAGACTAAATCATGGGTGTTTGAATAATGATTGCCGTCAGAATCACGCATGTCGAATTCAAAGATGACATTACCGAGAATGTCAATTTTGAAAAAGCGACGACCATACCACGACATATCTTCATCGCTACCCGTATAGATATAACCATTGTGAATTCTTAACGGCTGGAGATGATAAACTGATAAAAAGTTAAAACGCAGGTCACCATTTCGGTCGTAACCGCGACCAGTCGATTGCATTAACCAACTGTTTCCCCATACAGATGTGAACAGAGCAGGATCTGTTTGTTCAATATCGAGGTGGAAAATAACGGATTTATCATAAACCTGATCTACCGTGCTTACAGGGATTGATTGACTGAAAACCTCAGCCCCGGTTTCATCCTTAAACACGACCTGGACGTCGTTTGCATATTGCGCATAAAGGCCAATGACAGGGATTTTTATGCTCTGAGAAACACCATAAATCAGATCAGATGTATAGGTGAAATCAACGCTGGTTGGGCTGGTTGTTCGTTTTGAAACAGTGTAAGAATAGCTCACTGGCGTATCTGTAGTAAAATAAATATAGGCCGCGAGCTGATTGTCGGCCGGAGCAAGTTCAGTTTTAATAAATGTAATAGTCATAATTGTATTCCTTATGGTTTCGTTAAGTAAAATCTAAATACGGTTCTTGTCAGCGCAGCAAGGCTTCGCCAATAGAAATAATGAGCATTAAAATGTCTGCGTCTGCTTTTTTTGCTGTGGTAATTAAAAACAAATATGTACTATAATCCTCCTCTTATAAAATGGCTTAGTAAACAGGGATGTCGTTAATCATCCGCAAATACCGGTGTGCTGGAATATCTGTGGGAATAGAACTGCTATACAGTAGAGATACTATTCAGGGTACATCTTTCGTGAGAGTTGAAAATGAACGCCATCCTTTATTTCCGTCCAGTTGCCGCCCCACTCAACATCAACAGACAACTCCTTAGCGGCCTGAAACACCGCCGTTGAAATTGTCTGATAATGTTTAAACTCCCATGATGCGGCGCCGTTTATGACGGCGAATACATCTACGGCGTGTCCTGTTAAATGCCTGCTTTTTGACGTTAATGATTTTCCTGCTGCCAATAGCTCAAGCTGCCGTTTCTGGTTTTTTACCCCTTCTGAAATACCAAAATCAATAGGTGATAATTTCAATGCTTTTCTCATCACCTCAGAAAGATCTTTATGTACGCCTTTAAGTTTTTTTTCAGTCGTTTTACTAAACTCATGATTTATCATTACTATCTCCAGAGATTTTTTTCCAGTAATAATTAAGAGCAACAACACCCATTGCACCTGATATACCGCTGACGGCAAGCGAGGTATGAAATACAGTTCCCAGGCTTTGTGACATCAATCCA
Source organism: Enterobacter ludwigii (assembly GCA_023023105.1). Taxonomy (NCBI): domain Bacteria; kingdom Pseudomonadati; phylum Pseudomonadota; class Gammaproteobacteria; order Enterobacterales; family Enterobacteriaceae; genus Enterobacter; species Enterobacter ludwigii. The sequence goes on along the minus strand of CP083824.1, from coordinate 2,896,306 downwards.
GCAAGTACACCGGTGAATCCTGACACAATAATTTGTGCTACTGCCGAAAATAAATTTCTTCCTGACTGCCCAGACTTAACGTCAAGGAGATATCTAACAAGACCTCCCCACGCGCCGAATAATATTATGTAAATCCAGCTAAAAAATGCATTTGATGATGGGTCTTTCCATGGCAAAACAATTACCTCCATAGGTTGGATAAGTTAAAAACTTTACCTCGTGATGAGATTATTTTTTCCTGACCGAACGATATGTTTTTGCTATGCAGTAAATAATAAAAGTTAAGCAACCCCGTTTTGTGAGGAATGTCACACGGAATGCAATTAATAGTTTTTGTCGATCAATTGTTGCTGAATGATAGTTATGTGTTATTGATATTAATGATTATATTTAGTAGTGGAATACATAACAGGACAAGCGGGAGGAAAATAACCCGATAGCACGTCAATTAATGGGAACGTTGCTTGTCGAGACCACCAGAATGATCGCTAATCGATGTTGATGAACGAATGGCTGGAATGTCGTTACTTATTATTGGAGTTAGGGACATGTTGCTGCATCAATTCAACGATCCAGTCAATAAAAACGCGCAGTTTAGCGTTGACATGGCGGTTCGGCGGAAACGCCAGGTGCAGGGGCATTGGACTGATACGCCATTGTGTAAACAACGGAATCAAAGAGCCGGCAGCCTGATGTGCCGCAGCCATATAGACTGGCAGCGCAATCACGCCTAATCCCGCGAGCCCTGCTTCGAGGTAAGCGTTGCCATCATCCACTGCAAGCACATAGCTGCAGTTTATTTCAATATGTTCACTCTCACCGTGCAGAACCAGAGGATCAATCTTACCGGTGCGTGAGGACAAGAATCCCACTATGCGATGGTCGGTGTTTTCCAGCTCTCGCGGATGCGTAGGGGCGCCAAGGCGTTCCACATAACTCGGTGCGACGTAAACACCCATTTGCAAATCGCCGACATGGCGTGCGATCAGGGACTGATCGTTGATTTCGCCACCGCGAAGGACGCAATCCACGTTGTCGCCGATCAGATCCACCACCCGGTCGCTCACGCCCATGTCGAACTGAATATCAGGGTAGCGTGCGTGAAAAGACGGTAGCGCGGGTACCAGCACCAGACGGGCGAGAGGAGTGGGCACATCTATCCGTAGCCGTCCCCTGGGCGTCATCGCCGAACTGGACAGGCTGTTTTCAGCATCTTCCATATCCGCCAGCAGACGGATGACGCGCTCGTAGTAGACCGCGCCATCAGGAGTGACACCGAGCCTGCGGGTGGTGCGATGGAGCAGCTTGACGCGCAGGCGCGTTTCAAGCTGCTGAATAAGCTGTGTCATCGTGATTTTGCTCATATGAAGCGTTTGGGCAGCCTTTGTGAAACTGCCTGCCTCCACCACGCAGCAAAGGCGCGCATCGCATCGAAACGGTCCATTCCTTGTCCTCTCTTTTCACCGATTGTTTGGATATTACAAACAATGTTGGACAAAGTCGCTTGTTTATCCGCCCGATCCTACACCTGTAAAGTGTCTTTATGTTCACCGGGCAGATTTCGCCCCATTACAAAGGTACAAACATGACAACACGCGAAGCCGTTTTTCCCTTCGGACGCCAGGCGCTCTATGAGCGCAATCGCTATTCACCTGCCATCAAATCCAACGGTTTTCTGTTTGTTTCGGGGCAGGTTGGTAGCCGGGAGGATGGTTCGCCAGAAGAGGATCTAGAAGCTCAGATCCGGCTGGCATTCGATAACCTTAATGCTGTTCTTACGGCTGCGGGCTGCACGTTCGCTGACGTGGTTGATGTTACCCTCTTTGTCGTCGATCCCGAGTCAAACCTCGACGCTATCTGGAGTATCCTTCCAGAATATTGGGGGGAAGCGCCTTACCCTACGTTGACGGGGATCGGCGTGACGTGGCTGTACGGATTTCAGTTTGAGATTAAGGTGATTGCCAGGCTGCCTTAGCGTTACGGGTCTTTCCGCCGGTCGAAAGATAAGACTGCGGGCGCAGCTCCGATCCGGAAGCCGCCTCGCATTTCGTTTATCCTATCCGGCATAATCCTTTAAACCGCAAAAACAGTTTTCTATTATCTGCCTTCTTAGTGACGCACTTCGTTCCCACCTGCGCTGCCCTTCGAGGGATAACAGCTTTCTGCCCACTTAATTACGAAAAGGAAATCACCCTGAATCTGATGACTAATTGTACACCTACCTCCATGGATGTTATATTAAAATATAATATTCGGAGGTGTGCTATGTATACAACTCGCCTGAAAAAGGTTGGCGGATCCATCATGCTGGCGGTTCCTCCCGCCGTGCTGAAAACGCTGGAACTGTCGACGGACAGCGAAGTCGGCATGACCATTAATAATGGTTGCCTGATTATTGAACCCCAGAAACGGCCTCATTATTCCCTTGAGGAGCTGCTGGCGCAGTGCGATCCGCATGCTGAAATGAGCGAAGAGTATCGGGAATGGATTGATGTGCCTGCGGTGGGTAAGGAGAACCTGTAAATGGACAGAGGGGAAATCTGGCTTGTTTCACTGGATCCGATTGCTGGTCACGAGCAAAGTGGAAAACGCCCGGTACTCATCGTATCTAAGGCATCGTTTAATAAGCTGACCCGGCTACCGGTAGTGGTTCCCGTCACCAGCGGCGGTAACTTTGCTCGTACAGCAGGTTTCACCGTTTCACTGGAAGGGGCGGGGACAAAAACAATGGGCGTTATTCGCTGCGATCAGCCCAGAACCATTGATATGGCGGCCCGGAACGGCATGCGACTGGAACGCATACCTGACGCCGTGGTAAATGAAGTGATTGCCAGGCTGGATGCGATTCTGAGTTAACATCAGAGACGTAGAAAAGCAAAAAGCCTGCTTTAAAAGCAGGCTTTTCAAATTTGGCTCCTCTGACTGGACTCGAACCAGTGACATACGGATTAACAGTCCGCCGTTCTACCGACTGAACTACAGAGGAATCGTGTGAACGAGGCGCATAGTAGCGACCTCGGTACGCCTTGTCAAAGGGTGAAAACGCACTTTTCGTTCGTTTGCCGACAATTTCAGCAAATCGCTGATTTTATAGTAAATTTGCTTCGAAATTACACAGCAAAATGCGCCGCCCGCAGGCGGCGCGCGGTATTAGAACAGTACGGAGTAGTTCAGACCAAACGTGCGTCCACGGCCCTTGTAGGTATAAAGGCCCGGTGCACCGTAGGTTGGGCTATACAGCCCCGGCGCGCGCTGGCCCCAGGCGGTGGTGTAGTCTTTGTCCAGCAGATTTTCCACGCTGAAGCTGACTTTACCCACCGGCAGGGCGTAGCTGCCCAGGAAGTCGACCGTGTTATAGCCATCGATCTTCTTGCCGTCGGAGTCAGAGACGTCAAAGGTCTGCGTGCTCTGTACTCGCAAGGTCCAGTCGCCCGGTGCCCAGTTGACCCATGCGCTGGCTTTCGACGGGCTGGCGCTGTCAACCGTCAGCTTCTCCCATTTACCGTTTTCACGGGTTTCAGACTTGATGGCGTTAAAGTTCGCGCCCGTGCTCCAGTCGCTGTCGGTGAAGAAATAGTCCACCTGACCTTCCACCCCATAGATACGACGTTTGTCGTCTTCCAGGTTGATGGTCATGTCCGTCTTGTTAATGGTGATGGTTTTATCCGAGAGCGAGTAGTAGGCCGCGACCTGCGTGCGCAGGTTATCGCCGGTGTAGCGCCAGCCCAGCTCGTAAGCGTTAACCTTGATACCGTCCAGTTTTGAGTCGTTCACGTTCACGCTATTCAGCAGGCGATAGTGACCATTGCTGAGCTGATAGGTGCCGGCACCGTAGTACTTCGCCAGGTCAGGAATTTCAAAGCCCTGCGAGAAGTTAAACCACACCTGCTGCTGCTCGGTCAGGCGACCGAGGATCCCGGCGTTAAACAGGAAGTTGTTGTAATCGGTTTTCCCGCCCGGCACCGCGTCTGCGGAGGTGGCTTTGCCAGTGGCGATAGCCTGCTGCTGCGCGTAACCCACAAAGTCATCTACTTTGTTTTCGGTGTACTGGTAACGCACGCCGCCACTCAGGGTGATGGCGTCAATATCGTAGCTGGCCTGCAGGAACGGGGCGAGGTTGGTGATGCTGTAACCCGGGTAACGACCTACTTTATACGCATTGTCCAGCTCCATGCCGCCACTCGCCGCGGCTTTGCTCAGGTTGAAGAACTGCTGGTTGGCATCGAAGGTTTCGTGGTCGGCGTCGACACCCCAGGTAAGGTTCAAATCATCCACTGGCTTGCTGTTCAGCGTCAGCTTACCGCCGTAAAAATCGGTTTTCTGCTGAGAGGCGCCGATACTGGTCACCACACCTTTGGTCAGGGTCGGGAACGGATAATAGGTCAGGCTCTCGTCACGATAGTAAATCTGCGCAACCAGATCCTGGCCCAGGAAATCGGTATTGGAGTACTGCAGGTTGATCAGATGGCGCTCGGTACCCGGCACGCGGTCAGAGTCGAGATTCCCTTTGTTGTACGCGTCAGCATCTCCCGTTACCGCCGAGAAGTTCTTCCCGAGATACAGCCCATGCTTACCGTCTGACTCACTTTTGTAGTACTGCGTCGTCAGCTGCAATTGCTGGCGATCGTCGATGTTGATGGTGCCTGTCCCCATCACGTCAATACGGTCTGAATACTGTAAGCCGGTCTGGGTGTTATCAATGATCACCTCGTTGCCTTTGCCGTCGTACCAGCCACCGTAGCGCTGATAGGAGACCGACAGGCGACCGGAAGCATTGTCGTTGCCCCCGCTGACGGCTGCCGACACGTTTTCATCGTGGTCGTTATGGCTGTTAAAGCCACTTTTTGTTCCGGTCTGGAACTCAACTTCGGTCTCCGGCTGGCCTTTTTTGGTGACGATGTTCACCAGGCCGCCGGTGCTGCCGCCGCCGTAGAGCGAGGTGGCGCCGGAGATCACTTCAATACGATCGATGTTGAACGGATCGATAGAGTCCAGTTGTCGGCTGTCGCTGCGGGACGAGTTCAGGCGTACGCCGTCGACCATAACCATCATCGAACGGCCGCGCAGGTTCATACCGTAGTTGGTGCGTCCCTGGCTGCTGACGTCCATACCCGGGATCAGCTGTGCCAGTACCTCTTTAATCTCTTTTCCGCCCTGAACCTGCTGCTCAATTTCAGCCCGCTCAATGACCCAGGTGGTCTGCGCCATCTCCGCCACGCTGCGATGCGCACGGCTGGCGGAGACAACGATATTTTCTTCCTTTTGTTCTTCCGCCCACGCAGAGGTAGAAAGCATTGCAAGCAAACAAGGATTTAAAACCCAAAGATGAGAACGTTTCATTGTTATGTCGATCCTGATTGTGTGTGTCAGTACTCAGTCGTTTTTGATAACGATTTAAAAACCTGGCTGCTTTCCGGGCTGGTGGTGGTACGCCAGTGGATCACGCTAGGGGAGGTAGCCAACTCAAACGGCTCGTCAGCATGTGCGCGATTCAAAATTCGTGCGGCACGCCAGGCCATCAGGCTGAGCTGGGGTTCAGCAATACCGAGACGGTGCATCCCGGCATTCACGGCAAACAGGCGGTTGCTCTGCGGGCCGTCCCATTCGAGGGTGAAATCGTTGTTAATGCAGAAGGCTTCGTCCGTATCCAGATGGAGGCGGTGAGACAGTGGGGCGAGAAAAGCAGGCTGTACGCTGCGGTAACCGGTGGCGAAGATCACCACATCGGTCTCCAGCTGTTCGCGTCCGCCGTCGAGATGATGCTGTATTGCCAGGCGCTGCCCGCTTTGCAGCCTCGTAAGCTCGGTCACCGAGCGGGACGGCAAAAGGTGCGCCCAGGGTTTTTCACGCAGCACTTCGAAGCGGTGGTACATGGCGCGATAAATCGCCAGCAGAGACTCGGTGGTGATACCGTCGGAGGTCATCTTCTGCTCGTGCAGCATCTGGCGACGCGCCTCTTCACCGAGCGTGGAGAAGCTGTCCACGTACTCCGGCGTGAAGTACTCGTTGGCAAAAGCGGCTTCATCCAGGGCGTTGTAGTTATTACGTCGCGATACCCAGTTCAGGCTCAACGGTTGGCCCCACTCGCCACGGAAAATATTCAAAAACAGGTCGGCACCGCTCTGGCCGCCACCGACAACAGTGACGCGCTTGCCCGCGAGATCCGGCGTGCGCAGCATCATCTCGCTGGCGTGGAAGCAGGTATCGTCCTGAGTTGTGACGCAGTCAGGAAGATTGATCTGTTTGCCAATCCCCACGCAGACATGGCGTGCCAGGAAGCGGTCACGCTGAGTGACCACCTCAAACAGGCCGTTTTTCTCATCAAAACTCACCTGCTGTACCTGCTGGCTGAATGACAGGTTGGTGAGGTTTTCCGCCGCCCAGCACAGGTAATCGGCAAATTCCTCACGAGAAACGGTGCGCTGCTCGGTGGTCAGAAAGCGGTAGAACTTTTTACGCTGTACCAGGTAGTTGAGAAAACTATGTCGGTTGGTAGGCTCGACGGCACTGACCAGATCCTTGAGGAAGCTGGTTTGCATATGGCAGTCCGGCACCATCATGCCAGGGTGCCAGGAAAAATGCGGCTTGCGCTCAAGGAACAGCGAGCTAAAACCGTCCAGCCCTTCCGCCAGCGCGGCGATGCTGAGGTTAAACGGGCCAATACCAATGCCGATGAAATCATAGGTTTTCATTGTGCTGACTCCCGGGAGGCCAGAAAAAGAGGGTTATCAAGGTCGGTGACATAGTTCGGCAGCATGCGGCTGCCGCCGTCGTGTTCGGAGAAGGTCAGTTTGACCGGGTTGAGGATCACGCGAATAATTTGCGGTTTGAACAGGTCGAATTTCGCGAACCGCTCAGCAAGATCCGGGTGAGCCGCCATATACTGGCGCAGCTCTCCGGCCAGGATCTGATAGAAACGCGTTTCGCTGATGCCGCTTTGCTGGGTGAGACGCGAGATAAAGCGCAGCACCGTGACAAAGTTGCCGGTTTGAAGGTCATGGATGATGTAATCCGCGCTCAGGCGTGCCGTCACGGCTTTCACCTGTTCCGGCAGGCTTTCCGCCTGCGGGAAGTCTTCATCCACCAGACGCATGTCGCCCTGGAAATCTTTCAGCAGGATGCGCTGCGGAATAGAGTCTTTCATCACCAGCGTCACGTTCTGGCCGTGGGCGATCAGCGCCACGCCGTAGCGGCAGAGCAGGTGATAAAACGGGATCACCGTTGCCTCAAACAGTTTTTCCAGCCACGCTTCGGCGCTTAAGCCCGAGCGTTTAATCCACGCGTCGATCAGCGGGCGCCCTGCGTTGTCGGTTTCCATCAGCGCCGCCATCAGCACCGCCTGTTCACCGTCCTGCAGATAACACGACGGATTTTCGCGCCAGATCACGCCCAGCATTTCCTGATAGCGATAGGGCGCTTTCGGCAAGGCGGCATAACCCGGATGCGACAGATACCCGGCTGCGGGTTCGCCAAGCACCTGCGCGCCTGAGCGGGTAAGCGTGGCGTCGGTGGCGAACTGCTGCTGCAGCCAGCGCGAAGCCAGCGGCCCGGCGGCAATGTACTTGCCCGGAATGCCGCGATAGCAGGAGGTGTTGTAGATGGTCAGCGGCAGCTTGATGTCATACCGCGCGCGACGGCTGGCGTTGGTCAGCGTGCGCAGAGATTGTTGCGCCAGATACTCATCGCCAAATTCCCCCAGTTCCACCATCTCACCACGCGCGAGCTGCGCCAGGAAATGAATGGCAATTTTTTGCTGCCACTGCCACGGATGCAGTGGCACAGGTAGCCAGTTGTCGTCCAGACCCAGCTTCTGCCAGCGCGCGTCAAACCGCGCGCGCTCGGCATTGTCCATGGTGCTGGCCAGCAGGGTGTTGATATCGCAATCGGCGTCGCTGCTCCAGACCAGATGCTCACGTTGAACGGCAACCCAGTGCAGGCGAAAACGCCCGCGGTATTCCGGGGCGTACTGGCGCAGTGCATCCAGACCCCATCCGCGGCGTCCTTTGTTAAAAATAAACTTAGGATGACCGCTCATCAGGCACTGCAATTCATCCGGGTCGAGATGAATGAGCGCGTCGGCATCCAGCGTTTCACGCGCCTGTAAAAGCTGAATATCGCCCCGCAACGTCGCGTAGAGATCTTCCAGATGCTCCGCCGTTTGCGCATCGCTCATCTCCAGCACCGTCGCCAGCTGTAGCAGCGCGCTTTCCGCTTCCACGGCGGCACCGCTGGCGGTGGTCAGGCTATTTGGATCGATATGCAGCCAGCCCCAGATCCCGCGCGTGGCATGAAACTGCCAGCTCTCCGCCCCCATGGTGATTTGCCACCTGTCGGCGGCCAGAGAATGAGCGCGCAGGGTGCGTTCGTATTCCAGCTCGGCGAGGATCTTCGCCACCATCTCGTGGTTCACTTTTTGCCACAGTGCGTTCACAGTCCCACCTCGCTGAAGAAGCGATGACGCTGGCTCATGATGAGGCGCGAACGTTTATGCGGGAAGTCGAACTCTTTCACGGTATCAAAACCGGCAGACGCCAGATGGCGGAACAGGCGCTGGTTGTCGAAGCGCGGCTCGGCGACAATGCGCGTGGTGCGCGGTTCATCGAGATACAGATAGTGGCTAAGGCCGCGCAGCCAGCTACGGATGTATTGCGCACCACGCCAGTTCTCTTCGCCCACCAGCATGTGCAGCCCACGGTCAAATGGCTGCCAGCGGTAGTGGCGACCAATACGGTCTTCTGGAGCCCAGTAGAGTTCAAAATAGCCGAACGGCTGGTCGTCGAAACAGCCGATAACCGGGTAGCAATAGGTCGAGTCGAGCTGACGACGCAGGTAGTTTTCCTGCTCGGCCTGCGGTCCGGCCATCTCCCAGAAGGCATTGACGCGCGGGTTATTCATCCAGTGGGTGAAGCGTTCGCCGTCCAGCGCCACGTCGGCCACGCGGAAGCTGAGGGTGCGCTTGATTTGTGGGTCATAACGGCGGTATACCTCGCCCTGCGGGCGGTGAGGACGCAGCGGGAAGTACAGCTGACGGCTCTCATCAAACTGCATACCGCCGCTGGCCAGGGGGCGTTCACCTTTCAGCCACAGCGGCAGCTGCCAGAAAGTTTCGCGCGCCAGATAATCGCCACACGCGTGGTTAAACAGTGCCTGTGCCTGCGGTTCATCCTTCCAGGTAGCCCAGGGGAGGGTGATCCCGCTGAGGGCAGGCGCGGCGACAAACAGCTGATCCAGCGCTTCAGCCAGCCAGCCGTCCGGGATATCGCGCAGGCGCTCCAGCACCGCGCTACCGTCGAGACCCAACGTCAGCGGCAGGGGCGTGTCAGTTGCGGTGCAACGAAAGCCGTAGCCGGAATGAACGATGTTCGCGTTAGCCATCACACCTTCTCCTTGTAAAACGGGTTGCTAAAGTCGAAATAGATCACTGCCGGGTCTGCAATCGTGTTTTCGTTGCGATCGTGCAAATAGCAGAAAAAGTTGCCTTTGCAGTTCCAGGTCGGGCTGTCGAGCACGTAGTCGAGACAGCGGGTCTGCTTCGCCGTAGCGCGCAGGTCGGCCAGCGCGTCACGCACGCGTGTCATCAGGTTTTCTTCGCTGTCGAAACCAGCGGCGGCGAGGGCTGCGGTGACGGCAAGGGTAGAGTTCAACAACAGGTAGTAAGGGAAGTAGCGCAGCAGCTGGCTCTCACCGAAGCGGTTTTCCACATCAGTTTCGCCCGCCTCTTTCAGCCATGCGTCGGCTCCTTCGGTCCAGGCGCTGCCCTGGCAGTCGCGGTAGATAAGCCCGACGGGGAAATCCTGCTGCATCTCAACGAGAATGTTTTGCTGGTGTGCCAACAGGACCAGACCGTAATCGGCTTCGGCACTGAACAGCGGAAGTAATACGCGGTCGCAATAGGCGTCCAGCCAGCAGCGCGCGGCCCGGGCGAGCGGTAAATCCAGGCGCTCACTCAGACGACGCACCGCAGCGGCAAGCAGGCTGTCGCCGCCGTCTGGGGCGGCCTGCGTCAGGCTCACCAGCACATTGGTTTGCGTATCCGGAGTATCAAACAGCAGATTGACGCGCAGGGCCATCAGGCTCTCTTCCTGAATCACGCCGTTTTCGTCGCGCAGCCCCGCCCAGCCATCTTCCTGCATCACGCGCATGGTCGGGTAGCGCGCCTGTAGATCTTGCCAGCGTTCGGTTTTAGCCAGACGAGCCAGACGCATCCCGCGCTTAACTTCTTTCACCGACAGCGTGCGCACGGAGTTGGTCAGGCGCACGCTGAGGGAAAACTTAATCATGTCGCTGTTGGTTTCGCTGTACAGCGAGCGTGAAGAGCTGGTTGGCAGCCACTGTGCGCCCGCTTCACCCAGGTCCTGCAGTGAACCGTTGGTCACCAGCCGCTGGCACCACTCCTGGCCGAGCAGGTACTCCGCCTGCCACGGATGCATAGGCAGCAGCCAGCGGGTGTCGGTGAAGTGGCCGAGAAGTTCAGGGGCGCTCTGGGCTGCAAAGCGCAGTAAACGTTCGCGCAGGGAAACATTCAGGCTGTCACCGGCAATAAGCGTGTTCTCAACGGCGAACCAGCGCAGCGGGAAGCGAGAAGCGAAATCGGGTAAATAGCGACGCGCCTCGGTTTCGTTAAACGGCTCGTGCGACTTTGGCGCAGGGTGGAATGCATGGCCGACCAGCAGCGCCTGTTCCGCTTCGGCAAAGTTTAGTGGCTTATCGCGCAGGGTTGGCCAGCTGTGGCGCAAATCAATCGCCTGCCAGGTGTGCGCATGGCTTTCAAGGGCGCGTTGCTTAAAACGCGCCAGCGTATCGGCATCCAGTGAACCTTTTATTGACGGTTTTTCAAGAATTAAATCAATCAGTTGGTGGAATGTGACGGCGTCACTACTGTCATTGTCACTTTGGATAAGCGTTGCCGGGAAACAGTACTGATGATGCTGGGTCGGGGAAAAATACCGTACCGGAACCCGAAGAGCCTGGGCTGGAGAAAGCGGAATATGTATGTGCGATAACTCATCCGCAGAGGTTGCGGAGTGATAGTGCCAGTCCTTCGTTTCACGCAACAGGGCGTTTAAAAAACACTGGGCCGCAACGTCTGTACCGGCGGAGCGGGGCAGAGTACGCATAGATGAACCTCATTCCATGATTGATAATAATTCTCGTTATGATATTCATTCTGTTTACAGTCGCAACCATTTTTGCAATATTTGTTTTCATAAACTTCATGATTTCCACACATTTATTGACACTATGTTCACATTCTCATGCGCACTGACTCTGAAACGTTGACGGAAAACGTCACCCCAAAAGCCAACTGGCCCCTGGCGTTATGTGCAGGTTTATTAGGGATTGGGCAAAACGGTTTGCTGGTCATGCTTCCGCAATTGGTCACCCAGACAGGGCTTTCGCTTTCGGTCTGGGCCGGGCTGTTGATGTTCGGATCCATGCTCTTTTTACCCGCATCGCCCTGGTGGGGACGCCAGAGCGAGCGACATGGCTGTAAGGTCGTGATGCTGGCCTCGCTGAGTGGCTATCTGGTCAGTTTCGGGGTGATGTCGCTGGTGGTCTGGGCGATGGCGGCCGGGATGCTGGATAAGGTCTGGGGCCTGACGGGGTTGGTTCTCTCGCGCACGCTCTATGGTCTGACGGTCTCAGGTCTGGTGCCTGCTGCTCAGACGTGGGCTATCCAGCGCGCGGGGCTGGAAAAAAGAATGACCGCACTGGCGACAATTAGCTCCGGCCTGAGTTGTGGTCGTTTGCTTGGGCCACCGCTGGCGGCGCTGATGCTCAGCGTCAATCCGGTAGCACCGCTCTGGCTGATGGCGATTGCGCCTTTCATCGCTTTGCTGCTAGTGCTTCGCGAAGTGGCGGACCCACCGTTACCGCCAGTGGCGCATCAGTCGACACGTTTGCGGGCTTCAATGCTGCCGTTCCTGTTATTGGCGCTGCTGCTGGCGGCCCTGGTGAGTTTAATGCAGCTTGGCCTGTCACCGCATCTTAGCCCGCTGCTGGAGGGTAACGCCCGGGACATCAGCCATCATGTTGCTCTCCTGCTGAGCCTGGCCGCGCTGGCCACGCTCGCGGCGCAGTTTCTGGTGGTCCGCCCGCAATATTTCAGCCCGGTGACACTGCTCTGCATGGCCGCGGTATTGATGGTAGTGGGGCTTGGGTTGATGTCTGTGGCGGGTCTGGCTCTTTTCTACGTGGGGATTGTCATTACGTCGCTCGGGGCAGCCATGGCAACACCGGGATATCAGCTACTGCTTAACGATCGGCTAACCACGGGCAAAGGGGCGGGAGCGATCGCCACCAGCCACACATTAGGCTACGGTGTTAGCGCGCTGCTGGTACCTGTAGTGACACGTTTTTACGGTGAACAGTTTTTAACGATGGCTGCATTAGGCATGGCATTGATGTTTTTAGTGCTCAGCATAGGGGTGCGATCAACTGAGCGTCCCCTTGCTGAAAAAAATTAATGGACCTGGCGGGGAGAATGGCCGCCAGCATCCTCATTCTGCCGTAAACGCTGCAGGGGATCTTGCTGGTAAAACTGGCAGAATCGCTGCCACAGTGCCGGGAATCGGGGGGCGAAGAGTTCTGGTGCGCTGAAGAAGTATTCAGAGAGTACCGCAAAGCACTCTGCGGGATCGGTCGCCGCATAGGCGTCAATGCTGGCTGCGCTTTCCCCCACCAGGTCTATTTCATCCTGGATATTATCCATCGCGGCATGCAGGTCGTGCTCCCATCCCGCAACCTCACGAAGCGGAATCAATGGCACGCCGCTGGCGCGATCGCCATTGCGGGTATCGAGCTTATGCGCCACCTCGTGAATAATCAGATTAAAACCTGACGCATCGAACGAGTCCTGAATATCGAGCCAGTTGAGGATAATCGGTCCTTGCTGCCAGCTTTGTCCGGACTGTACCACGCGCTGGTTGTGCACCAGCCCGATATCGTCCTGCCATTCGTCATCGACAACAAACGGCGCGGGATAGATAAGCACTTCGTGGAAACCGTCCAGCCACTCGATACCCAGTTCAAGAACCGGCAGGCAAAACAACAGGGCGATACGCGCGTTTTTCAGCGGGTCTAGTTCGAATCCCTGCAGCGGGACCAGGCGTTTTTGCTGCAAAAAACGATCCGCTAGCTGAACCAGTTTCGATTGTTCATCCGGGTTTAGATTAGCCAGAACAGGGATCGTCAGCGCGTCATCCCATGGCAGCGCCACATCCCGGCCAGCCTCATTCGTTTTCCAGGGCCACTTTATCATCGCTTTGCTCGCAAACTCGTCACTTGAACAAAAATGGGAAAGTCAGGTTCGGTTAAGATGCCAGAAAATCGCTCGCTGCGACAATTCCAGCCTGAATAAACTATCATTCGTACGTAGCGGTGGGTAGCGGTTTGCGGGCATCACCTTCATTTTGTGAAGTCTGTCGTGGCCTTGTCTGTAGTCTCAGTGAATTCACCGACAAAGAGAAACCATCGTTACCTTGACTACAACGAACGCTAATCTGAATTTCAACACCTCACCGGTTGCGGTAGGTCAATAAGACGCTATTATTTTTGACTTTGTTGCGTATTCCCTGACAGGACATCCAGACGCCATGCCCGTGAATTTTGACCTTAACGATCTCTATGCTTTCAGAGCGTTAGTGGAATACGGTAACTTCCGTGTCGCTGCTGAATCTATCTGCTTATCCCAGTCGGCGCTGAGCCGCAGGATTGAAAAGCTGGAAGCCGCGCTGGGAAACCGGCTGTTCGATCGTACCACCCGCCGCGTGGCCTTAACCCTATACGGGCAAAACTTTGCTGAACGATCCGCTCAGCTGCTCGACAGCGTAGAGTCAATGCTGGCTGATGTTGATAAAGTCAGTGAAGAACGGACAGGGCTTATCACGGTCGCCACGGTACCCTCAGCGGCCTGTTATTTTATGCCTGACGTGATTCGTCGTTTTCAGTCTCGCTATTCCCGCGTTCGCATTAAGCTCATCGATAGCAGTGCAGGAAATGTGATTGACGCCGTGGCCCGAAGCCAGGCGGATTTTGGTATCTGCTTCGCAGGAAACTTGCCGCCTGACATCGAATTTTTTCCGCTGGTGGAGGATGTTTATGTCGCGGCGTGCAGAAAGGATCACCCGCTGGCACAAAAAAGTCACCTGACGTGGCAGGCGTTTTATCAGCAGGATTATATCTCTCTCGATAAAACGTCAGGTAACCGTAACCTGCTCGATCGGATGCTGGGAGATATTGTTCCCGAGCGCCCCAGCGTCTGTGAAACCCGTCACGTCACCACGATGCTTGGTATGGTAGAGGCGGGGATTGGCATTGCTGCCGTTCCCGCCATGTCGATGCCGACGTCAGAGCATACGCTGCTGACCCATCTGCCGCTGGTGGCGCCGGAAGTGAAACGCACCGTGGGGCTTATCCGGCGCCGGGGGCGCATCCAGTCTTACATAGCGGCTGAACTGGAAAAGCAGATCACCGAGCAGTATCGCCGGACGTAACGGGGATCATCCCCGTCTCCTTGATGACGGCCCTTGAGGGCGGTGAGGCGAGATAGGTCAGCAGCGCTTTCCCCTCCGCGGGATGTTCGGCATGGCGGGTGACCGCACCCGCGAAGCGCGTGATGTACTGCAGACTATCAGGGATTTTCCCGATAAAGGTAACGCCCTGAACCGGCAGCAGCTCGCTGACCTGCTGGAAGCCCACGGCGTATTTTCCTTTCGCCACTTCTGAGGCGACCGGGATACGCTCGACCATTGTCGCTTTGCCCGCCACTTCCTTTTCAATCCCCAGCTTTTTGAACAACGCCTGGCTGACATACCTGCCGCTGGCGCTGTCAGAGTAGGCAATGGAGCTGGCCTGCAGCAGCGCGTTACGCAGGGTCGCCTCGCTGCTGATATCAGGAACATCCGCACCTTTTTTCACCACCATGCCAACGGGAGAGTCCGCGAGTTCAGTTCGCGAACCCGGCTGGGTCTGGCTGGCTTTTTCGAGCTTCTCCAGCGCATCGCCCACCATAATCACCACGTCGGCTTTCTCGCCGCGCGCCAGGCGGTTTGGGATCGCCTGCGGCGTCGTGCCCATTGAGGGGCCGGGGATGATCACGATTTTATCCCCGGTCTGGTGTTCATATTCCGGGGCCAGCTTTTCCAGGGCGGCTTTGAAGCCGCCTGAGATCATGACCGTCACGTCCTGAGCACAGGCATTGGCGCTCATGAACGTCAGCACCAGCGCGCTGGCGGTATAGCGATAAGTGCGTTTCATACAGCCTCCTGTGACTTGACGGTGTTTTGCAGCGATACCGCACGGCGGCGGTAGAGGTAGAGCGTGGCCAGCAGGGCACACACGGCAGCGAAACTCATCCAGTAGCCAGGCGAGGCTTTGTCACCGGTGTATTCAATCAGCGCGGTGGACATTACCGGGGTAAAGCCGCCAAAGACCGCCGTTGCCAGGCTGTAAGCCAGAGAGAAGCCCGCCACGCGCACTTCGGCAGGCATAATCTCCGTCAGGGCCGGGATCATCGCGCCGTTATAAAGGCCGTAGAGGAAGGAGAGCCACAGCAGTACGCTCAGCATCATGGAGAAACTGGGGGCGCTCGCCAGCAGCGTCAGGGCCGGATAGCTGGTCGCCAGCGCCAGCAGCGTCATGGCAATCAGCACCGGCTTGCGGCCAAAGCGATCCGACAGCGCGCCGCCCACCGGCAGCCAGACGAAGTTAGAGATAGCCACCAGCAGCGTGACCAGCAGGCTGTCCGAGGCGCTGAGCATCAGCACCTTTTTGCCAAAGGTGGGGGCGTAGACGGTGATCAGATAGAACGCGGTGGTGGTCATCGCCACCATCAGCATGCCTGCGACCACCACCTGCCAGTTGCCAAGCAGCGTTATAAAGACCTGACGCATCTCCAGATGATGGCGGCGCGCGCTGAACTCTTCCGTCTCCTCCAGCTTGCGGCGCAGGAAGAAGATAAACGGCACGATTAAACAGCCGAACAGGAACGGGATGCGCCAGCCCCATTCGCGAATGGCGCTCTCCTCCATCAGGGCATTCAGGGCAAAACCCATCGCCGCGGCGACCATAATGGCGACCTGCTGGCTGCCGGACTGCCAGCTGGTGTAAAACCCTTTGCGGCCCGGTGTGGCGATTTCAGCCAGATAGACCGAGACGCCTCCAAGCTCTGCACCGGCGGAAAAGCCCTGCAGCAGACGGCCCGTCAGCACCAGCAGCGGTGCCCACAGACCAATGCTTTGATAAGAGGGGATAAGCACAATCAGGAACGTCCCCGCCGCCATGATGGAAAGCGTGACGATCAGCCCCTTTCTGCGGCCCACCTTGTCGATATACGCACCAAGCACAATGGCCCCGATGGGCCGCATCAAAAAGCCCGCGCCGAAGACGGCAAAGGTCATCATCAGCGATGCAAATTCACTGCTCGCCGGGAAGAACGTGTGGGCGATGTAGGTGGCATAGAAGCCGAAAAGAAAGAAATCGAACTGTTCAAGAAAATTGCCGGACGTCACGCGAAGTATCGCGCCCGCCTTAGACCGTACGGTTGCAGGTGAGGTTGAGGAAAACATAGTTATCTCCAGTTATTGTTGACGTTTTACGCGTCTGTTTCTGAAAACTGGATCAGGACGAGGAAATAGATAAGCGCAAATGCCGCATCGGCTGATGCATTTTTTGCATGAATACCATTCACTGTGTAAATACAATTAATGGCAACAATAACTTAACAAGTTGTTGGCTTTTTATTCCCCAATATTCTGTAAGTCTCTGATATTGCGATTTTGTGATGTGGCGCAGAGGGGCGCTTCAGAAAGTGCCGGGTAACCGCTCATTACCCGGCGGGGGCAATTTAGCGCAGCGCCCGGGCAATGGCGCTAAACATCAGAGAGGCCTCCAGCGGCTGGGCGCTAAAGGACGGCTCCGCCTGCGGCCAGGGATTCTTACCAACCCATTTTCATGCCGTGCAGTGGCAGAACGTAAAAAGGCTGCGCACCGAAGTGGGCAGCCGGGGGATTAGTCAGACGATGGTCACCATCTGGAAGCCGGGAAGCGCTCAGCGCTGTGAACACCCTTTGCACTGTTGGTTCTGGATCTGCTGGAAGAAATCGTTGCCTTTGTCATCCACCAGGATAAACGCCGGGAAGTTCTCGACTTCGATTTTCCAGATGGCTTCCATACCCAGTTCAGGATACGCCACGCATTCCAGACTCTTAATACTGTTTTGCGCCAACACCGCAGCCGGGCCGCCGATGCTGCCCAGGTAGAAGCCGCCGTGCTTATGGCAGGCATCCGTTACCTGCTGGCTGCGGTTGCCTTTTGCGAGCATGATCATGCTCGCACCGTGGGATTGCAGTAAGTCCACATATGAGTCCATACGTCCCGCGGTGGTCGGGCCGAGTGAACCAGACGCATAGCCTTCCGGCGTTTTAGCAGGGCCCGCATAGTAGATTGGATGGTCTTTCACGTACTGCGGCAGTTCTTCGCCATTGTCGAGCAACTCTTTCAGCTTCGCGTGGGCGATATCGCGCGCGACGATGATAGTACCGTTCAGCGACAGACGGGTAGAGACCGGGTGCGCTGAGAGCTGCGCCAGGATCTCATTCATCGGCTTGTTGAGGTTGATGCTGACCACGTCGCCTTCGCCCTGCTGGCGCAGAGATTCAGGAATATACTGACCCGGGTTGTGTTCCAGTTTTTCAATCCAGATCCCGTCGCGGTTGATTTTCGCTTTGATATTACGGTCTGCGGAGCAGGAAACACCCATGCCGATTGGGCAGGACGCGCCGTGGCGTGGCAGGCGGATCACGCGGATATCGTGGGCGAAGTATTTACCGCCAAACTGTGCGCCGAGACCCAGGTTCTGCGCTTCCTGGAGCAGTTCCTGTCCGAGCTGAACATCACGGAACGCCTGGCCGTGTTCGTTACCTTCCGTTGGCAGTGCGTCGTAATAGCGGGTGGACGCCAGTTTCACGGTTTTCAGGGTACTTTCCGCAGAGGTACCGCCAATCACAAACGCGATATGGTAAGGCGGGCAGGCTGCAGTGCCCAGAGTACGCATCTTCTCAACCAAATAATTTTTCAGTTTCGCCGGGGTAATCAGCGCTTTGGTTTCCTGGTAGAGATAGGTTTTGTTGGCTGAACCGCCACCTTTTGCCATGCACAGGAATTTGTATTCGTCCCCGTCCACGCTGTAGAGATCAATCTGCGCGGGTAGGTTGGTGCCGGTATTCACCTCTTTATACATATCCAGCGCGGCATTCTGGGAGTAGCGCAGGTTGTCTTCGATGTAGGTGTTATACACCCCCTGGCTCAGGGCTGCTTCGTCGCCGCCACCGGTCCAGACGCGCTGGCCTTTTTTCCCCATGACGATCGCCGTTCCGGTGTCCTGGCAGGTTGGCAGCACGCCTTTGGCGGCAATCTCGGAGTTGCGCAGGAACTGCAGGGCAACGTACTTGTCGTTCTGGCTGGCTTCAGGATCGTTAAGAATGGCGGCAACCTGCTTCTGATGAGAAGGACGCAGCATAAACGCAGCATCGTGGAAAGCCTGCTGTGCCAGCAGCGTCAGCGCCTCTGGCTCGACTTTCAGGATCTCCTGACCCTCGAACTCGGCAACGGAGACGTGCTCTTTAGTCAGCAGATAGTATTCGGTGTCGTCATGCGCGAGAGGGAAGGGGTTCTGGTAGATAAACGGTTTGTTTGACATAGCGTATTGCTCCACAAAAATAAAACCGCCGGAGGATGAGCCCGGCGGTCAGGAATCAGAACATCATGGACATCCACGGATAACCAATCAGCAGCAGGGCCGCCAGGAAAATGGCACCGAAGATGGTGCCGAGGCGCCAGTAGTCTTTGGTTGGCAGGTAGCCACTACCATAGTAAATCGGGCTTGGGCCGGTACCGTACGGGGTGATGATCCCCATCACGCCCAGCGAGGTCACCATCAGCAGAACAAACACTTCCATATTCATACCAGGAATGGTGGAGGCGATGGTCAGCATCGCTGGCAGCAGCGCGGTGGTATGCGCGGTGGTGCTGGCAAACAGGTAGTGCAGCAGGTAGAACGCCAGCAGCAGAACGATGGTCGCAACTCCCGGTGAGATACCGCTCATTAACAGACCACCTTCTTTACCCAGCCAGCTGATAAAGCCGGTAGACGAGAGGCCATCCGCCAGCGCAACCAGGGTGGCGAACCAGACGAAGGTGTTCCACGCGGCTTTGTTGCCGGTGATATCGTTCCACTCCAGCACGCCGGTCCACAGCATCAGGCCGACGATGAGCAGGGCAGCCATGGCAGGTTCGATCCATGCGGCAGCGAAAATCCACATCAGCAGTGCACAGCAGACGAATACCAGCAGCAGGATTTCGTTGCGGGACAGTTTGCCCAGTTTTTCCAGCTCACGGGTCGCCCACAGCGGCACTTCGTTGTTCACTTTGACTTCTGGCGGGTAGAACCAGTAGGCCAGCAGCGGCATGGTCAGGATCAGCAGGATGCCCAGCGGCAGGAAGGCGAGGAACCAGGTACCCCAGGAGATATCAATCCCAACCGTACTTTTCACCAGCGCCAGCGCCAGCAGGTTCGGCGCGAGTGCGGAGAGGAACATTGAGCTAGTAATACAGGCTGCAGTGATCGCCACCCACATCAGATACGAACCAATTTTACGCGCGCTGGGATCGTTTGGTTTTGAACCATACAGCGGCGGAAGGTTAGCGATAATCGGGTAGATGGTCCCGCCGCTACGCGCGGTGTTGGACGGCGTGAACGGTGCCAGCAGCAAATCTGCGAAGGTAATGGCGTAACCGAGCGTCAGGCTGCGACGGCCAAGATACTTCACCAGAATCAGCGCCAGACGGCGTCCGAAGCGGGTTTTATCATAACCAGCGGCGAACATAAAAGCGCCGAAAATCAGCCAAACGGTTGAGTTACCAAAACCGCTCACGGCCCATTTAAAAGAGGCACCGGCCAGCTTGAATTTCGGGTCGGCCAGCTGTTCGGGGCTGAACAGTACCCACTGGCTACAGAGCGCAATGGCCACCACGCCCGTCAGGCCAATCACCGCGCCCGGCAGCGGTTCGAAGATCAAACCAACGATCACACCGACAAAGATGGCGAAGTAGTGCCATGCGTAAGGAGGCAGCCCTTCTGGTACCGGAACAAACAGCAGCAGTACGGCGACGATGACGGGCAGTGCCATCATCAGCAGACGTTTTGCGTTTCCATTTGATGCCTGGTTCGCCACAGGGGGCGTTACAGCAGTTTTTGTATTCATAGTTTCACGTCTTAAGTTGTCAAAAATTCGGTCGTACTGAAAAACAAAATGGCTTTCTTAAGTTTCTTTGCTTTTTTTAGTTATTAAAGGTGCGCTTTTGTATTTTCAGTAATAGCGATTTAACGCATTTTTGATTGCGCTAAATTAAAAAATGATGATGTTTTTATATTGCGCTTTTGGATGCCATAACTATTGATCACGATCAAAAAAACAGAATGGCAGTGTTATTTTTATTCTTTTATTAATAACCACTCAGACGTATGTGGGTATTACGTGTTTTATTGGTTTGTTTTATCATTTTCGTAACATTTATGTTTTCTTTGTTTTGTATCTTGTTGTTTTTAATTGTTTTGTTATTTGTGTGGAAATTGGTTTTACCAATTTTTATTTAACGTATTTTAAATTATTGTGAATGACTGAATTACATTCGCTAACACCAATGTGTTATTTGTGTTATTGCAGGGATTAAATAGTTTTTTAACTAACGTAATAACTTTAGAAACTAAAAAAATCATTATATTAATATCATGACATCGGCAAAGAACGACGAAATAAAAAATCAATCCGATAACGAATTCTTAATTTTTAAAAGTTTGGAGTTTTCTATTATGAGCACTAACGAACGCATTCTGAGTTCCTTCACATTACCGAATGGTACCGAACTGAAAAACCGTTTGTTAATGGCCCCAATGACAACCTGTACCGGCTACTATGACGGTACGGTGACCAGCGAGCTGGTGGAGTACTATCGGGCCCGTTCCGGCAGCATTGGCACCATTATTGTTGAGTGTTGCTTTGTCGACGATCTCGGTCTTGCCTTCCCGGGTGCGATCGGTATTGATAATGACGAGAAAATCGCCGGGCTGGCGAAAATCGCTGAGGCAATTAAATCTAAGGGTTCTAAAGCCCTGCTGCAGATCTACCACGGCGGCCGTATGGTTGACCCGAAACTGATCGGTGGCCGTACGCCGGTAGGGCCAAGCGCAGTTGCCGCTCCACGTGACGGTGCCGCGACGCCGGTTGCGCTGACCACTGCCGAAGTCGAAGGCATGATCGGTAAGTTTGGCGATGCCGTGCGCCGCGCGATTCAGGCTGGTTTTGACGGTGTCGAGATCCACGGGGCCAATACCTATCTGATCCAGCAGTTCTACTCCCCGAACTCAAACCAGCGCACGGACGAATGGGGCGGCAGCCGTGATAACCGTGCGAAATTCCCGCTGGCGGTGCTGGAAATTACTCACAAAATGGTGCGCCAGTACGCGGACGACGCGTTTATTATTGGCTATCGCTTCTCCCCTGAAGAGCTGGAAGTGCCGGGCATCCGCTTTGAAGACACCATGTACCTGCTGGAGAAACTGGCGGCGCGCGGCGTGGATTATCTGCACTTCTCCGTCGGCGCTACCCTGCGACCTTCCATCGTCGATACCCAGGACCCGACGCCGCTTATTGAAAAATACTGCGCCATGCGTTCAGAAACGCTGGCACAGGTTCCAGTCATGGGCGTGGGCGGCGTGGTGAATGCGTCAGACGTGAATGAAGCGCTGGACCACGGTTACGACCTGATTGCCGTTGGCCGCGCCACTATTGCTTACCCGGACTGGACTGACCGCATCGCGGCCGGTGAAAACCTTGAGCTGTTTATGGACAGCACCAAACGTGAAGAGCTGAACATCCCTGAACCGCTGTGGCGCTTCTCACTGGTGGAAGCGATGATCCGCGACATGAGCATGGGTGAATCCAAATTCAAACCGGGCACCTTTGTTGAGAAAGTACAGGACGATGCTAACGAGCTGGTGATTAACGTCAGCCTGGAGACCGACCGCATTGCGGATATCGAACTTGCATCGGGTCCGAGCGAAGACGTTGAGTTTGTGACCAGCTTTGAAGAGATCCGTACCCGCATTCTGGATGCCAACACCCCGCATGTGGATGCCATCACTGGCGCAACCAGCCAGAGTGAGGCGGTGAAAAAAGCGGTCTCGAAAGCAATGCTGAAATCCAGCAAAGCGCTGGCCGCAGAAGAGGGCGCCGACCCGAATGAAACCCGCAGCGTGGACGTGGTGGTGGTCGGTAGCGGTGGTGCCGGTCTGGCCGCAGCCATTCAGGCACACGACGAAGGCGCAAGCGTGCTGATTGTTGAGAAGATGCCAACCATCGGCGGTAATACTATCAAAGCGTCAGCCGGGATGAACGCCGCAGAGACGCGCTTCCAGCGGGTGAAAGGGATTCAGGACAGCAAAGAGCTGTTCTATCAGGAAAGCCTGAAAGGCGGCGGTAACAAGAACAACCCGGAACTGCTGCGCCGCTTTGTTGAGAACGCGCCGCAGGCGATTGAGTGGCTGGCAACACGCGGCATTATGCTAAACGACATCACCACCACCGGCGGGATGAGCATCGACCGTACTCACCGTCCAAAAGACGGCTCTGCGGTGGGTGGCTACCTGATTAGCGGTCTGGTGCGTAACGTCAACAAACGCAACATCGACGTCATGCTGGACACCTCCGTCAGCGATATTATCTTCGAAAACGGTGAAGTAACCGGCGTGCGCCTGACCACCGAAGAGAATGAAACTATTACCGTCGCAACCAAAAGTGTCATTGTTGCCACCGGTGGTTTCAGTGCCAACAGCCAGATGGTGGTGAAATACCGTCCGGACCTGGAAGGTTTCGTTACCACCAACCACAAAGGGGCGACCGGTGGCGGTATCGCGCTGCTGGAACGTATTGGTGCAGGCACCGTTGATATGGGTGAAATCCAGATCCACCCAACCGTTGAGCAGAAAACATCGTATCTGATTTCCGAATCTATCCGCGGCGGCGGGGCGATTCTGGTGAACCAGCAGGGGAATCGCTTCTTCAATGAGATGTCGACCCGCGATAAAGTCTCCGCGTCAATCATCGCGCTGCCAGAGAAATACGCTTACATCGTCTTTGATGAACATGTTCGTGCCAAAAACAAAGCCGCAGATGAGTATATCGCCAAAGGATTTGTGACCAGCGCCAGCTCGCCAAAAGCACTGGCTGAGGCCCTGGGGATGGATTACCACCAGTTCCTGGCAACCCTTGAGCGCTACAACGGCTTTGTTGAAAAACAGCACGACGATGATTTCGGCCGTACCACTGCGTTGCGTGCGCCAATCAACGAAGGGCCGTTCTACGCCATTCAGATTGCACCAGGCGTGCACCACACCATGGGCGGCGTGACCATCAACACCGAAACCTGCGTACTGGACAGCAACCACAACGTATTGCCAGGAGCGTTTGCTGCCGGTGAAGTGGTCGGCGGGATCCACGGCGGTAACCGTATCGGTGGTAACGCAGTGGCAGATATCATTATTTTTGGTACTCTGGCCGGACACCAGGCGGCTATGCGTTCGAAAATGAGGTAAGGCACCTGTTTCTCAGGCCGGATAAGCGCAGCGCCATCCGGCTATTCCCCGGCGGCGCGGTGCTTGCCGGGGTTACATTTGAGGATACATCCCATGCCCGATAGCCATCGCGTTTACAGCTACTCCGCCGTCCTGATGGGCTCACCCATCCTCCTGAAACTCTTCTCCCATGACGAAGCCCTCGCTTCCCGCGTGTTTCGCCTGATCAAACAGTATGAAGATCTGCTCACCGTCAACCGCGCGCACTCGCAGGTCATGGATATCAACCATGCAGCAGGCCAGCATCCGGTCACCGTCAGCCGACCCGTATTTGAACTGATCCGCTGTGCAAAAGCGGCTAGCCTGCTCAAGGACAGCGCCTTTAACCTGGCCATTGGCCCGCTGGTGAAGCGCTGGAAAATTGGTTTTCAGGGAGACAGCGTTCCGCCTGCCGATGAAATCGCGTCACTGCTGGCGATTACCCGTCCTGAGGATGTCATCCTTGATGAGGCCCGCAGCAGCGTTTTTCTGACCAGCACGGGTATGGAAATCGATCTGGGGGCCATCGCCAAAGGATATATCGCCGACAGAGTACGGGATTATCTGCACAAAGAGGGGGCCGATCTGGGGCTGATTAACCTCGGCGGCAATATCCAGACATTAGGCTCGCCGGAAGGGGGCTGGAGCGTGGGGCTCAAAAAACCGTTCGCCGGTGATGCGTTGATCGGCACGATGACGGTCGAGAACATGTCAGTCGTGACGTCCGGAACATACGAACGCTACTTTGAACAAAACGGCAAACGCTACCACCACATTCTCGATCCGCGCACCGGGTATCCCCTGGATAACGAACTGGATAGCGTGACCATCATTTCTAAAAACTCCATTGATGGAGATATCTGGACCACGTTGATGTACGGCATGGGCGTAGAGAAGGGGTGTGCCACGCTGCGCGCGCGCCCCGATATTGAAGCTATCTTTGTGACCAAAACAAAAGAAGTGGTGCTCTCTTCAGCGCACCACTTCCGGTTTACCTTGCTGGATAACAGCTACTGCGTTACTGACAATACTGCTTGAGCAGGCCTGTTTGCTCCGGCTGGAGGCGGTAGCGATACACCGGACGCCCGGTGGCACCGTAGTGAATGCTGGTGAACAAAATGTTGATTTGCGCCAGCCAGATCAGATATTTGCGGCAAGATACGCGGGAGATATTGACCGCGCCTGCCAGGTCATCGGTGGAGAATTCTGTCTCCGGATGGGCATCAATCCACTGACAAATCGTGCGCAGCGTCTGCGGCGTTAACCCTTTCGGCAGCTTTTTGCTGTCCGCCAGCTCTGGCGCTCCGCCGTGGATCAGTCTGTCAACGTCGGCCTGCTCGTAGTACTGGTGCGATCCCATCAGACTGTGCTTTGCCTTCCAGCCGTTTAGTGCCTCTTCAAAGCGCGGGAACTGGAACGGTTTAATCAGATAATCCATCACGCCGTAATGGATGGAGGTCTGGATCGTGGCGGCGTCAGCAGCGGAGGAGATCATAATGACATCAATCGGGCGGCCCGAAGCGCGAATAACGGGCAACAGATCCAGCCCGTTATCCTGCTGCATATAAACGTCCAGCAGCACCAGGTCGACAGGCTGGTTGGGGTTATTGATAAAGGCCTCGGCCTGGTTGAGCGTAGAGGCGACTCCGCAGCAGCTAAAGCCTTCAACACGGTTGACGTACAGACGGTTGAGGTCAGCTACCATGGCATCATCATCGACAATTAATACATTTATCACGCGATATTCCTCTCGCTATCCCAGGGGATGTGAACAAAAAATTGGGTAAAGACACCAGGCTCAGACTCGACGGAGATGTCTCCGCCCAGGTTCTGGATTTGCTGGCGAGCAAGGAATAACCCAACACCGCGGTTTTCACCTTTGGTTGAGAATCCCTTTGTAAAAATAGCCTCCAGCTGAGTGGGATCAATACCGGGGCCATCATCACTGACTTCACAACTGAGCCAGCCATTCTGATAATGCAACAGCAGAGTGATTTCGCCTTCCTGCTGTCCTTCCATCGCGTCGAGAGCGTTTTCAATAAGGTTACCCAGCGCGGTGATCAGCACCGCAACCTGCTCTTCACTGGCGGTATCCGGAATCTGGCACTCATCGGCCAGCGACAGGGTGACGCCCGCTTCTTTCGCCCGGTTTATTTTACCCAGCAGGAACCCCGCAATCACCGGAGATTTTACCTTGCTCTGTATCTCACCGATATCTGTCTGGTAATTGTGCGCGGTCTGGATGATGTACTCTTCCAGCTTGTCGTAGCGTTTCATGTGCAGCAGGCCAAGGATCACGTGCAGTTTGTTCATAAACTCATGTGTATGGGTGCGCAGGGCGTCAACGTAACTGACCATGCCATCAATCCGCTGCATCAGCTGGCTGATTTCCGTTTTATCGCGGAAGGTGGTGATCGCGCCGATCACCCGATCCTGGCTTTTGACTGGCACCATGTTGCACAGCAACAGCCGCCCGTTACAGCTGATCTCCTGATCCTGGCGGGCAATACCCGTTTTCGAGACTTCCCGCAGGCTGGCCAGCAGCGGCGCGCTGGCGTTTTCAGTCTGCTTGCCTGAAGGCAGGAGTAAAATCTCTCTGGCGGTTTGATTAATCATCGTCACCCGGCCATGAATATCGACAGCCAGCACCCCTTCACGAAGCGACTGCAGCATCGCCTGACGCTGTTCAAACAAGGCGGAGATTTCGTAGGGTTCGAGCCCGAACAGGATGCGTTTCAGTACCCGAACCAGACCCCAAATCGCCATAGAACTCATAAAGATACTGAATAAGATGGTCCAGACGGCGTTCATCCGTCCACGGGCGATCTGATCTTCCACTTTTTTGAGGGAGATACCGACCACCACCACACCGATCTGATCGTGCTGGCTATCATAAACAGGGGTGAAAACGCGGAGCGCTTCGGCGAGCGCACCACGGTTTACGGAGACATTCTCTTTACCTTCCAGCGCAGGCTCGAGGTCATTACCAATAAAGTGCAGGCCGATCAGCGCTTCGTTCGGGTGCGAGTAGCGAATCCCCCGCATGTCGGTCACCACCGTGAGCAGCAGGTCATTGCGCTGGGTGACGGCTCTGGCGATGGGTTGAATAATATCTGCCTGCGGGGGCTGCATCAGACCTCGCTGGATCTCCGGGCTGTCGGCCAGCGTGCGGGCGATACCCAGCGCGGTATCTTTAACATCATCGCGGGTCGCCCGGGTAATTTGTACTGAATAGAGTGCAAAGACCACCAGCAGCACAGAGGCAATAATCGCGCATACCATCAACGTGACCAGCGTATTCAGTTTCATGGGGCGCTTGCGCGTCAGAAGGAAAGGCTGCAAATCGCTCATCAACACTCCGCGATGATTAAGAAAGGGGGTAATTATCGCCGATGACGCGCTTTTCTTAAAGCCATGTAAAGGCGTGGATTTGCTCCTCTTTTCGTGACCCTCCTCGCATGTCATCCATATAAAACACTTTATAGTGTGTGGGTACTCATAATAAGGAGGCTGTTTATGAGCATTATGCTTACCGGTTCGGTCAAGGAAAGACGGCACGCCAGCACGATGAATATTGATAGATTGTCCACGCTGGACATGCTGAAAGTCATTCACCAGGATGATGCACTTATCACTGCAGCTATTACCCCCTGTTTAACAACTATCGCCCGCGTGGTGGATAACGCCGCCGCGACCCTCAGCCACGGTGGTCGTTTAGTCATTGTTGGCGCAGGCCCGTCGGGCCGTGTCGCGCAACAGGTAGCGGATGAATATGCTCCGGGTAAAACTCCTGTCATTGCCGTTACAGCAGGCGAGGGAGAAGGAAGCTATGAGCGTGGCGTTGCCGACCTGCAGGCCATCACCTTTGGCGAACACGATATGATGCTGGCGGTGACCATTAGCGGAAAAACACCGTGGGTTTGGGGCGCGATGCGGCATGCATGGTCGCTGGGCTCTTCGGTTGCTGTCATTACCGGCGACGCGCAAAGTGAAGCGGCGCAGCTGGCGAGCATGGTGATTGCCCCGGAACTGGGTGCTGATGTGGTCGCAGGCTATATCAATACCAAAGCGGGGATTGCGCAGAAAATGATCCTCTCGATGATTGCTACCGGATTGGCCGTCCGAACCGGTCGCGCATACAGCAACCTGCGTGTGGATCTTGAGGCAAGCAATACCAAATGGGCCGAGCGACAAATCGCAATAGTGATGGAAGCAGGCGGATGTACCCGGGCGGAGGCGAAAGCCGCGCTGGAAGGGTGTAACCATAACTGTAAAACAGCGGTGTTGATGGTGCTGACAGGGCTGGATGCCTGGAAAGCCCATGAGCTACTGGCGCAGAATAACGGATTTATTCGCGTGGCGTTGCAGGAAGCGCCATAGAGCCTGACAAATGGCATAAAAAAGCCCGCGAAAGCGGGCTTTAGTATTTTAGATATTAGAACTGGTAGGTCATACCGATGCCAACGATGTCATCGGTGGAAATACCGTATGTTTCATACAGTGCTTCATCGTTGTCCAGCATGTTGATTTTGTAATCAACATAAGTAGAGAAGTTCTTGTTTAAGCTGTAGGTCATGCCCACGTCAATGTAGTTAACCAGATCCTGATTGAATCCCTTACCGTCCAGGTCTTTACCTTTTGAGTAAACCCATGCCAGGGAAGGACGCAGGCCGAAGTCGAACTGGTACTGGGCAACCGCTTCGAAGTTCTGAGTCTGGTTTGCGATACCAAGGTTACCGATTGGCGTCATGTTGCGGGTTTCCGCATACATCATTGCCAGGTAGATGCTGTTTGCATCGTATTTTGCGCCAACGGTCCAGGCTTCAGCTTTTTCGCCACCGGCATAACCGATGCCTTCCGCGGCTTTGCCATAAGCAACCTGCTCGTTAGTACGATCAGAAGACGAATACGCTGCACCCAGGCTCAGGCCGGACAGGTCGCCAGAGAAGTCGTAGGAAGTCGACATACCGAAGCCGTCGCCATTCTGGAAACGCACATCTTTATGACCATTTTTCGTGCCTTCCTGAACATCAATATTATTACCGAATTGATCTTCGTGTGGACCACTTTCGTTATTACCTTGATATTGCAGCGCAAAATTCAGACCATCAACCAGACCAAAGAAATCTTTATTACGATAAGTCGCCAGACCGTTAGCACGGCCATTCATAAAGTTATCGGTCCAGGTGTAAGAATCACCGCCAAATACCGGCAGCATATCGGTCCAGGCTTCAACGTCGTACACGACGCCGTAATTACGGCCATAATCAAATGAGCCGTATTCACCATATTTCAGACCTGCATATGCCAGACGGTTAAAGGATTTATCACCCGCGCCTTCAGTATCATTTGCGTAGGTTTTATATTCCCACTGGCCGTAACCGATCAGATCGCGAGTAATCTGGGTTTCGCCTTTGAAACCAATCTGTACATAGGTTTCATCGCCGTCGTCACCTGGGTTGTCAGAGAAGGTATGACGTGCATCGACTTTGCCATACAGGTCAACTTTGTTGCCGTTTTTATTGTACATCTCTGCCGCATTTACCGCGCCAGCCATTAATAAAGCGGGTACAAGAAGTGCCAGAACTTTTCTTTTCATTATATATTCCCTTTAAAGATAATTTATATGAATATATGTAATTACTCTCCGCAATTACATGGTTGATACTATTCTATGGTTTGTTATTTTTGTTCAAAAATAAATGTAATTAAAGTCGTATAAATATTGCAAAATATTTCTAAATGTCGCTTTATTTTTCTTGTGAATTATTCGATTGAACATATAGAGGTTAATTATTATTAAGTATTTCACGCTATTATTATTTCATTTTTATAATTGCTTGAAATTATATATCTCGGCCTTTCTGAGCAAAAATAACACAACCGTTAATCTTGCCTGAGATCAACTTAACGCAAACTGAGCGTAAGAAATCTTCCCACACTGCCGCGTTTAATGACAAAATGTGATGATTGTCACAAAACTAAGTGAGCAGGTGAAAACGATAGTGCAGCTATCGTGGAGTGAAGGATAAAGATGGAACGAAAAATTGAACGCAGCCTGGGAGGCAAACTGGCTCTGTGGGTGTTCTACGCATTTTGCGGTTATTTTGTCTGGGCTATGGCGCGCTACGCGTGGGTGGTAAGTAAAATTCCATCACTGCCTGATACCGTGGCTGACGGGGATTTAGGGTCGACCAGCGGGAAGTGGCTTGGAGCCATTCTGGGGTTTATGGTGCTGGGCACCGTCGGTCTGATTCTGGGCGCGATTGCCTGGTATACGCGTCCCCGTCAGGACAACCGGTGATAGCAGCGGGGAAAGTTGCTATTGTTACCGTTTCACCGACAGGATGTGATCATGGAACTTACGCAGTGGCAGCACCGCTTTGAACGCTGGCTCGACGAAAACCACACCACCGACGACGCCGCTCATGATATTTCACACTTTCGTCGTGTCTGGATGACCGCGCAAAAAATTATGGACAACCAGACGGTTGACCCGCTGGTTGTGCTGACCGCATGTTATTTTCATGACATCGTTAGCCTGCCCAAAAACCATCCGGAACGCAGTCAGTCATCCCGTCTGGCGGCGCGTAAGACACGTAGCATTCTGCAATGCGATTTCCCTGATTTTCCGCCCGAATGCTATGCCGCAGTGGAACATGCCATCGAGGCACACAGTTTCAGCGCCGGGCTGACGCCGCAAAGTATTGAGGCCAAAATTGTCCAGGATGCAGACCGTCTGGAAGCACTGGGTGCCATCGGTCTGGCGCGAGTCTTTGCCGTGTCAGGCGCTTTGGGGGTGGCACTGTTTAATGCTGACGATCCGTTCGCCGATGCACGATCGCTTGATGACCGGGCGTTTGCCCTTGACCATTTTCAGACCAAGCTGTTGCGGTTGCCTGATACAATGCAAACGGATGTCGGGCGCGAGCTCGCGCATCACAACGCCGATTTTCTGATCCAGTTTATGGCGAAACTCAGTGCCGAATTACGCGGTGACTGCATCGGGCTGGATAGCCAGGTTCAGAGCCGCTTCCGTCGCAGTTTGCGCAAATGAACTGTGGTAATCTGTTTCCAGTCTTTATTGTCCGGTTAAAACAATGCAGGAAAATCGATCAGTGACTGAGCCCGCACCTGAGCAGGCTGAGAAATCAACGGCAACGGTGCAGGCGTTATTGCACCAGTTGTTAGATATCTATGATGCTAAAACCCTGGCAAATCAGCTGGTGGCACACGGTGAGAGCCACTGGAGCCCGGCAATCCTGAAAAGACTGCTGACCAGCGAGCGGGCAGGGCGTCGCCTGAGCGAAGGCGAGTTTCGTTACCTGCAGAGCCTGCTTCCACGCCCTTCAGCCGCGCACCCGAACTATGCTTTCCGCTTTATCGATCTGTTTGCCGGTATCGGTGGCATCCGACACGGCTTTGAAGCCATCGGCGGTCAGTGCGTGTTTACCAGCGAGTGGAACAAACATGCTGTGCGCACCTACAAAGCAAACTGGTACTGCGATCCCCATGAACATCATTTCAACGCGGATATCCGCGATGTCACCCTGAGCCATAAAAGTGGCGTGAGCGATGCACAAGCCGCGGAGCACATTCGCCAGACGATCCCGGCGCATGATGTGCTGTTGGCGGGTTTCCCGTGCCAGCCTTTCTCCCTGGCGGGCGTCTCGAAAAAGAACGCCCTCGGACGCGCCCACGGTTTCGCCTGTGATACCCAGGGAACGCTGTTTTTTGATGTGGCCCGCATTATTGACGCCCGACGCCCGGCGATTTTTGTGCTGGAAAACGTCAAGAATCTAAAGAGCCATGATAGTGGAAAAACCTTCCGCATCATCATGCAAACGCTGGACGAGTTGGGCTATGACGTGGCCGACTCACAGGACATGGGCGCGGATGACCCAAAAATCATTGATGGGAAACATTTTCTGCCCCAGCATCGAGAACGAATCGTGCTGGTGGGTTTCCGCCGCGATCTCAATCTGAAGGGGGATTTCACCCTGCGTGATATTCCTTCTTTATATCCGGCGCACCGTCCCACCGTGGCTGAGCTGCTGGAGCCTGTCGTCGACGCGAAATTTATCCTCACTCCGGTGCTGTGGAAATACCTCTACCGCTATGCCAAAAAACATCAGGCGAAGGGCAACGGCTTCGGTTTTGGGATGGTCAACCCAAACGATCCGCACAGCGTTACCCGCACGCTTTCTGCCCGCTACTATAAGGACGGTGCAGAAATTCTGATCGACAGAGGCTGGGACAAGGCGCTTGGCGAGCAGAATTTCGACGACCCGGACAACCAGCGTCACCGTCCACGACGCTTAACGCCGCGGGAATGCGCCCGGTTAATGGGGTTTGAAACCCCGCAAGGCTACAGCTTCCGCATTCCGGTTTCGGATACGCAGGCTTACCGCCAGTTTGGTAATTCTGTGGTGGTTCCCGCCTTTGCGGCGGTGGCAAAACTGCTGTCTTCCCGCATCAAACAGGCTGTGGCGCTACGTGAGAGTGAGGCCGTCAATGACGGATGTTCACGATAAGGCCACGCGCAGTAAAAACATGCGTGCTATCGGCACGCGTGATACCGCAATTGAAAAACGCCTGGCCGCGCTTCTGACGCAGGCCGGCGTTGATTTCCGCGTGCAGGATCCCGCGCTTGCGGGGCGACCGGATTTCGTTGTCGACGCGTACCAGTGCATCATCTTTACTCACGGCTGTTTCTGGCATCATCACGACTGCTACTTGTTCAAAGTCCCGGCGACACGCACCGATTTCTGGCTGGAGAAAATTGGTAAAAATGTTGATCGTGACAACCGGGATCTCACCACGCTTATTGCTCAGGGCTGGCGAGTGCTGATCGTCTGGGAGTGTGCCCTGAGAGGCAGATTAAAACTGAACGATGCCGATCTCACGGAACGGCTGGAAGAGTGGATCTGCGGCGGCGGTCAGACCGCGCAGATCGACACTCTGGGTATTCATCCGCTTACGGTTTTTCCACCTCGCAAGGTGTGACAACCGGTTTGGCAGGCAGCAAATATTTGCCCAGCGTGACCAGCACAACAGCAAAAACAATCACCCCGAGTGCCAGCCATTCTACCGACGAGAGCGTTTCACCGCCCAATCCTGTGCCGAGCAGCACGGCCACGACCGGGTTGACATAGGCATAGCTGGTGGCGACGGCCGGAGAAACATTGCGGATCAGGAACATGTAGGCATTAATGGCGATGAGCGATCCAAACAGCGCCAGATAACCGACCGCCAGAAAGCCCGACAGACCCGGCATTGTCGTCAGCTTTTCTCCCGTCAGCGTTGAGGCGAGTAAGAGCACAATCCCCGCAGCGAGCATCTCTACTGCGCCAGCCATCATGCCGGAGGGCAGCTCAATACGGGAGCCGTATACGGAACCGAATGCCCAGCTCATAGAGCCGATCAGAATAATCACGGCGCCCCATGGGTTCCCGCTCAGGTTACCGCCGCTGTTGAGCAGAATAATGCCAGCAAGCCCGATGCCAATCCCCAGCCATTCCAGTTTGCGGGTACGAATGCCAAAAAGGCGGCTAAAACAGAGGGTAAACAGCGGGACGGTGGCAACAACCACGGCGGCGATCCCTGACGGTACATTCTGGTGCTCGGCAATGGTCACAAAACCATTGCCCACGGCCAACAGCAGCAGACCAATCAATGCAGCATTAAGCAGCGGGCGAAGTGGGGGAAGTTTATGACCGCGTAGCAGCAGGAATGCCAGCAGAAGCACCCCAGCCGAGAGGAAGCGAATACCCGCCATCATCAGCGGCGGCCAGCTTTCTACCCCGATGCGAATGACAAAGTAGGTTGAACCCCAAATGATATACAGTGAAAAAAGTGCCCCAATGAGCGGTAGCAATTGCCGGAAACGCATAATCCCTCACGACGAAATAAAAAGGTCGCTGATAGTAAACGCGAAAACTATCGTGCTGGCGAGCCCTTTAATTGTGTGGTTGATGTGAATTTTTTGTTGACGAAAGGTGCCTGTTTCCGGGTTCACGCTTTTGCTCCATACTATTCACTACATTAGCAAAAAAAGAAGGATTGAGATTTTGGCAGGAAGTAGCTTATTAACATTGCTGGATGATATTGCCACCTTGCTGGATGACATTTCAGTGATGGGGAAACTGGCAGCGAAGAAAACCGCTGGCGTTCTGGGAGATGATTTATCGCTTAACGCCCAGCAGGTGAGTGGGGTTAGGGCTAATCGTGAACTGCCGGTGGTGTGGGGCGTTGCGAAAGGTTCATTCCTGAATAAAGTGATTCTGGTACCACTGGCGCTACTGATCAGCGCGTTTATTCCCTGGGCCATCACGCCGTTACTGATGATTGGTGGGGCATTTTTATGCTTCGAGGGCGTCGAGAAAGTCCTGCATTCGTTCGCGGCACGTAATAAGAGCGATACGCCTGAAATGCGCCAGCAGCGTCTTGAAGCACTGGCCGCGCAGGATCCGAAAACCTTTGAGCGCGATAAAGTGAAAGGGGCTATTCGTACCGACTTTATTCTCTCTGCTGAGATCGTCGCCATTACGCTGGGGATTGTGTCTGAAGCACCGCTGATGAACCAGGTTCTGATCCTCTCCGGGATCGCTATTCTGGTCACGGTAGGGGTGTACGGTCTGGTGGGGTTGATCGTTAAGCTGGATGATATCGGCTACTGGCTGGAAGAGAAATCAAGCGCGGTGGCAAAAGGGGTAGGCAAAAGCTTACTGGTGCTGGCGCCCTGGCTGATGAAGAGTTTATCCGTAGTCGGCACGCTGGCGATGTTCCTCGTTGGCGGCGGTATTGTGGTTCACGGTATTGCGCCATTGCATCACGCTATCGAACATTTCTCCACTGCGCAGGGTGCTGTTGTCGCGGCGATTCTGCCCACGCTGCTGAATCTTGTGTTGGGCTTTATCATTGGCGCTATCGTGGTGGCGGCAGTAAAGTTGGTCGAAAAAATGCGTGGCACGGCGCACTAATTGCTACCTGTTACAGATGCAAAAAGACCATTCCTCGTCTAAATTGAAAAAGTTTCACCCTGATACAGGAGGCAGGTATGGTCTTTTTGGTCAGTGATGAAGTTAAGCCTAAGAAGGGCGGCCCACGTATGATTGTCACCGGGTATTCCAGTGGAATGGTGGAGTGTCGGTGGCACGATGGCTACAGCATCAAGCGGGAAGCATTTCGTGAAGATGAGCTTCAGCCGGGTGATGGGCAGCAGAAACGAGACAAGGCTTAATCACATAACGCCCGGCTTTGTCGGGCGTTTTTTATTTCAGGTACCGGGTGTAGGCAGTCATCAGGGAGAGTGTGTGTGCAGCGCGATACATTTGTTGTAAGACGATCTTTTTTTCAATGGCTGCAAAAGCGCAGCAACCCTGGCCTGATTGTTAATTCCTGTTTTATCGTCGTACTGATCTTCTCCACTCTTCTGACCTGGCGCGAGGTGGTGGTGCTGGAAGAGGCCTATATCTCCAGCCAGCGCAATCATCTGGAAACGGTTGCCAGCTCGCTCGACAGACAGCTGCAATTTGGCGTTGATAAGGCGCTATTTTTCCGCAACAGCATGCGGGACGCACTGCAGAAACCGCTGGCATTTGACGTTTTGCATCAGGCTGTTGATCGTTTTGACCTCCTCCGGAATCGACCTGCCTGGCAACTGGCGGTGGATAAAGAACGCACACTCCCCATTAATGGCGTATCAGACGCCTTTGTTGAAAAAACGGTACTCCTCAACCGTGACGATGAACGTATCCGTAATGAAATTTCTGCTGCACTTGAAGTCGGTTACTTACTACGTCTGGCCTCATCGACGGTACAGAATGAAGAGCGGATTATCTATATCTCCCGCGCCGGGTTTTATCTTTCCACGGATACGCCTGCGCAGAGTGACGACATCATTACGCGTTATTACCACCTGGTGACCCAGCCCTGGTTTACGCAGCAGTCTGAACGTAACAATCGTGCGCGGGCGGTGCGCTGGTTTATCTCTACCGCGTCCTCCTGGACCGGCAACGAACGCATGATTACGGCCAGCATACCCATCTATTTTGAACATTACTGGTACGGCGTAGTGGCGATGGATTTTTCGTTTAGCACCATGAAGCGTTTGCTGGCAGATGCAACGGACGATCATGCCGAAGGGGAATATCAGCTGTACGATTCGCGCCTCAACTTGATTGCCTCTTCGGAATCCCCTGCCAGCCTGATGAACCGTTTTGACGAACGTGAAATGGCGCAAATCGCACATGCCATTGAAAGTGACACGGAAGGCGGAGTCCGTCTCGGCAGTCGTTTTATCAGTTGGGAACGGCTCGATCACTTTGATGGCGTCGTTCTGCGAGTGCATACCCTGCATGAAGGTGTTCAGGGTGATTTCGGTAGCATCAGCATTGTGCTGGCTCTGCTGTGGGCACTGTTCACGGCCATGCTGCTTATCTCCTGGCTGGTGATCCGCCGAATGGTGAGCAACATGTATGCACTGCAAAGCTCACTGCAGTGGCAGGCCTGGCATGATCCGCTCACCCGTCTGAATAACCGTGGTGCGCTCTTCGAACGGGCCAGAATACTGGCACAACAATGCCAGCAACAGTCGCTACCGTTTTCCGTGATTCAGATCGATCTGGATCATTTCAAAAGCATCAATGACCGCTTTGGCCATCAGGCGGGTGATAAGGTGCTGTCTCATGCTGCCGGGATTATTGCCAGCGGACTGCGTGAAAACGATGTCGCCGGGCGCGTCGGCGGGGAAGAGTTTTGCGTGGTATTACCTGGAGTGGCGCTTCCCGAGGCCTCGGTGGTAGCAGAGCGCATCCGCGCAAGGATTGACAGCAAAGAGATTCTGGTGAAAAAAAGCACCACATTACATATCACTGCATCATTTGGCGTGAGCTGTGCCCATGAAAAAGGGAACTACAACTTTGAACAGCTGCAGTCGATTGCCGATACCCGTCTGTATCTGGCAAAACAGGGGGGACGTAATCAGGTTATCTGGCGCGATGACGACAAGAAGTGATCCAGCCCCTCACTCCAGCCAGCCGGTCCGGGCTGCTGAGTGTAATAGACCCGCGCAGGGGAAGTGTCTCGCAGCACGATACCCTGTCGGTTTATCCCTTTGATGACGACAGCGAAGTCCATGCTGTCCAACAGGGGGGCATCATTGGGGCCATCACCGAGTCCCAGGGTGACAGGAGTGATATCTTCCTGCTCGCGGTACTGCTCAATAAGCCAGTTAACCGCAACGTCCTTACCACAGCGGGCGTCCAGAATATGCCAGAAACGGGCGCCTTGCAGGCATTTCAGGCCACTTCGCGCCAGCACCTCTTCAAACTCAACCATTTTCTCATCGGTGTCGCGCCAGATAAGCGTGACGGAGGCTTCATGCTTACGTGCGAGGGCTGAGCGATAGCGCGTCAGCCCGGTCCACTCGCTGATAACCCGTTCATCGACGTCGTCAAAGGTGGTGAATTTAACGCGCAACTGCAGGCGGATTTGTTCAATCAGCCGGTGGATATCCTGGTGCGACATCCCTCTGATGTGGCGCTGACCCATTTCCCAGCGGACATCAGGCTGAATCACTGCGCCGTTTTCGGCAATAAGCGGTAAACCTTCCAGCCCCAGATCCTGCTGGATCTCAAGCATCTCTGCCACCGTCTTACTGCTGCAAAGAATAACCGGTACCTGGTTATCCAGCAGCCTGTCGAGCCAGGGTATCGCTGGCTGCCAGTCATAGGTATGAATATCCAGCAACGAGCCATCCAGGTCAGAAAAAATCAGCAGCGTGTCCTGCAGTGAAGGCATAGTGGCTCCAGATAACGGATGCGTCAGAGATTAAGAATATTCCTAAAAAATAACGGAAAGGGAAATCCTGGAAAAGGGAACTATCCCAGGCAAACCCGCATTCGGCGTATGTTATCGCTCATAACAAAAATCAATATGTTAAAAATGTTATATTCATTCCGAGAATATATGCTTGTCAGGCAAAATTGTTGGGGATAGTGTGGCATGTACATCAGGTTTCCTGGTGTAACGAATTTCAAGTGCTTCTTGCATAAGCAAGTTTTGATCCCGGCCATCCCCATGACCGGGATTTTTTTCGTGCTACCGATTTGCTTCAGACACGCTAAAGTCATGAATATCAAGCTCGAAGGCCTCAGCCAGTTCACGATAGGTGTGATAATCCCTTCCGTTAACAATGACGCGGTCAGAATTATCGTCCATACGGCGGACTTCTGATTCACTGATCTCATTGATCGCGGCCAGCAGGGCATCGACATCCACTTCGACGTCGCGTTTGATGGTGTCGCTGTACGCTTTGTCGGTCTTCATTACGGGACTCCTCTTTCAACCTACAAACGTGTCCAGGGTTAAGTATAGCCTGTGTATAAAAACGCCATTCGCGCCGGACGGCGATGTGCGTTTTTGCGTTTTGTTCTAAACTGGCTCAAAACCAGAGGAGGAATGTATGAAGGTCAACGATCGGGTAACCGTTAAAACGGACGGTGGGCCGCGCCGCCCGGGTGTGGTACTGGCAATTGAAGAGTTTAGCGAAGGCACAATGTACCTGGTATCACTGGAAGACTACCCGCTTGGCATCTGGTTTTTTAACGAACTGGGGCATCCTGACGGTATTTTTGTTGAGAAAGCAGAGTAGCTCGGCGTCGGGTGGCACAGCGCGTACCCGACAACGTTCTCAGAAGCAAAAATCTCTGGCCAGGCCAGAGATCAAAGGTAGGGTGCACAGGGTCTTAAGCGACTAACGCATGTTGACGAAAATCCCGTTCGTCACATTATCGGTCAGGCGTACTACGTGGTAGATCACTTGCTTATTATGCGTTTTAATTTTCCTTTTAATATTTCCTTTGTGTGACGAAACGGTTTTAGCTTTAATATTCATCTGGTCTGAGATCTGAATAGTTCCTTGGCCCGCCATCCACATTCTCAGCATACTTGATTCAGTCCTGCTTAATGATAGGGTGGGTAAGTTAACCGCTCCTACATTTTTAACTTCTTTATTCAAATAATCACCCAGAATGTCATCCAGCGACTCTGGTTTAATCGATTTAGAGCTGATTAATAAGTTTTTACGGACCAATAAATACTCATCGAAATGGATATTCGCGATCGCCATAAAAACAATAAACAGGGTTTTTGGATGCTGATTAATGATTTGCTTAATGTGCTGACTGTTGGCTGGATCGTGAATGAAACAGTCCTCATTAATAAACACCACGCCTGGTTTTAGTTCGTCACAAGCGGCTGCGAGTTCGTCAACGGTGTGTGCATCGTTGATGTCTCTCTTTCTTACCCCTCTGCTTGCCAGGTACCCGGTTAACCCTAGCCGGGTGTAGCTGCATAAATCCATAATGATCGTTGACATGGCATACCCTCACTCAATGCGTAACGATAATTCACCATCTGCCTGAGAGCTCAAAACAGCCATACGGGATGGAAAAAAATAATAAACCTGTGAGCATGACAAAGACTTTCAGGCGGACTCACTATCCCGTAAAGTTACGTATAATTTGCCAGGAATCTTCTTAAAGTAAAGTAATTATTAAGTATTGTGAGGTGCTTAGAAACAATTAAACCGCGTCAGATATATCCTGGAAGATGTTTTTCAGGTTTTATTTTAGGAATATCCTCAGAAAGACAATATCAATAGTGAGGGCTATTATTTACGTGGCAGTTCGCTGACAATATCCGCTAACAGGTTGAATATCTCGCCGAATAAATGTTCACAGAAGGGGGCGATAAGTGGCATGAGTAATGACATTAATAAAATTCCGACCGTCAACGTCAGCGGAAAACCAATGACAAACACCGATAACTGCGGCGCCATTCGGTTCAGTAAACCTAATGCCAGGTTTACTGTCAGCAGCAGCGTGATAATCGGTAGCGCGAGCATCAGCCCGTTCAGGAATATCAGCCCTGCGGCACGGGTGAGCGCCAGAAAAGCATTGCTGTTCACCGGGTTCTCACCAATTGGCAGCGTATGGAACGTATCCACCAGCATGGAAATGAGCCACAGATGACCGTTGAACGACAAGAATAGCAGCATGGCCAGCAGGTCGATAATGCGCGCCAGCACAGGCATGTTGAGATGGCTGCCGGGATCGACGAACGTGGCGAACGATAATCCCATCTGCAGGCCGATGAGTTCCCCTGCGGTGCGCACGGCGGCAAAGGCGAGTTGCATGGTAAAGCCGACGGCGACGCCAATCATCACCTGCTGCAATGCCACCCATATCGCATTGGCCGAGAAAATCGGAATATCCACAGGGGGAAGAGAAGGGGCGACGATAATGGAAATGATGATGCC
Organism: Enterobacter ludwigii; assembly: GCA_023023105.1. Lineage (NCBI taxonomy): Bacteria > Pseudomonadati > Pseudomonadota > Gammaproteobacteria > Enterobacterales > Enterobacteriaceae > Enterobacter > Enterobacter ludwigii. The sequence goes on along the minus strand of CP083824.1, from coordinate 2,856,311 downwards.
CAGCCCCACTTTGACACGCTTGGGGATCGATTTCTCACTGAGAATGGGCGCCGTTGAAATCAGCGCCATGATGCGCAGCATCGGCCAAAAGTAGACGCCAAGCCACTGAACCCACTGGTCGCTGGTGAAGTGCAGCATTGTCAGGTCAGCCGATGATGTACGGCAGGTTGGTAAACAGGTTGCGCATATAGTCCAGCAACAGGTTCAGCATCCACGGCCCGGCAACGATAATCGCCACGAACACGGCGATGATTTTCGGGATAAATGACAGCGTCATTTCGTTAATTTGCGTGGCGGCCTGCAGAATACTGATAATCAGACCGGTTACCAGCGCGACAAGCAACAAAGGTGCGGCAACGGCTATCGCGATTTTCATCGCTTCCGTGCCCATCATCATGACCGATTCGGGTGTCATTGCCGTTCCTTAACTGTAGAAACTCTGGGCCAGAGAACTGACCAGCAGCTGCCAGCCATCGACCAGCACGAAGAGCATGATCTTAAAGGGCAGGGCAATGGTGGCGGGAGGAACCATCATCATACCCAGCGCCATCAGCACGCTGGCGATCACCAGGTCGATAATCAGGAACGGAATAAAAATGGTAAAGCCAATCTGAAACGCGGTTTTCAGCTCGCTGGTGACATAGGCGGGCAGCAGAATACGTATCGGAACTGCTTCCGGTCCCTGAAGCTCACCGGTGTTGGACAGGCGAGCAAAAAGCGCCAGATCCGCTTCACGCGTCTGGCGCAGCATAAATTCCCGTAACGGCTGAGCGCCTTTATCCAGCGCCTCCTGCATGGAGATTTTGTCTTCGCTGAACGGCTGGTAGGCGTCGGTGTAAATCTTATCGATCACCGGCGACATAATGAAAAAGGTCAAAAACAGCGCCAGCCCCAGCAGAACCTGGTTTGGCGGTGCGGAAGGGGTTCCTAGCGCGTTTCGCAGCAGGCCAAAGACGATGATGATGCGGGTGAAGCTGGTCATCATCAGCAGGATGGCCGGAATAAACGTCAGCGAGGTGATAAAAACCAGTGTCTGAACCGGGAGCGACCAGCTTTGGCCGCCGCCAGCGAGGGGCGTTGAGACCAGACCAGGCAGTTGCGCATAAACCGCGGGAGCAAACAGACCCACGCCCGCAAGCGTAAGGGATAACAAACGGCGCATCAGGATCTCCCGGAACGCTTAAGCAAACTCTTCATAACGGACTGGAAATCCGCAGGGGCGTCTGCGCGCTCGTCCACCAGAACAGGAGCGGGCGGCAGTTTATGTAATACGTTGATGTTTGAGGCAGTGACGCCCAGAACCAAACGCGCATCTTCCACATCGACAATGACCACGCGTTCCCGTGGCCCCAGTGTGGTGCTGGCGCTGACCTTCAGACCGCGGGTACCGGCGGTTTTACCCGCCAGACCAACGCGTTTCGCCAGCCATGCGGCGATAAGAATAAAGGCAATAATACCGAACAACGCCCCGCTCACCTGGAGCAGAGGTGAGCCGGGGACGGCAGAAGGTTGTGATATTGTTGCCTGAGTTTTCATGCTTAACGGCTCAGACGACGCATACGTTCTGATGGGGTAATGATGTCGGTGATGCGAACGCCGTATTTATCGGCAACCACCACCACTTCACCCTGGGCAATCAGATAACCGTTGATCAGAATATCCAGCGGCTCACCGGCCAGACCGTCCAGCGCCACCACGGAACCCTGCGTCAGGCGCAGCAGTTCTTTAATGGTCATACGGGTACGTCCCAGTTCCACGGTCAGCTTAACAGGGATGTCCATAATCAGGTCGATGTCCTGCAGCGTGCCGCTGACATCACCCCCACCAAGCTGCTGGAATACCGCATCCGCCGCGCTTTTACTCGGGGTGGATTGTTGCTCGTTTAACGCGTCAGCCCACAGATCGTCCAGTGCTCCGCTGTTTTCATCGGACGGATTGTTCATGTCACTCATTTGGGCTGTTCCTCATTCAGCGAATTCAATATCGGGTTGATCAAGTGCTCAACGCGTAACGCATACTGACCGTTAAGTGTGCCGTACTGGCTTGTCAGCACCGGGACACCATCCACATGGGCAATAATGCGGTCGGGTTTTTCTATCGGCAGGACATCGCCGGGTTGTAATTTCAGTATCTGGGATAACCGCAGCGGGATATCGGCAAAACTCGCGATCAGCTCAAGCTGCGAACGCTGAACCTGACGTACCAGGTTTTCACGCCAGTTCTGGTCTTCGTTGCGTGAGTTCTCCAGCGGGGGGTTAACCAGCAGTTCGCGCAGCGGTTCGATCATGCTGAACGGCAGGCAAATGTTGAATTCCCCGGTCAGGTTACCGATTTCTACATGGAACGGCGTGTTGACGACGATATCGTTTGGAGAGGTGGTGATATTGGTAAATTTCACCTGCATCTCAGAACGTACATACTCCACGTCCAGTGGGTTAATGGCTTTCCACGCGTCGCTGTAAGATTCCAGCGCCAGCTTCAGCATACGGTTAATCACGCGCTGCTCGGTGTGGGTAAATTCACGACCTTCTACTTTGGTCGGGAAACGCCCGTCGCCGCCGAACAGGTTATCCACCGCAATGAACACCAGGCTTGGCGAAAACACCACCAGTCCAGTGCCGCGCAGCGGCTTCAGATGAATCAGGTTAAGGTTGGTTGGCACCGGCAGGTTGCGGGCAAACTCATGATACGGCTGAATACGGATCGCACCGACCGTGATGTCCGGGCTACGACGCAGCAGGTTAAACAGCCCCATACGGAACTGACGTGCAAAACGTTCGTTAATGATCTCCAGCGCCTGCAGACGTTCACGTACCACGCGACGCTGGGTATTCGGGTCATAGGGGCGAATATCGCTATCGCCGCCAAGACCCGGTTGCGGATCATCACTCTTATCGCTGTCGCCGTTAAGCAGCGCATCGATTTCTGCCTGAGAAAGAATACTGTCGCCCATGTCGTTACCGCAGAATGAAGGCTGTATACAGAACGTCAGTGACTTCCTGCTTAGGTTGGCCGTTTACCAGCGGGGTCGCCAGCGTTTGTTTAATGGCGTCGACCAGCTTTTGCTTGCCGACATCGGTGGCCAGCGTCGAAGCATCCTGACGAGAGAACAGCAGCAGAAGGCGGCTACGCACTTCAGGAAGATAATCATTCAGGCGCGCACGCGTGGCCTCATCCTTCAGGCGCAGCGTAATACCGACATACAGCACACGATCCGCATCACCGAGATTCACGGTGAAGGTATCGAGAGGGAAAAATACCGGTGCCGGCGGTGGTGCTGGTTCGGCTTTGGCCGCAGCGGTCGAAGGTTCCTGCTGCATACGCCAGTAACTATAGCCCGCGGTGGCGCAGGCGGCGAGCGTGATCAACACCAGCAGCGGGATCCAGATGGAACGCTTACTTTTTTTGGTGATAGCGGAGTCAGTCATCTGATACGAGCTTCCTGTTTCGGTACAGCTTAATAAGGTGATTATCCCGTGTCCTGCCGACGTCAAAGCGTGGAAAAGACGGGGATAATCACGTTACCTCTGGCGTTTAGGCGAAGATGTCTACGGCGCTGTTGCCACGTGCTGCAGATTGCAGGGCGGCAGGGGTAGGCAGTATCTCATCACTCTCTTCATTAAAGCCGCCGGTATTACCGGAACGCGAAGCCTGCTGTTGCTGCTGGGAGAAGGACTGCTGCTGCCCGGCAAAGCTCTCACTGCTGACGCTGCTCTGCGCAAGCTGAATACCGTTCTCAGCCAGCGATGTCCGTAGTACCGGCAGGGCTGCTTCCAGTGCTGCACGCACGTGGCTGTGCGCCGAGACCATCTGCAGTTGCGCCTGGTTATCATCCAGTTTAAGCGAAATTTGCACCTGACCCAGATCTTCCGGGTGCAGACGCAGCTCCGCTGTCTGTTGTCCCTGCTTAGTGAACAGCGTGATGTGCTGGCTCAGGGATTGCTGCCATTCGTGAGTTCCCAGAGGCTGGCTTAACACCGGCGCAGTGGCAACGGTGGCGGCCGGCTGGCTGGTCGCGTGGCTGGACATCACTGGCGCCAGGGTTGCGGTCGGCGATGTTGAAGACGACGCGCTGGCGAGTTCTTGTTTCTCCACGGCAGCGGTTACAGCCGGTGTCGCGGGCGCGTTGTCAGGCAGAACAGGGTCGCTGTGTTTGCCCTGACTCTGATACGACGCAGAAAGCTGGGCTTTATCATGGCCTGCCAGCGGGGTGTTCTGGGACGATTGTCCCGCGCCATTCTGTGCAAGCGTCGCTGAACTCAGAACAGACTTCGCGGTAATACCGTCAGTGCCTGTCGCGTGAGCAGTGCTGGTCTGCTGGTGGGGGAGCATCGCCATCAGCGCACTTAATCCTGCCAGTTCTTCTTCGCTCAGTTCGCTTTTGCTGTCATCTTTGCTGGCAGTATTCAGTGTCTTCAGGGCATCTCCCTTTGACAGCGGTGTCAGCCCGGAAACCAGCGTTTCCAGCGGTGTGGTTGAGGGTGCTTCATCGCCATTCAGCGCACCCTGACGCGAGAGCAGGTCCGCAATTTTAGCCTGCAGCGTGGTATCGCCCCTGGCGTCCTGAGCGACTTTTGACAGCTTACTGCCAGCCGCTTTCAGGTCAGCCAGGGTCAGTGGCGCATCCTTGCCTTTGCCGGTTGCATCCGTCAGGGCGCCCGCCAGCAGAGAGAGAAAATCTTGCGCACCGTCAGTGCCTTTCCCTGTCAGCGTGCCGCCTGACAGGTCGCTGTCGCTCATCAGCAGTTGTTGCAGTGTGATCATTCCGGTTTCCTCATTGATGCGCGCTGGGCAAACTCATCCATTTTTTTCTGATCCAGACGGTTTTCCGCCAGGGTCGAGGCTGCAATCTGCCGATCCTGTAAGGTTTGCCAGGCCTGCAGCCGCTGTTTTTTCTCGCGCCAGAAATTCAGCGCGGTATCCACTTTCTGGGTCCACTGGTTAAGCTGCTGGCGATGCTGCTCTATCGCCTTCTCCAGCGTCTGGATAAACTGCTGATAGTTAATCCAGCGCTGACTGCCAATGCCCTGTGTCATATCGGTATTGAGGTTGGTGCGATATTCATGCTGATAGTCGATTAACATCTTCAACTGTTCTTCAGCCTGCTGGCACCCGCGTCGCATTGCGCCAAGCTGCAATGCGGCATCATCAACTTCTTTTTCAGCCAGATCTTTCAGCGTTGATAACGCGCTGTTTTGCGCCATAACCTTCGCCCTCCACCTGTGTTACACCTGCGGGAAAATCAGCTCCAGTGCCTGAATTGAATCTTCCCAGTCGGCACGTTCAAAAATGCCTTGTTGCAAAAACGCCTCCAGCTGCGGCCACAGGTTAATCGCTTTGTCGAGCATCGGGTCGCTGCCTTTGGCATACGCCCCCACGCTGACCAGATCGCGGTTACGCTGGAAGCTGGAGAGGAGTTGTTTGAAATTACGCACGCGGGCGTAGTGTTTCTCGGTTATCAGCGCCGTCATTGCGCGGCTGATAGAGGCTTCAATATCAATGGCCGGATAGTGCCCGGCTTCGGCCAGACGACGCGACAGCACAATGTGACCGTCAAGGATCGCACGCGCGGAATCGGCAATCGGGTCTTGCTGATCATCTCCCTCGGTCAGTACCGTATAGAACGCGGTAATGGAGCCGCCGCCGCTGATGCCGTTCCCTGCACGTTCTACCAGAGCAGGGAGCTTGGCGAATACCGAAGGCGGGTAGCCTTTGGTCGCCGGAGGCTCACCAATAGCCAGCGCGATTTCACGCTGTGCCATCGCGTAACGGGTCAGGGAATCCATGATCAGCAGCACGTGCTTGCCGCGGTCACGGAAATCTTCGGCGATACGGGTGGCATACGCTGCACCCTGCATACGCAATAACGGCGAGACATCTGCCGGTGCGGCGATAACCACCGAGCGGGCGCGACCTTCCGCCCCCAGAATGTTTTCGATAAAGTCTTTAACTTCACGCCCACGCTCGCCGATCAGACCCACGACGATAACATCGGCTTGAGTGTAGCGTGCCATCATGCCGAGCAGCACGGATTTCCCCACGCCAGACCCGGCGAACAGGCCCATACGTTGTCCACGGCCTACAGTCAGCAGGGCGTTGATCGGACGCACGCCGGTATCCAGCACATGCTCAATAGGCGTTCGTTGCAGGGGGTTAAAGGGCTGAGTAATGAGTGCGCCGGTTTCCGTGGTGTCCGGTGAAGGCAGACCGTCAAGCGGTTTACCGCTGCCGTCCAGCACGCGGCCCAGCAGGGCAGGGCCAAGCGGCAGCTGTTTCCCGCTCTGCAGTCCATCACCGATAATGTTTTTGGCGTATACGCGTGCGCCGGGAAGAATGCCTTCCACCTCTTCAAGCGGCATCAGAAACAGACGCTGGCCGTTAAAACCGACCACTTCGCTTTCGACTTCGCGCGTTTCCAGACCATCCTGACGCTCAATGACGCAGGTCGCACCCAGCGGAAGCTGCAGGCCGGTGGCCTCCAGTACCAGCCCGGTGGCGCGCGTCAGTCGCCCATAACGACGAACAGATGGCAGTTGCGCCATCTTTGTCTCAAAGTTGTCGAGCGTGGTGAGCCAGCGGGTGAGGCGTGCGGTCATCAGACGACTCCCGGTGCCGCAAGGCGACACAGTTCCTGCCAGCGGGTAGCCACGCTGGCATCCAGGTCACCTTCATCGGCAGAGACTTTGCAGCCGCCGTGATGTAACGACGGGTCGCCGCGCAGACGCCAGCCGTGCAGGTTTAGCGTCGCCCCCAGGCTCTCTTCCACGCGCTGCAGGTCGTCCGGGTGAACGCGTAGCTGAGGCTTCCCGCTGAACAGCGGCTCTTGTTGCAGCAGCCCCTGAATTTGTTTGATCAGCGCAGTGTTATCCACCACCGGCGTCTGGCCGATAACCTGACGCGCGGCTTCCAGCGCCATCTGCATTAGTCGTGATGCAATCACGCTGTCCAGCGCATCCAGCGTGTGCTGGAACTCGCTGACCAGCTGCTGCATGCGGGCATGGATCGGCGCCTGCTGCTGACGCGCCTGATCAATACCGTGCTCTAACCCTTTCGCCAGACCTTCCTGATACCCTTGCTCGTGGCCCTTCTGCCGGCCTTCGTTCAGACCGGCATTATAACCTTGCTCGTGTGCCTGCATTTGCAGCTGAGCCAGCATCTGTGCTTGTTGCTCCTCTTCACTCAGTTCGGGCTGCTCAGCGTCCGGGTCGAGCTCCACGGGCGATACCACCGCTGGTGTGAATTCGGAGAGGGGAGGTGCCAGATCGTCCGGTGTCCAGCGCTTCCACGGCATCTCATTAGACATAGGTGTCGTCTCCGCTGCCAATCACCATCTCGCCGGTTTCCGCCAGACGACGAACAATAAGCAGGATCGCTTTCTGTTCGTTTTCCACCTGAGACAGACGTACCGGGCCACGGTTGGCAAGGTCGTCGCGCAGGATATCTGCCGCACGCTGAGACATGTTGCGCAGGAACTTCTCGCGCAGTGGCTGCTCGGCACCTTTGAGGGCGATAAGCAGCGACTCGGAGTCCACTTCCTGGAGCAGGCGCTGGATGCTGCGATCGTCCACTTCGACCAGGTTTTCGAACAGGAACATCTCGTCGATAATTTTCTGTGCCAGCTCGCCGTCGAATTCGCGTACTGCGGTAATAACCGCCTCTTCCTGCTGGGTTTTCATCAGGTTGATGATTTCCGCCGCCGTTCTCACGCCGCCCATTTTGCTGCGCTTGAGGTTCTGACCGTCGAGCAGGTTGTTCAGTACTTCTGTCAGCTCCGCCAGTGCGGCTGGCTGCACGCCGCCGAAGGTCGCGATACGCAGCATCACATCGTGGCGCAGACGCTCTTCGAACAGCGCCAGAATATCGGCCGCCTGACCACGTTTGAGGTGGACAAGGATGGTGGCAATAATCTGCGGGTGCTCGTCGCGAATAAGGTCGGCGGCACTCTGCGGTTCCATAAAGTTGAGCGTTTCGATACCGCTGGCGGTATCGCGCGTTTCCAGAATATCTTCCAGCAGGCTGGCGGCACGCTCTTCGCCCAGCGCCTTGACCAGCACGGAGCGCAGGTAGTCGTTGGCGTTGACGTTGAGCGCGGCAAACTGTTCGGCTTCCTGCTCAAATTCCGACAGCACTTCGGTCAGCTGTTTATTGGAGATTTGACGCACGTTGGCCATGGCCGCACTGAGAATTTGCACTTCTCGCTGGGAGAGGTGTTTAAACACCTCTGCCGCGCGATCTTCGCCAATGGTCATCAACAGGATGACGCTTTTATCGGTGCCTGTAAGCGTATTACTCATGTTCGTTACCCATCCACTGGCGGATGACCAGCGCCACGACGCGCGGATCGTTATCTGACATTTCGCGAATGCGCTGGCTCATGACCTCAGCGCCCATGCGCTGGTTAGCACGGCGTTGCTGCATTTGTTCATCTTTGCTGAGGCGTACTTCAACCGCTTCTTCCACTTCCTGACGCGCGCTCATCTGTTCGCGAGCGGCTTTCTCGGCTTCAGCTCGACGCTGGAGCTGCGGACGAACGCCTTTACGCCACAGCAGCCACGCGACAATCAGCACCAGCAGCCAGCGTCCCGCGGACATCAGCTGATCGATAAACGCCTGCTGTTGCCAGAACGGCAGTTCACCGCCGGTCTCATCCACCGCGTTGAACGGTGAGTTCACCACGTTGAGGCTATCGCCACGCTTCTCGGAGTAACCCATTGCTTCACGGGTCAGGTTTTCAATCTGCTTCATCTGCTCGGCTGTCAGCGCCAGCGGTTTGCCATTTGGAAGCGTCTTGTAGTTCACCACTACCGCAACAGAAAGACGCTGAATATCGCCCACGTTCAGTTTAGTGTGGCGAATCGTCCGATCCACTTCGTAGTTCGTGGTTTCGTTACGACTGCTGGTATGCGGACCGGCATTATTGGCCGTTGACGTAGTCTGCTGGTTATTTTGCTGACCGTTCTGCTGGTTTGCCGGAGGTGTAGAAATAGGTGCTGCGTTAGCAGGGGCAGGCTGGTTAGACAGCGCACCAGGAACACCGCCAGGGTACGCACCACCAGACTGTTCGCTGGAGTTAATCTGGCGAGAACGCATCACCGCCTGAGCGGCATCACCGTTCGGGCTGTACTGTTCTTCAGTTTGTTCTTTATTAGCGAAGTCAATCTGCGCGGTAACCTGCGCGTGCACGTTACTGTTACCCACGACCGGGCCGAGGATCGCTTCAATACGACGCTGGAGACGGTTTTCTACATCGGCGGCATATTTCAGCTGCGCGTCATTCAGATCGCGACCGGCGGTATTGGATTGCGTCAGCAGATGACCACTCTGGTCGACCAGCGTCACGTTACCCGGCGGCAGACCGGCGACAGCGCTGGAGACGAGATGCGTCACAGCGCTAATTTGCCCTTCATCCAGCGCGCGGCCAGGTTCGAGATTCACGGTCACGGAGGCGGAAGGGGATTTCTGTTCGCGGACAAATAAGGAAGGTTTAGGCATCGCCAGGTGCACTCGGGCACTTTTCACCGGGCCTAACGTTTCAATGGTACGAGCCAGTTCGCCTTCCAGGGCACGCTGGTAGTTCACCTGCTCGCTGAACTGGCTGATACCGAATTTTTCCTGATCCAGCAGTTCAAAACCGACCGCGCCGCCCTTCGGCAGCCCCTGCTGCGCCAGACGCAGACGCAGTTCGTGCACCTTATCCGCAGGAACCTCAAGCGCCCCCCCGTTATCGGCAAAGCGATAAGGGATGTTCATCTGGGTAAGCTGGGTGACGATGGCACCGCCATCCTGATCGGAAAGGTTACTGTAGAGCGTCCGGTAATCAGGGCTTTTCGCCCACAGGACCATCGCTACAAGGATCGCAATTGCGGCAGCGCCTGCCACGATCAACGGGATTTTAGGATTCGCGCGAAGGCGGTTCATCCACTCGAGTGATTTATTTTGTGGCGCTGTCGATGCTGTTGCACTCATTGCGCACCTCTTAAATCCTGGTGGTTTACGTTATTCGTGTAGAGAAACAAAACTGACTCCCGGGTCGGCAAACACGACAAAAGTTCCATATTGATGGCCCTGCCATTATTTGATGATTCGTGATTTTCTATGCGTCAAATAACCTGGTTTTTTCACGCTATTTACCGCCATTATCTTATTGACAAGCTGTTAGTCTTGACCGCGTAAAAAACCATCCAGGGGAGAGTCATGGCTATACAGGGTATTGAAGGGGTAATCAGTCAGTTGCAGGCAACGGCGATGACGGCCCGTAATCAGAATGTGGCAGAACAACAGCCGAACATCAGCTTTGCAGGGCAACTGCATGCCGCTCTTGACCGTATCAGCGATACCCAGACCGCCGCACGGACCCAGGCAGAGAAGTTCACCCTTGGTGAACCGGGTGTGGCCCTGAATGATGTGATGACCGATTTGCAAAAAGCTTCGGTGTCCCTGCAGATGGGGATCCAGGTGCGTAACAAGCTGGTGTCGGCTTACCAGGAAGTCATGGGGATGCAGGTTTAAGACCTGTCGATCTTCGCTGGCAGCCTTAGCGCTTTAATGCCACAATATTTTTTTCTTCGAATGCAGGAAAGGTGATGAAAAAAATAGCAATTGCTGGTGCGCTGCTGGCACTGACCGGGTGCGTTCAGGTCGATAACTATAAAGAAGTGATCAAGCATCCTGTTCCGGCGGAACTGGCGGGATACTGGCAGTCAAAAGGGCCGCAGAGCAAAATGGTCAGCCCGGAGGCGATTGCCACGCTGGTGGTGACGGAAGAGGGCGATACGCTTGACTGCCGTCAGTGGCAGCGCGTGATTGCCGTGCCGGGTAAAATCATGCTGCGTTCAGACAGTTATTACAACGTAACCCGCAAGCTGGATATCTATCCGCTGGAACGTGATGGTTTAACGCTTGAGTACGACGGACTGGAGCTGCAAAAAGTCGACCGCCCAACGGTTGAGTGCGCTGATTACCTGAGCAAAAATCCGCTGGAGAGCAAGGCGCCTTAACCTTTTTTGCCGGGTGGCGCTGACGCTTACCCGGCATTGTTTTTACAGCGCTTCCTCTATTACCCAAATGCTGACGCTCCCGCCTTTACAGGTAAACGTCCCTTCGCCATCCGCGGCCGTGGTGATGGTCTCTTCGCGATTGCCGAGAAAATCACGCCACGTTTTATTACCGTAATTTTCCCCAAGACAAATCACTTTCTCTCCATCGTCACCATTTGACAACACGACCACACAGCCGGGATCGTCCTCGGTACCGCTGCGGCTGAAGGCGATACAGTTAGGATGGTCAAAAAAGAGCGTCTGCACGCCGTGGGCAAAGCGCTGACGAGCAAGGATCAATTCGTGGAGCTGCTCAATGACCGGCATGTCTATATGGTACATTTCACCGTCGCCCCCCGTATCGTCATAACTGGCACCGAAGAGATCGGGATAAAAGACGCTCGGCACACCATTTTCCCGTAGCAAGATCAACGCATAAGCCAGGGGTTTAAACCAGGCTTCGACCGGTGCCTCCAGGGCCTGCAAAGGTTGGGTGTCGTGGTTAGCCACAAGGGTTACCGCATGAAACGGATCGGCTTCCACCAGCGTACCGGTGAAGATTTGGCTCATGTCGTAATCCCGTCCCTGGCGTGACGCTTCGTGGAATTTCATCTGCAGGGGGGCGTCAAACAGCATCGTTTTACCCTCGACCTGGTCAATATAGGCCTGGAGCTTATCCACTTCGTGGGACCAGTATTCCGCCACGATAAACAGCGGCTGGTCCGCGACTTCCTGTACGTGTTCAATCCACTCTTTGTAAAACCAGGCGGGAATATGTTTAACGGCGTCCAGACGAAAACCGTCGCAGCGCGTCTGTTCCATGACCCAGCGGGCCCAGTATTTGATCTCTTCCGTGACGGCGTGATTGCGAAAGTCGATATTTTCGCCCATCAGATAATCGAAGTTACCCATTTCATCATCAACCTGATCGTTCCAGCCTTCGCCGGTGTAGTCGTTGACGATTTTAAAGATGCCGTCTTCAGCAGGGTTTTCAATATGGTCGACGCCGCTGAAACATTTGTAATCCCAGATAAACTGCGAATATTGCCCGGCGCGGACAGGGAAGGTGTAACGTGTCCAGGCTTCACACTCGATGACCTCGTCATCAATTTGCGTGCGGTCCTGTTCGTTTACACGCTGAACGCGGACAGACTCTTTCTCATCTGCCCCCATTTTATGATTCACCACAACATCCAGCAGCACCGCAATGTCGTTGCTTTTAAGCGCGTCAATGGCTTCCAGCAACTGTGCTTTTTCGCCGTATTTGGTGGCGATGCTGCCTTTCTGGTCAAACTCACCGAGATCGAATAAGTCGTAAGAATCATACCCAACCGAATACCCACCAGACGCGCCTTTATAAGCGGGTGGCAGCCAGATCATATTGATGCCGATTTCGTTAAGATTGGGGGCTAATGCCGTGACCTCTCGCCACAATTCACCGCCAGCAGGGTAGTACCAGTGAAAACATTGTAACAGGGTGGGGTTTTTCATCGTCCGTGCTCCAGAAGCCGTTTGGCTGACTTCTGGAGTATGGATGAAGAAATCATAATTGTGTGTCGCGGGTCAAACTTTCTGGATAAAGAATATTCCCTGACAGCTTTCCATAGGTAGATGTGATGGATTGCTGTTTACCGGTTTGATCAATGAGACTGCGCAGTTCGTCCATCCGGACTTTCAGCAGCGCCTTTAGCGTATTCTCATTCTCAAGGATCATTTCCAGCAGCGCACGCGCTTGCTCAACCTGAGCCGGAGGGCATGACATGATGGGTGTTTGCGAAATCTTTTCCACCAGTTGAACGTAATGCATTTCCTGCTCAATAAGCGCATCCCATTGACCAGAATGTGCGAGATTTAGCATAGCAATGCTCTGAGCATGTAACGCCTGCCAGTGGCTAAGCGCTGCGCTGGGATTATTCATTAAAATTATCCTGAAATAGAGGACGCATTGGGGCCAATTTGCTTCCACGCATCCGCAATGTTGTTTAATAAACCCTCGACTTCAACAATTGCGTCTACGTCGTTACTGACATTCGCCAGTAACAAACGTCGAACCATATATTCGTACAAGGAGGCAAGATTACCGGACAACTCGCTCTCAACCTCCATGTTCAGTCCTGCTTTTAAACCATTGTCGATGATGTTGATGGCTTTAGATAAAGCCTCACCTTTTTCACGAATTTGCCCGGCTTCCATGAACAAACGCGCGCGGACGAGGGCGCTATGCGCCCCGTCAAACAGCATGACAATCAGTTGGTGTGGACTGGCATTCATGACTGCACTTTCTACACCTATCTGCTGATAGGATTGAACACCAGAGGTCTTATACATATCCACTCCTGAAGGCTACGACTACTTTTGTGAGAACTGTTGGGTCAGATAGTTGGCTGTACTGGTCATTTTGGTGACTAATACGTCCAGGCTGGTGAACTGCGTTTTGTAACGCGCCATGGTGGCATCAATAGTGGCTTCCATCGCATCGTAACGTTCACCCAGCGTTTTCAGCGTCTTATTGATCCCGTCTTTTGCGTTCTGGATCACACCTGCGCTACCGGTGCTGGTGCTGAGCATGGTATCCAGCGTTTTACTCATCTGGGTGGCCATACCGGTGGTTTTCCCGTCGCCCACAAAGTACTGCTGTACGGCGGTAGGGTTGTCGGTGAGCGCTTTTTTCAGTTTATCGGTATCAATTTTCAGGTTACCGACCGTACCGTCAGACCCTTTTACCGGATCCTGGGTAATGCCCAGTTGAGCCATGATCTGAACGGAACCGCTCTGCACTTCAGTCAGCAGGCCGCGCAGCTGAGACTGAATGCCACGCACGTTCGCGTCGCCAACGAGCGCACCGTTACTGGTGGACTGGCTTCCTGAACCTGCGTCGACAGGAACATATTTCGTCAGGCTGTTAATGGTGGACTGCAGTGAGTTATATGCGGTTACCCAGTCAGCGATGGCTTTCTGGTTAGCATCTGTTGCGCGACTCACCTCAAGTGTCTCGTCGGCCTTGCTTTCTGCCTTCAGCGAGAAGGTCATACCTGGCAGCGCATCGGTGATGGTATTCGACTGGCGCTCAATCGAGATGTTGTTCACCACCACAATCGCGTTTTGCGCATCGGTATTTACCGTCAGTGCGCCCGTTTTGGTGGTTGAATCGTAGCCAATTGCGCTTTGCAGTTTGGCGTCACCCGTAACGCTAACCGTCATCGCCCCATCCGTACCGGTGGTTTTCGATGACAGCATCAGGCGGTAATCGCCGTCTTTCGCTTTAATCACGCTGGCGGTGACGTTGCCGTTCGCTTTATTAATGGCGCTCGCGATCCCTGCCAGAGAGGTATCGCCATCCGCCAGGTTCACCTCTAAAGGTGTCTTCGTACCCGGCTGGGTGATAGTGATTTTACGTGTCGTACCTGTCGTATCGCCCAGCAGATCCGTGTTGTTTGCATAGGAGCCCGTGGTGAGAGCCTGTGCCTTCGCGACCTGGTTGACGTTGACAACAAAAGAACCCACGGATGCGTCAGCGGTCGTTGTGGCTGTAAAGGCCGTGTTCGTGCTGCTAACAGACGTGGAGTTCCAGGTGGTTGCTTTACCCAGCGCAGCGGTGGCAGTCTGCAGCGATGTCATGGCGCTCTGCAGTTTGCCGTAAGCGCTTAACTGTGCGTTATACGTTGATTGCTGGGAAGTAATCGTCGTCAGCTTGGTTCTTTCTGCTGCATCCAACTGATTATATAAATCCCCGAGTCCTGCAGAACCTATCCCGAGGTTACTGATAGTAGCCATGCATATTTTCCTTAAAATACGAAAGTAGTTCAGGACTCTTATCGGCCTCTTAACGTAAAAGTTTACGATGGTGAGAAAAAAATAATCCAAAGAATAGACAGGTCCCGGTGGGGTAAATGCAAGGATTGCACTTTAGGGTAATTTTCAGCGCGCTGAAAACACATTGAAAAGTGTGTCTATTCCTTGCGCTAAAAAGCCGTAAATAATAAGTCGATAGTGAACCTTAATTGCTTTTTTAAAAATAAACACCTTAAAAATCAGTTAATTATAATTTTTTCAAAATTGATTCTAAAGTCTTTTGGGGACCCGTCGATAACCTTATTGACGGTGAGAGACGCTGTGAGTGTTAGGCACCGGACCTAAAACCCAATTTTTGAAGGAAAGAAAATTATGGCAGTTATCAATACTAACCTGTTGTCCCTGACCACTCAGAACAACCTGAACAAATCTCAGTCTTCTCTGGGCACTGCTATTGAGCGTCTGTCTTCAGGTCTGCGTATCAACAGCGCGAAAGACGATGCCGCTGGCCAGGCGATTGCAAACCGCATGACCGCTCAGATCAAAGGTATGACTCAGGCAGCACGTAACGCCAACGACGGTATCTCCATGGCGCAGACTGCTGAAGGTTCTCTGAACGAAATCAACAACAACTTGCAGCGTGTTCGTGAGCTGGCTGTTCAGGCAAGCAACGGTACCAACAGCACATCTGACCTGGCCTCTCTGCAGGATGAAGTTACAGCACGTCTGGCTGAAATCGATCGCGTAGCGGGCAAAACTGACTTCAACGGTATCAAACTGCTCGACGGTTCTGCAGGTGCTTCTGGTGTGGTTAAAATTCAGGTTGGCGCAAACGACCAAGACACCATAGATCTTGACCTGAGCGGTGCTAAAGCGGACTCTACTACTCTGGCTGTGAAAAGCATCGACCTTAAATCCATGAAGTCTACCGATCTGGCAACTATCGATGCCGCTATCGCTAAAGTTGATAAAGCACGTTCTGGCCTGGGTGCGGTGCAGAACCGTTTCACTTCTGCAATCAACAACCTGAACAACACCTCTAATAACCTGTCTGCTGCTCAGTCCCGTATCCAGGATGCTGACTACGCAACTGAAGTTTCCAACATGTCCCGCGCGCAGATCCTGCAGCAGGCTGGTACTTCTGTTCTTTCTCAGGCAAACCAGGTTCCACAGACTGTTCTGTCTCTGCTGCGTTAATAAATTTTTAGTTCTTATATTCAAAAAGCCAACCTAAAGGTTGGCTTTTTTGTGCACTGAAAACCCCCAGCTAGGCTGGGGGTTCCGGAAAGCTTTCAGCTATGAGTCAGTTATAAAAAAACCTTTTGATTTGTTAAAACAACTGCGGTCTGGCAACTGCAAGAGAGAAACAAAAAATCAAAAGGGGGTCCCAATGGGGGACGAAAAGAGCTTAGCGCACACCCGATGGAACTGTAAATATCACATAGTCTTTGCACCAAAGTACCGCAGACAGGCGTTCTACGGAGAGAAACGTAGAGCGATAGGAGCGATTTTAAGAAAGCTATATGAGGGGAAAAACGTGAATATTCTGGAAGCATAATGCTGTGTGGATCATATCCATATGCTTCTGGAGATCCCACCGAAGATGAGTGTGTCGGGCTTCATGGGGTACTTGAAAGGTAAAAGTAGCCTGATGCTTTACGAGCAGTTTGGCGATTTGAAATTCAAATACAGAAACAGGGAGTTCTGGTGCCGGGGATACTATGTCGATACGGTGGGTAAGAACACGGCGAAGATACAGGACTACATAAAGCACCAGTTGGAAGAGGATAAAATGGGAGAGCAGTTAGCGATCTCGTATCCGGGCAGCCCGTTCACAGGCCGTAAGTAATCCATAGATGCAAAAGATGCAAATATCAGATTGCGATGCGCCTGTTAGGGCGCGGCTGCTAACAGAGCCTTACAGGCGCATATGAAAAACCTCCGGCTATGCCGGAATATATTTATTATTGAATATAGATAATCCCCAGCTAAATAGCTGCGCGGAATTGTAGATCACTTTGAGGGAACTCAGCCCGGATTGTGCGATCTGAACAATCGCCAAAAAGAAACAAACCACCAACCGGACTGAGCGATGCCGATCATAGCACCAATTCCCTGTGACGAACGATGCCTGATGCAAAAAGCAATCCATAAAGCACTGGGCGAATGAAGCACAGTACTTCCGGTTTTTTATGAAGACGAAGTGGATATTCATTTCAATCCCAAAATTGGCGCATACTGGCAGCTTCGCGGCCAGCAAAAGCGAGTCGTTACGCTGGGACAGAATGAAAAATACTTTCTGGCCGGGGCGTTACTTACTGGCAGAGGAAAGTCAGCTACGTTGGAGGCAGCTGTAAAATCTCCTCGTTATTTTTAAGTCTATTAAAGCATCTCAAAGTGACATACCGGCGAGCCGAAACCACCACTCTAATCGTGGATAACTATATTATCCATAAAAGCCGTGAGACTCTGTGACCTGCTCCCCGTTGATTAGTACACCCCGATGTTAGTAATGTCTTCATAAGCCACATGAGGACATCCCCATGAAGAAGCGTTTTTCCGACGAACAGATCATCAGTATTCTCCGCGAAGCCGAAGCTGGGGTACCCGCCCGTGAACTCTGCCGCAAGCATGCCATTTCCGATGCCACGTTTTACACCTGGCGTAAGAAGTATGGCGGTATGGCGGTGCCTGAAGTTAAGCGCCTGAAGTCGCTTGAGGAAGAGAACGCCAGACTCAAGAAGCTGCTTGCCGAAGCCATGCTGGATAAAGAGGCGCTTCAGGTGGCTCTTGGGCGAAAGTACTGACGACAGACCAGAAGCGGGAAGCCGTGATGTTGATGTGTGATGCGACCGGTCTGTCGCAACGTCGTGCCTGCAGGCTTACAGGTTTATCCCTGTCGACCTGCCGCTATGAGGCTCACCGTCCGGCTGCTGATGCGCATTTATCAGGGCGCATCACTGAGCTGGCACTGGAGCGCAGGCGTTTTGGCTACCGTCGTATTTGGCAGTTGCTGCGCCGTGAAGGGCTTCATGTTAATCATAAGCGCGTGTACCGGCTTTATCACCTCAGTGGCCTGGGCGTAAAACGCAGAAGACGTCGTAAAGGGCTGGCAACAGAACGTCTGCCGCTGCTCCGTCCGGCGGCGCCCAATCTGACCTGGTCGATGGATTTCGTCATGGACGCACTTTCCACCGGTCGCAGGATCAAGTGTCTTACCTGCGTCGATGATTTCACAAAGGAATGCCTGACGGTCACTGTTGCCTTTGGGATTTCAGGCGTTCAGGTCACGCGTATTCTGGACAGCATTGCACTGTTTCGAGGCTATCCGGCGACGATAAGAACTGACCAGGGGCCGGAGTTCACTTGCCGTGCACTGGATCAATGGGCCTTTGAGCATGGTGTTGAGTTGCGCTTAATCCAGCCGGGCAAGCCAACGCAGAACGGATTTATTGAGAGCTTTAACGGACGATTTCGCGATGAATGTTTGAATGAGCACTGGTTCAGCGATATCGTTCATGCCAGGAAAATTATTAATGACTGGCGGCAGGATTATAACGAATGCCGCCCGCACTCCACGCTGAATTATCAGACACCGTCTGAATTTGCAGCGGGCTGGAGAAAGGGTCATTCTGAGAATGAAGATTCCGACGTTACTAACTGAGTGTTGTATCTAATCGTGGGGGCAGGTCATCTGTGCTGGCTGAAAGCGAACCCGAAGCTCAGCGTGATTTATCAACCTGTTTACTCAACGTGTGTGAACCACGTAGATCAGTTATGGCAGGCACTTCATGATACGAAAACGCGTAAGCATCAGTGCCGTCGATGTGGCAGTTACTGAAAAAAGGTACGGTATCTTATGGAAACCGCCAGCCCATTTCCGGGAGGAAAACATGGGCTGGCAAAAGAGTAGCGGTATTAGGTGCAGCTATTTAGTCTTCAACTAAATTTGTAGTGGGCTGGCGAAACAGAAAGTGCGAATAAGATCCAACCGATATTAATAACTGAATGTTTTCAAATCCTGGGGGCAAGTCAAACCCAATGAAGATGAGTGTGTCAGATTTAATGGGATATGTGAAAGGCAAAAATAGTCTGATGTTTAACGAGTAGTTAGGTGATCAAAAACTTAAGAAATAGGAATTAAAAGTTCTGGTGTCTGGGACGCTACATGAATAACGTGGGTTAAGCAAGGTAAATATAAAATAGTGATTTTAAGGGGTCGGCGTGAGAGAGGGAATAGTGTTTTCGTAACTTGGTGGCCCATTTTTGGCCACAAGTGATTCGTAATGTTAATTTAAAATTGTGATGCTTTATTTTATTTATTAAAAATAAGGATTGTAATGACTTTTGTAATTTTATTAAGTTACGCATTCGAGGTTAAATATTATTTGTGTGGGGTGAGTGGTAATATAAAGGCCACTCACCCCAAGTGACCTTTAATTTCAACCAACAACTGAACCATTATGATTGGTTATTAAACGTTAAGAGATAATATATTGCGAGCTAAAGGTAATTGGGAACTAAAAATATTTACAGGATATTTATCTCTGAATACATTAACAAGCAAAAATAGAAGCTCCTTTTGGGTGATTTAATGATTGCACCAACGCGCAATGAATTTTTCAAGGGAGTAAATGATTTCTATATTTACTGGAAGGCCATAGCGAGCTAAAAGATTGCTGACACGCTGACTCTCACTTCCTCTGTTTTCATCATCATTTTTTATAAGAAAATAATGATAGATAAATGATAGCCATTTTTTCGAACGCTGCTGGTGTAGTTCGTAGTCCTTGTCAGTAATAAGAGCATTTAGAAATTCATCTATATCATCATAGCAATCACTTTCATAGACTCCTCCATGTATACCGAGAACACTTCTTGAAAGAAGTCCCATAGGTTTTTGATAAAAAGCTGCTTCGTACTGAATAGTTGATTGTGTAAAAAGATAGTAATCAGCAGCATTCAGAAGAGTATGTATATTCTCTTCTGGTAATGACTCCAACTTACTGATAGTGTTTTATGTTCAGATAATGCCCGATGACTTTGTCATGCAGCTCCACCGATTTTGAGAACGACAGTGACTTCCTGCCCAGCCTTGCCAGATGCTGCCTCAGATTCAGGTTATGCCGCTCAATGCGCTGCGTATATCGCTTGCTGATAACGTGCAGTTCTCCCTTCAGGCGTGATTCATACAGCGGCCAGCCATCCGTCATCCATACCACGACCTCAAAGGCCGACAGCAGGCCCAGAAGACGCTCCAGCGTGGCCAACGTGCGTTCACCGAATACGTGCGCCACAACCGTCCTCCGTATCCTGTCATACGCGTAAAACAACCAGCGCTGGCGTGATTTAGCGCCGACGTAACCCCACTGTTCGTCCATTTCCGCGCAAACAATGACGTCACTGCCCGGTTGTATGCGTGAGTTTACCGACTGCGGCCTGAGTTTTTTAAGTGTCGTAAAATCGTGTTGAGGCCAACGCCCATAATGCGTGCACTGGCGCGACATCCGACGCCATTCATGGCCATATCAATGATTTTCTGATGCGTACCGGGTTGAGAAGCGGTGTAAGTGAACTGTAGCTGCCATGTTTTACGGCAGTGAGAGCAGAGATAGCGCTGATGTCCGGCAGTACTTTTACCGTTACGCACCACGCCTTCAGTAGCTGAACAGGAGGGACAGCTGATAGAAACAGAAGCCACTGGAGCACCTCAAAAACACCATCATACACTAAATCAGTAAGTTGGCACCATTACCTTCTCTTCTGTTTTTATAATATAAGGTGAATTAGGTAATTTAATTCCTGTATTATCATATAATGATAGCGGGTGCTCCTGATAAGTGATATAAATTTTTCTTTTGATGCACTGTTTGATTATCGCGTTTATCTTTTCATTAACTTCATCAGTTTTCAGTTTATTGATGGCACGGTATCGGCTATTACTATGCTTAACAGCAAGTCCGAGAGGCCCATGATTGAATATCGCGATAATAGCGCTTTTTTCAGGAATACCATACTCTGCTTTGAATCGAACAGTTTCTTTAAAAGCAGTTGAGTGGTACTTTCCGACAAGATTATGCTTATCAAGTACTATGGATTTTAGTTTCTCCCACAATTCAGGTTCAGGCACGTATTTATCATATAAATTCTCTATCATCAAGCTTGTTAATAATTCTGATTGAAGGTAATTATCCCCAATATCCATCATCAATGTATTTTTTAGGAATCCACGCTCCATTGACCAAAAAGGGATACCTCTCTGTAATGCAATATTACGTAGAATCCAATTTGTTATATCATTACTTTGCCAACCAATTATAGTTGCTGGCTTAATGGCGGTGATCAACTCACTATAAAATGCTATGCCACAATTAGCAATTTCATGTGAAATAGATAGACTACAATGATATTGCGTAGATAATGAGCTAAGAATATCCTCCGTAGCAATAAAATTAGAATTTTGCAGAACAATATTATTGGCATCTTGGTGATATAAATCCGCAATGTGATAGTGTATGGGGATTGTAAAAAAAGACGCATCAGGTAGTTCTGTAGTAGTTGCAACAATTAAATGCATTTGTTTTTTTTGAAGTTCTAAAGACAGAGTTTCCCAGAATAAAAAAACACTATCATCTACTTCAACAGGTACATTATTAAATGCTAAAACAAGCCCATTGGAGAAAAAATCATCCATTTACAATCTCCGCGTCACAGCTATCGCCAATGGGGCGATATACAATATGAATAACATCATCATTGCGGGAATTGCGAGGTCTGAAGTATAAAATCGAGGTAGGGGTAAGGCCTGTGATTATACCTTTTACCACATCAGCGCCATCTATAAACCAATCATTATTTATAGTTAGCTCTTGCATTTGAGAATCATTGTATATTTTGTATACGAGATTTGTTTTGATTCTGGATACAGAGATCAGTTCTATACCATTATACTTATCATTCAATTTCATTACTATTTCTGCCGTAACTATAGGAATGTAGAGAGAGTAACATCCTTCATGAGTATACATAGCGGTTAATTTTTTTGTAACAACAGTAGTGTTGTTAATATAAAGAACATCAACCATTTTCTTGCGGTAGGAAGCATCGGTTAAGGACCAAGTAAGCCCATAGCGATAACTGCTTAGGAGTGCGATAGATTGTTCTATACCACCATAACGTAATTCTGTTGGGGTATTAGTAATATTTATATTGGCATTACTATCAGTTAGTAAAGAAGGTCCGAATTTTTTCATCTGATAATTATGTTTACTTAGATTGTAGAGTGTTGAAGTCTGTTCAGAGCCAAGATTGATATCGAATTTCATATTACTGAAGCAGCGTATTTCGTTTTCTGTTGGGAAATAAATAAAACGGAATAAGTCAATGATTGAGGAAGTAATTTCATACTCCGCTTCGTATGCCAAATTGGTAGCGGGTGAACCGATAAAATATAATGCTTCGTTCTGTATCTCTCTTATTAAAGATAGATGCTTCTGACTGATGCTTGGTTCTTCGCCTACAGGAATACCTTCGTCAGTATAATCTACAGTTGAATTCCTATGAGATGAGCAAAGGGATTCATAAATTGCAATATGGTTTGTCAAGGCTTTTATTGTACGGCAGTCAAAAGTCTCAGGGTTCACCATCCCCGTTCGGTTATTTTTCCATTCTGGGGTATATGAAACAATCATGTAACAACCAGAAATACTAATAGATAACTCTTCTTGTAAAATTGTTTGCAATAAATTCTGTGTTGTGCCTTCGTAACCTAAATCAACTAATAATAAGTGATCTCCAGCCTTAATTCCCGTACTGTTTATAATGTGTTTAATTAGCTTTTTACGATATTGCTTGGAATTATAAATAATATGCTGTGTATAATTTTCACTGAGAATTATTTTTATTAGCTCATTGATTTTATAGCTTCCTTGGTTAATATTTTTTTTAAGTGGCATCATCTCTTTTTGATTAATACCAAAGTGTTTGGACACTAAATTTAGTGTCTCATCATTAACATATTGATTCGCAATGTCATCATCTATATTATTAAAAAGAGTAATGAGATGGTCACTAACACTTTCTTTTGATATGAAACTTGCGCGAATAGAACACAAACGAGAAATATTAAGATCATGCGTTTCTATTTCCGGGTATAAAATATTAAATGCTGAGCGTGGCATAAAACCATCCCGCATTAAAAAAGCAACTTTTGTATTATTTTTCTTTTTATAATCTTCAAAAATTTTCTTTGCAAAGCTACGCAGCGTTGGACCGAGAACACTCCAGCCAATTAATTTTTGTGGCGATGTATCATCATCGACATTTTCTGAAAACCAACCATGCCACAAGTTAGGGATAGGTGCTTCCTTGCGTAATTTAGGGAAGATGAGAGTCGCTACGCTCTCTCGTTGTCTAAAAACTTTATTTATTTCCTTATGAGTATGGCGAAAATGAATGGCTTCAATGCCCAATTTATTTGGTGAAATAAAATCAGCTGCTTTATTATCACCGATGTGAATTAACTGCGCAGCAGGTATTTTTTCTTTATTTAAAACTTTACCCCATAGTCCTGTCGTCTTTCCAACACCGTGTTCGCTGGAACAATAGATATCATCAATTAAATCTGAAACTTCAGGTGACAACGATGTTATAATATGCCTTAATTGTGTTTTATTAAAGTAAGTGTCACTGACAATGATGGTTTTATATTTTTTCTCTTTCGCAAGCTTCAATATATTTATGGTTGGCGCATGTAGAAAGCCATGTTTTATTTCTGCGGCAATCTCTTTTTGAATATATTCATCAAGAATGATCGGATTGTCTAATGGGAATAATTGCTTGTATATTTCAGCTAGATTTACCTCTGAGTGACCACAATTAAGCATTTTTTTCGCGCGTGCACGTTGCTCAGCTTGTACCCGACTGACAATATCTATTGACGGGTCAATGACGGTAAAAACATCTATAGGCGAAGCCGTTTTTCGCCAGAAAAGAGTATCGAAGCAATCAAACGAAATTACTCTGGCATTAGTATCTGCAATATATTCATAAAGTTTAGTTAAAGATGTGTATTCTGCTTTCATGCTCGTCACCTAAGGCAAATGAAGTCTATTGTCGCGGTTGCTTGAGCAAAGTTATGCATCGAAAAACGAGGTTAATTTCCTTTTGTTCATACGATTCGTGCATGGTGGCGCTTCAACAGTGCTTGAAATTTTTTTAGTCTCCAAATAACCCCTCATTTCACCCACTATTCACCCGATTAAAACCTCTGCAGAATCGGATAATCATGCCGATAACTCAACTAACGCAGGGCTGTTTATCGTGAATTCACTCTATACCGCTGAAGGTGTAATGGATAAACACTCGCTGTGGCAGCGTTATGTCCCGCTGGTGCGTCACGAAGCATTGCGCCTCCAGGTGCGCTTGCCGGCGAGCGTGGAACTGGACGATCTGCTACAGGCGGGCGGTATCGGGTTATTGAATGCAGTTGACCGATACGACGCTCTGCAAGGAACGGCATTTACGACTTACGCAGTTCAGCGTATTCGTGGTGCGATGCTGGACGAACTGCGCAGCCGCGACTGGGTGCCGCGCAGTGTTCGCCGTAACGCCCGCGAAGTGGCGCATGCGATAGGGCAGCTGGAACAGGAACTGGGACGTAACGCAACGGAAACTGAAGTGGCGGAACGTCTTGGCATTGCTGTTGAAGAGTATCGTCAGATGTTGCTCGATACCAACAATAGCCAACTCTTCTCTTATGACGAGTGGCGCGAAGAGCATGGCGATAGCATCGAGCTGGTGACGGATGAGCATCAGCAAGAAAACCCGTTACACCATTTAATGGAAGGCAATTTACGCCAGCGCGTAATGGAAGCGATTGAAGCTTTACCGGAACGCGAGCAACTGGTGTTGACCCTTTATTACCAGGAAGAGCTAAACCTCAAAGAGATTGGCGCTGTTCTGGAGGTGGGAGAATCGCGGGTGAGCCAGTTGCACAGCCAGGCCATTAAACGCTTACGAACAAAGCTGGGTAAGTTATAGGTGATTAATTCACCTGGGAAATGCCGCACAACGTATTGACAACCAGGAGTTATCATGACGGTGCAGCAATCTAAAAGACGGCCTTTAAGCCGCTACCTGAAAGACTTTAAACACAGCCAGACGCATTGCGCCCACTGTAACAAGTTACTCGATCGTATCACGCTGGTTCGTCGTGGCGAAATCGTCAATAAGATCGCGATTTCTCGTCTCGACACGTTGATGGATGAATCAGCATGGCTCGAAGAACAGAAAGAGTGGGTGGCGCTTTGCCGTTTCTGTGGCGATCTCCACTGCAAAGAGCAAAGCGACTTCTTCGATATTATCGGCTTCAAACAGTTCCTGTTTGAACAAACGGAGATGAGCCATGGGACCGTTCGCGAATATGTCGTTCGCCTGCGTCGCCTCGGGCAACATCTGACCGTAAACAACATTTCCCGCGATCTGCTGAAGACCGGTTATCTGGATGAAAATCTGGAGCCGTGGCTGCCTGCAACCAGCACCAACAATTACCGTATTGCGCTGCGCAAGTATGCACAATACAAGGTGCAAATGCCGGGTGTTATGAAGCAGAAAGCGCTCGCCGGAACAACTTCTGATATATATTAAAAAAGAATAAGATGTAGCGCAGTCGCCTTTGACGTTGCAGGCGATTTCTCTACACTACGTAAAAATTCCACTATATCGGGGTATTTATGAAATTTGCACTTCTGGGTCGTCAGGCGCTGATGGGTGTTATGGCCGTTGCGCTGGTTGCGGGCATGAGCGTGAAAACGTTCGCCGCAGAAAACCTGCTGAATAAAGTAAAAGAGCGCGGTACGCTGCTGGTCGGGCTGGAAGGAACGTATCCTCCGTTCAGCTTCCAGGGCGATGACGGTAAGCTGACCGGTTTTGAAGTGGAGTTTGCAGAAGAACTGGCGAAGCACCTTGGCGTTAAAGCGTCCCTGAAACCGACCAAATGGGACGGTATGCTGGCGTCGCTGGATTCCAAACGTATTGATGTGGTGATTAACCAGGTGACCATTTCTGACGAGCGTAAGAAGAAGTATGACTTCTCTACGCCGTACACCGTGTCCGGTATTCAGGCGCTGGTGAAGAAAGGCAACGAAGGTACCATCAAAACCGCTGCAGACCTGAAAGGGAAGAAAGTCGGTGTGGGTCTGGGAACCAACTACGAAGAGTGGTTGCGCCAGAACGTTCAGGGCGTGGATATCCGCACCTATGATGATGACCCGACGAAATACCAGGACCTGCGCGTGGGCCGTATTGACGCGATTCTGGTTGACCGCCTGGCGGCGCTGGATCTGGTGAAGAAAACCAATAATACCCTGGCAGTAGCGGGTGATGCGTTCTCTCGTCAGGAATCAGGTGTGGCCGTTCGTAAAGGCAACGAAGACCTGGTAAAAGCCATTGATACCGCGATTGCTGACATGCAGAAAGACGGAAGTCTGAAAGCACTCTCTGAGAAGTGGTTCGGGGCAGACGTCACGAAATAAGTTTCTGACGTTAAAAAAGGCGCTTTTAAAAGCGCCTTTTTTATTTCTTACGCGTCTGCGTGCATAATGAAAAATATCACATTTTGTCTGAGCTACCGGAGAACCCATGTCACTACAGAATTTAACGCGCTTTCCTCGCCTGGAGTTTATCGGCGCACCGACTCCGCTGGAGTATCTGCCGCGATTTTCTGATTATTTAGGACGCGATATTTTTATTAAGCGTGATGACGTGACGCCAATGGCAATGGGTGGCAACAAACTGCGCAAGCTGGAGTTTCTGGCGGCTGATGCGCTGCGCGAAGGGGCGGATACGCTCATTACTGCCGGGGCTATTCAGTCCAACCACGTTCGTCAGACGGCGGCAGTGGCAGCAAAACTCGGGCTCCATTGCGTGGCCTTGCTGGAAAACCCGATTGGGACGCGGGCAGAAAACTATCTGACCAACGGTAACCGTCTGCTGTTAGATCTCTTTAACGTGCAGATTGAGATGGTGGATGCCTTGAACGACCCGACCGCACAGCTTGATGAACTGGCAACACGTCTGGAAGCGCAGGGCTTTCGTCCCTACGTTATTCCTGTCGGTGGCTCGAACGCGCTGGGTGCGCTGGGGTATGTGGAAAGCGCGCTGGAAATTGCTCAGCAGTGCGAGGGCGCGGTTAACCTCTCATCCGTCGTGGTGGCCTCAGGCAGTGCGGGCACGCATGCCGGGCTGGCGGTGGGGCTGGAGCAGTTGTTGCCCGATGCTGAGCTGATTGGCGTGACGGTCTCTCGTAGCGTCGCGGACCAGAAACCGAAAGTGGTCACCTTGCAGCAGGCGGTAGCGGAACAACTGGAGCTCAAGGCAAAGGCCGATATTGTGCTCTGGGATGACTACTTTGCGCCGGGTTATGGCACGCCTAACGAAGAGGGCATGGAAGCGGTTAAGCTACTGGCTCGCCTTGAGGGTATTTTGCTTGATCCGGTCTATACCGGTAAAGCGATGGCCGGGCTTATTGACGGCATTGCACAGAAACGCTTTAAGGATGAAGGGCCAATTTTATTTGTCCATACAGGTGGCGCGCCCGCGCTGTTTGCCTACCATCCTCATGTCTAAAAATCAGGTCGAAAAATAATAATGCAAGAAAGTATTCAACTGGTTATTGATTCGCTGCCGTATCTGCTGAAAGGTGCGGTATTTACGTTACAACTCAGTATTGGCGGGATGTTCTTTGGGCTGGTGCTGGGCTTTGTGCTGGCCTTAATGCGCATGTCACCGGTTTTACCGGTGCGTTGGCTGGCGCGTTTTTATATCTCTGTGTTTCGCGGCACGCCACTTATCGCTCAGCTCTTTATGATTTACTACGGTTTACCGCAGTTTGGTATCGAGCTGGATCCGATTCCGGCGGCAATGATTGGCCTGTCGCTTAATACCGCGGCATATACCTCAGAAACGCTGCGTGCGGCCATCTCCTCTATTGACAAAGGACAATGGGAAGCCGCCGCCAGTATCGGGATGACGCCATGGCAGACGCTGCGTCGGGCCATTCTGCCGCAGGCCGCGAGAGTCGCGCTTCCGCCACTCAGCAACAGCTTCATCAGTCTGGTGAAAGATACTTCTCTGGCGGCGACGATTCAGGTGCCGGAGCTGTTCCGCCAGGCGCAGCTCATTACCTCGCGTACGCTGGAAGTCTTCACGATGTATCTGGCGGCCTCGCTGATTTACTGGGTGATGGCGACGGTGCTGTCTGCCCTGCAAAACTATTTCGAAAACCAGCTTAACCGCCAGGAGCGTGATCCAAAATGAGTGCTATCGACGTCAAAAACCTGGTGAAAAAATTCCACGGTCAAACGGTGCTCCACGGGATTGATCTGGAAGTTGAGCAAGGGGAAGTGGTGGCAATTATCGGACCGAGTGGTTCGGGAAAGACGACGCTGCTGCGCAGCATTAACCTGCTGGAACAGCCGGAAGGTGGAACCATCCGTGTCGGTGATATAACCATTGATACCGGCAAATCCATCAGTCAGCAGAAAGGGTTAATTCGCCGTTTGCGCCAGCATGTTGGCTTCGTTTTCCAGAACTTCAATCTTTTCCCGCACCGCACGGTGCTGGAAAACATTATTGAAGGGCCGGTAATTGTGAAAGGGGAATCAAAAGAGGAAGCAACAGTTCGAGCGCGTGAACTGCTTGCCAAAGTCGGGCTGGCGGGTAAAGAGACTAGCTACCCGCGCCGTTTGTCAGGGGGGCAACAGCAGCGCGTGGCAATCGCGCGCGCGCTGGCCATGCGTCCTGACGTGATCCTGTTTGATGAGCCTACCTCTGCACTCGACCCTGAGCTGGTGGGGGAAGTGTTGAACACTATTCGTCAGCTGGCTCAGGAAAAACGTACGATGGTTATCGTGACACATGAAATGAGCTTTGCCCGCGATGTTGCCGACAGAGCCATCTTCATGGATCAAGGGCGAATTGTGGAGCAGGGGCCGGCGAAAAGCCTGTTTGCTAACCCTCAGCAGCCGCGAACTCGCCAGTTCCTGGAAAAATTCCTCATGCAGTAGCATTTTTGCACTAATTTGCTCCAGGAATTTAGCCTGGGGCAAATTATTCTCCTTTATCGCCTTATCCCATGTTTTTTTATTCCATCCAGCTCGGATAAACCTTATCAATAGTAAAGTTAATTGTGCTATTGCCGATATTTTGTAGTTAGAAATAAGTTTTATGTGTTAATTTATATTCACCATAATAATGATTATCTTTTCAGAGGCTTCATTTAGTAAGTATGAAGGATTCAGACTTTTTCACCTGGCGACGGGATTGCTCCCTCCGGTTTCAGGAATTGACCTGTGCCGACGAGGTATATCAGGAACTACAGAGACAAACTCAGGCGCTTGAATTTGATTATTACGCACTCTGTGTGCGTCATCCCGTGCCATTTACGCGTCCTAAGATTGCAGTGCATACCACTTACCCAAAGCAGTGGATGGCGCAATATCAATCTGCGAACTATTTCACGGTTGATCCAGTGTTAAAACCCGAGAATTTCATTCATGGTCATTTACCCTGGACCGATGAATTATTTGCGGATGCTCAGGAATTATGGAGCTGCGCGCAAGACCACGGTTTACGTAAAGGAATAACGCAGTGTCTGATGCTGCCGAATCACGCACTCGGTTTTCTGTCGGTTTCCCGTACTAGTGTGCTGGAAATACCCTTAGCCAGCGAAGAAATAGAATTACGCTTGCAGATGCTGGTACAAATGGCCTTAACCACGCTGACCCGTTTTGAAGATGAGATGGTCATGCAGCCTGAAATGAAATTCAGCAAGCGTGAGCGCGAAATTCTGAAATGGACCGCGGAAGGGAAGACGTCAGCGGAAATAGCGATCATTCTTTCAATTTCGGAGAATACCGTTAACTTCCATCAGAAGAATATGCAGAAGAAATTCAACGCGCCAAACAAGACGCAGATTGCGTGCTATGCGGCGGCAACGGGACTGATCTGATTAAACTCTACGTTCTGCGTGCCAGACGAGCTAACGGCTGAATGCAATGCATCCAGCCGTTTTTTATTACTGGCGGTAGGCTTGTTTGATTTGCTTAACGGTGTTGGCAAATACCGCTGATTCCGCCTGGTCTTCCATCTGCGCGATTTGTTTTTCCATTTTAATGATCACACGACCGGCATCAGCCTGGCCCATCGCCTGTAGCATCAGTGTTAGCAACGCCTTCAGACAGTTTACTTCCTGTGCCAGTTCCTGGTTATTCTCCGCAGTGGCAAATTCAGGTGTGCTCATTTATTTTCCTCATTATTAAACGGCGCTAAAGCGCGACGACGAAAGTCAAGGCGGCGGAGTATACCACAAGCTGCAGCAAAAAATGCAGCGGTTGTTTTTCGTACTTTTACGCAGATGTTTAATTGCGTAAACAGAGCGTGCCCGTAAACTGAGCGACAGCCAGTGGCTATTAATTGTTTATGTCCGGTTCGCTTGCCGTTAATTATTGTTACAAAAATTTGAACGCTGTTTTCTGGTGGGGAATCTCTGCAATTTTTTTGTAACTATTTGAATACAGATGCTTAAAAATAGCCGCAAAAGCCCTGAATGCACGGACCCGCTTTCCAGAGCCTGTACAGGCTAATTTCCAGAAACGAGAGCAAAATCGAATAGCCAGTTTTTTAACGTTTTAATCTTGCGAGGAAAACCGTTAATATAAACCAAATTATCACTCAGTAGCGTTATCCCTATTCTGGAGACATTTCCTTTGATCAACGTCCTTCTTGTTGATGACCACGAACTGGTGCGCGCAGGGATACGACGCATTCTTGAAGATATTAAAGGTATTAAAGTTGCCGGTGAGGCGTGCTGTGGGGAAGATGCCGTAAAATGGTGCCGCACAAACTCGGCGGATGTAGTGCTGATGGATATGAACATGCCCGGTATCGGTGGACTCGAAGCAACACGCAAAATTGCGCGGACTTTCGTCGATACGAAAGTCATCATGCTGACCGTGCATACCGAAAATCCTCTGCCCGCGAAAGTGATGCAGGCGGGTGCTGCGGGTTACCTGAGTAAAGGTGCCGCACCACAAGAAGTTGTTAATGCTATCCGCTCTGTGTTTGCCGGACAGCGTTACATCGCCTCCGACATTGCTCAGCAGATGGCGCTAAGTCAGATCGAGCCTGAGAAAAACGAATCACCGTTCGCCAGTTTGTCTGAGCGTGAATTGCAGATTATGCTGATGATCACCAAAGGTCAGAAGGTGAATGAGATCTCGGAGCAACTGAATCTCAGCCCGAAAACGGTGAACAGCTATCGTTATCGGATGTTCAGTAAACTGAACATTCATGGTGATGTCGAACTGACTCATCTGGCCATCCGACATGGTTTGTGTAATGCGGAGACGTTGTTAAGTCAGTGAGCGATGTGTTCGATTCAAAAGCGTTTCTGAAAACCGTAACCAGCCAGCCTGGCGTCTATCGCATGTATGACGCTGGCGGCACGGTTATCTATGTGGGGAAGGCAAAAGATCTTAAAAAACGCCTCTCCAGCTATTTCCGCAGCAACCTTGCCTCCCGTAAGACCGAAGCATTGGTCTCACTCATTCAGAACATTGATGTCACCGTCACGCATACCGAAACCGAAGCGCTGCTGCTTGAACACAACTATATAAAGCTCTACCAGCCGCGCTATAACGTCCTGTTGCGTGATGATAAATCCTATCCATTTATCTTTCTGAGTGGTGATACCCATCCGCGTCTTGCTATGCACCGCGGTGCAAAGCATGCGAAAGGTGAATATTTTGGACCGTTTCCTAACGGCTATGCCGTTCGCGAGACGCTGGCGCTGCTGCAGAAAATTTTCCCTATCCGCCAGTGTGAAAATAGCGTCTACCGTAACCGATCGCGTCCGTGCCTGCAGTACCAGATTGGGCGTTGTCTGGGGCCCTGCGTTGCCGGGCTGGTGAGTGAAGAAGAGTATGCCCAGCAGGTTGATTATGTGCGCCTGTTTTTGGCTGGAAAGGACGATCAGGTATTAACGCAACTGATCGAACGGATGGAAAAAGCCAGCGCCGCACTCGAGTTTGAAGAGGCAGCGCGTATCCGCGACCAGATCCAGGCGGTGCGCAGAGTCACTGAGAAGCAGTTTGTCTCAAATACTGGTGACGATCTTGACGTCATCGGCGTGGCCTTTGACGCCGGGATGGCCTGTGTGCATGTTCTCTTTATTCGTCAGGGCAAAGTGCTCGGCAGCCGCAGCTATTTCCCAAAAGTGCCTGGCGGCACCGAGCTGGGTGAAGTGGTGGAAACCTTTGTCGGCCAGTTCTATCTGCAGGGGAGCCAGATGCGCACGCTGCCATCGGAGATCCTGCTTGATTTTAACCTCGGTGATAAAACGCTGCTGGCCGATTCGCTTTCTGAACTCGCCGGTCGTCGGGTTAACGTACAAACCAAACCGCGTGGCGATCGCGCGCGTTATCTGAAGCTGGCACGAACCAACGCGGCGACGGCGCTCACGACGAAGCTGTCTCAGCAATCTACGGTGAGCCAGCGCTTAACCGCCCTGGCGACGCTGCTGAAGCTGCCGGAAGTGAAACGTATGGAGTGTTTCGACATCAGCCATACGATGGGTGAACAGACGGTGGCGTCCTGCGTGGTGTTTGATGCCAATGGCCCACTGCGCGCCGAGTATCGCCGCTATAACATCACCGGCATCACGCCGGGTGATGATTATGCGGCCATGAACCAGGTGCTGCGCCGTCGCTATGGTAAAGCGATTGAAGAGAGCAAGATCCCGGATGTGATCCTGATTGACGGTGGGAAAGGGCAACTCGGCCAGGCGAAAGCGGTATTTGAATCGCTTGATGTCAGTTGGGATAAAAACCATCCGCTGCTGCTGGGTGTCGCAAAAGGGGCCGATCGCAAGGCTGGCCTTGAGACGCTTTTCTTCGAGCCGGAAGGTGAGGGCTTCAGCCTGCCGCCGGACTCCCCGGCGTTGCATGTCATTCAGCATATTCGTGATGAATCACACGACCACGCCATCAGCGGTCATCGCAAAAAACGGGCAAAGGTAAAAAATACCAGTACCCTGGAAACGATTGAGGGCGTGGGGCCAAAACGTCGTCAAATGCTGCTGAAATATATGGGCGGATTGCAAGGATTACTCAACGCCAGCATAGAGGAAATTGCAAAAGTGCCGGGTATTTCGCAAGGGCTGGCAGAAAAGATCTACTACTCGTTGAAACATTGAGGGCTCTGTAGCAACATAGAGCTAAATTTTACTGACAACAAACAGTTACCGTCATTATGCAATTTAATATCCCTACGTTGCTCACTCTCTTTCGTGTCGTGCTTATTCCGTTCTTTGTACTGGCGTTTTACCTGCCGGTTGTCTGGGCACCTTTCGCCTGTGCATTGATCTTCCTGATTGCAGCAGTCACCGACTGGTTTGATGGCTACCTGGCACGTCGCTGGAATCAAAGTACCCGTTTTGGTGCCTTTCTCGATCCCGTTGCTGATAAAGTGATGGTCGCTATCGCGATGGTGCTGGTGGCCGAGCATTATCATACCTGGTGGGTGACGCTGCCTGCGGCGACGATGATCGGCCGTGAAATTATTATCTCTGCACTGCGTGAGTGGATGGCCGAACTGGGGAAACGCAGCAGCGTGGCGGTCTCCTGGATTGGTAAAGTGAAAACAACCGCGCAAATGGCGGCACTGGTCTGGATGCTCTGGCGTCCGAACGCCTGGGTTGAGTGGGCGGGGATTGGTCTGCTGTGGGTTGCGGCAGTGCTGACGCTGTGGTCAATGCTGCAATATTTAAACGCTGCCCGCGGGGATTTGCTTGATCAGTGATCGTTTCGCCGTAATTTTCAGCAAACGATCCAGGGATGCAAAAAATAACGTTGACTCATAACGTCATATCAGTAGAATGCAACGCATCGAACGGCGGCACAGCAAGCCGGACGATAATGAAATCAAGTGGTTAGAAGTCAACTTGATGACATGCGGGAATAGCTCAGTTGGTAGAGCACGACCTTGCCAAGGTCGGGGTCGCGAGTTCGAGTCTCGTTTCCCGCTCCAGATTAAAGACATGCGCAGTAGCGGGTGTCAGTTTGAAAGATTTAACGGCGCGTTAGCAAAGCGGTTATGTAGCGGATTGCAAATCCGTCTAGTCCGGTTCGACTCCGGAACGCGCCTCCACTTTCTTCCCTGGCCGGATGGTGGAATCGGTAGACACAAGGGATTTAAAATCCCTCGGCGTTCGCGCTGTGTGGGTTCAAGTCCCACTCCGGCTACCATGGGAAACAAAGAATAATCAAAGCAATAAGCAGTGTCGTGAAACCACCGAAAGGTGGTTTTTTTGTATCTGCGATTCACGCATTAACTGCACATATTCCCCGGATGACCTCGATTTAATTAACTCATTATGCGTGCGCGTTTTGGGTCAAAACATAGTGACTTAACGTGTCCGATTGCGTGTTTTCAGGTATTATCAAAACCCTATTTCCTTCTATATTTCCCGGCATTTCGGGCTGGCATTCTCATACCAGGATGATTCATGAACGACAAAATCAGTCAGGATACGATCAATAAAGCCCTGTGGGCCGCGTGTGATACGTTCCGTGGCACCATCAGTGCTGATACCTATAAAGACTTTATCCTTACCATGCTGTTCCTCAAGTACATTTCGGATGTCTGGCAGGATCACTATGACGAATACAAAGAACAGTATGGCGATGCGCCGGAACTGATTGAAGCGATGATGGCTAACGAGCGTTTTGTGCTGCCAAAAAGTGCCAGCTTTTATGCGCTGTACGAACGCCGTCATGAGCCGGGTAACGGCGAGCGGGTAATGGTGCCAACTTACTGATTTAGTGTATGATGGTGTTTTTGAGGTGCTCCAGTGGCTTCTGTTTCTATCAGCTGTCCCTCCTGTTCAGCTACTGAAGGCGTGGTGCGTAACGGTAAAAGTACTGCCGGACATCAGCGCTATCTCTGCTCTCACTGCCGTAAAACATGGCAGCTACAGTTCACTTACACCGCTTCTCAACCCGGTACGCATCAGAAAATCATTGATATGGCCATGAATGGCGTCGGATGTCGCGCCAGTGCACGCATTATGGGCGTTGGCCTCAACACGATTTTACGACACTTAAAAAACTCAGGCCGCAGTCGGTAAACTCACGCATACAACCGGGCAGTGACGTCATTGTTTGCGCGGAAATGGACGAACAGTGGGGTTACGTCGGCGCTAAATCACGCCAGCGCTGGTTGTTTTACGCGTATGACAGGATACGGAGGACGGTTGTGGCGCACGTATTCGGTGAACGCACGTTGGCCACGCTGGAGCGTCTTCTGGGCCTGCTGTCGGCCTTTGAGGTCGTGGTATGGATGACGGATGGCTGGCCGCTGTATGAATCACGCCTGAAGGGAGAACTGCACGTTATCAGCAAGCGATATACGCAGCGCATTGAGCGGCATAACCTGAATCTGAGGCAGCATCTGGCAAGGCTGGGCAGGAAGTCACTGTCGTTCTCAAAATCGGTGGAGCTGCATGACAAAGTCATCGGGCATTATCTGAACATAAAACACTATCAGTAAGTTGGAGTCATTACCCGGCGAGCGTATTGATCAGGCATTACACGCTATTGAAGAAGCCAACGGCACCAAACTGAAAGATGCCGGGAAAAGCGTGTTCCAGGATATTTCGTTTAACACTGACCGCCTGGGTGAAGAAAAACAGAAGAACACCATCCTGCGTCAGCTGCTGGAAGACTTTGCCGGTGAAGATCTTAACCTGAAGCCAAGCCGTGTAGGTACTCTGGACGTTATCGGTAATGCCTATGAATATCTTATCAAAAATTTTGCTGCCAGCGGTGGACAGAAAGCCGGGGAATTCTATACCCCGCCGGAAGTCTCGGACCTGATTGCTGAACTGCTCGATCCGCAGCCGGGTGATACCATTTGTGATCCTGCCTGTGGTTCGGGTTCATTGTTAATGAAGTGCGGACGTAAGATTGTCTCCGGATATGACAGCCGTAACTATGCATTGTTCGGTCAGGAAGCGATTGGCTCCACGTGGTCGCTGGCGAAAATGAATATGTTCCTCCACGGCGAAGACAACCACAAAATCGAGTGGGGCGATACCATTCGTAACCCGAAGCTGCTCGATAAAAATGGCGACCTGATGCTGTTTGATATCGTGACCGCAAACCCGCCGTTTAGCCTGGATAAGTGGGGCCATGACGAGGCTGAAAACGATAAGTTTGGCCGTTTTCGTCGAGGTGTACCGCCGAAGACTAAAGGAGATTACGCCTTTATCTCGCATATGATCGAAACCCTGAAACCAGGAACGGGGCGTATGGGCGTAGTTGTGCCACACGGTGTGCTGTTCCGTGGCTCCAGCGAAGGTAAAATTCGCCAGAAACTGATCGACGAAAATTTGCTGGATGCGGTGATTGGATTACCAGATAAGTTGTTCTACGGAACGGGGATTCCGGCTGCGATTCTGATTTTTAAGAAGCAGAAAGTGGATGACAAGGTGATGTTTATCGATGCCAGCCGTGAATATAAGGCGGGCAAAAACCAGAACCAGCTCAGCGCAGAAAATATCCAGAAGATCGTTAACACCTATCGTGAAGGCGATAACGTCGAGAAATACGCCTATCTTGCCAGCCTGAAAGAGATTCAGGACAACGACTATAACCTTAATATTCCACGCTATGTCGATACCTTTGAGGAAGAAGACGAGATTGATTTGCTTGCGGTACGTGCTGAGCGTGAGCAACTGAAAGCGGAACTGGCTAAGCTGGAAACTGAGATGGCGGGTTATCTGAGGGAGTTAGGTTATGGTGCCTAAGGGGTGGAGTGAAAGTTATCTTGGTGAAGTGGTTACATATAAAAAAGGCTATGCATTTAATTCATCATTATATACAGAGGAAGGGATACGGATTGTTCGAATTTCGGATACAACTAGGGAAGGTGCGAACAAGTTCCTGATATGAGATCATCATATTCATCCGGAGCGCATCCCAGAGGGACATCATGAGCCATCAACTCACCTTCGCCGATAGTGAATTCAGCACTAAGCGCCGTCAGACCCGAAAAGAGATTTTCCTCTCCCGCATGGAGCAGATTCTGCCATGGCAGAATATGACCGCTGTCATCGAGCCGTTTTATCCCAAGGCGGGCAATGGCCGACGGCCCTATCCGCTGGAGACCATGCTGCGTATTCACTGCATGCAGCATTGGTACAACCTGAGCGACGGTGCCATGGAAGATGCCCTGTACGAAATCGCCTCCATGCGCCTGTTTGCCCGATTATCCCTGGATAGCGCCCTGCCGGATCGCACCACCATCATGAATTTCCGCCACCTGCTCGAGCAGCATCAACTGGCCCGTCAATTGTTCAAGACCATCAATCGCTGGCTGGCCGAAGCAGGCGTCATGATGACCCAAGGCACTTTGGTGGATGCCACCATCATTGAGGCACCCAGCTCTACCAAGAACAAAGAGCAGCAACGCGATCCGGAGATGCATCAGACCAAGAAAGGCAATCAGTGGCACTTTGGCATGAAGGCCCACATTGGTGTCGATGCCAAGAGTGGCCTGACCCACAGCCTAGTCACCACCGCGGCCAACGAGCATGACCTCAATCAGCTGGGTAATCTGCTTCATGGAGAGGAGCAATTTGTCTCAGCCGATGCCGGCTACCAAGGAGCGCCACAGCGCGAGGAGCTGGCCGAGGTGGATGTGGACTGGCTGATCGCCGAGCGTCCCGGCAGGGTAAAAACCTTGAAGCAGCATCCGCGCAAGAACAAAACGGCCATCAACATCGAATACATGAAAGCCAGCATCCGTGCCAGGGTGGAGCACCCGTTTCGCATCATCAAGCGGCAGTTCGGCTTCGTGAAAGCCAGATACAAAGGGCTGCTGAAAAACGATAACCAACTGGCGATGTTATTCACCCTGGCCAACCTGTTTCGGGTGGACCAAATGATACGTCAGTGGGAGAGATCTCAGTAAAAACCGGAAATAACGCCAGAAATGGTGGAAAAAATAGCCTAAATAGGCTGATTCGATGTGTTTGCGGGAAAAAAATCGGCCCAGATCCGCGAAATTTTAATCAGCGAGTCAGCTTGGGAAGAAATGACCTGCTTATTCGCACCTTCCCTAGGGACTCCATCCATTCTGACAACCCTGTTTTTATTGCTGGCGGGAATGTCGAAGGTTTAGAGCAATACAGTCTTTTCGAAAACGATATAATACTCTCTACTGTGGGATCTCGTCCACATTTACTGGACTCCATGGTTGGTAAAGCTGTAAAGGTTCCGCGCAGTGCACATAATAGCTTGCTAAATCAGAATCTTGTTAAACTCATACCGAAGAAAACAAAAATAACAAATGAGTATCTTTTTAGCATGCTTAAAAAAAAGGAGTTTATACAATTCATCTCAAACTTGGTTCGTGGTAATGCAAACCAAGTCTCTATAACTTTGGCTGATCTTTTTAAATATAAATTCATCTTACCTTCTCTCCCCGAACAAAATAAAATCACCCAAATTCTGTCCACTTGGAATAAGGCAATTTCGGTGACGGAAAACCTTCTCGCCAACAGTCAGCAGCAGAAAAAAGCGTTGATGCAGCAATTGCTCACTGGGAGGAGGCGCTTACTGGATGATCATGGGGTTAGGTTTAGTGGGGAGTGGCGTTCAGGACCGCTAGGGAGCTTAGTCGGTAGGATTTATGGTGGGGGCACACCATCACGAGCTAATAGCGGACTATGGGGAGGGGATATCCCATGGGTAACAGTTAAAGATCTAATTTCACCACGTATTAACGGGGCTCAAGAGTATATTAACGAAATTGGTTTGGCTGAGAGCGCATCAAATCTTGTCCTTGCTGGAACGGTAATAATTGCGACTAGAATGGCCGTTGGGAAAACAGTTATGGCGTCTTGCGATGTTGCTATTAACCAAGATTTAAAAGCAATTTGTGCAAGTGAATATGTTTGCTCAGAATATATTTTTAACTGGTTTCTATTACACGCTGAACAGATAGCAAAAATGGGGACGGGGAGCACGGTTAAGGGCGTTCAAGTTGAAGCCATCAAGGCACTAAATATGACAATTCCTAAAGCGATAGAAGAACAACAAAAAATCGCAGCCGTACTTTCTGCTGCGGACGCTGAAATATCCACCTTGGAGAAAAAACTCACCTGCCTGAAAGACGAGAAAAAAGCCCTGATGCAGCAATTACTGACCGGAAAGCGTCGTGTGAAAGTAGAAGCTGAAGAAGCCGTTAGCGCTTAACGCTAAGAACAAGGAAAGCCAATGAACCAGACGTACACGCCAAAGTTCCAGGAAGAATACAGCGCCAAAATCCCGGCACTGACGTTACTGACCAGCCTCGGCTGGACGTTTTTATCTCCGAAACAGATTATGGGTTATCGGGGTTATAAACAGGATGAGGTAGTGCTGCGTCCGGTTCTGCGTGAAGTGTTGTCGAAGCGTTCGTTTATGACTGGTGGCAAAACCTGCCAGTTATCGGAAAAGGCACTGGATAACCTGATATCGCAGGTCTGTTCCCCGGCACTCAACGAAGGGCTGCTGAAAGCCAATGAGCGGATGTATAACCATCTGCTCTACGGGATCGCCGTCACGGAGTTTGTCGATGGTAAGAAGGTCAACCCCACGATTGCACTCATTGACTGGCAACATCCGGAAAATAACCAGTTCCATTTTACGGAAGAATTTACGGTGTTGCGGTCAGGCGGTGTTGAAACCCGCAGACCGGATATTGTCTGTTTTGTGAATGGTATCCCGCTGGCCGTCATTGAAGCGAAAAGCCCGGCAGGCCACAGCAAGAAAGGGCCAACCATTGATGAGGGGATATCCCAGAGTATCCGCAACCAGTTCAACGATGAAATCCCGCAGATGTTTGCCTACAGCCAGCTATTGCTTTCAATTAACGGGCATGATGGGCGCTACGGTACCTGCCATACGCCAATGAAATTTTGGGCAGCATGGCGCGAAGAAGATATTACGGATGCGCAGATGTATGCTCTGCGCAACCATCAGTTATCGACTGAACAAATTCATGCATTGTTTGATCATCGTCCTTCAGCCGATCTCGACTGGTACCAGCAGTTAATCGCCGCTGGTGAACTGGCTGTCAGTGGGCAGGATAAGCTGCTTATCAGCCTGCTTTCGCCGGAGCGTCTGCTGGAGATGACCCGCTTCTTCACCCTGTTTGATAAAAAGACCGGGAAAATTGTCGCCCGCTATCAGCAGGTGTTCGGGATTAAAAGGCTGTTGGAACGCATCAGTACCCGCAGACCGGACGGGGGCAGGGAAGGTGGTGTGATCTGGCATACCACGGGGTCAGGTAAATCGTACACCATGGTGTTCCTCAGTAAGGCGCTGATTCTTCATGACAGCCTGAAGCAGTGTCGTGTTGTGGTGGTGACGGACCGTGTCGATCTTGAAGGACAGCTCAGCGGCACTTTTGCCTCAGGTGGCGAACTGGCAGGGAAGGATGATAAGGCCAAAGCGATGGCGACCTCAGGTCAGAAGCTGGCACAGCAGATTGGCTTTGGTAAAGAACGTATAATCTTTACCCTTATCCAGAAATTTAACTCAGCGACAAAACTCCCCGAATGCGTCAATACCAGCCCCGACATCATCGTTCTGATTGATGAAGGTCATCGTAGCCAGGGTGGTGAGAACCATGTGCGAATGAAACTGGCCCTGCCGAATGCCGCCTTTGTGGCATTTACCGGTACGCCATTGCTAAAAGAAGATAAGACCACCAATAAATTCGGGCCGATTGTCCACGCTTATACCATGCAGCGAGCGGTAGAAGATAAAGCCGTTACACCTTTGCTGTATGAAGAACGTATTCCCGACCTTGAGGTTAACGATCGGGCAATAGATGCCTGGTTTGACCGTATTACCGATGGATTAAGCGAAGCGCAAAAAGCCGACCTTAAACGTAAATATGCCCGTAAAGGTGAGGTCTACAGTGCAGATGACCGCATCCGACTTATCGCACTCGATATTGCCACACACTTCTCGAAAAACATTGATGAGGGGCTGAAAGGGCAACTTGCCTGCGACAGCAAAATCTCCGCCATCAAGTATAAAAAGTATCTTGATGAAGCAGGGTTGTTTGAATCAGCAGTGGTTATCAGTACGCCGGATACCCGGGAAGGGAATACCGAGGTAGATGAAAGTAAACTACCGGAAGTGACGAAATGGTGGAAGGATAATGTCGGCACGCAGGATGAGTCCGCGTATACCCGCAATATCATCAGTCGTTTCGATACCGATGATAAGCTTAAATTGCTGATCGTCGTTGATAAACTGCTCACCGGGTTTGATGAACCAAAAAATACCGTGCTGTATATCGACAAGCCACTTAAGTCCCACAACCTAATCCAGGCGATTGCCCGGGTGAACCGACTGCATCCACTGAAAAAGTTTGGCCTGCTGATTGATTATCGCGGCATTCTGGCTGAACTGGACACAACTATCGGTAAATATCAGGATCTCGCCTCCCGAACCCAGGGTGGATACGACATCAAGGATATTGACGGGCTGTACAGCGCCATGAGCTCTGAATATAAACGTCTGCCGCATCTGTATAACCAGTTGTGGGCCATATTTGCCGGTGTTAAAAACAAAAATGATACTGAGCAGTTACGTGCAGTACTGGTGCCTAAAATGGAAGAACGTGACGGAGAGATGGTCGATATCCATCAGAAAACCCGTGATGATTTCTTCGAGGCGTTAACGGCCTTTGCCGGATGCCTGAAAGTGGCACTGCAGTCCGCCACCTTCTTCACCGACAAGAGCTTTACGGAACAAGACCGAAATATCTATAAAGAAACCGTAAAACAGATGTCCAGCCTTCGCCAGTGGGCAATGCAGGTAAGTGGAGAGCAGGTCAATTATGACGACTACGCTGAGCAGGTGAAAAAACTGCTGGATAAGCATGTCACCGGCGTTGAGGTTCGTGAACCGAATGGCGTGTATGAAGTCGGTAAAATGGGCAAGAGTGAAAAGCCCGAAGAGTGGGACAACAATAAAACCCGCAATGAAACCGACATCATTAAAACCCGTGTGACAAAGATGATTGAGCAGGAGCTGCGTGATGACCCGTATGCTCAGGAGGCCTTTTCCAAACTCCTGCGTATGGCAATCGAAGAGGCTGAAAAACTATTCGACCACCCACTGAAACAGTATCTCTTATTCCGTGAGTTTGAAGAAAAAGTTGAAGCCCGTAAGCTCAGCGATATCCCGGATGCGCTGGCGGTAAACAAGCATGCTCAGGCGTATTACGGTGTCTTTAAAAAAGAGCTACCGGAGGTTTTTGCGATTAACGACATTCAGGTGCAGGAGAAGTGGACGAAGCTGGCTTTTGAAGTAGACTGCATTATCGTCAAAGCAGTGGCAGAAAACTCCCTGAACCCTCAGGATATCGAGAAAGTGGTCAAGACAAATCTCTTACCGCTGCTGTTTACGGTCTGCCGGGAAGTAGGTGCCGGAATGAACCAGGTAAACCGTATTGTGGAAACTATCATCCAGATACTGCGCGTTGGTTTAATGAAATCATGAGTGAAAAAGAGTCGCCAGCAATGAAAGCAATACGCATTGTTTATGGTGATGAGGTCATCGTCGTACAGTGTGTTTCACGTCAGGTCGTTAAGGGCAGGGTGCTCATCAAGGTGCATCCGGACTGTCGTGTTGTTGCCTCTGTACCACCAGAAACACCTGAGCACGAGGTGCTGTTTGCGCTGAAAAAACGAGGGCGCTGGATATATCAGCAACTGCGTGAATTCAGGGAGCAACAGACGCACATTGTCCCGCGTCAGTATGTCAGCGGAGAAAGCCATTACTACCTTGGCAAGCAATATCAGTTGAAAGTGACAGAAGACGCTACTGCACCGCAACGAGTGAAAATGTTGCGTGGGCGCCTGGAAGTGACGGTCAGACACAAATCGACAGAAAAGGTTAAAGCGTTGCTGGCTGAATGGTATCGGGAACGCGCCAGAGATGTCTTCCAACGCAGACTAGATTTATTGATACCGCAGACCCTTTGGGTTAGTGAGCGTCCGCCGATACGTTTGCGGGCGATGCAAACGCAATGGGGCAACTGTTCTGCGAAAGGCTGTCTGACCTTAAATCCGTGGTTGGTGAAAGCGTCCTCAGAATGCGTCGATTATGTCTTGTTGCATGAGTTATGCCATGTGGCTGAGCACAACCACAGCGAGGAGTTTTACCGTCTGATGGGGCAGGTTATGCCGGGCTGGGAAAAGGTTAAGAAGCGACTGGATGGTATGGCTGGGATGTTGTTGGCTGACGTAATTGAAAATTAACTAGTTGTTTGATATGTAAAATTTTGTGGAGTTTTTATGTCAATTAATATCAATGATATTTTTAATGAAGCTAAAAATGAATTAGAAGATCTTAGGGTTGAAGGGATAAAAAGTGCTGCCTATCTGGAGCTAAAATCCATTTTTGAAGAGATAAAAGCAAATCCTGAAATAAAGACGAATTATAACTTTAGT
Source organism: Enterobacter ludwigii (assembly GCA_023023105.1). Classification (NCBI taxonomy): domain Bacteria; kingdom Pseudomonadati; phylum Pseudomonadota; class Gammaproteobacteria; order Enterobacterales; family Enterobacteriaceae; genus Enterobacter; species Enterobacter ludwigii. The sequence continues at coordinate 2,812,907 of CP083824.1, read as the reverse complement.
TTTTCAGAACCCAGTTCAGGTTGGAAGAATGGTTGTTTATCGTACCGAGAAACTTGTTATAACAAGGATACAAAATCATATGTATTAGGGTTAACACATTTTGATGGCGAAAAATACTCCGCTGAAATGTATGTTTTTACCAGAGGACCAAGAGGAGCCGATAAAGGATATGAAAGGAAAATATTTAATGATGCAAGAGATGGCATTAAATTCATCATTAAAAAGCTAATTAGTTAAAATGGTATAATTCAAGGAAATATTATTAATTATAAATTTAAAAGGAAGCTAAATTGTCATGTAAAGCGTTAAACATCGAATTCATGAAAATGTTAAAAGGGATTTGTTTTGAGGATGATATTGAATTCAATTTTTTTGAATTGGGAGGTTCCGGATATCTCGAAAATCCAACAACGGACTTGATGGCTTTGTTTATGGGAGCACAGAAAATGGTGCAGCCATGGTTGCTCAAAGCATTGTTATGTTGCCTGGATGATTCCCTCGATGTTGATGAAATTGATTTCACCTCTCTGGAATTAATGAGAGAAGCCAGAACAGAGGATGGGAAATATCTTGATATTCTTATCAGACATGATGAATTCATCATAGGTATTGAGCATAAAGTTTTGGCTGATACATATAATCCTTTTCCCAGCTATGTAAGCCTCATTGATAGTTACGGCGGCAACAATCAAAAACTATTTCGCTGTATATTAAAGCCTGACGGTAACAGTGCTAAAGGCGTAGACGGTTGGCAACTGATCAATTATTCACTGTTGCTAGAAACCGCCATTCGACGTCTGGGGTTAGAGATGATGAATCAAGAGTTCAGCAAGTGGACTGTTTTTTATCAGGAGTTTTTGAGTCATCTTAAAAAATTGAGTGAGGTTAGTATGGATAAGGTATCTGATAAAAATGTGGAGTTTGTCACTGAAAATTTCACAGCTTTGATAAAATCGGTTCAATTGCTGGAAATGTACCAAAATGCTATCACCGAGGAAGCTAAATCGGTTGTCTCAGAGGTATTGCCTGATATTCATATTGCAACAGGTATTAATAACTGGAAGGGTTACTATAAAGCAATTCATCTGATGCCGGGATGCTGGGGGCAAGGTAAAACAGGAATTACGTTAGTTTATCGACCTTCAGAGGATGGACGAGATGAAGCTGAGTTCTACGTATATGGCTGGATACATTCAGATGATTACCCTGAAGTTAATGCACTAAAAGAAGAAATAAGAGTTGCTTTAAGTGCTGGAAATTTCATTCCAACCGCTAGCCCTGAGGACTACGAAGTATCAATTTCTGGGAAGGGGAAAGTGCTTGAACTGAGTTTTTGGGGGAACACGAGAAGCAAAAAAGATGCACTGGTTCTTCTTAAGGATATGACGGAGTGGGTGGACTCAAAAATAAGAACATAAATTAATATGACTGCGTTATGATGATCTTTTTTAAATTGTGGATTATTAAGCAGGAAATTAAAGTGTCGAATAGTCAGATATTGGAATAAAAGGAGAATATTCAAATGATTTATCAGTGTGATACTTGCAGTAGAACGACTTTTGAGGTTAATTGTCCCTGGTGTAGTGGAGTTTCGCCTGTAAAAACGTCTGCATGGGGTTCAGCATCATCGACCACACAAGCAATAGATATACAACGTATGACGCCATTGAATCCATCGTTTTATCCCGAATTTCAGTATCGTTCAAAGGGTGTTCTGAAAGATCTGTTTGGGAAAAAGAAAGAACAAACTCAGCTTAATCAATTACTTGAAAATGTTCTCGAAAAATACTCCAGTTTAAAAGATCCATATTTTACTAACTTCATTTACACTTCCAGATTCTCACATAATAATAAATCGGAAGCAGATTTCCCAACAGATAATGGCACATACTCCGAATTACAACTTTTCCGTGAGGTGTTGGTCAGAAAAGGGTTCAATGAGCTTGAGGAGTTACCTGAGCTATTAGATAAATTACTCCTTACCACGTCATTTAGCGCTCTTTATTATGGTTTCGCTAAAGAAGTTAAACGGCATATTAAATCTACACTTACTGAATCCTTGAAGTCATGGATTGAGGAAGCGGGCACCACTTTTCGGGCAGATCTTTCATTATTTCTATTCTATATATGGAGCAATAAAATAGAGTTCTCATCAGTAGAATTCAATGAAAAAGCGGAGGCCACGCCTGGTGTTCCTTTGGTTTTATTCGATGAAGTTAAAAAATACTTAGCTGTGTGCGAACGTATTTATTTTGATATTCTGGTTGATAGATTAGCTACACGGCTTGAGCATTTTAACCCTAACAAATTCGTTACCATGTATTTAGTTGACGCAATGGACGGCTTCCAGTTTGAAGATTTCCTTGTGGAAGTATTCCAGACTATGGGTTATGACGTCAAAGAAACCAAGAGAACGCAAGATCAGGGGGCAGATCTCTTCGTCACTCGATTTGGTAAGGATATGGTTATTCAGGCGAAAAATTATTCTGGTTCTGTAGGTAACTCGGCGGTGCAGCAGGTGATCTCTGCTAAAACGTTCTATGGTTGTGATGAGGCGATGGTTGTGACTAATTCCTACTTCACACGCTCTGCTAAAGAGTTAGCTGAGTCAGCCTTGGTACGTTTGATCGACAGGGATGAACTGCAAAAGTATCTGGATGATTACAATCAGAAGATAATCGAAGATTTCCAGTCAAACTCGTAACTTTGTCTTGTGATCAATGGAAAATGGCTTGTCCTTGGAGAAACGCTGATGAATTTGACGAAAATAAAGCTTGGAACCCGGAAATACCTCCCAGTGATCCATGAGCTTTTAGACTTGGGATTGCCAGGAGAAATTTTATCAATTCGTACTACAGGTAAGAAGGGAACCTTGATACCTGATCTGACTGTTGGGTTAGGTAAAGCTAGGCGAGTCAAAACTGGCGATTGGAACATCGCAGATACAAGAACATTTGACTATGTTGTTTTGCGAGTTGAGCGACCCGATAGTTATCATGATGTTTACACCGGTCAGTTCGTTCGACTCCATCGGTCAGAAAGAAGCGGCGGACAAATCGTCGAAATGAGTAATCCCAGGTTGGCGGGTATGACAAAATCCATTTCAAAAGTTTTTAATGGTGGAAAGGTGAGTGGTAGAGGGACCGCGTATGTCTCAATCTCTCCAGGCTTGAGCAACACAGTTATTTTCCCTACTCGCGTGTATAAAGAAGGGCGGGAAAGCAATGCAACTTACAGTTCCGACCAGTCGCCCTTTTCACAAGATGCCAGGAAGAATTGTTTTGACCGCTGTGTTGTTACCGGAGTCCAATCGCGTTGGAGGACCGAGGCAGCTCACATAACGCCGCGACACGAAGAAGGCATCCCAGACGTTACGAACGGTCTTCTATTACGTAGGGATATTCACAACCTATTTGACCACAACCATTGTGCGATTGATCCCGATAATATGAAAGTTTACTTCAGCCCTCAAGTCTGCGCGATAGATGAAGACCTCTTAGAGTGGCAGGGGAGCACTATCATTGCATCACGTATGCAGACACACATTAATATTGAGTATCTGCGTCCGCGATGGAGCAAGTTCATTGAAATTCATGGGAAAATGATGGACTAAAATGACGTGCACACATAGATGTATGGCAGGTTCATAGCGCATATAATCACGAAGTCTGCATATGGCATTGAATAGATGATCCTACCATTGAGAACGCTGCTTTGAGTATATTGAATGAAAACGGAAGCATGTTGCGACACTGCGTACCGACGATCAAAAAGGACTTAACATGTCAATTAACATCAATACTTTGAAGAATCTACGTACTGGATTACTTACTGCACTGGAACTTTCCATTAAGCATGGTGAAGCTGCAGAAAATGTCGATCACATTACCGATGTTTTGCGTCAGGTGGAGCTGACGACGCTTTTGCAGAAAGAACCAATTTATGCTATCGCCGGTATGCAAGGGGCTGGTAAAACAACCTTGGCGAAAACGATCCTCGGTATTAATGATGAATGGTTAGACGCCAATCCGGGTCGTGGCGAGCAGGTGCCGCTTTTTATCGAACAGGTGGATGGTGACCCCGCCTACTTTCCCCAGGTAGTCTATCAGTGCCTCAACCTTAAAACTGGCGAAATTCAGCAGCAAAAAGGCGAGGGCGGGGAGCAACTTCAAAACCTCCTTCGTGACTGGAACAGTGTTCGTCGCTATGAAAAAGCAGGCTTTAAGCTGCTCTACCCCAAACTGCTGATCAGCAAGAAAAACTCGTTCATTGATGAACAGGTGACCTGGGCGCTGTTACCGGGCTATGAGTTGACCACCAGCAAAAACTATCTCTGGCAGGATATGATGCGTCACGTATTGGTTAACGCCCGTGGCGTCCTGTTCGTTACCGATGCCTCGTTGTTAGCGAACGACAGCAAATCTGGTGTGCTGCAAGATTTGCGAGATAACTTCAGTGACCGAGGCCCTGTGGTGGTCATCAGCAAAACTGAGATGCTCGGTTTACAGGAAATCGAACAGCTCAAGACCAGTGCTGCTGAATGTGTATTCCCAAATGTTGGAATGAAAAAAGAGGATATCGTAGCGACAGGCTCTGGCAATAGCGATATTTGGATTGACGCATTGCGCCAGACGGTGACCAATAAGCTCACTAGCAGCTCGGCGTCTGAAGCAATTGCTTTGGATAATTTTATGGGGCTTATTCGCGAAGATGTATCCGAAATTATTAATGATTTGAGAATATTGGCGGATAAACAGCAGCATCATGAATCCATGGTAGAAGAGATTCTTGAGGCCTTTGATGAATCAGCCGCCAACCATGAGCAAAAATTACGCGCAGCGATAAAAAAGCAGACCCGTCAGCACTTTACTGATGCACTTATGCATTGTGAAGAAAACTATAAAAGCGAAGAGGTTGGTTTTCAAAACAATCTTAAAATTTTTGCGCGGCGTCTGTCGTTGCGCGGCGTAGAAGTGGATGACGAGCGCAGTCGACGCATTCTTGATGCTTGGAATAAACAATATGAAAACGTCAGCATCCACGAGCATAACTTCAAGGCACTGACATCTACAAATACACGGGTGCTTCGTGCTCAGGGGCTCTTGCCTAATGTTGAAAATCAGCAGTTACTACCGACAACAGCACCCGGGAGAATGGGATATCTGGTTCAGGATAAGCAGACGGAGTACTCGATGACAGATCCTGAGCTGATGACGGGACTGTATACACTGCTCAAAAAACCGAGCAAAGAGCATCAAGTTCCTCTGCCTACAAAACTAACCGCAGCTCTGGATATTTTGCCTGCCTTAATGCTGGAAAATGCACGTTCCAGGCTTGCAATGCAGCTCGATCCTGCTTGTACTACCCAACTGGCAGAAGAGATCCAACCTAAGCAAATATTTGATGCTCTCTTTTCCAGCAGTGAACAGTACCATCCAATTAAAACAGCCATGATGGCGTTTTTGGGGGCTGATGCTGCAGATGGAACGGTGGATGGTAAGAGCACACCAAATAAGGAAGGGGGATTAACTCCGCTGGCGTTAGTAGGTAAAGCGGCGTTGGTTGCCAGTGTGGCGTATGGTATTTACCAAATAACGGGTGTGATTCGCGACAGCGATAAAGCGCAGATCTATTACATTCGTCGTGCTATGGAGGAACTGGCATTCCATAACGAACAAACAGTGATCGGCAACTATCAGGAGATGATTGCCGAACTGAGAGAGCATATTGCGTATAACTTGAAGCAGATTTTTGGCGAAACGGATGCTCTGGCAAATCGAAGTGCGTTGGTACTCGCGATTAACAAGCTAACTGCGGCACAAAAGGAAGCAAAACTGTATGAAACTCACTTCCGAAAAATCTTGGGTTGATCTTAGCCGGGAACGTTACTTGTGGGCAGAAGAGAGTTTTGTCGCCTTTCTTAAGAAATTTGACGAGCAACGGCTAATCCAGGCGACGGACAATGCCAGAAGGCAGATTTCAGTGATCCTTTACGGCCCGGCTCAGGTTGGTAAAACCTCACTGATCTTGACCTTGCTGGGCATTCGTGATGACTGCTTCACCGAACTAAATACTTTGCTACGTGGCGAGCAGGATCTGGGCACGATGTCCACGGCGCGCACTTATCGCTATCGTATGTCTAAAAACGACTTCTGGTACTTTAGTCACCGCGAGAACGGTACAGCCTGGTTTAACGACGAGGAGGCGAAGGCCATTTTTGCCGGTTTTCGCCAGGAAGTTGAGCAGGGTGTGCGAGAATTCGATAGCGTGGATGTATTCCTGCCCCGACGCTTTTTTGATTTGCAGCAACAGAGCAGTGCTCAGCTGTTGATCCGTGATTTACCAGGCACTCACTCAACCAACGCCAATGAGCAGTACTATGTCAACATGCTTGCCAGCCGTTATCTTGCCTCTGCCGATGTGGTGATGCTGACAGGCAAGGCAGATGCGTTGTCCTTCCTAAAACCAGAAGAGTTGGACAATGACCTGCTGAAGGACTGGCACTGGCAACGCCACCGCTACAAGATTGTCCTGACTAGAGCTTATTCTGATGCAACACTTCAGCGTCTGATCAAGCAAAAACGGCTTGATAAAAAGGCAATGCGGACGTTCTTGCTTGAACAAATCAATACCATGGAGCTGGGATTGCCTGAAAGTATCAGTGAACTGATCTACCCCGTAGAGTGCGGCCACACCTGGCTGGCAATCAATGCCGGAGATGACGAGTTCGCCTGCCAGTGCCGAGATTTGCGGCGAGACGTGTTGCAAGAGTTACTCGACTCTCTGCACCAGGCGTCGAACCCGCTTTCACGCTTGCGCACGGGCTACGCGTTGCCGCATATCATTGAACAGCAAATGGCCGTCGAAAAGGTGCATTACGAAACAGAAAAAACGTTGCTGCGAAAACAGCTCTTACGGTTGGAAGAGCATGTTGATATGTACCAGGAACGTGTGAGCTGTAATAGAGATAACCATCAGAAATTAATAAAGAAGCAGCAAACGTTATTAAAAAAACGTGATGACGCATCGGGTAAGAATTTTGGTGAGCATTCGAACGTATCTCAGATAATCGCGCAATTAACGACATGCAAATCGCCATCTCTAGATTTACTTAAGTCGAAGATTCGTGAATGTGGTGAAACCTATACCCAATGCTGGAATGACCTGCTTGAAGCCTTCCAGCTTCCTCCTGAAAGGGTGCCGGAGATGGCCTATCTAGAGCGGGTCTTAACCAGACTGAATGGCTACTGGTTTGAAACCTATTTTCGCGAGAAAACACGCAGGGAAGATCAGGATGAGATCAAAGGGGCGTGCCTCAAAGACGCCAACTTCTTAACGGCTCTTTTCCACAAACGCATCAAGTTTAAGTTCGATACCGAAGAATGCGCCCTGAATAAAAACATTGTTAAAAATGAGCGCACAACGCGGCGACTGGAGCGTATCGTTGCTCAGTTATTGAAAAAAAAAGAGCACACACATCTGCGGATCGTCCGGATTAAGCAGGAGTTCGACGAGTCGTTAACTCGTTATTCCCAGCGGCTTCACGAGAGTAAAAACTTTCTGAATGTCATTCTTTCGGCAAAAAATACCCGGGCGCATGAAATCGAGGTCAACGTTAAAAACCCAGACATCAGCCGCAGCGAGCGCCTCGGCTGGTTGCTGATGTATAAAGCGTTGAACAACGATTTTGACTACGTAAAATCCTTAGCCGAGGAGAGCAGTAAAATTGAATAAAAACCTTGTTGTAGCGGAAACGGCCAACGATGAACAGTTACTGGACCAACTGGTGCAGGATCTGTTTTTGGAGCATTTGCGACGCGAGCTTGTCGGGCAAAAGAAGAGTATTGACGACAGTAATGACAAACTCTTTAATCTCGACCGAAAATTCGTCGCTGAATTTAAAAAACTGACCGGACCGCTTGAGACGATATCCGATACGCTCGGTGAGCAGACACGCGAACTGAACGATGCCAAAGATGATGCTCAAAGACATTATCTTACTTTATTGAACAGTCTGGCGCAGAACAGGGCGGACACTACCGCTCTGCATGACATGTCCCAGCAACAGAATAGTAAGCATCATCAGGAACAGGTCGAAGAACTACAACGCATCCATGAACAATTGCCCCAACAGAGCGCTAGACTTCAGGAGCAAAACGCAGCATTGACGTCCCTTACGGAACAGCAAGTGGCGTTAAGCCATCAGCAGGTAGCCCTTCAGGAACAACTGTTCTCCGCTACTCTGGCCGAGATGCAGGCGCAAAACGTGATGCTGGAGTCGCTCACGGAACAGAATAAATCTCTGCATCAACAAATACTCACCTTAGAGGATAAACAACGTGCAGAGCTACAGACAAACCGCCGTTGGGGCAAGCTGGCCACTGTATTCACGCTGGTGAATACACTCATTCTGATGGGCATGACCACCCTGTTTTTCATTCAGCATGGCACCTGACTAGGGATGATAGCTCTTTTAACGTCACAGCCCGTTTAAGTAATCTGCGTATAACTATGCGCATTCAGAGTGGACAAATGCGAGTTGATACGCTGCTGGCAGCTGAGTGTCAGTTGGGCGCGCTGTGTGGGTTTACACACTTGGCCGCTCACTGTTAGCGTTGCATTCAGCAAATTGATTTAACTAGGGTGAATACTTTCGGCACGAACTCATATCTGTGACGTTTCTTTGCTCAAAGCTATCCATGGCTATCTATTTACTGCTAACTACAGCAAATATGAACATCCAATCCCCACAAAATATTGCAATGAATCGCTATGTAACACATTGATCCTGCGTAGAATTTAAAATCCCTCGGCGTTCGCGCTGTGTGGGTTCAAGTCCCACTCCGGCTACCATGGGAAACAAAGAATAATCAAAGCAATAAGCAGTGTCGTGAAACCACCGAAAGGTGGTTTTTTTGTGCCTGAAATTCATTTTCCTAACATCATTTGTCATTTTTGCCCACCAACCACCGGAACAATCTTCACTTTTTGATCGTAACGTGACGTCTGTGTGATCGTCTTGAGACCTGAAATCTGTTGCTTCTCCTGCAGGCTTCCTTGCAGATCTGAAACGCCTTTTGCTTTCAATTCGTGAAATGTGAAATCAAAAAGTAGGTGGGGGAATTTTTTCTGAACTTCATCGCGTGCCCGCTGCCACCGGCTGTTAAACCCGTCACGGGTATAACGCGTGCCGTTCTGCTGGTGCAGCACATAGGGGTATACGCAAAGATGCATTGCATCAGTACCCCTTTCAGATCGTCGATTTACTTTGCATTCAGGTTGTCAGAAATATCTATGCTGGCTACAGACTGGACTTTCCAGGCCCCGTCTTCTTTTACCATGCAGTCAATAACGGTGTGATCGCGCTTCTTGCCAAAGGATATATACACCTGCATGCACACGGCATCGTAATCAATCGCTCTGGCAATAACCGTTCCCCAGTCATCTTCATAGCCCTGGGCCTTTATGAACATATCAGCGTCTGGAACGTCGTATTCATTCGGATCAAGCTTGTCCATGGCTTTAAGCTTACTGATGGTAACGTGGCTTACATACTGGCTGAGTGCGTCATAATCCGTAAGTGGCTCTTTGACCTGCCCCCACGATTAGATACAACACTCAGTTAGTAACGTCGGAATCTTCATTCTCAGAATGACCCTTTCTCCAGCCCGCTGCAAATTCAGACGGTGTCTGATAATTCAGCGTGGAGTGCGGGCGGCATTCGTTATAATCCTGCCGCCAGTCATTAATAATTTTCCTGGCATGAACGATATCGCTGAACCAGTGCTCATTCAAACATTCATCGCGAAATCGTCCGTTAAAGCTCTCAATAAATCCGTTCTGCGTTGGCTTGCCCGGCTGGATTAAGCGCAACTCAACACCATGCTCAAAGGCCCATTGATCCAGTGCACGGCAAGTGAACTCCGGCCCCTGGTCAGTTCTTATCGTCGCCGGATAGCCTCGAAACAGTGCAATGCTGTCCAGAATACGCGTGACCTGAACGCCTGAAATCCCAAAGGCAACAGTGACCGTCAGGCATTCCTTTGTGAAATCATCGACGCAGGTAAGACACTTGATCCTGCGACCGGTGGAAAGTGCGTCCATGACGAAATCCATCGACCAGGTCAGATTGGGCGCCGCCGGACGGAGCAGCGGCAGACGTTCTGTTGCCAGCCCTTTACGACGTCTTCTGCGTTTTACGCCCAGGCCACTGAGGTGATAAAGCCGGTACACGCGCTTATGATTAACATGAAGCCCTTCACGGCGCAGCAACTGCCAAATACGACGGTAGCCAAAACGCCTGCGCTCCAGTGCCAGCTCAGTGATGCGCCCTGATAAATGCGCATCAGCAGCCGGACGGTGAGCCTCATAGCGGCAGGTCGACAGGGATAAACCTGTAAGCCTGCAGGCACGACGTTGCGACAGACCGGTCGCATCACACATCAACATCACGGCTTCCCGCTTCTGGTCTGTCGTCAGTACTTTCGCCCAAGAGCCACCTGAAGCGCCTCTTTATCCAGCATGGCTTCGGCAAGCAGCTTCTTGAGTCTGGCGTTCTCTTCCTCAAGCGACTTCAGGCGCTTAACTTCAGGCACCGCCATACCGCCATACTTCTTACGCCAGGTGTAAAACGTGGCATCGGAAATGGCATGCTTGCGGCAGAGTTCACGGGCGGGTACCCCAGCTTCGGCTTCGCGGAGAATACTGATGATCTGTTCGTCGGAAAAACGCTTCTTCATGGGGATGTCCTCATGTGGCTTATGAAGACATTACTAACATCGGGGTGTACTAATCAACGGGGAGCAGGTCATCTTTCCCGATCATTATCTGAGAGATGTACCACTTATTAAACTGCAGTGCCGCCTTAGCTTCCGGCGGTAAGGTTTGAGCAGCATAAGCCAGAGGCGGCAGCAGCAGAGCTGCGAGTATTATTTTTTTCATGTTATTCATGCCTGTAAATTGCGTACGCTGGTTTTACTTCCCTGTACTCCGGGTCTGGATACAGCCATGCTGAAAGCTCCTTTTCAGTTAGTTTGACGTGATCGTCAGTGACTAATAAATCAGCATAACCAGACCTTCTCTAGCCATTGCGTGCTATACATTCTGTGAATAATTTATTGTTATTTATAGGAAATAATTTTGATACATACACCAGTATCGAATCAAACACCACCTAAATACGCCTTCCTCACCTCCTGATTGCCCAGCAGTTCTTCGCCGCTGCCGCTCAGGCGGATCTGGCCATTAACCATCACATATCCCCGGTCAGAAAGTTTCAGCGCATGGTGCGCATTCTGCTCGACCAGAAAAATCGTCATGCCGTTGCGGGCCAGCTCGCGCAGCGTCTGGAAAATCTGTTTTACCACAATGGGTGCCAGCCCAAGACTCGGTTCATCCAGCAGCAGCAATTTCGGGCGACTCATCAGCGCCCGGGCAATGGCCAGCATCTGTTGTTCGCCACCGGACATGGTCATCGCGCGCTGCTTGCGACGCTCTTTGAGGCGCGGAAACAGGTCAAACATGGTTTGCATATCTTCAGTCGCAAATTGATTGCCGATGGGGATAGTCCCCATCAGCAGGTTTTCTTCAACCGTCATATCCGGGAAGATACGTCGTCCTTCTGGCGCCTGGGCGATACCCCCAGATGCAACGTAATGAGTCGATTTATGGCTAATGTCCTCTCCGCAGAAAAGGATCTGTCCGTCACGAATACGGGGCTGGCCAAAGATGGACATCAGCAGTGTCGATTTACCCGCGCCGTTTGCACCAATCAGCGCTACGGTTTCACCCTTATTGACCTCCAGGGAAACCTGCTTCAGCGCCTGAATGACGCCGTAAAACACGTCCACCTCGCGAAATGCCAGCAGCGGTTCGTTCATAAGGTGACCTCGCTTTCGTCCGTACCCAGGTAGGCAGCAATGACCTTTTCATCATGCTGGATCTGCTCGGGTTTTCCTCTGGCAATAACATCGCCGTGGTCGAGCACGATAATGTCGTCCGATATCTCCATCACCATTCCCATATCATGTTCAATCAACAACACCGTGATGTCGTGATGATCGCGCAGAAAACGAACTATGCTGCTCAGCTTATGCGTTTCTACCGGGTTTAGCCCGGCAGCGGGCTCATCCAGGCAGATCATCTCCGGCCCGGTACACATTGCCCGCGCGATTTCCAGACGCCGCTGCTGCCCGTACGACATCTCTCCCGCCAGGCGATTGGCGCACTCCACCAGGTCAACCACTTCCAGCCAGTAGAAGGCTCTGTCCAGGGCATCACTCTCCGCCCGGCGGTATGCCGGCGTATTTAAGATCCCGGCAAGAAGATTGCGGTTAACGCGCATATGCTGTGCAACCAGCAGGTTTTCCACGACCGACATTTCGCGAAAAAGCCGGATATTTTGAAACGTGCGCGCCAGTCCGGCGCGGTTGACCAGGTGGGTTCCGCCAAACATTTTGTAGAAAAGACGCTGCCCAAACTGCGCGGGGTTAATCCAGTCACCTGGCTGGAATTTTTGCCCGAGGACCTGAATAACGTTGGTCGTTTTACTGCGGGTATTAAATAAAATGTTGCCGCCAGAGGCTCTGTAGAAGCCCGTCAGGCAGTTAAACACGGTGGTTTTCCCCGCACCGTTTGGCCCAATCAGGGCGGTAATAGAGCCACGCTGCACGTCCAGGTTGACATCGTTTAGCGCCTTAATCCCGCCGAAGTGCATCATCAGATGTTCAACGCGCAATATCATATCGTTCATGGCGCAACGCCCTTACGCACGGCAAACCCGCTGCGGTTTATGCGGATCAAACCGCGTGGACGCCAGATCATCATCACCACCATCAGCATGCCAAACAGCAGGACCCGGTACTCGGCAAAACTGCGCAGCAGCTCGGGCGTGACGGTAAGCACAAAGGCCGCCAGCACGACGCCAAGCGTGGAGCCCATGCCGCCCAGCACCACGATGGCGAGGATCAGTGCCGATTCAAAAAACGTAAATGAGGTCGGATTCACGAAGCCCTGGTAGGTTGCAAAGAACACCCCGGCAATCCCGGCGGTTGAGGCACCGAGCGTAAAGGCCGAAAGCTTGACCAGAACATGATTCAAGCCCATTGAGCGACAGGCGATTTCGTCTTCGCGCAATGCTTCCCACGCCCGGCCAATCGGCATCCGCGTCAGGCGGTGCTTAATATAGAGCACCAGCATCACCACCAGAAACAGTACCGCATAGATAAAGATAAACTTCATATTGGGGTTGTAGGTCAGGTGGAAAAATTCGTGGAAGGGCACTCCACCTTCTTTAGCCCGACGGCCAAACTCCAGACCGAAAAAGGTAGGAGGAGGGGCTGAAACACCATTGGGCCCTCCGGTGAAGGTCAGCCAGTTGTTCAGGATCAGACGAATGATCTCCCCAAACCCGAGGGTCACGATGGCCAGATAGTCACCGTGCATGCGCAGCACCGGGAAACCGAGCAGGGCACCTGCGGCAGCGGCCATGATTGCCGCCAGCGGTAGCATGCTCCAGAAGCCTAACCCAAGATACTGATAACCCAGCGCCAGGCCATAAGCGCCGATGGCATAGAACGCGACATATCCCAGGTCCAGCAGACCGGCCAGACCCACGACGATGTTAAGTCCCAGACCAAGAAGCACGTAGATCAGCCCGAGAATGGCAACGGTCAGCACATATTTGGTGGCGACAAACGGGAAGCAAATCGCAAGGGTAATCACCAGAGGAATAATCCAGCGCATGCGGCTTTTGTATTCCGGGGGGCGGACATACACGCCCGCGCTATCGGCTTCAAAGCGTGACTGGAAACGGGCTCCGGTGGCAGTACCCAAAAAAGCGCTCAACAGAAAGCGCCCCAGCATCACAATGCCAACCATCCAGGCCAGTCGCTGCCCGGCGAAGTTAAAGCTGTACCCGTCCAGCACCACGCCCGCAATTGGGCCAAATATAATCAGCGCAATCAGCCCGGAAAAAATAGCGTCCAGAGTGCAGCGTTTGAGAGAAAAACCGTGGCTTGTCATCGTTGCTCCCTCACACTTTGGCCACAATCGGGCGACCAAGCAGTCCCTGGGGACGGAAAATAAGGATCATCACCAGAAGCCCAAACGAGAACACATCTTTATAGTCCGAGTTCACCATGCCCGAGAACTGGGCTTCCGCCACGCCGAGAATAAGTCCGCCGAGCATTGCCCCGGGCAGGGATCCGATGCCGCCGAGTACCGCCGCGGTAAAGGCTTTGATGCCAATGACAAATCCGACGTAGAAATCAAAGGTGCCGTAATTCATGGTGATGAGCACACCCGCCAGACCCGCCATTGCCGCGCCGATGACAAAGACCAGCGAAATAATCCGATCGGTGTTTATCCCCAGAATGGAGGCCATTTTGCGGTCCTGTTGCACCGCGCGGCACATCCGTCCCAGGCGGGTATGGTTGATTATCCAGGTGAGGACCAGCATGCCGGCAAATGAAGCGACCAGAATAAACACTTTGGTATAGGTTATCTGAACGAACCCTTCCCCCAGATGCAGGCGAATAACGCCATCCAGCATGGTCGGAACCCCTTGCTGGCGCGGGCCCTGGCTCAACTGCGCGTAGTTTTGCAGAATAAGCGACATACCGATGGCGGAGATCAGTGGCGCCAGGCGTGTGGAGTTTCGCAGCGGCTTATAGGCAATTCGCTCGATGGTCCAGCCGTAAACCCCGGTCACCACAATAGTGAAAACCAGCGTCCCGAGGATCAACAGAGGGAAAGACTGCAGGCCGAAGAATGACAGCAGCGCCAGGCCAATGGCGCAGAGATAGGCGGAAATCATATACACTTCGCCGTGGGCGAAATTAATCATGCCGATAATGCCGTAAACCATGGTGTAGCCGATGGCGATCAGGCCGTAGACGGAGCCCAGCGTTAAGCCATTAATTAACTGTTGCAGGAAGAATGTACTCATCTTAGCGCGCTCGTTTTTTATAGGCTGCGCGACTTACGCAGCCTGATGTTTATTACGCGCCGACAGGCTGGCCTGCCGGCGTTGAGCGTGATTCCGTCCCGTTACTGCACTTCCTTATATTTTCCTTTGTCGTCCCACTGGTAAACCACGTAGTCAGACACTTTCAGATCGCCTTTGCTGTCCCAGGCTTTTTTGCCCATCACCGTGTCGACGGCATTGGCTTTCAGCCACTCGCTGGCTTTGGCAGAGTCCTTGCCACCGGTGGCTTTGAAGGCAGCAGCAATGGCCTGTACAGAGGCATAGGAATAGAGGGTGTAACCTTCGGGTTCGAATTTACCGGCGCGGAATTTCTCGATAACCGCTTTACCGTCCGGGATCAGGCGCGGATCTTTACCGAAGGTCATGTAAATACCGTTGGTGTATTGCGGGCCACCCGCGGCGGTTACCATCTCTTCGTTGACAATACAGTCGCCGGAGAAGAATTTCGCCTGCACGCCCTGTTCACGCATCTGGCGAACCAGCGGACCGGCTTCCGGGTGACAGCCGCCGAAGAACACCACGTCCGGTTTTTGTGCACCGATCTTCGTCACCAGCGCGTTAAAGTCTTTTTCACCGCGCGAAAGTCCCTCATACATCACATCCTGAACCCCGCGTTTCGCCAGCGCCGCTTTGGTGGCGTCAGCCAGACCCTGACCGTAGGTGTCTTTATCGTGAATGATCACCACACGTTTGGCTTTCAGCTTGTCGATGATGAAGTCGCTGGCGACCTGGCCCTGCTGGTCATCGCGTCCGCACATGCGGAACATGTCGCTCATACCGCGTTCCGTAATCAGCGGGTTGGTCGAGCCGGGAGTGATGGCAATAATCCCCGCATCGCTGTAAACCTCGGAGGCGGGCATGGTGGAAGAGGAGCAGAAGTGGCCAACCACGGCGTTGACTTTATCCTGGTCCACCAGACGGTTAGCAACAGCCACAGCCTGTTTCGGCTCGCAGGCGTCATCCCCCTGAACCAGTTTGATCTTCTCCCCGTTAATGCCGCCAGCAGCATTAATGTCTTCAGCGGCTTGCGTTGCGCCGTGCCAGTACTGATCGCCATAGGTGGCATTGGGGCCTGTGAACGGTCCGGCGACACCGATCACAATATCTGCCTGGGCGGAAAATGCGGTCACCAGGCAACCGGCCAACACAAGAGAAAGAGGCGTTCTGATAAATTTCAGCGACATTATTATGTTCCTTAGCAAAGAGGTTTTTGCACCACGGCGTATACCCAAACGCCCGACGGCGCAGCCAGTCCAAAACACGAGCAAGAACAAAATGCACTAAACGAACAAGATCCAGACTGCATCCTGCGTGATACGGCGAGGTTTCCATGCGCAACTTCGCGCGAAGAACATTAAGCAAAAACGTTGCCAGAATGGTTAACCCATTGATGGGTTTGCGACATGTTTGAGTATAGAGCCCCGTGTTATGTCGCCTTGCGGGAGGAGAAGAAATTACAGCGGAGATCACATATCGTTAACAATAAAGCCCATAAGTTGTGCAGGAGTCACGATTTGCACGTTTTTGCAGCAATAAAGACCTAAACTTCAACCCGGAAAGGTGTGCGATATGTGGTAGGATCCTTTCCTTTTTATCAGGAGTGTCAGCGATGACTGAAGGCCCATTGAATGAAAGCGAAATGGAGTGGCTTGAAGAGACATTAATGTCTTACGGTCACGACGATGCGTCCGTGATTGACGTCTCCGAACTGGACGGCATGCTTACCGCAGTGCTTTCTGGCCCCGTTGTCGTCGAGCCCGATACCTGGCTGGTGGCGGTGTGGGGTGGCGAGAAGTACATTCCACGCTGGAAAAACGATCGTGAGATGAACCGTTTTATCGATCTCTGCTTTAAGCATATGAACGATATCGCCGAGCGCCTGAGCGAATACCCGGATCAGTTTGAACCGATGTTTGGTTACAACGACGTGGACGGTGAAAGCTATACCGTTGTGGAAGAGTGGTGCTACGGCTACATGCGCGGCGTGGCGCTGACGGACTGGTCTGCCTTGCCGGAAGATCTAAAGGCCGATCTGGATGTGATTGCGCTGCACGGTACTGAAGAGAACAGCGACAAGCTGGATGCGCTGACGGAAGAGGAATATAAAGCCAGCATTGAAAGCATCCAGCCTGCGGCACTGCGTTTGTACAATTATTGGGTGAACAACCCGCAGCAACCGGAAGAGAAGAAGCCGATTGTGAATGGGGCGAAGGTCGGGCGTAACGATCCGTGTCCTTGCGGTAGCGGGAAGAAGTTTAAGAGCTGCTGTTTGCACTGATACATTTTTTTGTGGATTTAGGTAACTTTATTTCGTTCACCTTAACACCAACAGAAAATAATACGTCCTTAACATGTGATCAAGATAAGGGGGCATCGTAGCCCCCTTAGCAATCCCCGCGGCCCTGCGGATAATGATAGCTGGGTGGATTTTTCTGTTAACTATACGTCGCTTTTCACTCCAATAATACGGAGGTTAATCATATTTGTCTTGCCTAAAGATATCCGGGCGATGATTGTCGGCTAGAATCTCTTGCCGTTCTGAAATTCTTAGTGGTTCCCTGTATTATTATATTTGTATCGAGTGTGTCCCGGTCTTTTGGTAATGACTCCAACTTACTGATAGTGTTTTATGTTCAGATAATGCCCGATGACTTTGTCATGCAGCTCCACCGATTTTGAGAACGACAGTGACTTCCTGCCCAGCCTTGCCAGATGCTGCCTCAGATTCAGGTTATGCCGCTCAATGCGCTGCGTATATCGCTTGCTGATAACGTGCAGTTCTCCCTTCAGGCGTGATTCATACAGCGGCCAGCCATCCGTCATCCATACCACGACCTCAAAGGCCGACAGCAGGCCCAGAAGACGCTCCAGCGTGGCCAACGTGCGTTCACCGAATACGTGCGCCACAACCGTCCTCCGTATCCTGTCATACGCGTAAAACAACCAGCGCTGGCGTGATTTAGCGCCGACGTAACCCCACTGTTCGTCCATTTCCGCGCAAACAATGACGTCACTGCCCGGTTGTATGCGTGAGTTTACCGACTGCGGCCTGAGTTTTTTAAGTGTCGTAAAATCGTGTTGAGGCCAACGCCCATAATGCGTGCACTGGCGCGACATCCGACGCCATTCATGGCCATATCAATGATTTTCTGATGCGTACCGGGTTGAGAAGCGGTGTAAGTGAACTGTAGCTGCCATGTTTTACGGCAGTGAGAGCAGAGATAGCGCTGATGTCCGGCAGTACTTTTACCGTTACGCACCACGCCTTCAGTAGCTGAACAGGAGGGACAGCTGATAGAAACAGAAGCCACTGGAGCACCTCAAAAACACCATCATACACTAAATCAGTAAGTTGGCACCATTACCGTAATGATGAATGAATTAATCGCTCTAATCTTACCTCGTAAAGCTGTTCTTTATTATGATGCTTTGGCATTCGGTGTAATGCTTGCATTAATGACTGTGTGTTGATTTAGATTTCGATTGTTCTAACAAAAAACAATGGTGTATGCATAATAAATTTAAATCATTGAAAGATGAACCGAGAATTTATGAGAATGTATATGTCAATACGTATTCCTTCCCGAAGGAAATACTATGTTAGTGTTCACTGAGTTTTTTCAATTGGGGGTTAAGCAATATCGCGGGCCTCGTGCCCGCGTATTGTTTATAAATCTGAAATCACGACTGAATTTCTTTCAACTCTCTGATGTTTTCCTGAATCCGCGTAAGCGCAGTCTCTGCCTTATCAGGACATAAGGGGTTTTATCAAAGGGTAAACATACCCCTATGGTAGCTGGTAGTTTCCCCTTAACCCCCGTTTTTAACCCACTTCAGGCAGCATTCCCGCTGCAATCAAAACCTGCACCAGAATAATCACCACGCCACAGCCAAACACGATACACAGCAGCGGTTTTCCCCCCGCCACGCGATACCCTTGCTGAGGATGTTGCTGACGGCTCTTCCATGCCAGCAGGGAAGGGAGCAACAGGGCAAGGATCGACAGTGCCACCCCCGCGTAACCCAGCGCCATCACAAACCCGCGTGGGTAAAACAGCGCAAAGGCCAGCGGTGGCAGGAAGGTGATTGCGCCCGTCTGCAACCGTCCAGCCGCGGTATTGCGACGCTGGAACAGGTCAGCCAGGTAATCAAACAGGCCCAGCGCAACACCCAGGAACGACGTGGTCAGTGCCAGGTCGGCAAACAGGTGTACCGCCAGTTCCACATGTGGGGAGGTCACAACCTCGCGCAGTGCCAGCAGAAAACCATTCAGGCCAGCGTGTTGCGCCATCAGTCCAATAAAGGTCGAAGAGTCAATGCTGCCCAGCGTCACCAGTTGCCAGAAAATATAAGCGATCAGGGGGATTGCGCTGCCGATAACAAAGACACGGCGCAGCTTGCGAATATCGCCGTTCATATAGCTGACAATGCTCGGCACGCTGCCGTGAAAACCAAACGAAGTGAAAATGACCGGGATTGCGGAAAGCGCCAGCCCTTTTTCCAGCGGCAGCGTCAGCAGGTTGACCTTGTGTACATGTGGTGCGAGCAGTACCAGCATCACAATCAGGAACAGAATTTTGGCACTGAACAGAAAACGGTTAAACAGATCGACCAGCGACGTCCCCACGCAGACCACGCCACCGCCGATGAGCGCAAAGAAAATGGCGCCCGTTGCCGGGGTAATATCGGAGCCGAACCAGTCATTGACGCTGGAGGCGATGAGCTCCCCGGCACCGCTAATATAGGCGGCAGTCAGAGCGTACATCAGGAACATCATGCTAAAGCCGGTTATCCACTGACCGTAGCGTCCCAGATAGCGTGCTGCAAGAGAACCCAGACCGGTGTCGGCTGGCACATGCTGATAAACCTCAAGCAACAACAGTGCGGTGTAGCACATTAACGCCCAGAGCATACCAAGTAGCAGCAAGGTCATCCCAAACCCCACGCCTGCGGCTGCCAGGGGCATTGCCAGCATTCCTGCTCCAATCGTCGTTCCGGCGACGATAAAAATACTTCCCAGGGTTCTGTTTTTCACGCTTTCCTCTACAACGATTCGTAATCGCGACAAAATCTGCGGCGCAGAGTAAGGGAAAAGCGGTAACTCGTCAAATCACCGTTACAAGTAGTGTAATGAAAGGTTTACGAAGTTGAGCGCTCTGCGATCATGCATGGGGCGTCATCCAGACGTAACGTTAATAAGGGGAACAGGAAATACAATGAGGGTTTTGATGCAGGGAATGTAAGTAAAAAACGCGGCGCCGATTTTCGGCACCGCGCTGGAATTAGTTTTGCGTATCGAGGGTAGAAAGTTCTTTATCAATAAAGTAAAGACCTTCGCCAGATTTACCCACCAGAGATAATTTATCCAGGACGGATTTAAACAGCTTCTCTTCTTCGTGCTGTTCAGCTACATACCATTGCAGGAAGTTAAAGGTTGGATAATCCTGGCTGGTCATTGCCGCATGAACCAGTTCGTTAATTTTCTGTGTGATTAATTGTTCGTGCTCGTAGGTTGCGCGGAACAGTTCATCGAGAGAATTATATTCAGCAAAAGGGGATGTCACGGTTTCAATGCGCGGCAGGGCGCCGGTATCTGTCAGATAATCAAACAGACGTTGCATATGGGTCATCTCTTCCTGAGCGTGACGACGCAAAAACGCAGCCGCGCCTTCGAAACTGTGGTAGCTGCACCAGGCGCTCATCTGCTGGTAGAGCAGGGACGAAAAAAGCTCAAGGTTCATTTGTGCATTGAGCTTGTCGATCATTTCAGTTTTCAGCATAGTGGCGCTCCTGGTTATTATTTCTGATTCACAATGAGCGATACTATAATTTGTTATTTAATTATTTGCAAAACGTAAAATTTTTATTTCTTTATTTAAAATACGAATGGGAATAAAACGCATTGACGATTTTTATATTTATTAATGAGAATTATTTTTGTTCGTAATGAAATAAACTGCCAGCAAATACTGGCAGTCCTGATTAATACCACGGATTATTTGACTTAGGGTTAACGGCAAAACCCATACATTTATACTGGATAGTCACGCTCTCGTTCAGACACAGAGAGCCGCTAATCAGCGTGCAGGTTTTGATGGGCTGGCCATAGGCAGAGGCGGTGGCATACCCCATGCTCTGACACGCTTTTGCCGCCGTACCGTTATTCACATACTCATCAGAATACGCATTTTGTAGCGCCGCCTGGCCGTAGTCGAGGCGGACTATGCCGTTGGGCGCGTCGAGACTACTGACCTCAGCCTGGCGGTTAATGCTACACCCCGCGAGCAGCAGGATCGTGCCAGCTACGATGACTCTTTTCATGGTTCGCTCTGAATGGATGGAAATACGTTATCGTACCTGCAGATGTTTGCTGCAATGCCTGGAATAGCCGGACAATCTGCCCTCTCTCTTTGCAACGGGATGGAATTGAATGTAATCCGCATCCGGTACATTTAATATTGGCGGTTTTTTTGTACCTGTACGTGACGAAGGGGAGATAAAAGAGCCTGCGTTTTGCTACTATGGCGGCCTTTAAATAAGGAGAAAGCCCCCATGT
Source organism: Enterobacter ludwigii (assembly GCA_023023105.1). NCBI lineage: Bacteria > Pseudomonadati > Pseudomonadota > Gammaproteobacteria > Enterobacterales > Enterobacteriaceae > Enterobacter > Enterobacter ludwigii. The sequence continues at coordinate 2,791,365 of CP083824.1, read as the reverse complement.
CTCAAAACCTGAGTGCCGATCAGGAACTGGTCTCTGACGTTGTCGCCTGTCAGCTGGTTATCAAACAAATTCTTGATGTCCTGGACGTTATTGCGCCGGTTGAAGTGCGCGAGAAGATGTCAACTCAGCTGAAAAACATTGATTTCGCCAGTCATCCGGCAGCGGCTGATCCGGTTACGCTTCGTGCCATCCAAAAAGCCATTGCGCTGATTGAGCTGCGATTCACGCCGCAGAGTGAGTCTCACTGAAGAGTGGAAATGGGCGACAGTATTTGTCGCCCTTCAATGCCATCAGAAGAACGTCTGGACCAGCAGGTAGCTTGCCGCGCACGCACAACTTACACCAATCAGCCCTGGCAGAATAAAGCTGTGGTTGATGATAAATTTGCCGATGCGGGTCGTGCCTGAACGGTCAAAACCGATACAGGCCAAATCACTTGGATAGGTCGGCAGGACAAAATACCCGTATGACGCCGGGAAAAAGGCGATCAGCATTTTCGGCTCAATACCCAACATCAGGCCCATGGGCGCAACGGCCGTCAGCGCTGCGGCCTGGCTGTTCACCAGCTTCGACACCAGAAACAGTACAATGGCATACGTCCACGGGTGGCTTTTCACAACGCCTTCCAGCGCCAGTTTTAACTCGTCAAGATGCGCCTGGAAAAAGGTATCACTCATCCACGCCACGCCGAACACCGAGAAGATCGCCACCATTCCGGCTTTGAATACCGCACCGTTAGAAATAGCAGAGGCATTGACCTTGCAGGCCATCAGCATTACGGCGCCTGCAATTAACATCATCATCTGAATGACAAGGTTCATCGACAGCGCCGTCATTTTGCCTTTCAGCTCAAAGGCGGGGCGTAATTCCGGGAATGCCCCCAGCAGCACCACTACGGCAATACCGGCAAAGAAAATCCACGTGGACCAGTAGGCTTGTTTTGGAAAACGTTGATTCATTAACGTCTCTGTTCCGCCATAGATAAACTCGCGCTGCTTTGGATCTTTAAGCTTCTCCTGAAAATCCATGTCGTCGGCCAGATCTTTCCCGCGCCGCAAACTCCACAGGGCAGCGATGGCTACACCGAAAAGTGAAGCAGGAACTGACACTGCAAGTATTTCAAGGATGCCCCACGCATGGCCAATTCCATGCTGAGCGCCCAGGATGGACACCAGCGATACAACGGCAACGGAAACCGGTGATGCCGTAATCGCCATCTGCGAGGCCACGGATGCTACCGCCATTGGACGTTCCGGGCGGATCCCTTTTTTCAGGGCGATATCTGCAATGATCGGGAACATGGTGTAGACCACATGTCCGGTACCACACAGAAAAGTCAGCATCCAGGTGGTAAAGGGGGCGAGAAGTGTGATGTGCTGCGGGTGTTTACGCAGAAGGCGCTCTGCAAATTGCATCATGACATTGAGACCGCCTGCGGTCTGCAGAGTAGCAGCACAACCAATCACCGCGAGGATGGTCAACATGACGTCAACCGGGGGCTTGCCAGGTTGCAGCCCAAAAACAAAACACAAAATAAAAAGCCCAATACCGCTTATTAACCCCAGCCCCATACCGCCGAAACGTGTACCTGTCAGCAGGCAGAGGAGAATGACAACAAACTCGATGGTGATCATGATGCTCCCTCGTCAATGATTATGTAATTAAATAAATCATTACATGTTGTGTGGATAATCATTGGGAGCAAGATCTGATTTGTTAAATTTCAGCAAAAGCAGAAGGTTGGCGGTGAGAAGGGAAACCTGCGCCCGGACGGGAGCAGGTTAAAAGGGATCAGTGATGTTGCACCGTCACAATGTCGAGCAGGTGACGGTCAGTCTGTTCCGGGCATAACCCTGCCTGTCGCGCATTGCGCAGTTCATCCGCCAGTATCTTCAGCAGCATGCCGTCCTGCTGCTGTTCTTTGTCCATGTCGCGTAAGAATTTAAGGGTGGTAGTGTCTTGCTGCGCTTTGGCTTCATCGGCCAGTTTACTGAGAGTGGTGCAACGTTGCTCATACTCTTCAAGCGTTTTCTGGAACAGTTCTTCCAGGGAGGAGTAGTCATCGTTAATGGTATCAAGGGCTTTAACAACAGGATTGGCGCCAACGGCCTTCATGAAGTTAAAGACGCGCATCATGTGCGTGACGTTACTTTGTGCCTGAGTACGGAAGAATGTTGCTGAACCCGTAAGACTGTTCTCAGCACACCACGCACTTAAGTGAAGGTGCAGATTGGACGCATAGAACTCAAGGTTCATCTGCGCATTTAGTTTTTGCATCATCGTTGGGGTAGCCATACTCATATCCTTATTGACTGTGGGACGAGATGTCCGCTGCTTAACCTGAGCGTCAGGCATTGACGAAGAACTCGCAGATATACAATTTCCGCAGTATCTAAAATCGACCTAAAATTCACTTCCTGTGTTCGATATAAATAAGCATACCCTTGTCTCCGGGGTAAGAAAACTCCTAAACACCTTATTTTTACCATACATTACAAAAATTAAAATACTACAAATTTGCAAATGGATTTTCATAAAGCAAATATAGTATAAGTCATTGATAATTAATTATTATTTTAATTTGTCGCATGCTAATGTTCTTCCGTAAATATTAAGTCGGAATAATGCTCTGAGAAAAAATGAAATACGGATTATTCATTGCGAATATATGATACGCGGGAAAAATTGCGCTAAATCAATTTCTGCAGAATAACAGTCTGATGTGGTTCCCGTGCATTTGTGATGAAACGCAGTTTGATCTTTTTTTTCGTTGGTTGCCATTTTTCCCAGCGGACGGTGTCAGGGATTTCTTAGCTAATCTTATGGATAATTCTGCTTAACCCTCTTTCATTTGTCTGACAAATCCTGCCTTTTTTATGTCATTTTTCGCTGAATTTATGTACGCAATTACTGTAATTCTGCGGTGTGATGGGGCTCTCTTATGGATGATTAATTTCCCGCTAAAACTATCACCAGCAATAACGCTTATGACGAGGTAAGCGCTAATGCCTTGTTTTAAGTCCGATTAAATTAGAAGCACGCACATATTCCCTACAGAAAAGAATGCTAAAGCTGGAGTTTACCATGCACAAATTTACTAAAGCGCTGGCGGCCATCGGTCTGGCTGCCGTTATGTCACAATCCGCTATCGCTGAGAATTTAAAACTCGGTTTTTTGGTAAAACAGCCCGAAGAACCCTGGTTCCAGACTGAGTGGAAATTCGCAGATAAAGCCGGAAAAGATTTAGGTTTTGAAGTGATTAAAATCGCCGTGCCTGACGGTGAAAAAACCCTGAATGCCATCGACAGCCTGGCGGCCAGCGGTGCGAAAGGTTTCGTTATCTGCACACCCGATCCAAAACTGGGATCGGCAATCGCGGCGAAAGCGCGTGGTTACGACATGAAGGTCATTGCGGTTGACGATCAGTTCGTTAACGCCAAAGGCAAACCGATGGACAGCGTCCCTCTGGTGATGATGGCGGCGACCAAAATCGGTGAACGTCAGGGCCAGGAACTTTATAAAGAGATGCAAAAACGTGGCTGGGATGTGAAAGAAACCGCTGTGATGGCCATTACTGCGGACGAACTGGACACGGCTCGCCGCCGTACTTCCGGTTCCATGGACGCGCTGAAAGCAGCCGGCTTCCCGGAAAAACAGATCTACAAAGTCCCCACCAAATCCAACGATATCCCGGGTGCTTTCGACGCCGCGAACTCCATGCTGGTTCAGCATCCGGAGGTGAAACACTGGCTGGTGGTCGGGATGAACGACAATACCGTGCTGGGCGGAGTACGCGCGACGGAAGGCCAGGGCTTCAAAGCGCCTGACGTGATCGGGATCGGCATCAACGGCGTTGACGCAGTCAGCGAGCTGTCCAAAGCGCAGGCCACTGGCTTCTATGGCTCTCTGCTGCCAAGCCCGGACGTTCACGGCTACAAATCCAGCGAGATGCTCTACAACTGGGTAACCAAAGGGGCTGAACCGCCGAAATTTACCGAAGTGACTGACGTGGTGCTGATCACCCGCGATAACTTCAAAGAGGAACTGGCGAAAAAAGGATTGGGCGGTAAGTAATTCGCTGTGATTGTGCCCCTCATTCCTGTGAGGGGCCAGATGTACACACTACTGGAATCACGGAGACGTTATGCAACAGTCTGAGCCGTATCTCTCTTTTCGCGGCATTGGTAAAACTTTCCCCGGTGTTAATGCGCTGACCGATATCAGTTTCGACTGCTATGCCGGCCAGGTTCACGCCCTGATGGGCGAAAACGGCGCGGGAAAATCCACGCTGTTGAAAATCCTCAGCGGTAACTACACGCCGACGACCGGCACGCTGGCTATTCGCGGAGACGAGGTGGCGTTTGCCGATACCACGGCGGCGCTCAACGCCGGGGTAGCCATTATTTATCAGGAACTGCACCTCATCCCTGAGATGACCGTGGCAGAAAACATCTATTTAGGACAGCTTCCGCATACAAGCGGCGTGGTGAATCGTTCGCTACTTAATTATGAAGCGGGGCTGCAGCTTAAACATCTTGGCCTGGACGTTGATCCTCAGACGCCACTGAAATATCTCTCTATTGGTCAGTGGCAGATGGTTGAAATTGCTAAGGCGCTGGCGCGTAACGCCCGAATCATAGCCTTCGATGAACCCACCAGTTCTCTCTCCGCGCGTGAAATCGAAAATTTGTTCCGTGTGATCCGTGAATTGCGTCAGGAAGGCCGCACCATTTTGTACGTTTCGCACCGTATGGAAGAGATATTCGCCCTGAGTGATGCCATTACCGTCTTTAAAGACGGACGCTATGTACGCACCTTTACCGACATGAAGCAGGTTAACCATGACCAGCTTGTTCAGGCGATGGTTGGCCGCGAGTTGGGTGACATTTATCACTGGCAGCCGCGCGAGTATGGCCCTGAACGCCTGCGTCTGGATAGCGTAAAAGCGCCAGGCGTGCGTACGCCAATCTCCTTGTCAGTACGCAGCGGTGAAATCGTCGGACTGTTTGGCCTGGTGGGGGCGGGGCGCAGCGAGTTGATGAAAGGGTTATTCGGCGGTACCCGGATTACCGAAGGTCAGGTTTCCATTGACGGCAAGCGGGTAGATATTCAGAAACCGGCCCACGCGATCAGGGCGGGGATGATGCTCTGCCCGGAAGACCGTAAAGCGGAGGGGATTATTCCGGTTCATTCGGTGCGCGATAACATCAATATTTCCGCCCGCCGTAAGTTTATCCGCGCCGGTTGCCTGATTAACGATAGCTGGGAGTCGAGCAATGCCGACCACCATATTCGTTCGCTGAATATCAAAACGCCTGGCCCGGAACAGCTGATCATGAATCTCTCCGGCGGAAACCAGCAGAAGGCTATTTTAGGCCGCTGGCTGTCGGAAGATATGAAGGTCATTTTATTAGATGAGCCAACGCGCGGTATTGATGTGGGGGCAAAACACGAAATTTATAACGTGATCTATGAACTGGCAAAACGCGGCGTGGCGGTGCTCTTCGCCTCCAGCGATCTGCCGGAGGTGCTTGGCGTAGCCGACCGCATTGTCGTGATGCGTGAAGGTGAAATTGCCAGTGAATTACTTCATGAACAGGCGAATGAACAACAGGCGTTGAACCTCGCCATGCCTAAAGTCAGCCAGGCTGTCGCCTGAGTAAGGAGTTAATGATGTCCTCTGTTACTACATCCGGAGTGCCGAAGTCGGCTTTCAGTTTTGGACGCATCTGGGATCAGTACGGCATGCTGGTGGTCTTTGCCGCGCTGTTCCTCGCCTGTGCGATCTTTGTTCCTAATTTTGCCACTTTCATTAATATGAAAGGGCTGGGGTTGGCCATTTCCATGTCAGGGATGGTGGCCTGCGGCATGCTCTTCTGCCTGGCCTCCGGCGATTTTGACCTGTCGGTGGCGTCCGTTATTGCCTGCGCGGGTGTGACCACGGCAGTGGTGATCAACATGACTGAAAGCCTGTGGATCGGCGTCCTGGCCGGTCTGTTACTGGGCGTCATCAGCGGTCTGGTCAACGGTTTTGTCATTGCGCGTCTGAAGATAAATGCCCTGATCACCACGCTTGCCACAATGCAAATTGTCCGAGGCCTGGCCTATATTATTTCCGACGGTAAAGCGGTGGGGATTGAAGACGAGCGCTTCTTTACGCTGGGTTACGCCAACTGGCTCGGTCTGCCTGCGCCTATCTGGCTGACCGTAGCCTGCCTGATCCTGTTCGGCTTCCTGCTTAACCGGACCACCTTTGGCCGTAATACGCTGGCGATTGGTGGCAATGAAGAAGCGGCGCGTCTGGCTGGGGTGCCGGTCGTGCGAACCAAGATTATTATCTTTGTGCTCTCGGGGCTGGTTTCTGCCGCCGCGGGCATTATTCTGGCATCACGCATGACCAGCGGCCAACCCATGACCTCTATCGGTTACGAGCTGATCGTCATTTCGGCCTGCGTTTTAGGGGGCGTTTCCCTGAAGGGCGGCATCGGAAAAATCTCATATGTGGTGGCCGGTATCCTGATCTTAGGGACGGTAGAGAACGCCATGAACCTGCTGAATATTTCCCCGTTCTCTCAGTACGTGGTTCGTGGCCTGATCCTGCTGGCTGCGGTGATTTTCGACCGTTACAAGCAAAAAGCGAAGCGTACCGTATAACGCTTTTTCCCGTCTTTTATTGCTCAACTTATAACCTTAGTTGACCCCTTAACCGCCTCGCCAGTAAAACTGGCGGGGCGGTTGTCAAATGGCGAGCCACGTCACACTGTCTATACTTACATGGCTATGAAAGAGGTAAAGGCGTTTACCTCTCGCAAACCGTAAGGAGGAAAAGGGTGGCTGACTTGTTAACCGCACCGCCTGTACTGTCCGGACACTATGCTTTCTTTTTTGATCTCGACGGCACGCTCGCCGGGATAAAACCGCACCCTGATCAGGTGGCTATTCCGGATGCGGTATTACAGGATTTGCATCAGCTCTCGCTTATGAATGAGGGAGCACTGGCATTGATATCAGGGCGCTCAATGGCCGAGCTGGATATGCTCGCCAGTCCTTACCACTTTCCGCTGGCCGGTGTACACGGAGCGGAGCGCCGCGACATCCATGATCAAACGCATATCGTTTCACTTCCCGATGCACTCACACAACGTCTTCAGGAGAAACTTTCTGCTGCGCTGGCAGAACTGCCGGGCACAGAACTGGAAGCTAAAGGCATGGCCTTTGCTCTGCATTATCGTCAGGCGCCACAATATGAAGAGCGCGTGCTTGCCCTTGCCAGAGAAATTGCGAATGCGCACCCGCAACTGGCGTTACAGCCGGGTAAATGCGTGGTGGAGCTAAAACCGCAAGGGATCAATAAAGGCGCGGCCATCACCGCGTTTATGGCGGAGGAACCTTTTAAGGGCCGGACGCCCGTTTTCTTTGGGGATGACCTGACCGACGAAGCAGGGTTCCGCGTGGTGAATCAGGCCCGAGGGATCTCCGTTAAGGTTGGGCCCGGCGACACTGTTGCCCAATGGCGGCTGGTGGATGTCGCCAGTGTCTGGCAGTGGATATCTGACATCGCTAACCAGCAACAACAACAAATAGCGCAAAACCAAGGGGGAAACCATTATGGGTCGCTTAGTCGTCGTCTCTAACCGAATCGCGCCGCCTGATGATAAAAAAGTCAGCGCGGGTGGCCTGGCGGTAGGGGTGTTAGGTGCCTTAAAAGCTGCTGGCGGGCTGTGGTTTGGCTGGAGTGGTGAAATCAGTGAAGACGAAAAACCGCTCAAAAAAGTGACGCGCGGAAATATTACGTGGGCATCGTTCGCGTTAAAAGAGAAAGACTATGACGAGTATTACTCGCAGTTCTCGAATGCCGTTCTGTGGCCTGCATTTCACTACCGTCTTGACCTGGTTAAATTCCAGCGTGAATCCTTCGAAGGCTACACGCGAGTCAACGCGCTGCTGGCGGATAAACTGCTGCCTTTAATCGAAGAAGACGATATTTTATGGATCCACGATTATCATCTGCTCCCCTTCGCCAGAGAATTGCGGGAAAGGGGCGTAAATAACCGGATTGGTTTTTTCCTGCATATCCCGTTCCCGACACCGGAGATTTTTACCGCGTTACCACCCCATGAAGCGTTGCTGGAGGCGCTATGTGATTACGATTTGTTGGGCTTCCAGACTGAAAATGATCGCCTTGCGTTTTTGGATTCTGTGTCAGGCAAAACGCGCCTGGTGACCAAAGGTGGAAAAACGCATACTGCATGGGGGAAAACATTCCATACCGAAGTGTATCCGATTGGGATTGAACCCGACGAGATTGCGGAGCAGGCCGCCGGGCCGTTGCCATCAAAGCTGGCGCAGCTTAAGAATGAACTTAAGCATGTGAAAAATATCTTCTCGGTAGAGCGACTTGATTATTCCAAAGGGTTACCGGAACGCTTTCTGGCATATGAAACGCTGTTGGATAAGTACCCTCAACACCACGGTAAAATTCGCTATACGCAGATAGCACCAACGTCGCGCGGCGAAGTTCAGGCCTACCAGGACATTCGGCATCAGCTGGAGACAGAAGCGGGGCGCATTAACGGCCGCTATGGCCAACTGGGCTGGACGCCGCTCTTTTATCTGAATCAACACTTTGACCGTAAAATCCTGATGAAAGTGTTCCGCTATGCAGACGTTGGCCTGGTCACGCCGCTGCGTGACGGGATGAACCTGGTGGCGAAAGAGTATGTGGCGGCCCAGGATCCTGCCGACCCGGGTGTACTGGTACTTTCACAGTTTGCCGGAGCGGCAAATGAACTCACTTCAGCGCTTATCGTAAATCCTTACGATCGGGATGATGTGGCTAACGCCCTGAACCGCGCCCTGACAATGCCGCTTACAGAGCGCATTTCCCGGCATGCCGAAATGATGGAGACGATCCGTAAGAACGACATTAATCACTGGCAGGCGAATTTTATTCAGGATTTACGTGATATCGCCCCGAAAAGTAAGGATGGTGATCTGCAAAAAAAGATCGCGACATTTCCTAAACTCGCCTGATTTTCTACTGGGGGATTAATCTCCCCCAAGAGGTACTAACAGCACATCGACCTGACTTGAAGCAACAATAGATTTCGCCGCACATGCCGCGCGCGATAAAAAGCTATGGTTGTGGTTCCCGCATATCACTAAATCAATATTCTGTTTACGACACATGTCAAGAATATGTGCATTAAGTTCTCCCGTTGCAATAACGGTCTCATAAACAGGATATTGTGCCTTTTCAGCCAGTTCCCGCAGAAATTGCTGTGTTTCTTCCTGAAGTACCTCCCGAATATCTTCAAGCATAGGGGCTGCCAGCTGGTTATACATTTCGGGTTCGGCCGCGAGAGTGATGAGGCTGATGCGGGCATTATGGGGCCTGGCAATGGAAACTGCCCGGGCGACAAGCTGATGGCTTTCGGGTGAAACAGCAACAGAAACAAGAAGATGGGAGTAACTCATGGTGCACTCCTTAGATGTCTGACAGACTGCGTCTACCCACCTTTACCGCGAATCCCCTGGTTCTGCAAGAGTTGAATACGACATTAGTGTGAAGCTTATCATAATTATTCATTAATTATTCTTATAAGAAGAATAACTGAAAAATACGCCTAAATGAAAAAAATTAACAACTTAACGTAAATCACACAATTTTACTCTTCCACTATTAAATCATTTTAACGCGTTATAAACACAATTCGAATGATCACATACTGAAACATTTTTTTTGAGCGTTACGCATAAGTATATGTTTTTTCGAGGTAAGAAAAATGTATCCAGGACATTCTCGGGATGTGAACGATTGCAGACACCGGGAATGACAGGCAAAGCACGTTAAATGCCAGTTATGTTCACCCTTCTGCATGAGTATTCGGCATTTAAGAATACAAAACAGGACTGATTGCTCGCTTTTTGAGCAAATTACAAGTCATGCTGATGGATTTATGGGTGATATTCACTTAAATTATGTGACGTGGATCACATTTTTTTAAATTTGAGGAAGGCTGCATTGTATGTATCAAATCTGACGAGTAGAGTTTGCGTCGAATTAGGAAAAATCTTAGTTATTTGTAAGAAATGATAAAAGATGTAAGAGGCGCAACGGCGTTTCTTCTCTTGCGTGTATCAACTGAATACAAACCTAAATTCAACTATGCATTTGGCCTTTTCTTTTTTATACCGGGTGATTTCCCGGCGACATCACGGGGTGCGGTCTTTCCGCATAAAAATAATAGTTGGTTATTCGGGATGGGAACAATGCATACATCCGAGTTGCTAAAACATATCTATGACATCAATTTGTCGTATTTACTGCTCGCGCAGCGTTTGATTAGTCAGGACAAGGCGTCCGCGATGTTTCGTCTGGGTATTAACGAAGAAATGGCAACCATGCTGGGGGGTTTAACCCTCCCTCAGATGGTTAAACTGGCCGAAACGAATCAGCTGGTTTGTCAGTTCCGTTTCGATGATTCACAGACAATAACGCGTCTGACGCAGGAATCCCGTGTTGACGATCTTCAACAGATCCATACCGGTATACTTCTCTCCACTCGCTTGCTTAACGAAATCAGCCAGCCTGATGACGCAGCCCGTAAGAAAAGGGCCTAGCAATGAGCGAAAAAAGCATTGTTCAGGAAGCGCGTGACATACAGTTGGCCATGGAGCTGATTACACTGGGTGCTCGTTTACAAATGCTGGAAAGCGAGACTCAGTTGAGCCGTGGTCGTCTCATCAAACTGTACAAAGAGTTACGTGGTAGTCCCCCGCCGAAAGGCATGCTGCCGTTTTCTACCGACTGGTTTATGACGTGGGAGCAGAACATCCACGCATCCATGTTCTGTAACGCCTGGCAGTATCTTCTCAAAACCGGTTTGTGTAGCGGCGTTGACGCTGTGATCAAAGCGTACAAACTTTACCTTGAACAATGCCCACAGCAGGAAGATGGTCCACTGCTGGCGCTGACCCGCGCATGGACGCTGGTGCGTTTTGTTGAAAGCGGAATGCTTGAACTGTCGCGCTGCAATTGCTGCGATGGCAATTTTATTACCCATGCTCATCAGCCTGCAGGCAGCTTCGCCTGTAGTTTATGTCAGCCTCCATCCCGTGCAGTAAAAAGACGTAAACTTTCCCGGGATGCTGCCGATATTATTCCACAACTGCTGGATGAACAGATCGAACAAGCTGTTTAACCCGAACGTGTGGGCAAGATTCCAGCAGCGGTAAGCAATTACCGCTGCTTTTTTTTACCCCGCAAACGGTAAACGCTGCGAACTGAACGTCCTTGCCATAGTCACTAGCGGAAGGATGATGTCGTGCTTATCTTATTAGGTTACCTGGTAGTTCTCGGTACAGTTTTCGGCGGTTACATGATGACCGGCGGGCACCTTGGAGCACTCTATCAACCGGCTGAACTTATTATCATCGGCGGCGCAGGGGTAGGGGCTTTTATCGTTGGTAACAACGGTAAATCGATCAAGGGCACGCTGAAAGCGATTCCATTGCTGTTCCGTCGCTCGAAATACACCAAAAGCATGTATATGGACCTGCTGGCGCTGCTCTATCGCCTGATGGCGAAGTCACGTCAACAGGGGATGTTCTCTCTTGAACGCGATATCGAAAACCCGAAAGAGAGTGAAATTTTTGCCAGCTATCCGCGCATTCTTGCCGACGCCATGATGCTGGATTTCATCGTCGACTACCTGCGACTCATCATCAGCGGCAATATGAACACCTTCGAAATTGAAGCGCTGATGGACGAAGAGATCGAAACCCACGAAAGTGAATCCGAAGTGCCGGCCAACAGCCTGGCGCTGGTGGGCGATTCCCTTCCTGCGTTCGGTATCGTTGCCGCTGTCATGGGGGTTGTTCACGCCCTGGCCTCGGCGGATCGTCCTGCCGCTGAGCTGGGCGCACTGATCGCCCATGCTATGGTGGGCACCTTCCTCGGTATTTTGCTGGCGTATGGCTTCATCTCTCCGCTGGCAAGCGTTCTGCGCCAGAAGAGCGCGGAAACGACTAAAATGATGCAGTGCGTGAAGATCACGCTGCTCTCTAACCTCAACGGTTATGCGCCACCGATCGCGGTTGAGTTTGGCCGTAAAACGCTTTACTCCAGCGAGCGTCCGTCGTTTATCGAACTTGAAGAACACGTGCGTGCGGTGAAAAACCCAAACCAACAGACGACAACTGAGGACGCATGAAAAACCAGTCCCATCCGATCGTCATCGTAAAAAAACGCAAGCATAAGGGCGGCGGGCATGGCGCACACGGCTCGTGGAAAATTGCGTACGCCGATTTTATGACTGCAATGATGGCGTTCTTTCTGGTGATGTGGCTGATCTCCATCTCCAGCCCGAAAGAACTGATCCAGATTGCGGAATATTTCCGAACGCCGCTGGCGACGGCGGTGGCCGGTGGGCCGCGCATCTCTAACAGCGACAGCCCAATCCCGGGCGGTGGCGATGATTACACCCAGCAGAAGGGTGAGGTGAAAAAAGAGCCGAACATCGACGAGCTGAAAAGAAAGATGGAGCAGGCGCGTCTGAAGAAACTGCGTGGCGATCTCGATCAGCTGATTGAAGCAGATCCAAAACTGCGCGCGCTGCGTCCGCATCTGAAAATCGATCTGGTACAGGAAGGGTTACGTATCCAGATTATTGATAGCCAGAACCGCCCAATGTTTAAGACCGGGAGTGCGGAAGTTGAGCCGTACATGCGCGATATTTTGCGTGCTATTGCGCCGGTGCTGAACGGCATTCCTAACCGAATCAGCCTGTCAGGACACACGGACGGTTTCCCGTACGCCAGTGGGGAGAAGGGATACAGCAACTGGGAGCTTTCTGCCGATCGTGCCAACGCCTCGCGTCGCGAGCTGGTGGCCGGTGGGCTTGATGATGGCAAGGTACTGCGCGTGGTCGGCATGGCAGCAACCATGCGTGTCTCTGACCGCGGGCCGGATGACGCCATCAACCGTCGTATCAGTCTTTTAGTGCTGAACCAGCAGGCGGAGCAGGCCATCCTGCATGAAAACGCCGAAAGTCAGAATGAGTCACTGGACGATTTAAAACAGCCTGGGGCCGTTCCTTCGGCTGCCGTTCCAACATCGCCACCAGCCAATCCGAGGTGATAGCGTGAGCATGGATATTAGCGATTTTTACCAGACATTCTTTGATGAAGCCGACGAGTTGTTGGCCGATATGGAGCAACACTTGCTCGATTTGGTGCCTGAAGCACCAGACTCTGAGCAGCTTAATGCCATCTTCCGTGCGGCGCACTCCATTAAAGGCGGAGCCGGAACGTTTGGATTTACCATCCTGCAGGAAACGACCCATCTGATGGAAAACCTGCTTGATGAAGCACGACGCGGTGAGATGCAGCTCAATACCGATATTATCAACCTGTTTTTGGAAACCAAAGATATTATGCAGGAACAGCTCGACGCCTATAAAAGCTCGGCAGAGCCTGATGCCGCCAGCTTTGAATACATCTGCAATGCGCTGCGCCAGCTCGCGCTGGAAGCAAAAGGTGAGGTTGCCGCAGCCGTTGTTCCGGCCGCAAAACTGAGCGTTGTCGATGCCGTTGCCGCCCAGGAGTCTGCCCCTGCCGAAGCACAAGCGGGCAAATTGCGCGTTGTGCTGTCACGCCTGAAAGAGAATGAAGTTAACCTTCTGGAAGAAGAGCTGGGTAATCTGGCGACATTAAGCAATGTGGTAAAAGGCAAAGACAGTCTTGCTGCGACGCTTGATGACGGCATTGGCCAGGACGATATCGTGGCGGTGTTGTGCTTCGTCATTGAAGCCGACCAGATTGCCTTCGAAACCGAAACGGCCGTTGTCGAAACGCCAGCAGAAGAGGTCGCTGTTGTTGCTCAGACTACTGCACCGGCCGTTGTGCCTGCGGCTCCGGCGCTGAAAGCCGTGCCAAAAGAGGCTGCGGCGCCAGGCCGTGGTGAAAAACCGGCTGCGCGTTCCAGTGAGTCCACCAGCATCCGTGTTGCCGTTGAGAAGGTTGACCAGCTGATTAACCTGGTGGGCGAACTGGTCATCACTCAGTCAATGCTGGCACAACGTTCAAACGAACTGGACCCGGTCACGCACGGCGATCTGATTACCAGCATGGGGCAATTACAGCGTAATGCCCGCGATCTGCAGGAATCGGTCATGTCCATCCGAATGATGCCGATGGAATATGTCTTCAGCCGCTTCCCGCGTCTGGTCCGCGACCTTGCCAGCAAACTGAATAAACAGATTGAACTGACCCTGATGGGCAGCTCAACCGAACTGGATAAGAGCCTGATCGAGCGCATTATTGACCCGTTAACACACCTGGTGCGTAACAGCCTCGACCACGGTATCGAACTGCCGGAAAACCGCATTGCCGCCGGGAAATCTCCGGTCGGCAACCTGATCCTCTCTGCGGAACACCAGGGTGGGAACATCTGCATCGAAGTGACCGATGACGGTGCGGGCCTTAACCGTGAACGCATCCTGGCAAAAGCGATTTCGCAGGGGATGGCGGTCAATGAAAACATGACCGACGAAGAAGTGGGCATGTTGATCTTTGCGCCAGGCTTCTCGACTGCGGAACAAGTGACCGACGTGTCCGGGCGCGGTGTGGGCATGGACGTGGTGAAACGTAACATCCAGGAGATGGGCGGTCACGTTGAGATCCAGTCTAAGCAGGGCTCTGGCACCACCATTCGCATCCTGCTGCCGCTGACGCTGGCAATTCTGGACGGTATGTCAGTCAAAGTGGCAGACGAAGTCTTTATTCTGCCGCTGAACGCCGTGATGGAATCGCTGCAGCCGCGTGAGGAAGATCTGCATCCGCTGGCGGGTGGCGAGCGTGTTCTCGAAGTGCGCGGTGAGTATCTGCCGCTGGTGGAACTGTGGAAAGTGTTTGAAGTGGACGGGGCGAAGACAGAGGCCACGCAGGGTATCGTTGTGATCCTGCAAAGTGCGGGCCGTCGCTACGCGCTGCTGGTTGATCAGCTGATTGGTCAGCACCAGGTGGTGGTGAAAAACCTCGAAAGCAACTACCGCAAGGTACCAGGTATTTCTGCCGCGACCATTCTGGGTGATGGTAGCGTGGCGCTGATCGTCGACGTATCGGCGCTTCAGGGATTAAATCGTGAACAACGTGTGGCGTACACAGCCGCCTGATTAAGTAGAAGGTAATAACATGACCGGTATGAGTAATGTAACGAAACTGGCGGGCGAGCCATCAGGGCAGGAATTCCTGGTTTTCACTTTAGGTGACGAAGAGTACGGTATCGACATTCTGAAAGTGCAGGAAATCCGTGGTTACGACCAGGTTACCCGCATCGCTAACACGCCTGCTTTTATTAAAGGTGTCACCAACCTGCGTGGTGTGATTGTGCCAATCGTTGACCTGCGCGTGAAGTTCAGCCAGGGCGACGTTGACTACAACGACAACACCGTGGTGATTGTTCTGAACCTGGGGCAGCGCGTAGTGGGCATCGTGGTGGATGGCGTGTCTGATGTGCTTTCCCTGACCTCTGACCAAATCCGTCCTGCACCGGAATTTGCCGTCACATTGTCGACGGAATACCTGACCGGTCTGGGCGCGCTCGGCGAGCGTATGCTGATTCTGGTGAATATTGAGAAGCTGCTGAACAGCGATGAGATGGCACTGCTGGATATCGCGGCGAGTCATGTAGCGTAAAACAAAGCCGGGTAGCACTGACGCTTACCCGGCCTACGTGTTCGAGCCATTAGTGGGCCGGGTAAGGCGAAGCCGCCACCCGGCTTTTTCATACCCTTATGCTTCCTGCTCCACCAGCTCAGCTTCCGCTTCCCGCGCACCTTCATTCTGCGACAGCATCGCGGTCGCGATACCATTCCCCAGAACGTTAATCGCAGAACGTCCCATATCCAGGAAGTGATCAATTCCCATCAGCAGCAGAATACCGGCCACCGGAATATTGAAGCTTGGAATAGTCGCCGCCAGAACGACCAGCGATGAACGTGGTACGCCTGCAATGCCTTTTGAGGCGAGCATCAGGGTCAGCATCAATACCGTCACTTCAGAGAAGCTCAGGTGAATGTTGTACGCCTGGGCGATAAACATCGAGGCGAAAGAGCAGTACACCATCGAACCCACCAGGTTGAAGGAGTAGCCAATCGGCAGAACGAAAGAGGCAATGTTGCGCGAGCAGCCAAAACGCTCCAGCTGTTCCAGCGTTTTTGGATAGGCCGCTTCAGAGCTGCTGGTGGTAAACGCTACCAGTACCGGGTCTTTCAGCATACTGACCAAGCGAAACACCTCTTTTTTCAGCACCATGTAACCCACGGCCAGCAGCACCATGCAGGTGAGAAGAATGGCAACATAGTAGCCACCAATAAAGGAGGCGTAGTTCAACAGAATGCCCAGACCCTGAGTGGCAATAACGGATGAAATCGCCGCGAAAATGGCCAGTGGCGCAACGTACATCACGTAACCCGTCACCTTCAGCATGATATGGGAAACCACATCCAGCGCGGCAACCAGTGGCGCGTTGAATTTCTGTCCCAGCGACGCGCCGCCGATGCCGAAGAACATCGAGAACACCACAATCTGCAGGATCTCATTGTTCGACATCGCCCCTGCGATACTGGTTGGAATGGTGTGAGACAGGAAGGCTTTCAGCGTCATGCCCCCAACGGCCAGACCGGTATCGACGGCCTCGGTTGGGATCGTCAGGTTCAGACCGCTTCCCGGATGCTCGAGCGTGACGATAAACAGCCCCACCAGAATAGACAGCACGGATGAGCTGATAAACCACACCATCGCTTTGCCGCCAACGCGGCCAATGGTGGAGGTTTCACCCAGTTTCATGATGCCGACGGTTAACGTGCTGAAGACCAAAGGTGCAATCACCATTTTGATCAGGCGAAGGAAGATATCGGTCAGAAGGGTAATATTATCCGACCAGGCTTTAATAGCATCCGCAGATGCGTACTCATGAATTGCTGCCCCTGAAAGAATACCCGCCAGCATGAAAATCACGATGAAGAGTGTGAGTTTGTTTGCACTTGCCACGAAAAAAGACCCTCTATGCGCTTTAGATGTAGCCCGAGTCGATACATATAAATTTTTTATTACGACGCGGGAAATTATTCGGCACATAAATTGACGCAAAGTGTAGGGGGATACAACTCCTTTTTAAGTTTTATTAATTTTGTTGTTAATTCACTGACGATATATTGTGATCAATATCACATTATTGCGGATATATTCTCTGTGGATAAAATAAAATCTCTGTTTTTTAGAGTTCAACTGACTGTTATTTATAGAAATACCTCGTCAATAAGACATTCGGCTTATGCGTCATGGGGCAGGTGGTAGAAGCGATATCCATAAACTAAATTCTCAATAACCCCCCTCAAAGGAACCTTAAGCGGGGCTAACATCTTGAACGACAAAAATAAAATGCGGCAAGGGAACGGAGACGTCTTCTGGAGGGTGTAAATGAAAAGAAAACTCCTGTTGATCTGCGCAGGCAGCTTACTGACTGCAACAACGGCCCATCAGGCGCTGGCCGTTACCAGCAGCGGCACCATCGGCGCGACGCTGACGCTGACAAACGGTTGTTTGATAAACGGATCGCCCGCGCAAAGTGGCATTAACTTCGGTACGCTCGATTTCGGTACCCATCCGGCTACCTTTTCCACTCTTACGACGCAGTTGAGCGGCGCCAGCGGCGGAAACACCTTCACCATTCAATGTACGACCGCAAGCTATACGGTCGCGATCACCGGTAATACCCACTCCACCGCGCCCGGCTCCGTTGTCGGTTCGCCGGGTACGCCTGAACGCTATCTGGTTAATACAGCCAACGCGGCACAGGGCGTGGCTTATAGCCTGTACAGCGACAGCGGGTTTAACACCGTGATTGCCAATAACGCCGCGTTGCCGATCGCCTCTACGGCCGGAGGCGTGGATAGCTACACCCTCTACGGGCGTATTACCGGCGGTGGTAACAGCGTGACGGTCGTCCCGGGAACCTACACCGACACGATTAACGTCAGCGTCACCTATTAGTCCCGAACCGCCATGAAGGCAACTCTCACAGGTCTGCGCAAACGCGCAGAGGGACGCGTGCAGCCTTTTTTCGCGCTGATTGTCGGATTGCTCGTGATGCCCTCTGCGGACGCGGTGACATCACAGTCCTTTAAGGTCAGCGCGACGATAGTACCGGGATGCGCGGTGGCCACCGGCAGCGGAGGGCTTCTCGGTATGCTGGATTTTGGCACCCATAACGGCGTCGAGAGCGCGCCGGTCAGCACCAGCTTTGTGCCAAACGGGGCGTTGTCTATCGCCTGTACGCCGGGCGTGGCGCTGAGCATGAGCATTAATGGTGGTCAAAATTATTCATCCGTGCGTCGAATGAAGCGGTCCGGTGCAACAGAACTGGTGCCGTACCGGCTCTACAGCAGCAGCTCGCTGGCCGCGAACAGCGAAATTGGCGTAAACCAGGCAATACCGGTGACGTATACCAACAGCAATAACATCGCGCTGCCGCTTTTTGGCGTGGCGCTACTGACCGGATTTAGCCCGGCAGGAACCTATTCCGATCAACTCACCGTGACCTTGTCATGGTAATAAAGGGAGAGTGTTGATGAAGCCATTTTTCAGACCGATATGTCTGGCGGGTGCGTTGGGTATGGCTGCGGTAACCGGCCAGGTGCAGGCGGCGGCGACTATTCTGCTCTGGCCGATCGATCCGTGGCTTGCTGCAGACGCCAACGCCACGGAACTGTGGATCCAGAATCAGGGAAACAGCGCCACGACGATGCAGGTCCGCATCGTGCGCTGGAAGCAGGAGGACGGACACGAGCGTTATACCTCTCAGCAGGACGTGGTCGCCAGCCCGCCCATCGTCACGATTGGTACTGGCAGCAAGCAGCTTATTCGCCTTATCAAACAGGCTTCTGTTCCCGCTGGTGTCGAACAGGCTTACCGCATTATCGTAGATGAAATCCCTCAGCCTGATACAAAAGCCGAACCTGCCATCGGCCTCAAATTGCAGATGCGTTACTCCATCCCTTTGTTTGTGTATGGACAGGGGATCCCGACCATCAAAGAAGGCGCGCATCACGCGCTGGCGGAAACCCAAAACCTGAGCTGGCGGGTGACGCGCGCGGAGGGGCAGCCGGCGCTGGAGGTCAGAAATCGGGGTGATGTCCATGTCAGGCTGAGCCAGGTGGCGCTGGAGCAGGGAGGTCGGAAACACACGGTAGCGGATGGACTACTGGGTTACGTTCTCCCCGGCAGCACCCGCAGTTGGCCAATACCCGCCGGGGTTCGCCAGCCAGACCGGATGAGTGCGCAAATTAATGCCAGGGACGCACAATGGCAGTCGACGCCCGTCAACTAAAACCGGCGATGATGATACTGCTTTGCGTCAGTACCACTTCCTGGGCTGAAACCGGCGACGACAGTTTACCGCCGCCCCCCCAGGCTCAGGCGATCAATGATGAGGCGGTCTTCCAGCTCGCCCTCGTGCTGAACCACTACGATACCGGTCTGGTGGTGCCTGTGACGCAACGTAAAGGCGCTTTCTATATCTCCAGCGCAGATTTGTTACGCGCAGGGCTTCCCCCTGAGCATGTACCAACCGGGGACGTTAATCTCTCTTCGCTTTCTCAGGTTAGGGTGGAGTATGACAGCGCTGCGCAACGGTTATTGCTGACCGTTCCCCGCGACTGGGTCACGACCCGCGTGACGCCGTTCAGCACACAAACGGCGCAGAGCAAACCGCACTTTGGACGCGGGGCATTGCTGAATTATGATCTCTACACCAACCACACGGAACATCTTGGTGGTCAGGCGTCGCTCTGGCACGAATTCCGCTACTTTAACGAGAACGGCTCGTTTTCCTCTACCGGCTACGCCCGGGAAAATTTCACCGGGGATAATGGTCAGCAGGAAGGATATGTCCGCTATGACACCACTCTGCTATTCACAAATGAGGATGAGGCGATTTCCTGGAGTGCCGGGGATGTGATCAGCGACGCCCTGAGCTGGAGTACCAGCGTACGTATGGGCGGGATAAGTTACGGACGGGATTTCTCCCTGCGTCCGGACCTGGTCACATGGCCGCTACCCGAATTTTCGGGAGAAGCCGCGGTACCCACCTCGGTTGATCTCTTTATTAATGGCTATCGGTCCGGCTCAACTCAGCTCCAGCCGGGGCCATTTACGCTGACTAATCTGCCCTATATCAACGGTGCTGGGGATGCGGTGCTGGTCACCACCGATGCATTGGGTCGTCAGGTAAGTACCACGCTACCGTTTTATGTCACCAGTGATTTGTTAAAACAAGGCCTGAGCGGCGGGGCCGTGACGCTGGGAAGCCTGCGGCGTAATTATGGCATCAGGAATTTTGACTACGGCCCTGCGGCAGGCAGCGGCTCATATCGTTATGGTTTGACGGACTGGCTCACGCTGGAGGGGCATGCGGAAGGGGCACAAGAGCTGGCGTTGGGGGGCGCTGGCACTGTGGTTAAACTCGGACAGTTTGGCGTGGTGAATACCTCTTACTCGCAAAGCCGCATGCGCGGTGATGCAGGCGGGCAAATCAACTGGGGTTACCAGTACAGCACCAGCGAGTTTAGCGTGGCAACCCAGCACACGCGGCGCGATCGCGGCTTTGGCAATCTGGCTCTCTACGACCAGCCGACGGTCTATGACGAAAATGACAAACCCATCGCCAGTTTTAGTCGCAATACGGATCAGTATTCTCTCACCTTTAATCTGGGGCAGTACGGCAATATTGGCGCCGCCTGGATCGGCGTAGAGAGCTTCGACAGTCAAAAAACCGAGCTGCTGAATCTCTCCTGGAGCCGTAATCTGTGGGGTGCGAGCAGTATTTATCTGGCGGCAAGCCGGGACCAGCAGCGGGGAGACTGGACGGTGGCGTTGTCGCTGCAGGTGCCGCTGGGGGCGCGTGACAGCGCCGCCGTCACTTTCGAAAACACCCCGGATGCGGGCAGCACGCAGCGCATCAACTATAACCACTCGATGCCTTCCGACGGCGGGTTTAGCTGGAACATGGCATGGGCTAACCAGTCGAAAGCCAGTGACTATCAGCAGGGAACGCTGGGCTGGCGCAATAACAACATTGAGCTACAGGGAGGCGGTTATGGTGAAAAGGACAACATGACCTGGTGGGGCGAGGCGATGGGGGCGATTGTTCTGATGGACGGCGAGCTGTTTGCGGCCAACAAGATCAACGATGCCTTTGTGGTCATCAGTACCGATGGTCACCCGGACGTCCCGGTCAGCTACGAGAACCAGCCCGTCGGTAAAACCAATAACAACGGTTATCTGCTGGTGAGCGGGGTGTCGGCGTATTATCCGGCCAGTTACCGGATTGATACGCTGAATTTGCCTGCGGATACTCGGCTGAAAGAGACCGAACACCGGATTGCGATCCGCCGCCATAGCGGCTACCTGGTCGATTTCCCGATGGAACAGGAGCGGGTGGCGAGCGTTATTCTGCATGATGCGCAGGGACAGGCTATTCCGGTGGGAAGCCAGGTCCGACGCGCATCGCGTAGCAATGCGGTGGTAGGGTATGACGGTATCGCCTGGCTGGAAAATCTCAGTGATGTGAACCCGCTCGACGTTATCACCCCTGACGGAAAGCACTGCTCGGTCACGCTGACGGTGAGTGCCAATCCGCAACACAAACTGCAAACCTACGGTCCTCTGGTTTGTCGGGAGGGACAGTGAAACGCTTGCTGCTGTTGATGTTGTTGCTGTTCTCTGGCAGCGGCTGGGCGGCGTGTAACATCAGCACGGTCAATGCGTCGTTTGGTAGCGTTACCTCGTTCGCACTCAGCGGAAGCGGAGAGGTCGAAACCACGGGCACGCTGGTGGTGGCGTGCGATGCCATACTGAATCTGTTGACCAGCGACTCCGTGACGCTGACCTATAGCTCGGCATCGGTCTCGGGCAGCAGTCGGGCCACCATGAAACGGACGGATAATGCGACCATTACGGACGTGATCCCCACGCGATTGTGCGGTCTATCGGGGTGCGCAAGCAGCAGCGAGGTACAGATAAGTAAATCGTATACCTGGAGTGGGAATACCTTGCTGGGGCTGCTGGGGTCAAAGCAGTACAACATTCCGCTCTATTTTCGCACCGTCGCCGGGCAAAACGTCACTGCCGGGCCATATCAGGTGCAGTTAACCTTCAGCATTAACTACAGCGTGTGCTCCGTGGGCGCGCTCGGCATTTGCACAATCAATCAGACGGGAACCTCGACAACCACCATCCTGTTAGATATGACCGTCACCAATGACTGCAGCGCGATGACCACGCCAGACGTGAGCTTCAATAGCGCGCCGCTGGTACAAAGTTTCCCCACCGTCTCACAGGCGATTGCCGTCACCTGCACCAAAGGAAGTTCGTATACCATCGGCATCAATAACGGTGCCAACGCGCTGAACAACGTACGGCGTATGGTGAATGGTAGCAACTTTATGAGCTACGACATCTATAAAGAAGCCACCAGTAACCGCTGGGGGGGAAGCGGCAGCGAGCGCTGGTCCAGCGCGGTATCGTCGCAGGTCAGTACTGATGGTTTACTGCGCACCTACAACTACACCGCGAAAGTCCTGACCAATCAGGCCACGCCCCCCGCCGGAACCTACACCGATACGCTGATTGTCGACGTGGCGTTTTAACCCCGCGCTTTTCCCTTTCTCAAATGTAAAGTTCCTGTGGGCAGTGCCGATAACACCGTTAATAAATCTATGAGAAGGTGTTGTATGTTGAACCGTATCCGCGTTGTCACAATGCTCATGATGGTGCTGGTCATTTTCGCACTTCTTCAGCTCATCTCCGGCGGGCTTTTTTTCTCGTCATTAAAACAGAACCAGGACAGTTTCGCGGCCTCGAACGATCTCCGCCTGCAGCAGAGTGAACTCACGTCGACGTGGGATCTGATGCTGCAAACGCGTATCAATCTGAGCCGCTCGTCCGCGCGCATGATGATGGATCCGAATAATCAGCAGAGCAGCGCGAAAACCGATCTGTTGAAAAATGCCCGTGCTACTCTCGCTGACGCCGCAAAACATTACGACGCCTTCAAAAAGATCCCCCCGCAGCCCGCTATGGAGCAGGTGAGCCAGAATATTGACGAAAAATACAACGCCTACAATGCCGGTCTCACGGAGCTGATTCAGTTCCTGGAAAGCGGCAACATGGACGCCTATTTCGCGCAGCCAACGCAAGGGATGCAAAACGCACTCGGCGCGGCGCTGGGGGAATATGCGAAGGTCAGTAGCGATCTGTATCACTCGGCCTTTACCGAAAGCCAGAATGACTATCGCTTTGCGAAATGGCAGATGGCCGTGATGGCGCTGGCGCTGGTCATTGTGCTGGTCGCGGTCTGGTACGGCATTCGCCATATCCTGCTGAACCCTCTCGGCCGCGTCATTGCCCACATTCGTGAAATTGCCGGTGGCGACCTGACCAAAACGCTGACCGTTTCCGGGCGCAATGAGATCACCGAACTGGCCAACAGCGTTGACCATATGCAGCGTTCATTAATTGAAACCGTCGCCAACGTGCGAAACGGGTCGGAGGCTATCTATACCGGCACCAGCGAAATTGCGCTGGGGAATAACGATCTCTCTTCCCGTACTGAAGAGCAGGCATCCGCCCTGGAAGAGACGGCCGCCAGCATGGAACAACTTACCGCGACCGTGAAGCAGAACGCCGATAACGCCCGTCAGGCTTCTCAACTGGCTGAAAGTGCCTCTGAGACGGCGCAACGTGGTGGTCGCGTGGTGGATGGCGTGGTGAAAACCATGCACGAAATCGCCGACAGCTCGAAGAAAATCGCCGACATCATTAGCGTCATCGATGGCATTGCTTTCCAGACCAACATCCTTGCGCTGAACGCCGCCGTGGAAGCGGCACGTGCGGGCGAGCAGGGGCGTGGGTTTGCCGTGGTCGCGGGTGAAGTGCGTAACCTCGCCAGTCGCAGTGCCAATGCGGCGAAAGAGATCAAAGCGTTGATTGAAGATTCCGTTTCCCGCGTGGATACCGGCTCCGTGCTGGTAGAAAGTGCCGGGGAAACCATGAATGACATCGTGAATGCTGTTACTCGCGTAACGGACATCATGGGTGAAATCGCCTCTGCATCTGACGAGCAGAGTCGTGGTATCGACCAGGTTGCTCTGGCGGTATCGGAAATGGATCGCGTGACACAACAAAACGCCGCGCTGGTGCAGGAGTCCGCTGCGGCTGCTGCTGCCCTGGAAGACCAGGCGAGCCGTCTGAAGATGGCCGTCTCGGCGTTTCGTCTCGCTTCACTCGCTGGAAACACGGTCACCCCGCAAGCCACCTATCGTGTGCCCGCTGCAGAATCAGCGGCAACCCGTACCCGTGCTGCGACGACCGGACAAGATGAAAACTGGGAAACATTTTGACTGACAATTAAACCGCGGCTGCTTGCCGCTTGATGGGAGCGTGGATGTTAAATCGTATTCGTATCTCGACCACACTGTTTTTGATTCTGATCCTTTGCGGTGTGTTGCAGGTTGGCAGTAACGGGTTGTCTTTTTGGGCGTTTCGCGATGGCTATCAGAATTTGCAGGAAGTTGAGGCGAGTAATCAGCAGCGCTCCGCACTGGCACAAACGCGTGCCGTGCTGTTGCAGGCAAGCACTGTGCTGAATAAGGCGGGAACCTTAACCGCGCTGAGTTATCCGCCGGATGACATCAAAGCGCTGATGGCGACCGCGCGTGACAGCCTGAAACAGGCAGACGGGCAGTTTAAAGCCTTTACGGCGCAGGAAGCCGTTAGCGAGAAAGAGAAAACGCTAAAGGCTGCCATGAAAAAGAACTTTGAACAGTGGTACAGCGATCTGGACCACCAGGCAACCTGGCTTGAGAACAACCAGCTGTCAGATTTTATGACCGCACCGGTTCAGGCGTCTCAGGCGGCGTTTGATGGCAGCTTTAACGCGTGGCAGCAGGATATTAACCAGTTTGTTCAACGTGCAGAGGAAGACAGCAAAATGAGCTACCACATGTCCGGCGTGATTTTTGCCGTGGTGGTGATTTTGGCGGCGCTTCTGACCGGCGGGGCACTGATCTGGTCTCGCAAAATGATTGTGCAGCCGCTGGCGATTATCAGCAGCCACTTCGACAGTATTGCGAAGGGGAATCTGGCGCGTCCGGTGGCGGTTTATGGCAAGAACGAAATTTCGGCGATCTTTGCCAGCCTGAAGGCGATGCAGGGATCGCTGCGGGAAACGGTATCCGATGTGCGTCAGGGCAGTTATGCCATGCACACCGGGATTTCAGAGATTGCGGCAGGCAATAACGATCTCTCGTCCCGTACCGAGCAGCAGGCGGCCTCCCTGGCGCAGACGGCAGCCAGTATGGAGCAACTGACTGCGACGGTAAGTCAGAACGCTGATAACGCGCGTCAGGCGTCTGACCTGTCGAAACAGGCAGCAATGACGGCGAAAAAGGGTGGGGATCAGGCGTCTCATGTTGCGAGCACCATGCAGGAGATTGCCACCAGTTCGCAGAAAATTGGTGACATCATCAGCGTGATTGACGGTATCGCGTTCCAGACCAACATTCTGGCGCTCAATGCCGCTGTCGAAGCGGCGCGCGCCGGTGAACAGGGTCGTGGTTTTGCGGTGGTGGCGGGTGAAGTGCGTAACCTGGCAAGCCGAAGTGCCAACGCGGCGAAAGAGATTAAGGTGCTGATAGAAGAGTCGGTTTCACGCGTCCAGCAGGGCTCTACGCTGGTCGATACGGCGGCACAAACCATGCACGAGATCGTCACCTCTGTCACGCGGGTGAACGACATCATGGGCGAAATTGCCTCGGCGTCGGACGAACAGCGTCGCGGGATTGAGCAGGTTGCTCAGGCAGTCAGTCAGATGGATCAGGTCACGCAACAGAACGCCTCGTTAGTTGAGGAAGCGGCAGCGGCAACCGATCAGCTGGCCAGCCAGGCGGATCATCTCACCGGACTGGTCGCGGTATTTAATGTGAAAGAGCACGTTGAAGCAGTAACAGAAGTCGGGCGGTCGCAGGCCGTGCCAGTTGTATCCTGAATGTAATTAAGAAGGCGCTATGACATCACCAATGCCCTCCGGGCAAACGTCATTATTGTTGCAGATGACACAGCGCCTCGCGCTGTCCGACGCGCATTTCCGTCGGATATGTCAGTTAATCTACCAGCGTGCGGGGATCGTGCTTGCGGATCATAAGCGAGACATGGTTTACAACCGTCTGGTGCGGCGCTTGCGTACGCTGGGGCTGGATGACTTTGGTCGCTATCTGAGCATGCTCGAAGCGAACCAGAACAGCGCCGAGTGGCAGGCTTTTATTAACTCATTAACCACGAACCTGACGGCGTTTTTCCGTGAAGCGCACCACTTCCCGGTCCTGGCAGAGCACGCGCGTCGCCGCACCGGGGAGTATCGCGTCTGGAGCGCGGCAGCCTCGACGGGTGAAGAGCCGTACTCGCTGGCAATCACCCTTGCCGATACCCTGGGCATGGCACCCGGACGCTGGAAAGTCTACGCCAGCGATATCGACACCGAGGTACTGGAGAAGGCGCGTAACGGTGTTTATCGCCAGGATGAGTTGAAAACGCTGTCACCGCAACAGCTACAGCGTTATTTCATGCGTGGAACCGGTCCACATGAAGGCCTGGTACGCGTACGCCAGGAACTGGCGAACTGCGTCGAATTTGCGCCCGTTAACCTGCTGGATAAGCAGTACAACGTGCCGGGACCTTTTGACGCTATTTTTTGCCGTAACGTCATGATCTATTTTGATAAAACGACGCAACAGGACATTCTGCGTCGGTTTGTTCCGTTGCTCAAGCCTGACGGTTTACTGTTTGCCGGGCACTCGGAAAACTTCAGCAACCTCGTGCGTGAGTTTAGCCTGCGTGGGCAAACGGTATATGCGCTGAGTAAGGAAAAAGCATGAGTAAAATCAGGGTATTGTCTGTCGATGATTCGGCGCTGATGCGCCAGATAATGACTGAAATCATCAATAGCCACAGCGACATGGAGATGGTGGCAACAGCGCCGGATCCGCTGGTAGCGCGGGATTTAATTAAAAAATATAACCCCGATGTGCTAACGCTGGATGTCGAGATGCCGCGCATGGATGGCATAGATTTTCTGGAAAAATTAATGCGACTGCGCCCGATGCCGGTGGTGATGGTCTCCTCCCTGACGGGAAAAGGATCGGAAATCACGCTGCGCGCGCTGGAGTTAGGGGCGGTGGATTTTGTCACCAAACCGCAGCTCGGCATTCGTGAAGGAATGCTGGCCTACAGCGAGATGATCGCAGAGAAGATCCGTACCGCATCGCGAGCGAAACTCGCCGCTCACAAACCGATGGTTGCACCGGCAACGTTGAAGGCGGGTCCATTGCTCAGCTCGGAAAAACTGCTGGTGATTGGGGCGTCAACCGGGGGAACAGAGGCAATTCGTCATGTACTCCAGCCATTGCCGCTTTCAAGTCCGGGTATTCTGATCACTCAGCATATGCCGCCTGGCTTTACCCGCTCGTTCGCTGAACGTCTGAACAAGCTGTGTCAGATCAGCGTGAAAGAGGCGGAAGACGGCGAACGCGTGCTCCCGGGGCATGCGTATATTGCGCCGGGTGACAAACATATGGAGCTGGCGCGCAGCGGCGCTAACTATCAAATCAAAATTCATGACGGGCCGCCGGTCAACCGGCACCGTCCGTCGGTGGATGTGCTGTTTCATTCGGTGGCGAAACATGCGGGGCGCAACGCCGTTGGGGTGATCCTGACGGGGATGGGCAACGATGGTGCCGCCGGAATGCTTGCAATGCACCAGGCTGGCGCCTGGACGATTGCGCAGAATGAAGCAAGTTGTGTGGTGTTCGGCATGCCGCGCGAGGCCATCAATATGGGTGGCGTGAGCGAAGTGGTCGATCTTAGCCAGGTAAGCCAGCAGATGTTGGCGAAAATCAGTGCCGGACAGGCAATACGTATTTGACTCAGGAGTAGAATTAGATGGCGGATAAAGAGCTTAAGTTTTTGGTTGTGGATGACTTTTCCACCATGCGTCGCATTGTACGCAACCTGCTGAAGGAGCTGGGCTTCAACAACGTTGAAGAAGCAGAAGATGGTGTTGATGCGCTGAACAAACTGCAGGCGGGTGGGTTTGGTTTTGTTATCTCCGACTGGAACATGCCAAACATGGATGGTCTGGAACTGCTGAAAACCATTCGTGCAGATGCGGGCATGGCGTCTCTGCCGGTTCTGATGGTCACCGCAGAAGCGAAAAAAGAGAACATCATTGCCGCTGCACAGGCGGGCGCAAGCGGCTACGTGGTGAAGCCATTCACTGCTGCGACCCTGGAAGAGAAGCTCGGCAAGATCTTCGAGAAACTCGGCATGTGAGGTGTTGGTTATGATGCAACCTGCTATGAAACCCGTTGAAGAACACTCGCCGAGCGATATCATCGTACGCATCGGCAGCCTGACGCGCATGCTGCGTGACAGCCTGCGTGAACTGGGGCTGGATCAGGCGATTGCCGAAGCGGCGGAAGCCATTCCTGATGCGCGTGATCGCCTGGACTATGTCGTGCAGATGACTGCTCAGGCGGCTGAACGTGCGCTGAACAGCGTTGAAGCGTCACAACCGCACCAGGACGCGATGGAAAAGGGCGCGAAAGCGCTGACAAAACGCTGGGATGAGTGGTTTGAGAATCCGATCGAACTGGCGGACGCCCGTGAACTGGTTACCGATACCCGTCAGTTCCTGGGGGATGTTCCTGGCCATACCAGCTTCACCAACGCACAACTGCTGGACATCATGATGGCGCAGGATTTCCAGGACCTGACCGGTCAGGTTATCAAGCGCATGATGGATGTTATCCAGGAGATTGAACGTCAGTTGCTGATGGTGCTGCTGGAGAATATTCCAGAGCCTGCAGCCCGCCCAAAACGCGAGAACGAAAGCCTGCTCAATGGTCCACAGCTCGACGCCAGCAAAGCGGGCGTGGTAGCAAGCCAGGACCAGGTGGACGATCTGCTCGACAGCCTCGGCTTCTGATTGTCCATTCCGCCTCAGAGGGTTAACACCGTCTGAGGCGGTTTACGACAAAATCACTGAAAAGAGCCCGAATAAACGGGCTTTTCCCGCCATTGGATTTTCGCTGCACTGGCATGATACCCGTGACTTAATAGGTTGGGCATGCACTGTGGCAGAAGAGAACGACGACAAAACGGAAGCCCCCACACCCCACCGACTAGAAAAGGCGCGTGAGGAAGGGCAGATCCCCCGATCCCGAGAACTGACTTCCCTGCTGATCCTTATCGTAGGGGTGTGCATTATCTGGTGGGGTGGGGAGTCGCTCGCCCGCAAACTGGCGGGAATGTTGTCTACTGGCTTACGTTTTGACCACAGCATGGTCAATGACCCGAATCTGATCCTCAGCCAGATTATCCAGCTAATAAAAGGGGCGATGGTTGCACTGCTGCCGCTGATTACAGGGGTTGTGCTGGTCGCGCTGGTTTCGCCGGTGATGCTGGGTGGTCTGGTCTTTAGTGCCAAATCGCTGCAGCCGAAATTTTCCAAACTGAACCCGCTGCCGGGCATTGCGAAAATGTTCTCTGCGCAGACCGGGGCGGAGTTGCTCAAAGCCATTCTCAAATCGGTACTGATGGGGAGTTCAGCGGGGTTTTACCTCTGGTACCACTGGCCGGAAATGATGCGTCTTATCAGTGAATCCCCCCTCACCGCAATGAGCAATGCGCTGAACCTGGTCGGACTCTGCGCGCTGCTGGTGGTGCTCAGCATTATTCCGATGGTGGGTTTTGACGTGATCTTCCAGCTTTATACCCACTTCAAGAAACTGCGCATGTCACGCCAGGATATCCGTGACGAATACAAACAGATGGAAGGTGACCCGCACGTCAAAGGGCGTATCCGCCAGATGCAGCGCGCCGCTGCCCGTCGACGCATGATGGAAGACGTGCCAAAAGCTGACGTGATCGTCACCAACCCGACACACTATTCCGTTGCGCTGCGCTATGACGAAAACAAAATGAGCGCGCCGAAAGTGGTGGCGAAAGGGGCGGGTCTGATAGCACTTCGCATTCGTGAGATTGG
Source organism: Enterobacter ludwigii (assembly GCA_023023105.1). Classification (NCBI taxonomy): domain Bacteria; kingdom Pseudomonadati; phylum Pseudomonadota; class Gammaproteobacteria; order Enterobacterales; family Enterobacteriaceae; genus Enterobacter; species Enterobacter ludwigii. Next base: position 2,761,202 of record CP083824.1, on the reverse strand, counting down.
TACTGAACACCGTGTACCTATCCTGGAAGCCCCTCCGCTGGCGCGTGCCTTATACCGCCATGCGGAAATTGGACAACAGATCCCCGGACAACTCTACGCCGCCGTGGCGGAAGTGTTGGCCTGGGTATGGCAGTTGAAGCGCTGGCGTCTGGCTGGCGGACAACGACCTGTGAAACCTGAGAACCTTCCGGTGCCTGAAGCGCTGGATTTTTTGAACGAGAAGGACACTGATGGCTAATCTGGTGGCAATGTTGCGCCTGCCCGGCAACCTGAAATCGACCCAATGGCAGATCCTTGCCGGGCCGATTCTCATCCTGCTAATTCTGTCGATGATGGTACTGCCGCTCCCGGCATTCATCCTCGATTTGCTTTTCACATTCAACATTGCGTTGTCCATCATGGTGCTGCTGGTGGCGATGTTCACCCAGCGTACCCTTGAGTTCGCGGCGTTCCCGACCATTCTGCTGTTTACCACCTTGCTGCGACTGGCGCTGAACGTGGCCTCCACGCGTATCATTCTGATGGAAGGTCATACGGGTGCGGCTGCGGCGGGTAAAGTGGTTGAGGCCTTCGGCCACTTCCTGGTAGGCGGTAATTTCGCCATCGGTATCGTGGTGTTTGTGATCCTCGTAATCATCAACTTTATGGTTATCACCAAGGGTGCAGGGCGTATCGCCGAAGTGGGCGCGCGCTTTGTGCTGGACGGGATGCCAGGCAAGCAGATGGCGATTGATGCCGACCTGAACGCCGGTCTTATCGCGGAAGATGAAGCGAAAAAACGCCGTGCGGAAGTGACGCAGGAAGCGGACTTCTACGGCTCCATGGACGGTGCGAGTAAGTTTGTGCGCGGTGACGCCATCGCGGGCATTCTGATCATGGTGATCAACGTGGTGGGTGGCCTGCTGGTCGGTGTTCTGCAACATGGCATGGACATGGGCCACGCGGCAGAGAGTTATACGCTGCTGACCATCGGTGACGGTCTGGTCGCGCAGATCCCGGCGCTGGTTATCTCCACGGCGGCGGGTGTGATTGTGACCCGCGTGAGTACCGATCAGGACGTTGGCGAGCAGATGGTCGGCCAGCTCTTCAGTAACCCGCGCGTCATGCTATTGGCCGCTGCGGTACTGGGGTTACTCGGTCTGGTCCCAGGTATGCCAAACCTCGTGTTCCTGCTGTTCACTGCGGCACTGCTGGGTCTTGCCTGGTGGATGCGAGGGCGTGAAACCCAACCGGCAGCCGAGCCTGTTGCGGTTAAAATGCCGGAGAACACCCAGGCTGTCGAAGCGACCTGGAATGACGTTCAGCTGGAAGATTCGCTGGGTATGGAAGTTGGGTATCGCCTGATCCCGATGGTCGATTTCCAGCAGGATGGCGAACTGCTTGGCCGCATCCGCAGTATCCGTAAAAAATTCGCCCAGGACATGGGCTTCCTGCCGCCGGTGGTACACATCCGCGACAATATGGACCTGCCGCCCGCGCGCTATCGCATCCTGATGAAAGGCGTTGAAATCGGCAGCGGCGATGCCTATCCGGGACGCTGGCTGGCGATTAACCCCGGCACCGCCGCAGGCACATTGCCAGGCGAGCAAACCATCGATCCGGCTTTTGGTCTGGCCGCGATCTGGATTGAAAGTGCGCTGAAAGAGCAGGCGCAAATTCAGGGGTATACGGTAGTCGAAGCCAGTACCGTGGTGGCAACCCATCTTAATCACCTGATTGGCCAATTCTCGGCAGAGCTGTTTGGACGTCAGGAAGCGCAGCAGCTCCTTGACCGCGTCACGCAGGAGATGCCGAAGCTGACGGAAGATCTGGTGCCGGGCGTGCTGACGTTGACTACCCTGCACAAAGTGTTGCAAAACCTGCTCGACGAGAAAGTACCGATCCGCGATATGCGTACCATTCTGGAAACCCTTGCCGAACATGCGCCGTTACAAAACGATCCGCATGAGCTTACCGCGGTGGTGCGCGTGGCGCTGGGGCGAGCGATTACCCAGCAGTGGTTCCCTGGAACCGGAGAAGTGCAGGTTATTGGTCTCGATACGCCGCTTGAACGTCTGCTGCTGCAGGCCTTGCAGGGTGGCGGCGGGCTGGAACCGGGTCTGGCGGACCGCCTGCTGGCGCAAACGCAGGAGGCGCTGGCGCGTCAGGAGATGCTGGGAGCACCGCCGGTGCTGCTGGTTAACCATGCGCTGCGTCCGCTGCTGTCGCGCTTCCTGCGTCGTAGCCTGAACCAACTGGTCGTGCTGTCAAATATGGAGCTGTCGGATAACCGTCATATCCGCATGACCGCGACGATTGGAGGAAAATAATGCGTAAGTGGTTATGGATCTTATTCTTCCCGCTGGTGGCGCAGGCTGCCGGGGAAGGGACCTGGCAGGCGAGCAGCATGGGCGTGACCCTCAGCAATCGCGGGGTTGCCATGTCATCAAACCCGTTATCGCCCTCTGAGCCGGTTTCCGGCCAGATGGGGCTTGTGGTGTGGAACTACAGGCTGATTGGCCCAACGCCAGCAGGGTTGCGGGTACGTCTCTGCTCTCAGACTCGCTGCACGGAAATTGACGGAGAGAACGGCACCACACAGGCATTTAATGGCGTGCCGGCCATCGAACCTTTGCGTTTTATCTGGGAAGTACCGGGTGGAGGGCGTTTGATTCCGGCGCTGAAAGTTCAGAGTAACGCTGTCATCGTTAACTATCGTTAACGGTGTGAAAAAAGAAACCCGGCGCTTGCCGGGTTTTTTGTATTACATGCGTTCTACGGTTTCGATACCCAGGGTATCCAGACCCAGCTTCAGGGTCTTCGCCGTGAGCTGCGCCAGCTTCAGGCGGCTGTTACGTACCGCGTCGCTTTCCGCAGACAGGATAGGGCAGTGCTCGTAGAAGCCGGAGAACAGGCCTGCCAAATCGTACAGGTAAGCACACATCACGTGCGGTGTTCCGTCTCGCGCCACAACCGTCAGTGTCTCTTCAAACTGCAGCAGACGCGCTGCCAGCTGCGCTTCGCGATCTTCAGTGATGGTCACGGCAGCATTCGCCAGTACGCTTTCGTCGATATTGGCTTTACGGAATACAGAGAGCACACGGGTGTAGGCATACTGCATGTACGGCGCGGTGTTGCCTTCAAACGCCAGCATGTTATCCCAGTCGAAGATATAGTCGGTGGTCCGGTTCTTGGAAAGATCCGCGTATTTAACCGCACCGATACCCACGGCATTCGCCAGTTTTTCCAGCTCATCGGCAGGCATATCCGGGTTCTTCTCCGCCACCAGGCGACGGGCGCGTTCCAGCGCTTCGTCCAGCAGGTCGGACAGCTTCACGGTACCGCCCGCACGGGTTTTGAACGGCTTGCCGTCTTTACCGAGCATCATGCCGAACATATGGTGTTCCAGCGGAACGCAATCCGGCACGTAACCGGCTTTACGCACGATGGTCCACGCCTGCATCAGGTGCTGGTGCTGACGGGAGTCGATGTAGTACAGCACGCGGTCGGCATGCAGCGTTTCGTAACGGTATTTTGCACAGGCGATATCGGTAGTGGTGTAGAGATAGCCGCCATCCTTTTTCTGGATGATCACGCCCATCGGTTCACCTTCCTTGTTTTTATACTCATCAAGGAACACGACCGTTGCGCCTTCGCTCTCAACTGCCAGATTTTTGGCCTTCAGGTCAGCCACAATGCCGGGCAGCATTGGGTTATAGAGGCTTTCACCCATTACGTCATCACGGGTTAGGGTGACGTTCAGACGGTTATAGGTGAGTTGGTTCTGAGACATCGTAATGTCAACCAGCTTGCGCCACATCTCGAGGAAGTACTGGTCGCCGCCCTGCAGTTTTACTACGTAGCTGCGCGCGCGCTCGGCAAAAGCTTCGTCTTCGTCGTAGTGTTTTTTGGCTTCGCGGTAGAACCCTTCGAGATCGGCCAGCGCCATTTCACCCGCGTTTTCCTGCTGCTGTTTTTCCAGGTAAGCAATCAGCATACCGAACTGAGTACCCCAATCGCCCACGTGGTTCGCGCGGATCACCTTGTGACCGAGGAATTCGAGGGTACGCACGGCAGCATCACCAATGATGGTGGAGCGCAGGTGACCCACGTGCATCTCTTTCGCCACGTTCGGGGCAGAGTAGTCGATCACAACGGTCTGCGCTTCCGGCTGGGAGACACCCAGGCGGTCAGATTTCAGCGCCGCGTCAACGTGGCTTGCCAGGAAAGCAGGTTCCAGGAAGATGTTGATAAAGCCCGGACCGGCGATTTCGGTTTTGCTGGCGATACCGGTGAGATCCAGATGCGTCAGTACCTGCTCAGCGAGTTGTCGCGGCGGCATGCCCAGTTTTTTAGCCACTGCCATCACGCCATTAGCCTGATAGTCGCCAAACTGTACTTTTGCTGACTGACGAACCTGCGGTTCGCAATCCGCAGGTGCACCTGCGGCAATCAGTGCCTGACTGACTTTTTCGGAGAGAAGAGCCTGAATATTCACCTGGATACCTTACTTTTTTGATGCGGGCTCACAACCACCCGCGCCAGTTATAGAATTTAGGGCGGGAGTATACTGCAAATGCCCTCTGGCGTCAGCATTGCGCGGGCCGAAGATTGTTCAGAATCCAGGCTAAGAAGGCGTGCATAATCATGCAGTCATAAAAAGCCGTATTCTGCGGTTGGTCAAAACTGGGCAACAGAGTAAATTAGCGGCTTTGCGACATGAAAAGAGACTGACTTATGGCGAACTGGCATTCCATTGACGAACTGCATGATATTTCCGCAGATTTACCGCGCTTCACCCAGGCGTTCACAGAACTTGCCACCCGCCTTGGTCTGGATATCGCACCGCTTGAAGCGGATCACATCTCTTTGCGCTGTCATCAAAATGCGACCGCCGAGCGCTGGCGTCGAGGTTTTGAACAGTGCGGTGAGCTGCTCTCTGAGAACATTATTAACGGTCGCCCAATATGCCTGTTTAAACTGCATGAACCCGTGAAGGTAGCGCACTGGCAATTCACTGTGATTGAACTGCCGTGGCCGGGGGAAAAACGTTATCCGCACGAAGGCTGGGAGCATATCGAAATTGTTCTGCCGGGTGAGCCAGAAACACTGAACGCGCGCGCACTGGCCTTGTTATCTGATGAAGGCTTAAGCAAACCGGGGATTTGTGTCAAAACGAGTTCACCCAAAGGCGAACGCGAGCGTTTACCTAACCCGACGCTGGCCGTCACGGACGGACAGGTCACCGTGAAGTTTCACCCGTGGACCATTGAGCAGATTGTTGCCAGTGAAGCGTGAGAGTTGTGAGTCAACGCCGGGACTAAAAACGGGCGGCGTGTCATGATGATTTGTTTAGTGGGCTTTCAGGAGGATTAAATGGCACTGCTGGAGATTTGTTGTTACAGCGTGGAGTGTGCCGTGACTGCGCAAAAACACGGTGCTGATCGCATCGAACTGTGCGCGGCACCCAAAGAGGGTGGGCTGACGCCATCCTACGGCATGTTGAAGTCTGCCCGTCAGGCCGTCACCATTCCCGTTCACCCGATTATTCGTCCTCGCGGCGGTGATTTTTGTTACACGTCGGGCGAGTTCAGTGCCATGCTTGAAGATATCACTCTGGTTCGTGAACTGGGATTTCCCGGGCTGGTTATCGGGTTGCTTGATGAAGACGGTCAGGTCGATATGCCACGTATGCGCCAGGTCATGGATGCCGCGAAAGGGATGGCAGTGACTTTCCATCGCGCATTTGATATGTGCAAAGACCCCCTGCAAGCATTTGATTCGCTTACCGAACTGGGCGTGGCACGCATTCTGACATCGGGGCAGCAGTCCTCTGCGGAAAAAGGTCTGCAATTAATTACGGAACTAAAAGCCCATTCTGGTGTTCCAATAATAATGGCGGGTGCGGGTGTCCGTGCCAGCAATCTGGAACGGTTTTTAAACGCCGGGGTAGAGGAGCTTCACAGCTCGGCAGGCAAGTGGATGCCGTCTCCCATGCGTTATCGCAATACAGGGTTGTCAATGTCGACAGATGCTGAAGCGGATGAGTATTCACGCTACGGTGTAGAGGGAGAGTCGGTTGCGGAAATGAAGTCGCTGATTGAGCGTCATCACGTGTAGCAACGTACCGATTTTTACCGCGCATCATGTCGCCCAATATGATGCTTGCTTGTACCAGGCCCCTGCAATTTCAACAGGGGCCTTTTTTTATCCTTCATATTTCAAGCCGCAGCTGCGTTGGCCACCAACGGCTAAAAGGCTACGGCTTCGTGGCAATCAACACCGCACGCATCGGCGCAGGATAGCCTTCAACGGTTTTGCTGTGATCGGCCGGGTCAAGGAATTGCTCCAGCGATTCGGTAATCATCCAGTCGGTGCGGCGCTGTTCTTCGATTGACGTCACGCAGACATCTGCAATGCGTACATCCACAAACCCGCACTTCTCAAGCCAGTTTTTTAGTGCCAGCGCGGAAGGGATGAAGTAGACATTTCGCATTTGCGCGTAACGGTCACCCGGCACCAGAACCGCATTCTCATCACCTTCGATAACCAGCGTTTCCAGCACCAGTTCGCCACCGCTGACCAGCTGATCTTTAAGCTGCCATAGATGCTCCAGCGGGGAACGGCGGTGGTACAGCACACCCATGGAAAACACGGTATCAAAGGCTTTCAGGGCTGGCAGTTGCTCAATGCCCAACGGCAGCAGGTGTGCGCGCTGGTCGTTACCCAGCAATTTACGCACTGCCTCAAACTGGCACAGGAACAGCTGCATCGGATCAATGCCCACTGCCAGATGCGCACCTGCGCCAATCATGCGCCACATGTGGTAACCACTGCCGCAGCCGACATCCAGAATGGTACGTCCGGTCAGATCGGACAGATGCGGCAAAACGCGATCCCATTTCCAGTCTGAGCGCCATTCGGTATTGATGTTCACACCGTAAAGTGAAAACGGTCCTTTGCGCCAGGGCATCAGGTTTCGCATCAACGTTTCGATGCGGTTAGTCTGCCCGGCGGAAAGAGGCTCTGCGCTTTCTGCGGTCACGCTATGCAGCAGATCCAGACGGTGAGGTGTCAGTTCAGGAAGAAACTCCACTGCATTTGACCACTGCTTTAACAGGCCGTGCTGCTGATCGCGCTGCCAGGTAGCAATCTGCGCCGGCAGGGTTTCCAGCCAATGGGAAAGGTGGTTTTTCGCAATCAGCTGATAGAAGTTGCCGAACTCAATCATGCAGGAACCCCCGCTTTCAGTGCCACCAGGGAGCCAAAGTTGAAACACTGGAACCACAGTTCGCTATGCTCAAATCCTGCCTGACGCAGACGCGCTTTATGGGTCTCCACGGAGTCCGTGAGCATCACGTTTTCGAGCATGCTACGCTTCTGACTGATCTCCAGCTCGCTGTAACCGTTCGCACGCTTGAAATCGTGGTGCATATTGAACAGCAGTTCGCCAACCTCGGCGTCTTCAAAGCTGAATTTTTCGGAAAGGACCAGCGCACCGCCAGGGTTCAGCCCTTGATAAATTTTGTCCAGCAGTCGCTGACGGTCTTCAGGCACCAGGAACTGCAGGGTAAAATTCAGCACCACCATCGACGCGTTATTGATCTCAATCTCACGGATATCACCTTCTACGACGTCCACCGGGGTAGGGGCTTTGTAAGCATCAATATGGCGACGGCAGCGTTCAACCATTGCCGGGGAATTATCCACGGCAATGATCCGGCAGCCTTCGTGGTGAACGTTACGACGTACCGACAGCGTTGCCGCGCCAAGCGAACAGCCCAGGTCATAGACCTTTGTGCCGGGTTGAACGAATCGCTCAGCCAGCATGCCGATCATCGAGACAATATTGGAATAACCGGGAACAGAGCGCTGGATCATATCCGGGAAGACTTCGGCTACCCGTTCATCGAAGGTCCAGTCGCCCAGGCTGGCGATAGGCGCGGAAAAAAGCGTGTCGCGATCTGACATAACGTAAAAAATCCGGGAAAAATAAAGTGGCGTATTGTGCGCTAATGGAAGGAGAAAACCAACTCCCACGGCATATACCAAAGGTTAGCCAGCACCATCAGCAAAAGTGAACACCACGTCGCACTCATGCCGGAACGACGCCAGCGAAACAGGCGGTGGTGAAAACCGTAATAATGCATTAGTCGGCCGGCAAGCAGAAGCAGGCCACAGATGTGCACCATCCAGGTTTCTGCGCCATTCATCTCCATAAACAGCAGCAAAATTAACGCCACCGGGATGTATTCGACCGCATTGCCGTGAACGCGGATAGCGCTTTGTAGCTCGGAAAATCCGCCGTCACCGTAAGAGACGCGGTACTGCATTCTGAGGCGCACAACATCAAATGAAAACTTAATCAGTAGCAATGCACCTAATACCGCATACAGCGCGCTGACCATACAAACTCCCTGTTTTTTGGCAGATGGCACTTTACTATGATAGGGGGTGATATCAGAAAAGAGAAGATTGTTGTGGGATGACGGGGGCGCTGCCCACGGACGGTACCGCAGCCTGCAAGGCCTGCCAGAGAGCATCGACCAGTTCAGGTGCCTGCGCGATATCCGGGGTGTGCAGGAAGAGATATGGCGTGGTGGTCTGTTCCCACGTCGCTAATTTTTGCAGCCAGACGGCGAACATCTCCTGATTTTGCTGCATGTTATCGCTGCCTATAAACCTGACCATAGGGTGATGAGCCGTCACGATGGCATGAACAGGCACTTTGGGCTTTTTGCGTTGCGCATCAATGATGGCTTCGCTATGCGGAATGGCGCTATGCACCGGACGGCTGTCGAGGATCACACGGTTGACTGAGCGCTCAAGCAGACCGCGATTGAGCGCTTTCTCTTCTTCACCTTTGGCAAAAAATGCAGGATGCCTGACTTCAACCCCATAGGTAAATTCCCGGGGAAGTGTATCCAGAAACTGCCAAAGCGCGGGCAGATCGCGTGGGCCAAAGACGGCGGGAAGCTGCAGCCAGTACTGACCTATGCGGTTTGCCAGCGGCGACATTCTGTTCAAGAACTCGACGGTCAAATCATCGCAGTGACGCAGGGCCGCGTTATGGGAGATGGTTGCCGGAAACTTAAAGCAGAAGCGGAAATCATCGGTTGTTTGTTCGCGCCAGCGTTCAACAATCTCTGCTTTGGGTAGTGCATACAGCGTGGTGTTACCCTCGACGCAATTGAAGTGTCGGGCATATTCCTCAAGGCTGGTGATGCCAAGGCGCACCCATTTCGGGTGCGACCATTGGGGCAGGCCCACATACATCATAACGCGTTTAAGATCTCGTCAGTGCTGCGCACACGACTGATGCGCGGGAAGATGTGAGTCATACTGCCCTGGTGCTGTTCCGCAGAGGCCGCGCTGCAGGCATCTTCTGCAATCACAAGGTTAAAGCCCAGTTCCCACGCGTTGCGGGCGGTAGATTCCACGCCGATGTTGGTGGAAATGCCACAAAGAATGATGGTGTCGATTCCGCGACGGCGCAGCTGCAGCTCCAGATCGGTACCGTAAAATGCACCCCACTGGCGTTTAGTCACTTCGATATCACTGTCACGCTTGCCGAGTGAGACCGGATACGTCCACCAGTTTTCCGGTAGCGAATGCGCCGCAATCTGCGCATCGACGGGCTGTTTTAAGGCTTCGGCAAAATCGGCGGACCAGCCGACGCGCACCATGACAACAGGCGCTCCGCTTGTGCGGCATTTTTCCGCCAGGCGAGCGGCGCGGCTGACCACATCATTTGCGGTGTGTGGGCCTCCGGCAAAAGGCAGGATCCCTTCCTGTAAATCAATGACGACAAGCGCGGTTTTGCTGGTATCGAGTGTTAACATAGTCACTCCAGTTAAATTAATCACTTCCGCTACACCATACGACGTGATGGCCTGTTACCGGTCGGATAATTTTGTTAATTTTTGTGAGAATGCGCAATAAGAGTGCAGCAAACGACCGTCAGGCCGAGGTTCGCTCTTATCGTCCGGCGGAATTTCCAGTATAATAGCCGCCTTTTTTCATCCAGTTGTGACATACAGAAAGCTGCGACATAGTAGCCTGCATACCAGGCGACATTTAGCCTGCGGCTAATTAAGGGATATCTCATGCGTACAGAATATTGCGGGCAGCTGCGTCAGTCCCACGTTGGACAGCAGGTAACCCTGTGTGGTTGGGTCAACCGCCGTCGTGATCTTGGTAGCCTTATCTTCATTGATATGCGTGACCGCGAAGGTATCGTTCAGGTGTTCTTCGATCCGGATCGCGCAGATGCGTTGAAACTGGCTTCTGAGCTGCGTAATGAGTTCTGCATTCAGGTCACCGGCACCGTTCGTGCGCGTGACGAGAAAAACGTCAACGCAGACATGGCGACCGGCGCAATTGAAGTGCTGGCGTCCGATCTGGTGATTATCAACCGTGCTGAAGCGCTGCCGCTGGACTCTAACCACGTCAACACTGAAGAAGCACGTCTGAAGTACCGCTATCTGGATCTGCGTCGCCCGGAAATGGCTCAGCGCCTGAAAACCCGCGCGAAAATCACCAGTCTGGTGCGTCGCTTTATGGATGACCACGGTTTCCTGGATATCGAAACCCCGATGCTGACCAAAGCCACGCCGGAAGGCGCGCGCGATTACCTGGTCCCATCCCGCGTGCATAAAGGTAAATTCTACGCGCTGCCACAGTCTCCACAGCTGTTCAAACAGTTGCTGATGATGTCTGGTTTCGATCGCTACTATCAGATCGTAAAATGCTTCCGTGACGAAGACCTGCGTGCTGATCGCCAGCCAGAATTTACCCAGATTGATGTGGAAACCTCCTTCATGACCGCCGAGCAGGTGCGTGAAGTGATGGAAGCTCTGGTGCGTAGCCTGTGGAACGACGTGAAAGGCGTTGAGCTGGGCGATTTCCCAATCATGACCTTCGCTGAAGCTGAGCGTCGCTACGGTTCTGACAAACCAGATCTGCGTAACTCGATGGAGCTGGTGGACGTTGCTGATCTGGTTAAATCCGTTGAGTTTGCGGTATTTGCTGGCCCGGCTAACGATGCCAAAGGTCGCGTAGCTGCGCTGCGTGTACCTGGCGGTGCGGCACTGAGCCGTAAGCAGATTGACGACTACGGTAACTTCATCAAGATCTACGGCGCGAAAGGTCTGGCCTATATTAAAGTCACCGAGCGTGCAAAAGGTCTGGAAGGTATTACCAGCCCGGTCGCGAAATTCCTGAACGCGGACATCGTGGAAGCGATCCTTGAGCGCACTGGCGCGCAGGACGGCGACATGATCTTCTTCGGCGCGGACAACAAGAAAGTGGTTGCCGATGCGATGGGCGCCCTGCGTCTGAAACTCGGTAAAGACCTGAACCTGACCGACGAGAACAAATGGGCGCCGCTGTGGGTTATCGACTTCCCAATGTTTGAAGACGACGGTGAAGGTGGTCTGACCGCAATGCACCATCCATTCACCTCGCCGAAAGACATGACTGCCGCAGAGTTGAAAGCCGCACCGGAAGACGCGGTGGCGAACGCCTACGATATGGTCATCAACGGCTACGAAGTGGGCGGTGGTTCCGTGCGTATTCACAGCGGTGACATGCAGCAGACCGTGTTCGGCATTCTGGGCATCAATGAGCAGGAGCAGCGCGAGAAATTCGGCTTCCTGCTGGACGCCCTGAAATACGGTACGCCTCCGCACGCGGGTCTGGCCTTCGGTCTTGACCGTCTGACCATGCTGCTGACCGGTACCGATAACATTCGTGATGTTATTGCCTTCCCGAAAACCACTGCCGCGGCGTGTCTGATGACCGAAGCACCAAGTTTTGCTAACCCGGCCTCTCTGGCCGAGCTGGGCATTGAAGTGGTGAAGAAGGAAGAGAAAAACTGATATGACATATAAGCTGCCCGTTTCGGTCCTGGTGGTCATCTATGCAGAAGACACGAAGCGGGTGCTGATGTTGCAGCGGCGCGATGACCCTGATTTCTGGCAGTCGGTAACCGGCAGTCTGGAAGAGGGGGAGACCGCGCTGCAGGCCGCCGCGCGTGAAGTAAAGGAAGAGGTCACCATTGATGTTGCCCGCGAGCAACTGACCCTGAAGGACTGTCAGCGCACGGTGGAGTTTGAAATTTTTAGCCATTTACGTCATCGCTATGCGCCGGGTACCGAGCGGAATACGGAATCGTGGTTCTGTCTTGCACTCCCCCACGAACGTGAGGTTGTGTTTACCGAACACCTGACCTACCGCTGGGTCAGTGCGGCGGATGCCGCCGCTCTGACCAAGTCGTGGAGCAACCGGCAGGCGATTGAAGAATTTGTAATTAACGCAGCCTGAGAAGGCGCGATTTTTGGAGAACTTTTTATGGCAGGTCATAGTAAGTGGGCCAACACCAAACACCGTAAAGCGGCACAGGATGCCAAACGCGGTAAAATCTTTACCAAAATCATTCGTGAGCTGGTAACAGCGGCACGTCTGGGCGGCGGCGATCCGGCTTCTAACCCGCGCTTGCGCGCGGCGGTTGATAAAGCGCTGTCTAATAACATGACGCGTGACACCCTGAACCGTGCAATCGCACGTGGCGTGGGCGGTGATGAAGACGCGAACATGGAAACCATCATTTATGAAGGTTACGGCCCTGGCGGTACTGCGGTCATGGTTGAGTGTCTGTCCGACAACCGTAACCGTACCGTAGCCGAAGTGCGTCACGCGTTTACCAAAACCGGTGGTAACCTGGGAACTGACGGTTCCGTTTCTTATCTGTTCAGCAAGAAAGGCGTGATCTCCTTCGAGAAAGGCGACGAAGATGTGATCATGGAAGCGGCACTGGAAGCCGGTGCAGAAGACGTTGTGACCTTCGATGATGGCGCAATCGACGTCTACACCGCGTGGGAAGAGATGGGTGCGGTACGTGACGCGCTGGAAGCGGCGGGTCTGAAAGCAGACAACGCTGAAGTGTCTATGATCCCATCAACAAAAGCGGACATGGATGCGGAAACTGCACCGAAACTTCTGCGCCTGATCGATATGCTCGAAGACTGCGACGACGTGCAGGAAGTGTATCACAACGGTGAAATCTCTGATGAGGTTGCAGCGACTCTCTGATGAGAGCGTGTAAACCGTTAACGGGAGACGCGTGATGTCGATTATCCTCGGGATTGACCCCGGCTCACGCGTCACCGGCTATGGCGTTATCCGTCAGGTGGGACGCCAGCTAACCTACCTCGGCAGCGGGTGTATTCGCACCAAAGTGGACGATCTGCCGTCACGCCTGAAACTGATCTACGCAGGTGTGACAGAAATTATCACCCAGTTCCAGCCAGACTATTTCGCCATCGAACAGGTCTTTATGGCCAAAAACGCTGATTCGGCATTAAAGCTTGGTCAGGCGCGCGGTGTGGCCATTGTTGCTGCCGTAAACCAGGATTTACCGGTGTTCGAATACGCGGCAAGGCAGGTCAAGCAGACGGTGGTGGGGATTGGCAGCGCGGAGAAAAGCCAGGTGCAGCACATGGTGCGAACCTTGTTGAAGCTCCCCGCGAACCCCCAGGCGGACGCCGCGGATGCGCTGGCTATCGCGATTACCCACTGTCACGTCAGCCAGAACGCGATGCAAATGAGCGAGTCGCGGCTCAATCTGGCGCGAGGCAGGTTACGATAATGAAAAATCAGGCTGGATGTTTATCCAGCCTTTTTTTATTATGTCGGCAGTTAATTTTTCCAGAACGCAGGAGCGTCACGTGATAGGCAGACTCAGAGGCATCATCATTGAAAAACAACCCCCGTTAGTGCTGCTGGAAGTGGGTGGCGTGGGCTATGAAGTCCATATGCCGATGACCTGCTTCTACGAGCTGCCGGACGCGGGTAAAGAGGCGATTGTCTTTACTCAGTTTGTGGTGCGTGAAGATGCTCAGCTGCTGTACGGCTTCAACAACAAACAGGAACGTACCCTGTTCCGCGAGCTGATTAAAACCAACGGCGTCGGGCCGAAGCTGGCGCTGGCAATTCTCTCCGGTATGTCAGCTCCACAGTTTGTGAATGCCGTTGAGCGCGAAGATCCCGCAGCGCTGATTAAGCTTCCGGGTATCGGCAAGAAAACCGCCGAGCGTCTGATTGTCGAAATGAAAGATCGCTTCAAAGGGCTGCATGGCGATCTCTTTACCCCTGCGACCGATCTGGTGCTGACCTCGCCTGGCGCGCCAGCGACGGATGATGACGCCGAGCAGGAAGCGGTTGCTGCGCTGGTGGCACTGGGCTATAAACCTCAGGAGGCCAGCCGTATGGTGAGTAAAATCGCCAAACCGGATGCCAGCAGTGAAACTCTGATTCGTGAAGCGCTGCGCGCTGCATTGTGAGGTAAAGGATGATTGAAGCAGATCGCCTGGTATCGGCAGGCTCCCTTCAGGCTGAAGACGTGGTGGATCGTGCGATCCGCCCGAAGCTGCTTGATGAGTACATTGGCCAGCCGCAGGTACGTTCCCAGATGGAGATTTTCATCCAGGCGGCAAAACTGCGCGGCGATGCTCTCGATCACCTGCTGATTTTTGGTCCTCCGGGACTGGGGAAAACCACGCTGGCGAATATCGTCGCCAATGAAATGGGCGTCAACCTGCGTACTACCTCCGGCCCGGTGCTAGAGAAAGCAGGCGATCTGGCGGCGATGCTGACCAACCTTGAACCCCATGACGTGCTGTTTATCGACGAGATTCACCGTCTGTCGCCGGTGGTGGAAGAGGTGCTCTATCCGGCGATGGAAGATTACCAGCTGGATATCATGATCGGTGAAGGCCCGGCAGCGCGCTCTATCAAGATCGATCTGCCACCGTTTACCCTGATTGGCGCAACAACCCGCGCCGGGTCGTTGACCTCTCCGCTGCGCGACCGTTTCGGTATCGTACAGCGTCTTGAGTTTTACCAGGTGGCGGATCTCCAGCACATCGTTGGCCGTAGCGCCCGCTATATGGGGCTGGAAATGAGCGAAGAGGGCGCGTTTGAAGTGGCGAAGCGTTCCCGCGGTACGCCGCGTATTGCCAACCGCCTGCTGCGCCGCGTGCGTGACTTTGCCGAAGTGAAGCATGATGGTTCCATTTCCGCCGAGATAGCTGCTCAGGCGCTGGATATGCTGAACGTAGATGCCGAAGGCTTTGACTACATGGACCGCAAGCTGTTACTGGCGGTGCTGGACAAATTCTTTGGCGGGCCAGTCGGGCTGGATAACCTGGCGGCGGCAATCGGGGAAGAGCGCGAGACAATTGAAGATGTGCTCGAACCGTATTTGATCCAGCAGGGCTTCCTGCAACGTACTCCGCGTGGACGCATGGCCACGGTGCGGGCGTGGAATCACTTCGGGATTACCCCACCGGCAATGCCATAATGTTTAATTCCCTCTCCCAACGGGAGAGGGGCAGGGTGAGGGCATCAGCGCCCTCGATGTCAACTTGCCGTCTTCTTCATCATACTGAAAATAAACAGCACCGCTGCACACAGCACCACAGACGGCCCTGCAGGCGTGTCATAAAACGCCGAGAAGGTTAATCCACCCGTTACCGCAATCATCCCGATAATCACGGCCACACCGGCCATCTGTTCTGGCGTGCGGGCAAAGCGGCGCGCTGTTGCTGCCGGAATGATCAGAAGGGAGGTAATAATCAGCGCTCCAACAAACTTCATCGCCACACCAATGGTCAACGCTGTTACCAGCATCAGCAGCAACTTCACGCGCTGCAATTTCACGCCGTCAACAAACGCCAGATCCGGACTTACGGTCATCGCCAGCAAATTACGCCACTGCCAGAGCAGAATGCCGAGCACCACGACGACACCAATGGCGATAGAGATCAGATCTTCTGGCGTCACGGCCAGCAGGTCGCCGAACAGGTAGGCCATCAGGTCGACGCGAATGTTCGACATCAGGCTCACGACGACCAGACCCAGCGACAGGGCACTGTGCGCCATGATGCCAAGCAGCGTATCAATGGCGAGGTGTGGGCGTTTTTCCAGCCAGACCAGCCCCCCGGCAAGGAGCAGCGTGACTACAATCACCGCATAGAAAGGGTTGACGTTCAGTAACAGACCAAAAGCGACGCCCAGCAGAGAGGCATGCGCCAGGGTATCGCCAAAATAGGACATTCTGCGCCAGACAACAAACGAGCCGAGTGGGCCCGCGGCGCAGGCAAGCATAATCCCGGCTAACCAGCCGGGCAGTAACAGTTCAATCATGAGTGTCCATTTCCCCGGCGCAGGACAATTCGTCCCTGTAAATCATGGCGATGATTATGATGATGGCGATAAATGCCCAGTTGCTCAGCACCGCGAGGGCCAAACATGGAGATAAACTCCGGATGCATTGACACCACTTCAGGCGTGCCGGAGCAGCAAATATGGTGGTTGAGACACAGCACTTCGTCAGTTTTTGCCATGACCAGATGCAGGTCATGGGACACCATCAGCACTGCGCAATCAAGCTCTCGACGTAGCTGGTCGATCAAATCATAAAGCGCAACCTGACCATTCACATCCACACCCTGAGTCGGCTCATCCAGTACCAGCAGCTGCGGGCTGCTCAGCAGCGCGCGGGCGAGTAAAACTCGCTGCGTTTCACCGCCGGACAGTTTTTGCAGAGGCGCATCGACAAGATGGCCCGCCTGCACGCGTTTCAGTGCCGGGAGAATATCGGCTTTACGGGTGCCGGGGCGCAGACGCAGGAAACGGCTGACCGTCAGCGGCAGCGTGGCGTCGAGGTGAAGTTTTTGCGGCACATAGCCAATACGCAATTTTTCCTCGCGCTTGATCACGCCTTCATCGGGTGCGACCAGACCCAGCACCACGCGCACCAGGGTAGATTTTCCGGCGCCATTGGGACCGAGCAGCGTCAGAATTTTGCCGGGCTTCAGATCGAGCGACACGTCAGAGAGGACGCGGCGCTGCCCGAATGAGACCGAAATATTTTCAAGAGAAACCAATGTCGTCATGTCATTTTAAGCTTGAAGAAGTCAACGAATGTTATAATATCACATTCCACGCATTCACTACGATGATTAGTCGCATTATGTTACATAAAAATACGCTTCTTTTCGCAGCATTATCCGCTGCCCTTTGGGGTACAACCGCACAAGATGTTAACGCTGCGGTTGTCGCTTCGCTTAAACCGCTTGGATTCATCGCATCTGCCATTGCAGACGGGGTAACGGAAACCCAGGTTCTGCTCCCTGATGGTGCATCCGAGCATGACTATTCCCTGCGCCCGTCAGATGTAAAGCGCTTACAAAACGCGGACTTAGTCGTCTGGATTGGTCCGGAAATGGAAGCGTTTATGCAGAAGTCAGCGAAACAGATTGTTGACGAAAAACAGGTCGCGATTGCCGAACTCCCTGGCGTGAAACCGTTGCTCATGAAAGGGTCGGATGACGACGGCGACGAACATGACCATCATGCTGCAGACGGCGAAAAAGGTGATGGAGATCACCATCACGGCGAGTACAACATGCATCTTTGGTTATCCCCAGAGATAGCGCGGCTTTCAGCGGTTGCAATCCATGACAAATTAGTGGAACTTATGCCGCAAAGTCGAGCCAAACTAGACGCCAACCTGAAGGATTTTGAGGCACAATTAGCCGCAACCGATAAGCAGGTAGGTACTGAGCTCGCACCGTTGAAAGGAAAAGGGTATTTCGTTTTTCATGACGCCTATGGCTATTACGAAAAACACTACGGTCTGACCCCGCTGGGTCATTTTACCGTCAACCCTGAAATTCAACCTGGTGCGCAGCGTTTACATGAAATCAGAACACAGTTGGTTGAGCAAAAAGCGACATGCGTTTTTGCTGAGCCACAGTTCAGGCCAGCGGTCGTAGAAGCCGTGGCCAGGGGGACATCCGTGCGCATGGGGACCCTTGACCCGCTAGGAACGAATATCCAGTTGAGCAAAGCGAGCTATTCGCAGTTTCTCAGCCAACTGGCGAACCAGTATGCGAGCTGCCTGAAAGGAGATTAACGAGGAAGTGAATACGTGCAACAGATAGCCCGCTCTGTCGCCCTGGCATTTAACAATCTGCCTCGACCCCATCGCGTTATGCTGGGGTCGCTTACAGTTCTCACTTTAGCGGTCGCCGTCTGGCGGCCCTATGTTTACCACCCGAGTTCTGCCCCTATCATCAAAACCATAGAGCTCGAAAAGAGCGAAATCCGTTCTTTGCTGCCTGAAGCCAGTGAGCCTATCGATCAGGCGGCTCAGGAAGATGAAGCTATCCCACAAGATGAACTGGACGATAAAACCGAGAGCGACGCAGGGACCCACGAATACGTTGTTTCTACCGGGGATACGCTGAGTAGTGTACTGAACCAGTACGGCATCGACATGGGCAATATCAGCCAGCTGGCGGCTGCAGATAAAGATCTCCGTAATTTGAAAATAGGGCAACAGCTCTCATGGACATTAACGGCAGATGGCGATCTGCAGAGTCTGACCTGGGAAATGTCTCGCCGCGAAACCCGCACCTACGAACGCACTGCAAACGGTTTCAAAATGACCAGCGAAATGCAGAAGGGCGACTGGGTCAATAGCGTTATGAAAGGGACCGTGGGCGCAAGCTTTGTTTCCAGTGCCCGAGATGCAGGGTTGACCAGCGCTGAAATCAGTTCTGTCATCAAAGCCATGCAGTGGCAGATGGATTTCCGCAAGCTGAAGAAAGGTGATGAGTTTTCCGTTCTGATGTCCCGCGAAATGCTGGAGGGTAAGCGCGAGCAGAGCCAGCTGCTGGGCGTGCGTTTGCGCTCAGAGGGCAAAGATTACTACGCGATTCGTGCTGAAGACGGCAAGTTCTATGACCGCAGCGGTACAGGTCTTGCGAAAGGCTTCATGCGCTTCCCGACGGCGAAACAGTTCCGCGTTTCCTCTAACTTCAATCCGCGCCGTCTGAACCCGGTCACCGGGCGTGTTGCACCGCATCGTGGCGTTGATTTTGCTATGCCGCAGGGTACACCGGTACTGGCTGTGGGTGATGGTGAAGTGGTCATGGCCAAACGCAGCGGAGCAGCTGGATACTATGTTGCGGTGCGTCATGGTCGTACTTACACGACTCGCTATATGCACCTGCGCAAGTTGTTGGTCAAACCGGGTCAGAAAGTGAAACGTGGTGACCGTATCGCGCTGTCAGGCAATACCGGACGTTCTACCGGCCCGCACCTGCACTATGAAGTATGGATCAACCAGCAAGCCGTGAACCCGCTGACGGCGAAACTGCCGCGCACCGAAGGCCTGACAGGTAAAGATCGTTCTGATTACCTGGCGCAGGTGAAAGAGGTGGTGCCGCAGCTGAGCTTAGACTAAGCCTTCTGTGTTGTTTAAAAAGCCGGTGTCAGTGTGCGCCGGCTTTTTCTTTTGTGCGTGGGCGACTGCCTCGCTACACTATCTGAATAAAATTTTGCGTCATCAGACCCTGGATCCAGCATGGAAACCCAAAAAAACAATATTGAATACATTCCCGAGTTTGAAAAATCTTTCCGTCACCCGCGTAACTGGGGTGCCTGGCTTGGCGTTTATGCATTTGCGGGTATTGCGATGCTACCAGCTTCTGTACGCGATCCTGTGCTGGGCAAAATAGGTCGCCTGGCCGGACGCTTAGGCAAAAGTGCCCGTCGCCGCGCGCAAATTAATCTTTACTACTGTTTCCCGGAAAAGAGCGACGCAGAGCGGGAGGCCATTATTGATGCCATGTATACCACTGCGCCACAGGCGATGGCGATGATGGCTGAACTGGCGCTGAAAGGGCCGGAGAAAGTCATGGATCGCGTTGACTGGAAAGGTCTGGAAATCATTGATGAGATGCGTCGCAACAACGAGAAGGTCATTTTTCTCGTTCCGCACGGCTGGGGCGTTGATATTCCAGCTATGCTGATGGCGTCGCAGGGACAAAAAATGGCGGCAATGTTCCATAATCAGGGTAACAAGATCTTTGATTACGTGTGGAATACGGTACGTCGCCGTTTCGGTGGTCGCCTACATGCGCGCAATGATGGTATCAAGCCGTTTATTCAGTCCGTACGTCAGGGCTACTGGGGCTACTATTTGCCAGATCAGGATCACGGCCCGGAACACAGTGAGTTTGTGGATTTCTTCGCGACTTACAAAGCGACACTACCTGCGATTGGCCGTCTGATGAAGGTGTGCCGTGCCCGTGTTATTCCGCTTTTCCCGGTCTACGACGGTAATACCCATCGTCTGAGCATTGAAGTTCGTCCGCCGATGGATGATCTGCTCACTGCAGACGATAACACCATTGCGCGTCGAATGAACGAAGAGGTGGAAATACTGGTGGGACCGCATGCGGAGCAGTACACGTGGATACTGAAACTGCTTAAAACGCGTAAGCCAGGCGAAAAAGAGCCGTATAAACGCAAAGAGCTTTTTCCAACGAAATAAAAAAAGCCCTCTCTGAAAGGAGAGGGCTTTTTAACAGAGACTGACTTACTCGACTGTCATAACGCGAGTGGTGTTGGTTGAGCCGATGGTGCTCATCACATCACCCTGGGTCACGATGACGATATCACCGGATACCAGATAGCCTTTGTCACGCAGAAGGTTTACGGCGTCGTGTGCCGCAGCCACGCCGTCATTGGTGCTATCGAAGTGAACAGGGGTAACACCGCGATACAGCGCCGTCAGGTTCAGCGTACGCTCGTGACGGGACATGGCGAAGATAGGTAAGCCGGAACTGATACGGGAGGTCATCAGCGCGGTACGGCCAGATTCGGTCATGGTGATGATTGCGGTAACGCCCTTCAGGTGGTTGGCAGCGTACATGGCGGACATCGCAATCGCTTCTTCCACATTGTCGAACTGAACGTCCAGACGGTGTTTAGAGACATTAATGCTTGGGATCTTCTCAGCACCCAGACAAACGCGCGCCATGGCGGCCACGGTTTCTGCAGGATACTGGCCTGCTGCGGTTTCCGCTGAAAGCATAACCGCATCGGTACCGTCCAGCACGGCGTTGGCCACGTCCATGACTTCCGCACGGGTTGGCATTGGGTTGGTGATCATGGATTCCATCATCTGAGTGGCGGTGATCACCGCGCGGTTCAGCTGACGTGCGCGGCGAATCAGCGCTTTCTGGATACCCACCAGCTCAGGGTCGCCGATTTCCACACCCAGGTCGCCACGGGCAACCATCACCACGTCAGAGGCGAGAATCACGTCGTCCATGGCGTCCTGATCGCAAACGGCTTCCGCGCGTTCAACTTTAGCGACGATTTTGGCATCGCAACCAGCATCACGTGCCAGTCGGCGCGCATAGTTCAGGTCTTCACCGCAGCGTGGGAAGGAGACGGCCAGGTAGTCAACGCCGATCAGCGCAGCGGTAACGATATCCGCTTTGTCTTTATCGGTAAGCGCTTCTGCAGAGAGGCCGCCGCCCAGTTTGTTAATACCTTTGTTGTTGGAGAGCGGGCCGCCGACGGTGACTTCGGTGAACACTTTCATGCCCTGAACTTCCAGCACTTTCAGCTGTACGCGACCGTCGTCGAGCAGCAGGATATCGCCAGGCACCACGTCAGCCGGCAGGCCTTTATAGTCAATCCCGACTTTTTCTTTATCGCCTTCACCTTTGCCGAGGTTGGCATCAAGCAGGAATTTGTCGCCAATATTGAGGAAAACTTTTCCCTCTTTAAAGGTCGATACACGAATTTTAGGACCTTGCAGATCGCCGAGGATGGCAACATGGCGCCCCAGTTTTGCTGCGATTTCACGCACTTTATCGGCACGTAATTTATGGTCTTCTGGCGTACCGTGAGAGAAGTTCATACGCACCACGTTGGCACCTGCGGCGATAATCTTTTCGAGGTTATTATCGCGATCGGTGGCCGGGCCTAAGGTGGTTACGATCTTGGTTCTGCGAAGCCTTCTGGACATGTATTACTCCGTTGACTGAAACAACTTTGGTGTTGCGTGAACATTGAATCGGCCTTCATTTGCCGCAAGGCGGCAGAGAGTGGACCGAATGCCGTAAATCGTTACATCGTCATTATTCGTGACGTTTTGTTATCAACTATCAGGGAACATCGCTCTTTATAAGCAATTCTTTATCAAAACGCGATTCCTTAAGCGCTTCCTTGACACGCTTCAAGTTATCTCTGAATTTTGCCCCTCTTCGTAGGGTAAAACCGGTCGCCAGCACGTCAATCACCGTGAGCTGCGCCAGACGGGAGACCATCGGCATATAGATATCGGTGTCTTCCGGTACGTCGAGGGTAATCGCCAGCGTGGCCTCACGGGCCAGCGGTGTCCCTGCCGTCGTGAGAGCGATCACCATGGCATCGTTTTCACGCGCCAGCTGGGCCAGTTCTACCTGGCTCTTGGTACGTCCGGTGTGCGAAATCAGTACCACGACGTCATCTTCACTGCAATTCATACAGCTCATGCGTTGCAGCACAATGTCATCGGAATAAATAACCGGCACGTTAAAGCGGAAGAATTTATTCATGGCGTCATGCGCCACGGCTGCCGATGACCCAAGACCAAAGAAGGCAATCCGCTTGGCCTGGGTGAGTAAATCCACCGCACGATTTACCGAACTCATATCCAGAGACTGGCGGACGTGGTCAAGTGTGGCCATCGCTGACTCAAAAATTTTCGCCGTGTAGGCATCAACGCTGTCGTCTTCATCCACATTACGATTAACATAAGGTGTGCCGTTTGCCAGACTTTGTGCCAGATGCAGTTTAAAATCAGGAAAGCCGCGCGTTTCCAGGCTACGGCAGAAGCGATTTACCGTTGGCTCGCTGACACTCGCTTCCTGCGCCAGAGCGGCGATGCTTGAATGAATCGCCTGAGCGGGAGACGCGAGAATAACTTCGGCCACTTTTCGCTCGGATTTGCTAAGGTGTTCCAGTTGAAACTGGATTTTTTCCAGCATGTTCATTGTTAACATGACGCTCATGGGTGTAAACGATTTCATAAATGGGTGAAATCGTGATTCGATTTAGCCGATATTACCCCTGTGGCTTCCATAAAGGGTAACAGTCGACAAGATAATGTTGTTGTTTTTTTTCATTACTTGATCGGCGTCGGGTTTTGCCGGGCCCTTGTTGCGCAAAGAATCGACGGTTGTTGCGTCATTGCATCCCCGAAAGCACCGGAATGGCGAAAAATCGCGGTAAAGCACGTGGCGATAAGCGCTAATGGTTTCGGGAATGACGTAAAAGCAGTACAGTGCATTGTAATAAAATTACAACGATACCTGGCAGAAGTACCAGGTGATCCAACTGAGGAGAATGACATGGCGGTAACGCAAACAGCCCAGGCATGTGACCTGGTCATTTTCGGCGCGAAAGGCGATCTTGCACGCCGGAAATTGCTGCCTTCCCTGTATCAACTGGAAAAAGCAGGCCAACTTCATCCAGATACCCGTATCCTGGGTGTAGGGCGCGCCGAATGGGACAAGGACGCTTATACCAAAGTCGTTCGTGAAGCGCTCGAAACGTTCATGAAAGAGAAAATCGATGAAAGTTTGTGGGATACGCTGAGCGGACGCCTTGATTTCTGCAACCTGGACGTGAACGACATCAGTGCGTTTTCCCGCCTGGGCGACATGCTGGATCAGAAAAATCGTGTCACCATTAACTATTTCGCCATGCCGCCAAGCACCTTTGGTGCCATCTGCAAAGGTCTGGGTGAAGCCAAACTGAACGCCAAGCCGGCGCGCGTGGTGATGGAGAAGCCGCTGGGTACGTCGCTGGCAACCTCCCGCGAAATTAACGATCAGGTAGGCGAGTTCTTTGAAGAGTGCCAGGTTTACCGTATTGACCACTATCTTGGTAAAGAGACGGTCCTGAACCTGCTGGCGCTGCGTTTTGCTAACTCCCTGTTTGTGAACAACTGGGACAACCGCACTATCGACCACGTGGAAATCACCGTGGCGGAAGAGGTGGGGATTGAAGGGCGCTGGGGTTACTTTGACCAGGCCGGTCAGATGCGCGACATGATCCAGAACCACCTGCTGCAAATTCTGTGCATGATTGCTATGTCTCCACCGTCTGACCTGACGGCTGACAGCATCCGTGATGCAAAAGTGAAAGTACTGAAGTCACTGCGCCGTATCGACCGCTCTAACGTACGTGAGAAGACCGTTCGTGGTCAGTACACCGCCGGGTTTGCGCAAGGCAAAAAAGTGCCTGGGTACCTGGAGGAAGAGGGCGCGAACAAGTCCAGCAACACCGAGACGTTTGTGGCTATCCGCGTGGATATCGACGACTGGCGCTGGGCGGGGGTTCCGTTCTATCTGCGTACCGGTAAACGTCTGCCAGCCAAATGCTCCGAAGTGGTTGTCTACTTCAAAAACCCGGAACTGAACCTGTTCAAAGAGTCCTGGCAGGAACTGCCTCAGAACAAACTGACCATTCGCCTGCAGCCGGACGAAGGGGTTGATATTCAGATCCTGAACAAAGTGCCGGGTCTTGACCACAAACACAACCTGCAGACCACCAAACTGGATCTGAGTTACTCCGAAACCTTCAACCAGACGCATCTTGCAGACGCGTATGAGCGCCTGCTGCTGGAAACCATGCGCGGTATCCAGGCGCTGTTTGTGCGCCGCGACGAAGTGGAGGAGGCCTGGAAATGGGTTGACTCCATTACCGAAGCCTGGGCAGCCGATCAGGATGCGCCTAAACCGTATCAGGCAGGCACCTGGGGGCCAGTCGCGTCCGTGGCGATGATCACCCGCGATGGCCGCTCCTGGAACGAGTTTGAGTAAGATCATCCTCTAGCTCGAAAGTGTTATTTTACCGGTAACATGATCTAACACAGCTAGTGGCATAATTTTTAAACTTTTAAGCTCCGTGTGGATTCACCCGCGGAGCTTTTTTTATTACACTGCCGGAAGTGATTTTGCCCCTGAGCTCCGGACAGCAAGCGTTTCAGCGTTGTTAACAACTGCCAGCGACTTTGTAAACTCCTGAGCACGGACAGATAAATTAGAGGAGCATTTATGAATCCGACATTGTTACGCGTAACACAGCGCATTATTGAACGCTCGAAAGAGACCCGTTCGGCCTACCTCGCCCGGATTGAACAAGCTAAAAGTAACACCGTCCACCGCTCTCAGCTGGCATGCGGTAACCTGGCACACGGTTTCGCCGCCTGCCAACCCGATGATAAAGCCTCGCTGAAAAGCATGTTGCGTAACAACATCGCCATCATTACTTCCTATAACGATATGCTTTCCGCGCACCAGCCGTATGAGGTATATCCCAATATCATCCGTAAAGCGCTGCACAGCGTGAATGCCGTGGGCCAGGTGGCGGGCGGTGTTCCGGCGATGTGCGACGGCGTGACGCAGGGTCAGGACGGAATGGAGCTTTCCCTGCTGAGCCGCGAAGTGATTGCGATGTCTGCAGCGGTTGGCTTGTCACACAACATGTTCGATGGCGCGTTGTATCTCGGCGTGTGCGACAAGATTGTCCCGGGCCTGGTAATGGCTGCGCTGTCGTTTGGTCATCTGCCTGCGATCTTCGTGCCATCCGGCCCGATGGCAAGCGGCCTGCCAAACAAAGAGAAAGTGCGTATCCGTCAGCTGTACGCAGAAGGGAAAGCAGACCGTCAGGCGCTGCTGGAGGCAGAAGCCGCGTCCTACCATGCGCCGGGAACCTGTACTTTCTACGGTACGGCTAACACTAACCAGATGGTCGTAGAGTTCATGGGGATGCAGCTTCCGGGCTCGTCCTTTATCCAGCCGGATGCACCACTGCGCCAGGCGCTGACCGAAGCTGCTGCCCGTCAGGTGACGCGTTTGACCGGTAATGGCAACGAATGGATGCCAATGGGCAAAATGGTTGACGAGAAAGTCATCGTTAACGGTATCGTCGCGTTGCTGGCAACGGGGGGGTCAACCAATCACACCATGCACCTGGTGGCCATGGCGCGTGCGGCGGGCATTCTGATTAACTGGGATGATTTCTCCGAGATCTCTTCTGTGGTGCCGCTGATGGCGCGCCTGTACCCGAACGGCCCGGCTGACATTAACCACTTCCAGGCCGCAGGTGGTGTGCCGCTGCTGATGCGCGAGCTGCTGAAAGGCGGTCTGCTGCATGAAGATGTAAATACCGTGGCGGGCTTTGGTCTGCAACGCTACACCCAGGAGCCGTGGCTGAATAACGGCGAGCTGGACTGGCGCGAAGGGGCGAATGCCTCTCTTGATGCACAGGTTATCGCCACCATCGACAAACCGTTCTCTCCTCATGGCGGTACCAAAGTGCTCAGCGGCAACCTCGGACGCGCGGTGATGAAGACGTCTGCCGTACCGGAAGAGAATCAGATTATCGAAGCACCGGCGGTAGTGTTCGAAAGCCAGCACGACGTATTACCTGCCTTTGACGCCGGTCTTCTGGATAAAGACTGCGTGGTGGTCGTTCGCCATCAGGGGCCAAAGGCCAACGGGATGCCAGAATTACATAAACTTATGCCGCCACTTGGTGTATTATTGGACCGCCGTTTCAAAATTGCTCTGGTGACGGATGGACGCCTCTCTGGCGCATCCGGTAAAGTGCCTTCAGCCATCCACGTGACACCTGAAGCTTACGACGGTGGTTTGCTGGCGAAAGTGCGTGACGGCGACATGATCCGCGTAAACGGTCAGACAGGTGAGTTAACCCTGCTGGTGGATGACGCAGAGCTGGCGGCACGTAAGCCACATATTCCTGACCTGAGCGCATCGCGCGTGGGGACAGGGCGCGAAATGTTTGGTGCGCTGCGTGAGAAACTCTCTGGTGCTGAGCAGGGCGCAACCTGTATTACGTTTTAAGACGACTTGATTTTAACGATCTGGCGAGAGAAGACACTGATGAAAAACTGGAAAACAAGTGCAGAAGCAATCATGACCACTGGCCCTGTCGTGCCGGTTATCGTGGTAAATAAACTGGAGCATGCGGTACCGATGGCGAAAGCGCTGGTTGCCGGTGGCGTTCGTGTTCTGGAAGTCACCCTGCGCACTGCCTGCGCGATGGATGCTATTCGCGCAATCGCTAAAGAAGTGCCGGACGCCATCGTCGGTGCGGGTACCGTTCTGAATGCACAGCAACTGGCGGAAGTGACTGAAGCGGGCGCACAGTTTGCGATCAGCCCGGGCCTGACGGAGTCTCTGCTGAAAGCGGCAACCGAAGGCACCATTCCGCTGATCCCTGGCATTAGCACCGTATCTGAACTGATGCTGGGTATGGACTACGGTCTGAAAGAGTTCAAATTCTTCCCGGCAGAAGCGAACGGCGGCACCAAAGCGCTGCAGGCGATTGCGGGTCCATTCGCTCAGGTTCGTTTCTGCCCGACGGGTGGCATCTCTCCTGCTAACTACCGTGACTACCTGGCACTGAAAAGCGTGCTGTGCATCGGTGGTTCATGGCTGGTTCCGGCGGATGCGCTGGAAGCGGGCGACTGGGATCGCATTACTAAACTGGCTCGTGAAGCGGTTGAAGGTGCGCAGCAGTAAGTTATACGCAGCATGAAAAACGGGCCATTCGGCCCGTTTTTTTATCCTCTTACGCTAACAGCTGCGGAGGCTGTTTTCGCTCTCGCCACGGCGTCTTCTACGTTATCCCCGGTGGCTAATGCTACGCCAAGACGACGCGTGCCGTCGATCTCCGGTTTACCGAACAAACGCACCTGTAACCCTGCACCTACTGCGCCGTCGACGTTATCAAACGTGACATTCTGGCTGGTTAATTGCGGCAGGATCACTGCGGAAGCGGCCGGGCCGTACTGACGGATGCCACCAACAGGCAATCCGAGGAAAGCGCGCACGTGCAGGGCGAACTCAGAGAGATCCTGCGAAATCAGCGTCACCATGCCGGTGTCATGCGGGCGAGGTGAGACTTCGCTGAAAATAACCTCATCTCCGCAGACGAAAAGCTCTACGCCAAACAGGCCATAGCCGCCCAGCGCGAGTACGGTTTTACGGGCGATCGCCTGCGCACGTTCCAGTGCCAGGGCACTCATCTGCTGCGGCTGCCATGATTCACGGTAATCGCCATCTTCCTGACGGTGGCCAATTGGGTCACAGAAATGGACGCCATCAATGGCGCTGACGGTCAACAGGGTGATCTCGAAATCGAATTTCACGACACCTTCGACAATCACGCGACCCGCTCCGGCACGACCACCTTGCTGGGCATAATCCCATGCCTTATCCAGCGTGCTGCTGTCGCGAATAAAGCTCTGTCCTTTACCGGAGGAACTCATCACGGGTTTAACGATGCACGGGTAGCCAATCTCCTCAACAGCCTGCAGGAATGCGGTTTTATCGCCAGCAAACCGATAGCTCGACGTGGGGAGCCCCAGCTCTTCCGCTGCCAGACGACGAATACCTTCCCGGTTCATGGTCAGTTTTGCCGCTTTGGCACAGGGCACCACGCGCTGGCCTTCCTGTTCAAGAGCGATCAGCGTATCGGTGGCGATGGCTTCAATTTCCGGGACCACGAAATCGGGTTTCTCCTGCGTAATCAGTGCCCGTAGGGCATCGCCATCCAGCATGTTAATCACATAAGAACGATGGGCGACGTGCATGGCAGGAGCATCGGCGTAACGGTCTACGGCAATCACTTCCACACCTAAACGCTGACATTCAATGGCGACCTCTTTACCCAGTTCGCCCGATCCCAACAGCATCACACGCGTCGCTGCAGGTCGCAGCGCAGTGCCTAAACGAGTCATAACATTCCCCCTGAAAAAGATGCGCGCAGTATAAACGAAAACGTTTGCGTGTGTCTTGTGCAGGGCTAAGGGAGGGGGAAGAAATTTGCGCATCTTTAGCCCATCCAGACATTTCCTGACGCCTGCTCGCTTACGCTGTGAAATATGTTCACCGTTAAGTGAGGGAAACCATGTCTGGTTGGTTAAATCAGTTGCAATCGCTGTTAGGACAGAAAGCATCGTCGTCTGGCGAGCAGGGGCTCAGTAAACTATTGGTTCCCGGCGCACTTGGCGGGCTGGCAGGCCTTTTAGTCGCGAATAAATCCTCACGTAAGCTGCTGGCAAAATATGGAACTGGCGCGTTGCTGGCCGGTGGCGGGGCCATCGCAGGTACCGTACTATGGAATAAATACAAAGACAGGGTACGGGCTGCACACTGCGATGAACCGCATTATAGCGAGCACACCTCGCCGCTGGATCTGCGTACCGAACGATTGATCCTTGCGCTGGTCTTTGCCGCGAAGAGTGACGGGCATATTGACGATAAAGAACGATCGGCGATTGAGCAGCAGCTTCGCGAAGCCGGTGTTGAAGAGAAGGGCAGAGCCCTGGTGGCGCAGGCGATTGAACAGCCGCTCGATCCACTGCGTCTTGCGCAGAGTGTGAAGAATGAGGAAGAGGCGCTTGAACTCTATTTTCTCAGCTGTGCCGCCATTGATATCGACCACTTTATGGAACGTAGCTACCTCAATGCCCTCGGCGATGCGTTGAAGATCCCGCAGGATGTACGCGAGGGTATTGAGCAGGATATCCGGGAACAAAAAAAAGCGTTACAGGGATAGCGTCGCGGCTGCGACACTGTTTCGCTTGCATCATGCGTGGGTTTTGCCAACCTTATAGGGTGTAAAACTTAAAAGAATGATGACATGCCACCGAAAGCCCGACGTACTCCTTATGCGATCACCACGCATGGCGATACGCGTATAGACAACTATTACTGGCTACGGGACGATTCTCGCTCCCGGCCAGAGGTGCTCGACTACCTGCACGAGGAAAACGACTATGGCCGCAAGGTCATGTCCAGCCAGCAGGCACTTCAGGATCAATTGCTGAATGAAATGGTGCAGCGCATTCCTCAGCATGATATCTCCGCGCCCTGGACCAAAAATGGCTATCGCTATCGTCATATCTACGAGCCCGGCAACGAGTATCCCATCTACCAACGACAACCCGTGTTAAGTGCCGAATGGGATGAGTGGGAGATTTTACTGGATGCCAACCAGCGCGCCGCCCACAGCGAATTTTATACGCTGGGTGGCATGTCCATTTCACCTGACAACACGATTATGGCGCTGGCTGAGGACTACCTCTCCCGCCGTCAGTATGGCCTGCGTTTTCGCAATCTGGACACCGGGAACTGGTATCCTGAAATGCTGGAAAATGTCTCCCCGGATTTTGTCTGGGCGAATGATTCCGAGACCGTCTACTACGTCAAAAAGCATGCGTCCACGCTACTGCCTTATCAGGTGTGGCGACATACCGTAGGGACGGGTTCTGCCGATGACGAACTGGTCTATGAAGAGAAAGACGAAACGTTTTATGTCAGCCTGCATAAAACCTCCTCACGCCACTATGTGATTATTTTCCTCGCCAGCGCGACGACGTCTGAGGTTTTGCTGCTGGACGCCGAACTACCTGATGCCCAGCCGCTCTGTTTTCTGCCGCGTCGCAAGGATCATGAGTACAGTCTGGATCACTTCCAGCACAGTTTTTATTTGCGCTCTAATCGCGAGGGCAAAAACTTTGGTCTCTATAAAACCAAAGTGCGCGATGAGCGCAAGTGGGAGGTGCTTATTCCCGCGCGGGAGCAAGTGATGCTGGAAGGGTTCACTCTGTTTACCGACTGGCTGGTGGTGGAAGAGCGTCAGCGCGGGCTGACCAGTATCCGGCAAATCAACCGTAAAACCCGGGAAGTGGTGGGGATTGCGTTCGACGACCCAGCGTATGTGACGTGGATTGGGTTCAACCCTGAACCCGAGTCGTCTCGGTTGCGCTACGGTTACTCCTCAATGACCACGCCGGACACGTTGTTTGAGCTGGATATGGATACCGGGCAGCGTCAGGTGATTAAGCAGACCGAGGTCAAAGGGTTTGAATCTGAAAACTACCGCAGCGAGCACCTTTGGGTCACTGTCCGCGATGGCGTGGAAGTTCCGGTCTCACTTGTTTACCACCAGGCGCATTTCCGGAAAGGGAAAAACCCACTGCTGGTTTACGGCTATGGTTCCTATGGCTCAAGCATGGATGCCGATTTCAGCAGCAGTAGGTTAAGTCTGCTCGATCGTGGCTTCGTTTTCGCTATCGCCCATGTGCGCGGCGGCGGTGAACTGGGGCAGCACTGGTATGAAGACGGGAAATTCCTGAAAAAGAAAAACACCTTCAATGACTATCTCGATGTTTGTGATGCGCTGATTGAGCAAGGCTACGGGGATCCGCATCTCTGCTTTGGGATGGGGGGCAGCGCGGGCGGCATGTTGATGGGGGCGGTGATCAACCAGCGTCCCGATCGCTTCAAAGGGATTGTCGCGCAGGTTCCGTTTGTCGATGTGGTCACGACCATGCTCGATGAATCCATTCCCCTGACGACGGGGGAGTTCGAAGAGTGGGGGAATCCTCAGGATGCGATCTACTATCGCTATATGAAAGAGTACAGCCCGTACGATAACGTGGAGGCAAAAGCCTATCCGCACATGCTGGTCACCACCGGGTTGCATGATTCGCAGGTGCAGTACTGGGAGCCGGCAAAATGGGTGGCAAAACTGCGGGAGCTAAAAACCGATGATAATCTGTTGCTGCTCTGTACCGATATGGATTCCGGGCATGGAGGGAAATCAGGGCGGTTCAAAACCTATGAAGGCGTCGCCCTGGAATATGCCTTCCTGATTGCCCTGGCGCAGGGAACGCTGCCAGGCGGTGAAGAGCCTTAAGCTTCGCCCAGGTAGTGTTTCAGCGTTAAGCGCAGTTCCGGGCTCATTTTGTCGAGGTTATTGTAAAGCCAGCGCAGATAGCCCGGATCTTTATCCGCAATATCAGACACCGCTCTACCGCGATATTTGCCAAAGGTAAAGGTGGTGAGAAGCGCAGGACGACCGGTGATCGTTGCCATATCATCCGGCGTCCAGCCAGAGATATTCATAATATCAATGAGTAACGCGGCGGTAATATAGCAGTCGTACAACGCGCGGTGATGGTGAAGCCCCTCAGGTGTACGGACGCTAAGCTTACGGGACTTATACAGCGCCATATTACTGTATTTGATCCCCGGCCAGAGGCGACGCGCCAGCTTCATAGTACAAATCCATTCCCCTGGCATTTCGGGCAACACCCGGCGGTCAAAGCTGGCGTTATGCGCGACGTACCACGGGCTACCGTAATAGTGTGGAATAATTTCTTCTATCCACGGCTTATCCGCCACCATTGATTCGGTAATGCGATGGATTGCCATAGCCTGCGGGCTAATGGGGCGATCAGGGCGCACCAGATGGCTCATTGGGTTGACGATTTTACCGTCTACCACATCGACAGAGGCCACTTCCACAATTCCGCCCTGAAGATCGCAAGTTTCGGTATCGATGACGCGCAGCATTGAAAACTCCTGAGCTTAAAACGCTTAGCCTAAAGGAATGATATCGCCTTGCCAACCCTGTCTGCCGAGCGTGCCGGTCAGCAAGAGCTCGCCTTTATCCGCGCGGACAATCAACTGGCCTCTTTCATCCCATAACGCGCTGCCGCCACACGCATTAGCCATTAACACGGCAATCGCATATTTATGTGCGAAGCGCTGCAGGGTGCTGATGGACTGCCGCCAGCGATAATCAACAACAGACTGACAGCTGGTAAACAGCGCCGCCTGTGAATCGAGATTGGGTGAATCGGTATGCGCATCAATGATGCTAAGTTGTTTATCTCCCGGAACCAGACTTGCACCGCTCCCCTGCGGGTAGCGCAGAATATCCTGGCTGGAAGGCGTAAACAGCGCGAGTCCTTTCTGGCGCTGACCATTCCGTTCAAGAGGGAGCCCGGCAATGAGGGTGATTTGGTAAAAATGTGCGGCGTCAAGCAGGGGTTCAAGCTGCGCATCACTGGGGGGAGGAGGTAATACCGTTGTGCCCGAGCCCGTTAATGAAAGTTCAGGAAATACCAGCAAATCGCATTGCTGGCGTGCTGCTTCGGCGATGAAGCAGAGGTGGCGCGCAACATGGTCATCCACACTGTGATGCTGCCCGGTATACTGGGCTGCGGCAATATTCCATTGTGACATCGTGACTTCCTTATACACTGAGTCGCAGGGATTTTAAGAATACACCTAGATTAATCAGGGTTTTCTTATCCTGGCATATTCCGCGTAAGGAAGTGTAACGACTTTTTAAGCTTATTTAACTTTAGGCTCGTAGGGCAAACGAGAAAGGTTGACCGATGCGAGACGGTGGGCAATTAATCTTTCGCGAAACCAGTCGCGCAGATGAGCCGGTTGTTCACGTTCAACAACCTCAGCCACGATGGGCATGTTGTAACGCTCTTTAAACGCGACGCCTGCGGCAGCGAGATCGACATTCACTTTATCCATCTCGTCCTGAGGAAGGGTGGCCAGATTGATCTTCATTTCCTTCTCCTTATTATGCGGCGGCAACGTTACCGCGATTGCACGATGATGACAAGCGGAGGCGGGATGATCCTCGACTCGTTTATTATACAGCGTTATTCTTTAGCATACAGACATAACAAAAAGGAATGATTGCGATGGGACTAACCACTTCCCGCGCGGTATGCGCGCTTGCCTTTCTGGCATCATTGGTCATGACGCCTTCTGTGCTGGCGCATGCTCATCTTAAACAGCAAACCCCGGCGGCAGAAAGCCAGGTGACACCACCCCAGGTCCTTACGTTGATTTTTTCGGAAGGTATCGAACCTGGTTTTAGTGGGGTCGTGGTCACGGATGCACAAAAGCAGGTTATGAAAACAGGTACGGTTAAACGAGACGAAAAGAACAACGCTCAGCTGACGGTTCCGCTGGAACAACCGCTGACGCCCGGGACCTATCAGGTCGACTGGCATGTGGTCTCCGTAGACGGCCATAAAACCAAAGGCAGCTACCACTTTAGCGTGAAATAGCATGCTGGCCCTGATTTATGTCGTGTTGCGATTTATCCATTTCGGGGCGCTGATGCTCATTTTTGGCAATGCGCTTTACAGCGTCTGGTTTGCGCCTTCCTCACTCCACCGCCTGATGTCCCGGCGTTTCCAGTTACAGCAGAAAGTGGCGTCTTTAATCAGCCTGGGTGCTGCACTCCTGATGTTTGTGTTTCAGGGGGGATTGATGGGTAGTGGCTGGGGAGATGTCTTTTCCCCGGAGATCTGGCGTAGCGTGCTGGCGACGCAGTTTGGCAGCGTCTGGCTGTGGCAAATGATTCTTGCTGCCATTACTGTCGGAGCTGCATGGCTCGCTCCCCTGAAAGGTTCACGGCTGTTATTGCTCGCAATGGGTCAGCTTATTCTGCTGGCAGGGGTAGGGCACGCGGCGATGAGCGACGGTCCGACAGGGGCTTTGCAGCGTCTTAATCACGCTTTTCACCTGCTGTGTGCCGCAACCTGGCTTGGCGGATTACTTCCGCTGCTGTTCTGCATGCGTCTGGCGAAAGGGCGCTGGCAAAATGCCGCTATCTACACCATGATGCGTTTCTCGCGTGTCGGCCATTATGCCGTTGCGGGTGTGCTGCTCACTGGCATTATCAACACGCTGTTTATCACTGGCATCCAGATCCCATGGCAGTCTGACTACGTGCAGTTTTTGTTGTTCAAATGTGCGCTGGTGGCGTTGATGGTAGCAATTGCACTGGCAAATCGGTATTTTCTGGTGCCACGGTTTC
The DNA here is from genome assembly GCA_023023105.1 of Enterobacter ludwigii. Classification (NCBI taxonomy): domain Bacteria; kingdom Pseudomonadati; phylum Pseudomonadota; class Gammaproteobacteria; order Enterobacterales; family Enterobacteriaceae; genus Enterobacter; species Enterobacter ludwigii. The sequence continues at coordinate 2,726,633 of CP083824.1, read as the reverse complement.
GTCCGGAGACCGGACAAGCGCAACAGATTTTTATCAGGATGACACAGGCAGAGGTGGTGCTGGGAACGCTGGTGCTGGCAACGGTCAGTCTGTTCGCTACCTGGGAACCCTTCTGATAAGGTTAAATAGCATATGAAAAAGACAGTACTTTCTCTCTTATTACTGGCCTGCACGGGGAGTGCTCTGGCTGCACCGCAGGTGATTACCGTCAGCCGTTTTGAGGTGGGTAAAGACAAATGGGCTTTCAATCGCGAAGAGGTAATGCTGACTTGCCGTCCGGGTCATGCATTATATGCGATCAACCCAAGTACGCTGGTGCAATACCCGTTAAATGAGACCGCAGAGCAACAGGTGGCTAGCGGTAAGAGCAGTGGCCAGCCGATCAGTGTTATTCAGATTGATGACCCGGCTCATCCGGGACAGAAGATGAGTCTGGCACCGTTTATCGAGCGTGCCGACAAGCTCTGTTAATGTTCAGGTTTCCAATAAAAAACCGCAGATGCTTGCGAAAGCACTGCGGTTTTTTACTTTTTATGATGCTCTTACGCTTTTTTTCAGGCCGCTTTAGCTGTGGACTGGAAAACCTGGCGTCGTCATCTATTCTTAAAAGGCAAGGCGACTTAGCCTGCATTAATGCCAACTTTTAGCGCACGGCTCTCTCCCAAGAGCCATTTCCCTGGACCGAATACAGGAATCGTATTCGGTCTCTTTTTATCTGTATGAAAGTAAACGAATAAATCCAACGCCTTCTTTCTTTTACAGCGTGCACACTGTGTGTGTCTTACTAAAACATAACACAACACAGCATGCGGAAGTCCAGCCCTTTTTGCCTGTTTTGTTAAATTTTTGTGCGCAGTCAGCGAAAGCCTATGCAGTGCTTAGAAGCGCGATTTAACAGATGCCTCAATTTCATCAAGGAGTTCAAAGCGACGGCGATATTCGGCACGTTTTTTACTGGCAATCTCCTCAAGGGATTTGCGTTCCATCTGCAAGGGCAGTTGCCAGCTGAATGTTGAGCGCTTTTGACCGTCGATAGAGGCCCAAAACTCATCGTAACTGGCGTGGAAATGACGGCCTTTACTCAGGCGATAACGCAGAGCACGGAAGATATGCCCTTCATCGCTGACGGCATAAATCGCTTTGATACCGGAGAGTGTTGCAAGCTGGAAAAGCACCTCCATTAATACTCGCTTAGGGAAAAGGCCGTGGCAGGCTCGTGTTGCCTGCTTGATCACATCACGGGATACGCTGCGGCGAGGTCCCTGAAGACCGCCAATCACCAGCACATATTCCCCGTTTTCCCGGGCGACGCAAAAGGTCACGCTCGCAAGCAGGGTATTTTCATTGTCTCGCAGCCACAGCGTACACTCGCCTTCGCGCTCCGCTTTACTGGCGTTCATGGCATTGACGTTATAGCTCACGCCATCTTTTGCATGAAACTCAACAATAGATTGCTCCTGGGGGCCAGTTAAAGCGTTGACCAGCCCGGCATCTTTCAGAGAGTCAATCCACTGATAATGACTAATGATAGCGTCGGCACGCGCGTTGGCATTCATGCCACGCATCAGATACTGACGATGGGTTTTACTTGGCAGCGTGATTTGCGAGGCCAGAAGTTGGTCAAAATCGTCGCGACGGGCCAGCGCATCGAGCATTCGGTGCGTTGAAGACCAGAAAAGCAGCGAACGTAATAGAAATTTAAGTCGATACTCGCGTTTTTGCCAGATAGGGCCTGGGACGAGTTGACCTTTCACCAGTTCGGAAATGATATGGGTACGATGCGAATGTGCTGCATCGTCTTGCAGGCGCGTATTTGACACGGGAAAACCTCAAATTTTATGCATTGCATATTTTAGGGGGCATGCAAAACTGGATTAATACTGGTGAAATATTTATTTATCCTTAGTTTACTGTTTGTTTAGCTTTGTGGAAAGCACTGCTGGATTGCGTCTCTCCGGATAAGTCTGGTGCAACTATACTCGCTACAGGAGGTGTTATGTATCAGCGATTAGAAGGTGGGAGGTGGCGTCACGTCTGGGTTGTTAGCGACATTCATGGTTGTTACCAGTGGCTGATGGATGAACTGAAACGTCGTCATTTTAATCCATATGAGGATTTACTGATCTCCGTCGGGGATTTGATTGATCGTGGTCCTGACAGCGTTAAATGCCTGGGGCTAATCAATGAAAAATGGTTTCGCGCGGTGCGCGGCAATCATGAACAAATGGCAATCGACAGCCTGGATAATAATGATTTTTCGCTCTGGACGATGAATGGCGGAATGTGGTTTGCACGCCTTGAACGTGACCAGCAACAGCTGGCGCTATCGCTGCTCAATGCCTGTCGCAGTTTGCCGCATATTATCGAGATCACCTGTGCAAATGGCCTGAATGTGATCGCCCATGCTGATTATCCTGCGGAGGAATACCGCTGGCAAAAACCGGTAAGCGCCCAGCGCGTATTATGGGATCGCGATCGGTTGATGGGGTTTATGGTGGGTAAAGGGCAGGGAATTCGCGGAGCGGATCATTTCTGGTTCGGACATACGCCTGTCGACCGAAGGTATGATTTTGATAATTTACACTATATCGACACGGGGGCTGTTTTTGACGGTTACTTTACGCTGGCACAACTGCAATAATAAATAACCCGCCTTCGGGCGGGTTCTCTTTAGGTCAGGCAAGGCGCATGACCCAGGCATCAGTTTTGCTATCGTAATGCTCACGGTAAAGGACAGAGTGTTCGCCATCAAGAATTGCCGGGACGCTGATGTCCGCATCCCAGGCATCGAGTTGCATACACAAATCCGGGTCGGATTTGCAGGGAATACTTAACGTTCGATCGCCTTGTATTTCGCCGCGCAGTTCTGCGTCGTCAATCTCAAAAGCGCCAATACGCACGCTGGTTTTCGTCATATTGCTCTCCGGGTCGATTGTCAAAATCTGGTATGACCAGTACGGTCATCCATTTTTGATCGTAGACAAGGAGAGCGAAATCGCCAGTAAAAAAATGCGCTTTTTTTCAGGCGGTGCGATCGTTACCGGTAAACAGCCGACCATCTCGCACTAGTTCACGCGGATAGCTGTTCTTCAGTCGTGAGCCCACTTTTTTAGCCAGCCCCAACGGGTATCCCTGATACGTAACCACAACTTCATCATTCGATGGCGTACTGACAGGATAAACATCGCGACCACGGTACCACTCTTCGGCTTCCTGATGTGTCAGGGCAAACGTATTCTCGTGTCCGGCGAGGGCGATAACAGCCTCATGCTGCCAGCGATAGCCTTTATTATGAACTTCCGCCAGACGGATCCCGATACGGGAAAAACGTACTTTGCCAATAAGCGGTTCAATACTGGCCGGGAAAAGCCAAATCTCTTTCTCACGTAACCAGAGATGGTGCGTTTCATCCCAGGAAAGCCCGGCTTTTCTGGCGGCGAGGGTGACCTGCTCGGCCTCTCGGCCTTTCAGCGGTGTGAACGGGAAATTGCCGACCTTAAACGTTGGAGCGGGCAGGGGGGCAACGGCGACAGCTTTACGCAGTCGGGCAACAAAAAAACCTTCACAGTCATAGATCTGCGGGAAAACATGCAGGAATCCTTCAGGCGTGATGGCCTCTTTTGCCGTGGGGAACAGATCGTTGAGCGGCAGAAACTCGACGGCATCGGGATATTGCCCCTTCAGCCACAGACAGACGTCTTCGTTTTCATCCCGGTTCAGTGTGCAGGTGGAGTAAATCAATGTGCCGCCTGGCCGCAGTGCATGAAATGCGCTGTCGATCAGCTCACGCTGGGTAGCAGCGATCTCAAGGTTGCTTTCAACAGACCAGTTCTTTAACGCATCAGGATCTTTACGCACCACACCTTCCCCGGAGCAGGGAGCATCCAGCAGAATAGCATCAAAGGCTTCCGGCAGGGCAGCACCGAACACGCGCCCGTCGAAGTGTGTCAGGGCAACATTATGAATACCGCAGCGGCTGATGTTGGCATGCAACACTTTGACGCGGCTGGCGGAATACTCATTGGCAAGAATTGCCCCCTGGTTACCCATCCGGGCGGCAATCTGCGTGGTTTTCGACCCGGGTGCCGCGGCCACATCCATCACCCGCTCAGGCGCGTTGTCATCGGCGAACAACGCGGCAACTGGCAGCATTGAACTGGCTTCCTGAATATAAAACAGCCCGCTCAGATGCTCGGCGGTACTTCCCAGCGGCACGGCATCTTCGTCATCACGCTCGATCCAGAACCCTTCAGCACACCATGGTACTGGCGTCAGTTGCCAGTTGTACGGGGATACCAGCGCGAGAAAATCCCCGACGCTGATTTTTAGCGTATTGACGCGAATACTTCGGCGCAACGGACGCTGACAGGCGGCGATAAAATCGTCTAACGACAGGTGAGAAGGAAGCGCCTCACGCATTTGCGCGAGGAATTGTTCAGGAAGAAATACGGAGTTTTGAGCCACGGGTACACCACAGGGAAAAGTTCAGGTGCGCAGTGTAGCATAAAGGCTCCGGTGCGTTGACACCGGAGCCCTGAGATTAACGCGGCAGAGCAGTTCCCCATTCACGCCACTCTTTCGGTTCACTTTCGAGCAGCAGGAAGTGTTTACCCGGTTGCGCTTTCGGTGCCAGCGGTGTGCCCGGTGGTGTGGCAAACGCAATCCCACCGCGAATAAACTGGTTGAAGGTACCAGTTTTCACGACACCCCCCGTCAGGCCAAAGTCCAGCGAATAGCCGGAAGCCAGCCAGAATACCGAGTTATTTCGCACCAGATGCTGGTAACGTTCGCTGATCCGTAACGCCACCATCACGCGGTCGGAGAGCGTCCCGAGCGTCAGACCGGTCACTGTGCCCACCTCAATACCGCGGAACAGTACTGGCGTGCCGATGCTGAGCGAACCAGCTTCTGGTACCTCCACCACAATGCTCAGACCATCAAGATAGCGCGAATCAGTGATTGTGGCTTCCTGCAGCTCAAAATCACGACGGGCATTGCCCTGGCCAGGCTCGACGTTGATATACGGCTGCAGGATGGTGTCGAGGTGCTCAACGCCTGCGGCCGAGATTTGCGGCGTCACCACCGAGAAGCGCGAACCGGTGCGGGCGAACGTCTGTACATATTCCGGGTAGAGCACGGCGGTGGCCTGCACCTCGTTACGCGAGGTGATCAGCGTCAGCTTCTGGATCTGCCCGATATCAATACCCAGGTAACGGATTGGCATCCCTTCAGCCAGTTTTCCCGCATCAAAAGCGTGCAGGGTAATCTGCCCGCCAACGGCACGTGCTGCGGTTTCGGACGGGAAGAGAATACGCTTATCCCCTTTGCGCAGATTCGCACCTGCACCGCTGAGGTTATCGAAACTAATTGCCCCACGCAGCGCGCGTGAAAGCGGGGAGGCCTGCACCGTCAGCCCGTTACCGTTGAGCTGAACTTTTGCACCGCCTTCAGCCCAGAAGACGCTGTTTGGCGTCAACAGCTTGCGATACTCCGGCTTGATATGCAGCTCGATATCAAATGCGTCCGCGCGAGGGCGAACGGTGATCACTTCCCCGACCTCAAATTTGCGATACAGCACAACGGAGCCTGCCTGAACGTCCGGCAATGTTTCGGCGCTTAATGTCAGCGTAGTGGTAGGAAGATCGCTCAGGCTGTTTTCAATCGCTTTATCCAGGTTGGCATACAGCGGGTAGCTGTCACGCACAGGGCCTTTATCGCCCGGCAGAATGCGGATCCCGCCGTTGACCCATTCGCTGGCGCTGGCGCCAAGGAACTCCACCCCGTCCAGACCTACTTTCACGTCGACACGACTGTTAACCACAAACTTACTGTCGCCATGGACCAGGTTGCTGTATTGCGGGTCAATGGCGACCGAGAAGCTCACGCCGTTCTCGGTAAGCGTACGCTCAAGAACTTGTCCTACCTGAACACCGTGCAAAATCAACGGCTGGCCGGCTTCAATACCGTAGCTTTCTGGCGCATTCAGCGTGACCGTCACGACACCCGGCTTTTGCAACAAGGCTTTGTCGGCCGGGGCAATCACAAAGCTATTGCTGGGCTGACCTTCACCGGGCACCAGCTCAAACGTATTTCCCGTCAGCAGACTACTGATACTGGCATCGTTGAGTGATAGCTTTGGACTGCGCATTTCAATACGCGTCTTCTCGCGCAGAAGATCGACCACGCTCGGATCAACGGTCATTTCGCCGGTGACCGAGCCGCCCGGGTTGAGCGTCATTTTGGTAAGCTGACCGACCTGCAACCCTTGATACATCAGCGGTGTTGAACCGGCTTTAAGCCCCTTCGCATCGGGCAGGACGAGTTTGATAATCACTCCGCGCTGGCTGTGCGCCAGGTCAGCGTACAATCCGAACGAGTCATCAGCGGTGGCAGGGCTTGAGTTTTCAGGGGAATCAAAGGCAATGGCGCCATTCACCAGCGCAGCCAGACTCTCCAGTTTCACCTTTGCACCGCTCAGGCTGAGATCGGCATCCACGCCGGATACGTTCCAGAAGCGGCTGCCCTTTTTAACCAGATTGGTAAAGCGGCGCTCGATCAGCACATCAATGGTGACACCCTGTTTATTCGGGTTGATGGCGTAATCGTAAACGCGACCCACCGGGATTTTACGGAAATAAACCAGTGAGCCACTGTTCAGAGAGCCGAGATCCGGCGCCTGCAGATGGATCATCAAATCGCCGTTGTTAAGGCGGTACTTGGGCTGTGTATCCAGGGCAACAAAGTGATCCTGCGGTTCACCTTTACCTGGCATCATACCGATATAGTTACCGCCCACCAGCGCATCCAGACCGGAAACACCCGCCAGAGAGGCCTTCGGCGTGACCAGCCAGAATTGCGTTTCGCTGCGCAGGGCATCCTGCATGTCTGATTTAATACTGACCCGCACCTGAATCTTGTTCAGCCCTTTTCCAAGGGAGATGTCCTGAACCGTACCTACTTCAACCCCCTGGAAGCGAACGGGTGTTCGCCCGGCGACGATACCGTCGGCGGTCTGGAAATCAATGGTGACCGTACTCCCGCGATCTTGATAGCTCGTCCAGATAAGCCAGCCCGCAATCATCAGGGCGATGACAGGCAGCAGCCAGAATGGCGAAATGCGGCGTTTTGTTTTAATTCTCGCTTCAGTCGGCGAAGCGGGGGTTTCCTGACTCATGTGCATCCCAAAGTAAGCGGCTATCCAGCCATTCCACAGCAAGAATAGTCAATATCACCGCTGAGCCGAAATAAAAAGCCGCGGGTCCCATTGTAAAAGCAAGTAACTGGTCACGATTAATCAGCGACATCATCAACGAAATCACGAACAGATCCAACATCGACCAGCGACCAATCCAGGTGACGAACCGCAAAAGCAGGATACGGGTACGTAGCCCCTGCTCACATTTAAAGTGAATGCTGATAAGTAACGTAAACATCACCACCACTTTGGTAAACGGCACCAGGATACTGGCAATAAAGACGATGGCAGCCACCCCCACATTGCTGTGCGCAAGGGAAATAATGCCTGAGAGGATGGTATCTTCCTGGCGTGCACCATTCACGTAAATAATGGAAATCGGTAGCATATTGGCCGGGATCAGAAACACCAGGGAGGCAATCAGCGCCGCCCAGCATTTTTGCAGGCTGTTGTTGCGCCGCAGTCTCAAAGGAATATGGCAGCGTGGACAGCGGCCACGCGCGTCGGGCAGCCCGGTATAGTGGCAACCCAGACAGACACGGAGGTTCTCATCCGGGCGTGTGGCTGGGCGCTGAGGATAAAAACGCTCCCAAAGCTGTTCGACGTTCAGGTGGATGAGCGTCAGGATACTGAGCAATACCAGGCAGATAAAAGCAAAGAGTCCGACGCCTGGCTGCAGAAACGCGTAGTCCTGCACTTTAATTGACGCCACGCCAACACCCACAAGATAGATATCCAGCATGACCCACTCTTTGAGTTTATCCAGCATCAGCAACACCGGTCGCAGGTTCATACCCAGAATGTTGCCGAGCCATAAATACGCAATCGCCGCGACCAGGACCAGCGGCGCGCCAACGGTGCAAAAAAGCACCATCGCTGCAGTTACCGGATCACCCTGTCGGGTCATCTGCCAGATACCCTGTAGAACGTTGGCATCAATGCGTACACCAAGCAGATAGAGTTTGAGGAGCGGCTCGCTCCACGCGAAAGGCATCAGAAGCAGCATCGTGACGGCCATGGCGGCGAGGCGGGTCAAAGACCAGTCGCGGCCGTCACGAATTTTGGCATCGCAGCGGGGACAAAAGGCACTTTGGTGCGATTTCATCTTCGGCAACATAAAAAGCGTATCGCACTGGGGGCAACGCTGATAATGTGCACGAGGCAAAGCTTCGCTTACCGTATGGACAGTTATCTTTTTTGTCGGCGTAATTTTGGTTGTTTTTAAGGCCATCAGCTGCGCACAAATAAGTATTGTTGAAAGTTATAATAACTCATGAACTGATTCATCTTGAGCATGAGTGCATTTAATGCTTATTTTAATAGGCTATGCGGTAATTTTGTAAGACAACTAAGTGATTGAATAATGAACAAAACAGAATTCTACGCGGATCTGAACCGCGATTTTAAGGCATTGATGGCGGGCGAGACCAGCTTCTTAGCCACTCTGGCAAATACTAGCGCATTGCTGTTTGAACGTCTCAGTGACGTTAACTGGGCTGGATTTTACCTTCTGGAAGGTGAAACACTGGTGCTGGGGCCATTCCAGGGCAAGCTGGCCTGCGTACGTATCCCGGTAGGGCGCGGTGTGTGTGGTACCGCGGTCGCCGAGAATCAGGTACAGCGTGTGGAAGACGTTCATGCGTTTGACGGACATATTGCCTGCGACGCTGCAAGTAATTCTGAAATCGTTCTGCCACTGGTGGTAAAAAATCAGATTATTGGCGTTCTGGATATCGACAGTACGGTCTTCAGTCGCTTTACAGCCGAGGACGAACAGGGACTGCGCGAGCTGGTGGCAAACCTGGAAAACGTTCTCGCTGCAACCGATTATCAAAAATTCTTTGCGAGCGTCGCAGGATAATCAACGGATAACGTAGCATTTACTGATAGCGTCATTATAATGACGCCTGTTCATGCCTGCGCTTGTTGGCAACGTCCGTTGTAATCAGGAAATTTCATGGAAAATCAACCTAAGTTGAATAGCAGTAAAGAAGTTATCGCATTTCTGGCCGAGCGTTTCCCACAGTGCTTCAGTGCTGAAGGTGAAGCTCGTCCCCTGAAAGTCGGTATTTTTCAGGATCTGGTGGCACGTGTTGAGGGGGAAATGAACCTCAGCAAAACTCAGCTGCGTTCCGCCTTACGTCTTTATACTTCGAGCTGGCGTTACCTGTACGGTATCAAACCGGGCGCGACTCGCGTGGATCTCGATGGCAACCCTTGTGGTGAGCTGGATGAGCAGCACGTTGAGCACGCGCGTAAACAGCTGGAAGAAGCCAAAGCACGCGTTCAGGCACAACGTGCTGAACAGCAAGCGAAAAAACGCGAAGCCGCAGCGGCAAACGGCCAGGAAGAAGCGCCTCGTCGTGAGCGTAAACCACGCCCTGCACCGCGTCGTAATGATAATAACGATCGCAAACCGCGTGCTGACAAACCTGCAGCGAAAGCCCCGCGCGCCCCTCGTGAAGAGCCGCGTCATACCCCGGTTTCAGACATTAACGCCCTGAGCGTTGGTCAGGCGCTGAAGGTAAAAGCGGGTAACAATGCTATGGACGCCACTGTACTGGAAATCACCAAAGATGGCGTTCGTGTACAGCTGACTTCTGGTATGTCAATGATTGTACGCGCAGAACACTTGTTGTTCTGAAACGGAGGCCAAGCCTGGCATGAACACTTTTTTTAAGCTCACCGCGCTGGCGGGCCTGTTTGCCATAACAGGTCACGCTTTCGCAGTGGACGATATCACGCGTGTTGATCAAATTCCGGTTCTTAAGGAAGAGACCCAGCACGCAACGGTGAGCGAGCGCGTAACCTCACGTTTCACCCGTTCGCACTATCGTCAGTTCGATCTCGATCAGGCCTTTTCGGCCAAAATCTTTGACCGCTATCTGAACTTGCTGGATTACAGCCATAACGTTTTGCTCGCCAGCGATGTCGAGCAGTTCGCTAAGCGTAAATCTGAGGTGGGTGACGAGTTGCGTTCAGGCAAGCTGGATCTGTTCTACGATCTCTATAACCTGTCGCAAAAGCGCCGCTTTGAACGTTATCAGTACGCGCTGAAAGTGCTGGAACGTCCGATGGACTTCACCGGCAATGACACCTTTAATCTGGATCGCAGTAAAGCACCCTGGCCGAAAGATGAAGCCGAGTTGAATGCGCTGTGGGACGGAAAAGTTAAATATGACGAACTGAGCCTTAAGCTCACCGGCAAAGATGAAAAAGAGATCCGTGACACGCTGACGCGTCGTTACAAATTTGCTATTCGTCGTCTGGCGCAGACCAACAGTGAGGATGTCTTCTCACTGGCAATGACTGCCTTTGCTCACGAAATCGATCCGCATACCAACTATCTCTCCCCGCGTAACACCGAGCAGTTCAATACTGAAATGAGCCTGTCTCTCGAAGGTATCGGTGCGGTGCTGCAGATGGATGATGATTATACCGTGATCAATTCGATGGTCGCAGGTGGCCCGGCATCCAAAAGCAAAGCGATAAGCGTAGGCGATCGCATTGTGGGTGTGGGACAAACCGGTCAGAACATGGTTGATGTGATCGGCTGGCGTCTTGATGATGTGGTGGCGCTGATTAAAGGCCCGAAAGGCAGCAAGGTTCGTCTGGAAGTTCTGCCAGCAGGAAAAGGCACTAAAACCCGTATTGTTACCCTGACCCGTGAGCGTATCCGTCTGGAAGACCGCGCGGTGAAAATGTCGGTGAAAACCGTGGGTAAAGAGAAGGTGGGTGTCCTGGATATCCCGGGCTTCTACGTAGGGCTGACCGACGATGTGAAAGTGCAGCTGCAGAAGCTTGAGAAGCAGAACGTTAGCAGCATTATCATCGACCTGCGCAGTAACGGCGGCGGTGCGCTGACGGAAGCGGTTTCGCTCTCTGGCCTGTTTATTCCATCTGGTCCTGTGGTTCAGGTGCGCGATAACAACGGTAAAGTCCGTGAAGATGCCGACAACGATGGTGTGGTTTACTACAAAGGCCCGCTGGTGGTCTTAGTGGACCGCTTCAGTGCTTCAGCGTCTGAGATCTTTGCTGCCGCAATGCAGGACTATGGCCGTGCGTTGATCGTGGGTGAACCGACGTTCGGTAAAGGCACCGTTCAACAGTATCGCTCTCTGAATCGTATTTACGATCAGATGCTGCGCCCTGAATGGCCTGCGCTGGGTTCGGTTCAGTACACTATTCAGAAGTTCTACCGCGTGAACGGTGGCAGTACGCAGCGTAAAGGGGTGACGCCGGATATCATGATGCCGACAGGCACGGAAGAGACGGAAACGGGCGAGAAGTTTGAAGATAACGCGTTACCGTGGGACAGCATCAACGCGGCGACCTACGTGAAAGCGGGTGATATGACGCAGTTTGGTCCTGAACTGCTGAAAGCGCATAATGACCGTATTGCGAAAGATGCGGAATTCCAGTACATCATGAAGGACATTGCACGTTTCAATGCTCTGAAAGATAAACGGAATATTGTTTCTCTGAACTACGCTCAGCGTGAAAAAGAGAACAACGAAGACGATGCAACGCGTCTGGCGCGTATCAACGATCGCTTCAAACGGGAAGGCAAGCCTCTGCTCAAGAAACTGGACGATCTGCCAAAAGATTACAAGGAGCCAGATCCTTATCTGGATGAGACGGTGCATATTGCACTCGACCTTGCGAATCTTGAAAAAGAGAAACCTGCCGTCCAACCTGCTCCGGCAAAATAATCTCCCAACAGGCACAAGAAATTGTGCCTGTTTCTTTTTGTTCTGCATCCTTCCGTCAGGCTGGTTTCCAATTGTGTAAAGTTGTGTCTTTCTGGTGACTTAAGCCCGCCTGATGCTTGAAAATAGCCACAATACCCATACGATGTGGGTAATCGCATAGTGCGTTTTGTTAAACTGAGGTTAAAAGAAAATTATGATGCGAATCGCGCTCTTCCTGCTCACCAACCTTGCGGTCATGGTGGTTTTCGGGCTCGTGCTAAGCCTGACAGGAATTCAGTCGAGCAGCGTTCAGGGTCTGTTGATTATGGCGCTGCTGTTTGGTTTTGGTGGCTCTTTCATTTCACTGTTGATGTCGAAGTGGATGGCACTGAAATCGGTAGGTGGTGAGGTTATTGAACAGCCGCGTAACGATATGGAACAGTGGCTGATGAATACGGTTGCTCAGCAATCCCGTCAGGCTGGGATTGCCATGCCGCAGGTCGCTATTTATCACGCGCCGGATATTAATGCGTTCGCTACGGGTGCTCGTCGTGATGCATCCCTGGTTGCCGTCAGCACCGGGTTATTACAGAACATGAGCCGTGATGAAGCCGAAGCGGTTATCGCTCACGAAATCAGCCATATCGCAAATGGTGACATGGTGACCATGACCCTGATTCAGGGCGTGGTGAACACTTTCGTTATCTTTATCTCCCGTATTCTGGCGCAGATTGCTGCAGGCTTTATGGGTGGCAACCGCGACGAAGGTGAAGAGAGCAACGGTAATCCGCTGATCTACTTCGCAGTTTCCATGGTACTGGAGCTGGTGTTCGGTATTCTGGCAAGCATTATCACCATGTGGTTCTCCCGTCACCGCGAATTCCACGCGGATGCCGGTTCCGCAAAACTGGTTGGGCGTGAGAAAATGATTGCTGCGCTGCAGCGTCTGAAAACCAGTTACGAGCCGCAGGAAGCGAACAGCATGATGGCCTTCTGTATTAACGGTAAATCGAAGTCACTGAGTGAAATGTTTATGTCTCACCCGCCGCTGGATAAACGTATCGAAGCGCTGCGTAGTGGGGAATACATGAAGTAACGCGAAGAACCGCAATAAGCCGGGCAGGAGAAGACTCCGCCCGGCTTTTTTTATGCCTGGGCTCTGGGCTGGGTAATGCGCAGACCGCTGACGATAGCCGCGAGGGTAGCAAGGGCTCCAGCGCTAAGGAGCGCAATGTGATTACCGTTTTGCCCGGCAAGGTTAAACATCAGAGCGACCAGAGCTGCACCGCTGCTTTGCCCTAACAGACGCGCGGTGCCTAACATACCGCTGACCCCTCCACTGCGATGACGCGGCGCTGAGGTAATAATGGTGTGATTGTTAGGCGACTGGAACAGGCCAAACCCGGCTCCGCACAGGATCATGCGCCAGATGATGTCGAGATCGGAAGGCGATGACGGCAGCAGCGCCAAAGCGAAAAGGCCTGTTGCCATCACAGCCAGCCCCAGAGCACCTAATAAACCGGCATGGACGCGTTCAATCAAGTAACCCGCCAGCGGTGCCATTACCATCGTAGCCAGCGGCCATGGGGTTAACAACAGCCCGGTCTCCACTTCAGAGCGTCCCACTACGCTTTGCAGGAAGAAAGGCAGAGAGACCAGGGCCAGCATCTGGGCGCAGAATGAGCAGACAGATGTGCAAATGGAGAGCGAAAAGAGGGGAATGCGCAGCAGGTCAACTGGCAGTAACGGCACAGGAAGCGTGAGCTGACGGCGAACAAAGAAGAAACCTGTCGCCAGCAAGACGATGAGTTCCGCGCCGGTAAGCATCAGGGATTGTCCCTGTGCAAAACCGCTCAGGGCAGTAATCAGCAGACCAAAGGTGAGGGCATTCATTATCGCGCTCACGACGTCGAAGCGCGGCATTGTACTTCTGGGGCCGTTAGCGGGAAGAAAGCGTAGGGCAAAGAAGATAGCCACGATGCCCAGCGGCACGTTTATGGCGAACAGCCATTGCCAGGACGCGACGGAAAGAATGGCTGCTGCAATGGTTGGCCCGGCGGCAGAAGAGACCGCAACAATAAACGAGTTTATCCCCATGCCGCGTCCCAGATGACGCTGCGGATAAATTAAGCGGATCAACGCTGTGTTAACACTCATGAGCGCTGCACCGCCAAAACCTTGTGCAATACGTGCAAGCGTCAGGGTATGCAGCGAATCAGAAAGGGCACATAACAATGAGGTGAAGGTGAAAACCACCAGACCGCATTGATAAACCCGACGGTAGCCAAACATATCGCCCAGAAAAGAGAACGAGAGCAGGGAAATAACAATTGCAATCTGATAGGCGTTAACTATCCATATCGAACTGGCAGGGGAGGCATGCAGGTCGCTGGCGATGGTTGGCAGGGCCACATTCGCAATTGCGCCGTCAAGGACGGCCATTGAGATACCGATAATGATGGTCGCTATAGCGCCATACCGCTGGGGTAAAGGCAGGCCATCGGAAAGGGTCTTTTCCATTAGGATTAAAAAAGCTCAGCGTGAAATTATTCTCAGGGTAACTATTTTAGCATTGTTACAGCCGCGATATGTCGCAGATTTGTAACGAAGTAAACGCGGATTGATTGCAGGTGACATGACGGGAACTTATAATAAAAACCGATTCTGATTTTTATAAAACACTCTCTATGAGGTGGTAAATGGCAATTGCGGATTTGGATAAACAGCCAGATTCTGTTTCTTCCGTGCTGAAGGTGTTTGGCATCTTACAGGCGCTTGGGGAAGAGCGTGAAATTGGTATTACAGAGTTGTCGCAGCGTGTGATGATGTCGAAAAGCACCGTTTATCGTTTTTTGCAAACCATGAAGTCACTGGGCTACGTTGCGCAGGAAGGCGAGTCTGAAAAATACTCTCTGACGCTGAAACTCTTCGAACTGGGTGCCCGTGCGCTGCAAAATGTTGACCTGATCCGCAGCGCGGATATTCAGATGCGTGAAATCTCCCGTCTGACCAAAGAGACCATTCACCTGGGGGCACTGGATGAAGACAGTATTGTTTACATCCATAAAATCGACTCCATGTACAACCTGCGTATGTATTCACGCATTGGCCGCCGTAACCCACTCTATAGTACTGCCATTGGTAAGGTTCTGCTGGCGTGGCGCGATCGTGAAGAAGTGAAACAGATCCTTGATGGCGTGGAGTACAAACGCAGTACGGCACGAACCATTACCAGCACGGATGCGCTGTTAACCGTGCTCGACAAGGTGCGTGAGCAAGGCTATGGCGAAGATAACGAAGAGCAGGAAGAGGGGCTGCGCTGTATTGGTGTTCCGGTATTTGACCGCTTTGGCGTCGTGATTGCGGGGCTCAGTATTTCTTTCCCGACGTTGCGCTTCTCTGAGGAGCGACTGCATGAATATGTGGCTATTCTGCACACCGCAGCACGTAAGATTTCCGAGCAGATGGGGTATCACGACTATCCTTTTTAATCCTCGTTAGCATAAAAAACGCCGCGAATGTTGCGGCGCTTTTGCTGTTAACCTGGCTGATTAGCCATTATCGATCACGACGGATGTTTTACGCAGTACCGGGCAATTAGTCAGGCCAATGATTCCGCTGTCAGTATGCAGATACTGCGCGGTGCTTACTCCTTGTGCTGTTAAATATTTACACTGAATGCCTAATCCTGCCGCGTTTTCAGTGCTTCCCACCAGCACACCATAACCGGTTAACAGAAGGCCAATCCAGACGATGGCCAGTACAACAATTGTTCGAATGATTAAGCGCATCAATGCCTCTTTATCGTTGTTATCATTAAGCAAGCGTAAACGGTTTACGTAATGAAACAAGTGCATGATTCTGAAAAAGGCTTGATGTCGGTACAGTTAGCCCTTGTTTAAGATAACCGTGATAACCTGGTTACATCAGGTCTTTTGACGGAGTGTGGAGTGAAAAAAATACGCTGGGTAATTCTGATTATCGTGCTGGTAGCGTGTGTGGTGCTATGGACGCAGACCATCAATGTGATGTGCGATCAGGATGTACAGTTCTTTAGCGGCGTTTGCGCAATAAATAAGTTTATTCCGTGGTAACACGCATTTTTTCTCAAGGTGATTTCCTTCCTTCGCGCCAGTGGTAAAATAGACGTTTTTATTGAGGTGGTGAAATGGGTGAGTTACTGAATTCAGGGCTGCTGAATGTGGCATCCTTGATGATTTCTTTGGTCGTTCTGCTTGTGGGACTGGTCATTTGGTTTTTCGTTAACCGGGCCAGTTCACGTACTAACGAGCAGATCGAACTGCTGGAAGCGCTGCTCGATCAGCAAAAACGTCAAAACGCGTTGTTACGCCGTCTGTGTGAGGCTAACGAACCGGAAGAGAAAGACGCGCCGAAAGACGCTGTCGCTGAAGACGACAAAGACGAAGACGACTTTATCCGCCTGGTGGCTGAGCGTTAATCTTTTTGTCCTGGGAGGTGGCTGTGGTCTGGAAAAATCCCTGGTATGACCCCTCCCTGAAACATCACACGCCGAATGGTTTCCGTAATACCCGTCCTGTCGGGCATCAGCCCGGTGACCTTGAGCGCTGGCGAAAAGCGCGTAAAGAGGCCGGTTTGCCCAGACCGCCCGCACTCGGTTATGAGGATTTTATACGTCAGTGGTGGCAACCGGTTGATCTTATGCAACCTCATGAGGATGGGGTATGGTGGCTGGGACACGCGAGTGTGCTGCTGCAGATAGACGGCAATATTCTCCTCACTGACCCGGTTTTCTCACAGCGTGCCTCTCCGCTCTCATTTCTGGGACCACAACGTAAAACCCCTCCGGTACTTTCTGTCGATCAACTTCATCAGCTTGATGCCGTCGTTATCTCCCATAATCATTACGATCATCTTGATGACGCAACTATCCGTCGGATCCTTAAACGCTTCCCTGACGTGAGTCTGTTTGTACCTTTAGGTCTGGCCGACTGGTTTCGCCGCCGGGGGGCAAGATGTGTGGTTGAGCTCGACTGGTGGCAGAGTTTCACCTGGCAAGGGATAACCTTGAGTGCTGTTCCGGCACAGCACTGGAGTATGCGAACACCCTGGAATCGAAATCGCACCTTGTGGTGCGGCTGGGTCTTTGAGGGGCGGCATCACCGTTTCTGGTTCAGCGGTGATACAGGTTATTCGCCTGAGTTGCTATTGATACCGGAGCGTTTGGGGAGAATTGACGCTGCTGCATTACCTATCGGAGCTTATGCCCCACGATGGTTCATGGCTGTACATCATATGGACCCTCAATCTGCCGTTGCGTTATGGCAACAGTTGGGCTGCCCTCTGGCGTTTCCTATTCACTGGGGCGTGTTTGAACTGGCAGATGATGCGCTGGATGACCCAGTGAGGGAGTTAACGGTTGCACTAGATAATTTAGCACCAGTTGATAGTTCTTTAAGGATACTGAAAATTGGTGAATATTTATCCTTATAAACGAAGCGATAAATTGTTGCATATATTCTGTATGTGAACGCGATAATGAATATTTTATTTTTATCGAAACGTTTTGCTTGCCTTGTTTTGATGCAGAGTCATAAAAATTTCATTATTTTGGTGCATAACACGGCTTATTAGCTGATGAATTTTAATACAGTCAACTGCAGGTTATTAACATTGTATTTTCTGCGAAACAATGCCGTGTCGTTACAATGATTTAAGCATAAGTTTTCACAAATTGTTCTAACTCAATCAATTTTGAAGATTTCTTTTCCCGACTGCTGGACGCACTGGAATGATTGAGCTATGTTAAAAAAGTCTTAGATTACAGCGACTGCGAAAGCAACGTTGAGTCTCTGTAACGAAGTAGAATTGCCTGTATGTTATGCGCATAATTGTGCAAAACCTGACAGGCAGTGTTCGAATTTGTGCGGCGGATCGAGACATGTTTAAAAATGGCTTGCCATATTAAACATTGTGTGTGATAACACGTTTTGGGTCAAACGAGGTACAGTTCTGTTTATGTGTGGCATTTTCAGTAAAGAAGTCCTGAGTAAACACGTTGTCGTTGAATACCGCTTCTCTGCCGAACCTTATATTAGTGCCTCATGCAGTAATGTCTCAGTTTTATCTCAGTTAATGCCTGCGGGCTAAGAAAACACTCTAAGGAATTTTGCAAATGGCAAAGATTAAAGGTCAAGTTAAGTGGTTCAACGAGTCTAAAGGTTTTGGTTTCATTACTCCTGCTGACGGCAGCAAAGACGTGTTCGTACACTTCTCTGCAATCCAGGGTAACGGCTTCAAAACTCTGGCTGAAGGCCAGAACGTTGAGTTCGAAATTCAGGACGGCCAGAAAGGCCCAGCTGCAGTTAACGTAACTGCTATCTGATCGAACCACTGCTGACTGAAGCGCTTAGCACTTCACTCTCAGACATAAAGCCTCGCATAACGCGGGGCTTTTTTATGCCCTTTATCTTTCAAAATATTACCATCCCCGTACTTGTTAGTAACTTGTTGCAAAGCTGCGAGGTTAGTAGCACTGTTTCGGCTCCTTCTGCTCGGCTTTTCCCGTTAAATCAGGGCGTTGTTAAATTGTCCTGGGGTTCAGGTGAAGAAGAAGATACTTACGACAGCCGGAAATTTCACTCCGGCGCGTTTTGCGCTGCTCTGTTTTGCCATTTTTTGTAGTCTGGCTTTTTTACTGGGTCGTGTTGCGTGGCTGCAAATCATCAAGCCAGACAATCTGGTGAAGCAAGAGGATATGCGGTCACTCCGGGAACTGCCGATTGATGCTCCACGCGGCATGATCAAGGATCGTGAAGGAAGACCACTGGCGGTCAGTGTGCCAGTCAGGGCCGTATGGGCCGATCCAAAAACGGTACTGGCGAAAGGGGGAGTCGGCTTTGATCAGCGCTGGCAAGCGCTGGCGAATGCGCTACATCTCTCTTTGGCTACGCTCTCGACACGCATCAACGCGAATCCACAGGGACGTTTCATTTACCTTGCCCGCCAGGTTGACCCGGCACAGGCAAAGTGGATCGATAAACTGAATTTGCCGGGTATCAATTTACGTGATGAGTCTCGTCGTTTTTATCCCGCCGGGCATGTGGCGGCAAATCTGATTGGTTTCACCAATATTGACGGGCAGGGTATTGAAGGTGTGGAAAAAAGCTTCAACGCTCAGTTAACGGGGAAGGCCGGGGTCCGGCAGGTAAGAGAGGATCGCTACGGGCGTGTGGTAGAAAACCTGACAGAAGTTGCTCCTGCACCGGCGCATAACATCCAGTTGAGCATCGACGAGCGGTTGCAAACCATTACCGAAGATGCGCTTGATAATGCCGTGGCCTGGAATAAGGCCGAATCCGGGGCATCGGTGTTAATTAATATCCCAACCGGGGAAATACTCGCCATGGCGAGCTATCCGGATTTCAACCCCAATAATCGCGAAGGCGCAACAATAAACGATTTTCGTAACCGTGCGATCAGCGATACTTTTGAACCTGGTTCTACCGTCAAACCGCTGGTGCTGATGACTGCATTGCAGCAGGGGCTGGTCCAGCCGGACAGCGTGATTGACACCCATCCGTATACTCTCGACGGGCATCGTATCCGCGATGTGGGTTACTACCCTGAACTGACCATGACCGGGATCCTGCAAAAATCGAGCGATACAGGCGTATCCCGCCTCTCGCTGGCGATGCCGATCCAGCATCTTATTGATACTTACCGGAACTTTGGTTTTGGTACAAATACGGGGCTTGGCTTAACGGGGGAGAGTGCGGGACTACTGCCACAGCGTAAATTCTGGAGCCAGCTCGACAGGGCGACGTTTGCCTTTGGCTACGGGCTGATGGTGACACCGCTCCAGCTGGCACATGTTTACGCCACCATTGGCGGCTACGGGCTTGAGCGTCCTCTCTCAATCACGCGTATCGATCCACCCGTAATTGGACAACGCGTCATGCCAGAGGAAATCGCTCATGAAGTGGAGCATATGATGGAGAGTGTGGCACTGCCTGGTGGGGGAGGCGTTAAGGCAGCCGTGCGTGACTACCGCGTGGCGGTGAAAACCGGTACGGCGAAGAAAATTGATGATAGCGGGAAGTATGTCGATAAATACGTCGCCTACACTGCAGGTGTTGCACCCGCCAGCGACCCACGTTTTGCGCTCGTAGTCGTGATTAACGATCCTCAAAACGGGGCATACTACGGCGGTGCCGTCTCCGCGCCCGTTTTCAGCGAGATTATGGGAAACGTGCTGCGTCTGGAGAATGTGAAACCCGATGGTTTACCGGCGGGTTCAGATCACCTTATCGTTATGCGTTAACCGGGCGTTTATAACCAGGGCGAATAGCGGTACACTTCGCCCTTTGAATATGCTCCGGAGTCACCATGTCCTTCAGCTGCCCCCTTTGCCACGCCCCCCTGACACACTCAGATAAAAGTTATACCTGTCCGCAGGGGCATCAGTTTGATATGGCAAAAGAAGGCTACGTGAATCTTCTGCCGGTGCAGCATAAGCGCTCCCGCGATCCCGGCGACAGTGCAGAGATGAAGCAGGCGCGTCGCGCGTTTCTGAATGCCGGGCACTATCTGCCGCTGCGGGAGACCGTCGCGCAGAGGCTGAATGACATTCTGCCTGATTCTGCCACCGCCATACTCGATATCGGCTGCGGGGAAGGGTACTACACCGCACGGTTTGCCGAGATTGCCCGTGAGAAGGGCGCGCTGACATTCGGTCTGGACGTGTCGAAAGTGGCGATTCGCGCAGCAGCAAAACGTTACACCGACGTGACGTTCTGCGTGGCATCCAGCCACCGTCTGCCGTTTGACGATGCCAGCATGGACGCTGTTATCCGCATTTACGCGCCCTGCAAGGCGGAAGAGCTGGCTCGCGTGGTGAAGCCGGGCGGATGGGTGATTACCGTTACCCCCGGCCCACGTCATCTGATGGAGTTAAAAGGGCTGATCTACGACGAAGTGCGTCTGCATGCGCCGCATTCTGAACAGCTGGCCGGTTTTAGCCTGAAGCAGGAGCAAAGCGTGGCGTATGAAATGACGCTTAAAGGAGAAGAGGCCGTTGCGTTGTTGCAGATGACTCCGTTCGCGTGGCGGGCAAAACCGGAAGTATGGGAAACGTTAGCGGCACGATCAGCATTTTGCTGCCAGACGGATTTCAGTATCCACGTCTGGCAGCGCGAAGATTAACCGGCGAAGTGTGCCCAGAGTATCTGGGCTCCGATGCCAATTAACACAATCCCACCCAGGATCTCGGCGCGTTTACCCAGCAGCGGGCCGATAAATCGACCAACCATCATTCCCAGTGTGGACATAATTAGCGTTGCGCAGCCAATAGCAAGCGCAGTGGCGATAATATTGACCTGCAAAAATGCCAGTCCGACACCGACAGCCATCGCATCAAGGCTGGTAGCAATGGCTGTGGTAACCAGTAACCAAAAACCGTGGCGGTGTTGAGGCTCCTCATCTTCATCGTCACTGCCGCGAAAACCTTCGATGACCATTCGGCCACCAAGAAACACCAGCAGCACGAACGCAATCCAGTGGTTCCATTCCAGCACAAACTGGCTGGCGAGCATGCCAAGACCCCAGCCGATAAGCGGTGTCAGCGTTTCAATTGCGCCAAAGATAAGACCGGTGCGTAATGCTTCAGAGAATTTTGGTTTGTGGAGCGTGGCACCTTTACCAATGGAGGCGGCAAACGCGTCCATGGACATGCCAAAAGCAAGAAGGATGGTAGCGGAGATATTCATAACAGCGTCCAGACCGGGAGATATCCATATGACACATCACTGCCCCCAGTAAACAGCAGTTGATGTATCTATGGTCTCGCCTGATCGCAACGCACATAAGATGTGCAGAAAGCGATCCGTACGCGCCACGTTTTTCAACGAGTATGTTGACACGTACATTTCCTGAGAACAGGAAATCGGCTACTCCCCAACGACGGGCGCAACCTTAACATATTTTGAGAATATAAAACAACAATGGATAGGCATTATTTCAAATGCTTATTGATAACGATTTTCATTTTTATTTAAGGGTGAGTGTGTCGTTAAGAAATATAGGTAGAAAGAAAAATGAGTAATATAGCTTCGGCTATGTTTATTGCGTAAAACGCACACAAAATATAGCCGATGCTATATATCTAACTCATTGAGTTTTAACGAGTAGTTTGTATATTTTTTCCAAATCGTCAATATTTTTAACACGAATAAGCAGGCGGCGTTGCTCTAATTGCATGACCAGTACACCATCTTCCGATAAATTCATCTCTTTAATACGGTTATATTCTATCCAGACATTGGCAAAGAAAAATCCATGGGATTTAAAAATGATTTTTGGCGTGCGGATCCAGAACAGATAAATCGCCATTAATGCCAGCGCACATAATAACCATGTGGTTAATATTGCACCATGGCTGGTGACGTTGTTGTAAATAAGGATGACGATGAGACCCGCGAAGATAAACGCATCTACGCGTCCGCGTCGCAGAAGAGGGAGGGAGAGCAGCGTCTCGCCGTGGCGGCGAGGCATGATGAACTCGTCATAGATCGCGTAAGCCAGAAGGGCAGCAATAAATAAAACCAATACGATGTCCGTGACAGTCATTCATCCTCCAGATGACAGATAAAAAAACCGGGGGCAAGCCCCCGGCGTCAAACGTTATTGCCTTACAGGCCCAGCAGGCCGACAGCGTAACCCGCGATACCGATGATAAAGAAGCCAACGATGATCCACAGTGGGTTAACTTTCTTACGCAGCAGCCACATGCAGGCGAAGGTTAACAGCAGCGGCACCAGGCCAGGCATAAGCTGGTCCAGAATCGTCTGCACGGTGGTGACGCGCGTCTGACCATCCTGCCCGGTGATGGTCGATACCACCAGCGGGATGTTCACGTGCGTCCACTTGTTAACCAATGCCCCCATCACAAACAGGCCGAGGATCGACGCCCCCTCAGTCAGTTTTTGCAGGAAGCCGCCGCCCATGTCCTTAACGATGTCCACCCCTTTACGGTAACCGTATGCCACACCGTAGTAACGGGTCAGCAGACGCACGGCGTTGAACAGGATAAAGAACAGCAGCGGGCCAAGCAGGCTGCCGCTCATCGCGATACCGGCCCCTAGTGCCGCGAAGACCGGACGAACGGTACCCCAGAAGATAGGGTCACCGACACCTGCTAACGGACCCATCAGACCGACTTTAATACCGTTGATGGCACCATCGTCAATCTCTGCGCCGTTCGCACGCTGCTCTTCCATCGCCAGCGTTACACCCAGAACGGGAGCCGCCACATATGGATGGGTATTAAAGAATTCCAGGTGACGCTTAATTGCCTGACGGCGCGCTTCGTTGTTTTCCGGATAAAGGCGTTTGATTGCCGGCACCATGGAGAAACAGAAGCCCAGCGCCTGCATACGTTCGAAGTTCCATGAACCCTGAAACAGGTTAGAACGGATGAACACGCCACGAATATCACCCGGAGTGAGTTTTTTCTCGGTGGTAGTTTTTGTCATATCAACCATTTCGCTCACCTGCTAGTCCAGTTCGTTATCGAGATCGTTGTTACCAGCAGCCTGCACTGGGGCACCCGCAACGCGGTTGTATTTCGGGCTCAGCTGGATGTAGAGAATCGCCATCACTGCACCAATTACACCCAGCGCAACCAGGTTGAAGTTGGTGAAGGCAGCGGTCACGAAGCCGAGGTAGAAGAACGGCATCAGGTAGCCTGCGCGCATCATGTTGATGACCATTGCGTAACCGACTACCACGATCATACCGCCCGCGATGTTCAGGCCGCCGGTGACCACTTCTGGAATGGCGTTCAGCATGCTCTGCACTTCACTGGTACCGACAGAAATCGCGACGATGACCGCCGGAATAGCGATACGCATCGCCTGCAGGAACAGCGATGAAACGTGGATCCAGGACAGCGCCGTGAGGTTGCCATTTTCGGCTGCCTTATCCGCTGCGTGCTGGAAAGCAACCGTGATGGTACGAACGATGATAGTCAGTACCTGGCCTGCTGCTGCCAGCGGGATCGCCAGGGCGATACCTGCACCAATACTCTGGTGACCGGCAATAACCAGAACGGTAGAAATGATGGAAGCCAACGCGGCATCAGGCGCAACCGCCGCACCGATGTTCATCCAGCCCAGGGCGATCATTTCAAGGGTACCACCGATGATGATACCGGTTTTCATGTCACCCAGAACGGCACCAATCAGCGTACAGGCCACCAGAGGACGGTGGAACTGAAATTCATCAAGTACGGATTCCATACCCGCAATACATGCGACGACGAACACCAGCACAATCTGAAGAGTGGTAATCTCCATTGCACTTCTCCTATTACATAAGCGTTATGTGAAAACCGGCGCGGGCTTATTTCCCAACTTTACCGATCAAATCCATCATTTTCAGTTTCTGATCCGTGGAAACCTTACGGGCTTCCAGCTCAATACCGCGGGCATTCAGCTTGTTAAATGCCTCGATATCTTTCGCATCAACCGAAATGGCGTTGTTGACCTGCGTTTTGCCCTGACGGAATGCCATACCCCCGATGTTCACGGAGGTGATTTTCACGCCGCCTTCAACAATGCGCTCAACGTCTGTCGGGTTAGTGAACAGTAGCATCACGCGTTCACCCGCATATTTCGGGTTGTTATAAACGCGGATCATCTTGGCGACATCCACCACGTGCGCGGTAACGCCAGGAGGAGCAACCTGAGTCAGAAGGGTTTTACGTACAGTATCGGCGGCAACCTCATCACTGACGACGATAATGCGTCGAACGTTGGTCTCTTTGGTCCAGCGCGTAGCGACCTGACCGTGGATTAAGCGGTCATCAATACGTGCAAGGCCAATAACCATGTAATCATTCGGGCCCATCGGTTTTGCCGGTGCAGCAGCTTTTGGCGCTGCGACAGCCGGTGCGGGTTTCTCGACTGGTTGTGCTTTCAGCGCTTTCACGCCTTCGCGGCCGGTTTCCACAGCGAGTGCAACCAACTCATCGAAAGAGGGATTGTCGTCGCGCGCCATGAAGGTTTCCACCAGCATCGGGATATTCACCCCGGCGACAACTTCGTAGTGTTCTTTATCGACGACAATGCGGCTGGCAGCATTGAACGGACTGCCTCCCCATGTATCAACGAGAAACAGCACGCCTTTGCTGGTATCCAGCTTCGCGAGTTGGGCGTTGTACTTCTCAATCAGCGTCTCGGCATTTTCACCGGGAACGAAATCGATCCAGCCGACGTTTTCCTGCTCGCCCAACAGCATCTCTGCTGTTTTGAGTAGCTGCTCAGCAGCCCAACCATGTGTGCCTATGACAATAGCAATGGTCACTTGCTACCTCCTTTTATTATCATTAATACGCCTGCCAGGCAGTCGTACTGAGAATCGTATTGGCGAACCGAATCGATTCAGATAAGGGTTAGAGTTCAAAAAACTAAGACTTCCGCGAATTATTTTAGATAGTGAAAAAATAATTTATGTGATGAAGATCCGTAATTTAGCTTTCGCAATCGAGAAATTACTCGTCAAGAATTAAGCCTTATCGAATTTTTGCAAAGGAACGTAAATCTTTGCTAAACAGATATTGTCTCTGATATGTTTAGCCTCCGTTTAATTGTTCAGGAGTATAGGGCTACAGCCCACTATATGGACCGTCACCGACGTCAGACATCTACCAGGCCATTTCGCGCCTATTTCACCGGCGATCCTCGCCACGTATCGACTCTGTTTGCCTCTGTTTTGCCCACATTGAGTGGGGCACCGTTTCGTCATTCCTTTAGCAGGAGCTTGTCATGGAATTCTTAATGGACCCGTCAATCTGGGTGGGATTGCTCACGCTGGTGGTGCTGGAGATTGTTCTCGGCATTGATAACCTGGTGTTTATCGCCATCCTTGCGGACAAACTGCCGCCAAAACAGCGTGATAAAGCGCGCCTGATCGGTCTGTCGCTGGCGCTGGTCATGCGCCTGGCACTGCTGTCCGTCATCTCGTGGATGGTCACGCTGACAAAACCGCTTTTTTCCGTCATGGATTTCACCTTCTCCGGCCGTGATTTGATCATGCTATTGGGGGGGATATTCCTGCTGTTTAAAGCGACGACAGAGCTGCATGAGCGGCTGGAAAACCGTCAGCACGATGATGGACACGGTAAAGGCTATGCCAGCTTCTGGGTTGTTGTGATGCAGATCGTGGTGCTTGATGCAGTCTTCTCGCTGGATGCGGTGATCACGGCCGTCGGTATGGTGAACCATCTTCCGGTGATGATGGCGGCTGTTGTTATTGCGATGGCGGTTATGCTACTGGCCTCGAAACCGCTGACGCGTTTCGTGAATCAGCATCCGACGGTAGTGGTACTGTGTCTGAGCTTCCTGCTGATGATTGGTCTGAGCCTGGTGGCGGAAGGCTTCGGTTTCCATATTCCGAAAGGCTACCTGTACGCAGCCATTGGCTTCTCAATTCTGATTGAGCTGTTTAACCAGATTGCGCGCCGTAACTTTATTAAACAGCAGTCGAATCAGCCGCTTCGCGCCCGTACTGCAGACGCCATTCTGCGTCTGATGGGGGGGCGTCGACAGGTCAACGTCCAGTCTGACTCCGAAAACCGTCATCCGGTTCCGGTCCCTGAAGGGGCGTTTGTGGAAGAAGAGCGCTACATGATTAACGGCGTACTCTCCCTGGCCTCGCGTTCACTGCGTGGGATCATGACGCCGCGCGGCGAAATCAGCTGGGTTGATGCTAACCTGAGCGTGGATGAAATTCGTCGGCAGTTGCTCTCGTCACCACACAGCCTGTTCCCGGTTTGCCGTGGTGAGCTGGATGAGATCATCGGTGTCGTCCGTGCAAAAGAGATGCTGGTGGCTCTGGAAGAGGGTGTCAACGTCGAAGCCATCGCCGCTGCTTCACCTGCGATTGTGGTGCCGGAAACGTTAGATCCAATCAACCTGCTGGGCGTGCTACGCCGTGCTCGCGGTAGCTTTGTGATCGTCACTAACGAATTTGGCGTAGTACAGGGGCTGGTGACGCCGCTGGACGTGCTTGAAGCGATCGCCGGTGAGTTCCCGGATGCAGACGAAACACCTGAGATCGTGGCTGACGGCGAAGGCTGGCTGGTTAAAGGTACAACCGATCTGCATGCGCTCTCGCACACCCTGGGGCTGGAAAACGTGGTCAACGATGAAGAAGACATTGCCACCGTGGCGGGTCTGGTCATCGCGGTTAACGGGCAAATCCCACGAGTGGGGGATGTTATCGAACTGCCGCCGTTGCACATTTCCATCGTTGAAGCCAACGACTATCGCGTTGATATGGTTCGTATTGTTAAAGAACACTCTGTCCACGATGAAGATGAGTAAGTCTGCTTAACGTAACGGCATTAAAGGCACGATGTGTCCGTTATGGTGTGCTGGCGGGGGGGCGCTTCCCGCCAGCCATTGCGGAAAATCTCGCAGTGGCATAGGCCGCGCATAGAAAAACCCCTGCAGGACAGGTACCCCATGACGGCGTAAATACCGCGCCTGCTCCTCTGTCTCGACTCCTTCAGCAACCAGTTCGATATTCAGCCGCTGACCCAGAGCAATAATGATGTCTGTCACCGTTGAATTTACTGCATCAGTTCCAATTGCAGTGGTAAACGACTGATCAATTTTCAGAACGTCCGGGTGCAGTTTTTCAAGCCAGGAGAGGGAACTGTTCCCGGTGCCAAAATCGTCGATAGCGAGTTTCACCCCCTTACGATGGAGCTCACGCACAGTGCGATAATCCGCATCCAGCAACGCATCTCGTTCCGTTAATTCAATCACCAGTTGCTGGCGCGGGTGTGCGCTGAACCAGAAGTGGTTCAGATCCTGTATCAACACAGCGCGACGGAAATGGCTGGCGGCGACGTTAATCCCAATGTGGAAACCTGCGCTGGAAGGAAAGTAACCTATCTGGCGCACCGTTTCGGCGATGACGTAACGGGTCAGGGGAACAATCAGGTTGTGTTCTTCTGCCAGAGGAATAAACACTTCCGGGGAGATCCACCCCTGACGGGGATTATTCCAGCGCAGCAGGATCTCAACACCAGAGCACTCCTGAGTACGGGCATTCACCAGCGGCTGACAGAAAAGCTCAAATTCCCGCGCCGCAATCCCCATATCAATCTCCCATGTGAAGCTCATCCGGTTTGCCGTAGCGAGCCAGGCGAGATATCCCAGCAACAGGCTCAGCATTAACCCCAGCGGCAGTTGGGCTGGCAGGCTCTTTAAGGCGAGTTGTCCAGGACCCGGCCCGCTTACTGTAATGGAGAAAGGATTACGGATTGATGACTGCTGGAAAATAGCGCCATCTTCATCAAATGTCAGGCTATCAGTGACGCGTTGACCATAACGCAGGAAGCGATCGCCCACGGTCAGCGCCACGTCATCGATCAGCGGGCGCTGGGGTTCCAGTATCATTTTGGTGATCAGATCAATATTGATGATTTCAATAACGCCATCTTCACCGTCACCGGAAACAGGGTACCACTGGATCAAAATCGGACTGCCCTTAAGCAGCCACTGGTCGGTCGATAAAATCAACTTCGTCGTATTGGCGGGTAATTCTTTCAGAAAATCACGAACCGGCACATCGCGGCTACCGAAAATACTGGAGCAATAGAGAATACCGTCTTTAATCAGGGCAATGGAGCGCACGGTCTGCAAAATGGCTGCCTGCTTTCGCAGAGCAAGGTGCACCTGAGGGCAGGGTTGACCCACGAGGGACTGCAGCACCTTGCGACGGTTTTCTAATGAAAGCAGTATGTTATCAAGGGAGCGAACGGTATGGCTGGTAAAATCGAGGATCCGCTGTTGGTTGACGTTCCGCTGCGAAATAAAGCGAATACCTAATGTCAGGATGAGCGTGAGGAGCGCGACCGTCACACAGACGATAACGCGTTTTCGGCGATAGTTTTTAATGATCGTTTGTGCTGTTTGCATGAACGGGCGCCTGATAAGCCACCAGCCACAAAAGCCGGACGCAACAGTACAAAGTGTAGTGGTGAAAGCAGAAGGAGACGAGAAACAGGAGGGAAATTCGCCCATCCGTTGCAGATGGGCGAAAGAGAGTATTAGTCGCACTGCACCTTAATAGCCAGGCCACCACGGGACGTTTCACGGTATTTCGCGTTCATGTCTTTGCCCGTTTCGTACATGGTTTCAATCACCTTATCCAGCGATACGCGAGGTTCGCTGGTACGGCGCATCGCCATGCGCGAGGCGTTGATGGCTTTCACTGAGGCAATCGCGTTACGCTCGATGCACGGTACCTGCACCTGGCCCGCGACCGGGTCACAGGTCAGACCGAGGTTATGCTCCATACCGATTTCAGCCGCCACACAGACCTGCTCAGGGCTTGCTCCCAACAGCTCTGCCAGACCGGCTGCCGCCATCGAACAGGCCACACCCACTTCACCCTGACAACCGACTTCAGCGCCAGAAATTGAGGCGTTCATTTTGTACAGCGCACCGATGGCACCTGCCGCCAGGAAATAACGGATGTAGATGTCCGGGGTCACGGGCTCAATAAAGTGATCGTAGTAGGCCAGCACCGCCGGAACGATGCCACACGCGCCGTTGGTTGGCGCAGTCACGACACGACCCCCTGCGGCGTTTTCTTCGTTAACCGCCAGGGCAAACATGTTTACCCAGTCGACCACGTTCATCGGGTCGTTGGAGAACTTGTCCGTGGTCACCAGCATACGGCGCAGGGCGGAGGCACGACGCGGCACGCGGAGCGGACCCGGCAGAACGCCTTCGGTGTTCATCCCGCGATCGATACAGGCGCGCATGGTTTGCCACACGTTCGCAAAATAGTCTTCAATCTCTTTTTTGCTGTGCAGTGCCAGTTCGTTCTGCATCACCATACCGGACAGTGAAAGACCGGTCTCTTTGCAGTAACCCAGCATTTCGGTAGCCGATTTGAACGGGTACGGTACGTTGACGTCGCCGACGCTATCTTTGCCAAAATGCTCTTCATCGACGATAAAGCCCCCGCCGATGGAGTAGTAGGTTTTGCTGTAAATCTCTTTTTCACCGCTATAAGCGTGAATGGTCATGCCGTTTTCATGCAGCGGCAGGTTGTCGCTACGAAAACGCATGCCATCATCCTGCGGGAAATCGACTTCCTGCTGGCCGTTTGCCAGCAGCAGGCGGCCACGTGTTTCCACGTCGCGAATGAATGCCGGGATGGCATCAATATCAACGGTATCTGGCATATTGCCTGCCAGACCCATAATAATGGCGATATCGGTGTGGTGGCCTTTACCCGTTAATGACAGTGAGCCGTAAACATCCACGGCGACACGGGTAACGCTTTCCAGTAATCCTTTTTCGACCAGATCATCGACGAACTGTTTACCGGCCTTCATCGGGCCAACAGTATGGGAAGACGAAGGGCCAATTCCCACTTTGAACATGTCGAATATACTAATCACTTTCACACTCCTGACAGGGTTACCGGGGTTCCAGTAACGATGTTATAACTGCGCATAGTGTAAGAGGGAACACCGACCTCGGCTTAACTATTCACATGAATTAAACTAATGGTTAACGATGGGTTTTGCTAATAGCGCGACGCAGATCGCAAACCTGGCAGAAGAGGGTGGAATGTAAAGTATAGTCAAGGCTTCAGGCCGATTTGCAACGCCAGCTCACGAATAATCCCCGCCGTCATGCCCCAGACAAAATAATGCTGATACCAGGACAACCAGACCCGATGGTCATGTCCGCGACGCTGAATATCCAGCGGGTGATAACGACTCAGTCGAAGGGCTTCATCCAGCGGCATTTCAAACACCGCGGAAACTTCATCAACGCTGGCGTGATACTGCAGGCCCGGCGGGATAATGCCAACCACTGGCGTGACCTGAAACCCGGTGACACTGTCGACGGGCGGCAGCACGCCGATAACCTCCACCGCCTCTGGCGGAATGGCAACCTCTTCCTGCGCCTCCCGCAGCGCGGCGGCAATCAGCGAGGCGTCGGAACTGTCGACTGCGCCTCCTGGAAAGGCGACCTGACCCGCGTGCTTACGTAAATGGGGAGAACGCTGGGTGAGCAGCAGGCCCGGCTGCGCGCGACGCACGACCGGGATCAGTACGGCTGCCTGACGCTGATTAAGCGCTTCGCGGTTGACCTGCGGTCGTAATAGCTGAAAACGAGATAAAAAGTCATCCAGCGTCAGGTTCTCTTTTTCCACCCGTGATTACTCCAGTTGTTTCAGGATACGGTTAACTTTATCAAAGGTTTCCTGATATTCCGCATCGACCTGGCTATCAGCAACAATGCCGCCCCCGGCAGAACAGTACAGGTTCCCGTTGCATGCCGTCAGCGTGCGGATCGTAATGCTGGTATCCAGCGTGCCGCACAGGCTTATATAGCCAATGCTGCCGCACCAGGCGTTGCGGCGGTGCGGTTCCAGTTCGTCGATGATTTCCATGGCGCGAATTTTTGGCGCGCCGGTGATGGAACCGCCCGGAAACGCGGCGCGGAGCAGATCGCAGGCGGTGCGAGAAGTGGGCAGACGCGCGGTAATGGTACTGACCAGATGATGCACCGCCGGGAAAGGTTCGACGACAAACAGTTCCGGCACGCGCACGCTGCCCGGAACGGCCACCCGGCCTATATCGTTACGCATGAGATCAACAATCATCAGGTTTTCGGCGCGGTCCTTCGGTGAGGTGGCCAGTTTTTCTGCCTGCTGACGATCGGCGTCGGGATCGGTAAGACGCGGCAATGTGCCTTTAATCGGACGGGTTTGGATCGTACCCTCTGCCAGATGAATAAAGCGCTCAGGTGACAAGCTGAGTATTGCCCCCTGTTTCAGGCGAATAAACGCGCTGAACGGTGCCCGGTTAGTGGCATTGAGGCGGGTAAATGCCTGCCATTCGTCGCCTTCATAAGTCGCCTGGAAACGCTGGGCAAGGTTAACCTGGTAGCAGTCACCGCTTTGCAGATACGCCTGAACGCGCGAGAATTTTTCGGCATAATCCGCGGCGCTCATATTCGAGCGCCAGTCGGAGGTCAGCATGAACGTCTCTGCGGGTGTAGCCTGTTGCGCCTCTAGCCAGTCCAGACGCGCCTGCACGTCACGATGGCTCAGCAGGGAAACCGTTTTTTTCTGGTGATCAACAATTAACGCCCAGTCATACAGCCCCACGGCCATGTCGGGCAGGGGAATATCAGCCTGCGCATGCTCAGGCAGCGTTTCGTAACGACGACCCAGATCGTAGCCAAACAGGCCCAGCGCGCCACCCTGAAAAGGAAGGTCCGGGTTCGGTGTGGCAGATAAGCCCAGCGCGTTAATTTCTTGCTGAAGCTGCATCAGCGGATCGTCCGTTAACGGCAGGTCATCGGTTGTCAGCGTCTTGACGGGATCGGCGACCAGAATATCGAAGCGGCTGTACGGGTGGTCCGCATAGCCGGAGTGCAGCAGCATCGCAAACGGAAGATGGCTCAAACGAGCAAACCAGAATTCAGCGGCGTCCGTACGCCAGGGCAGGGTAATAACAGTGGGGAAGCGCATGTTCATGTGTGGCATACTACCGGGCAGCGTGAAATAATTAGCGCCAATAATCTAGCAGGAGTTGACGATGTTTGCAGGTTTACCTTCTCTGAGCCATGAACAGCAGCAGAAAGCGGTTGAGCGAATTCAGGAACTGATGTCCCAGGGGATGAGCAGCGGACAGGCGATTACCGTTGTCGCCAAGGAGATTCGCGCCAGTCATTCCGGCGAGCGGATCGTGGCGCGTTTCGAAGATGAAGATGAAGATCCAGAAGAGTAATCGGGCTTACACCGCCGCGATAATCTTAATCTCAACCTTATACTCCGGTTTCATCAGCGTGGCCTGTACGGTGCAGCGTACAGGCGCGTGACCTGCTACAACCCACGCATCCCAGGCTTTGTTCATCGCCGCAAAATCCTCTTTGTTTGCCAGGAAAATCGTCGCATCCAGAATGCGGGATTTGTCGCTGCCCTGTTTTTCCAGCACCGCGTCAATCTGCGCCAGGGTATTTGCCGTCTGCTCGAACGCATCTGCGTCCAGGTTAGCCGGTACGCCGGTGTAGTAGAGCGTCTGGTTATGGATCACCACATCAGACCAGCGGGCTTCGGCATCAATGCGCACAATTGTCATAAACGTTTCCTCGTTATTTTTCGTCATCAGGCGGCAAGACTGCCATATTGTTCCGCTGACGTCACTATTTGGGGTGGCACTGGAGAGAAGGGGCTGACATAATCCCTGTGCAAAAATACAGTGAGAGAACACCGTGGCAGACGATTTTTCCCCTGAAGGTCAATTAGCACAGGCCATCCCTGGCTTCAAACCGCGTGAACCACAGCGGCAGATGGCGCATGCCGTTGCACGCGCCATCGACAAGGCGCAACCGCTGGTGGTCGAAGCCGGAACCGGCACGGGGAAAACGTATGCTTACCTTGCACCGGCGCTGCGCGCGAAAAAGAAGGTAATTATTTCCACCGGGTCGAAAGCGCTGCAGGATCAGCTGTACAGCCGCGATTTGCCCACGGTGGCAAAAGCGCTGAAATACAAAGGTCGTCTGGCCTTGCTGAAGGGGCGCTCCAACTATCTCTGTCTGGAACGTCTTGAGCAGCAGGCGCTGGCGGGTGGCGATCTGCCGGTGCAAACTCTGAGCGACGTCATTATTCTTCGCGCCTGGGCGAACCAGACCGAAGAAGGGGATATCAGCACCTGCGCGAGCGTGCCGGAAGACTCTCCTGCCTGGCCGCTGGTGACCAGTACTAACGATAACTGTCTTGGCAGCGACTGCCCGCTGTATAAAGACTGCTTTGTGGTGAAAGCGCGCAAAACGGCGATGGATGCCGACGTGGTGGTGGTTAACCACCATCTGTTTCTCGCCGATATGGTGGTTAAAGACAGCGGTTTCGGCGAGCTGATCCCCGAGGCGGACGTCATGATCTTCGATGAAGCCCATCAACTGCCGGATATCGCCAGCCAGTATTTCGGTCAGTCGCTCTCCAGCCGTCAGCTACTGGATCTGGCCAAAGATTTCACCATTGCTTACCGTACTGAATTAAAAGATACCCAGCAGCTACAGAAATGTGCCGACCGTCTGGCGCAAAGTGCCCAGGATTTTCGCTTACAGCTTGGCGAGCCGGGCTATCGTGGCAACCTGCGTGAACTGCTGGCCGACAAAAATATCCAGCGCGCACTGCTGCTGCTGGATGATGCCCTTGAGCTCTGTTACGACGTGGCGAAACTGTCGCTCGGACGCTCCGCGTTGCTGGATGCCGCCTTCGAGCGCGCCACGCTCTATCGCGGGCGGCTTAAACGGCTGAAAGAGATTAACCAGCCGGGGTTCAGCTACTTGTATGAGTGTACCTCACGTCATTTCACCCTCGCCCTGACACCGCTTACCGTAGCGGATAAATTCAAAGAGGTGATGGCGCAAAAACCGGGAAGCTGGATCTTCACCTCGGCAACGCTTTCGGTGAATGACGATTTGCACCACTTTACCGAGCGTCTGGGTATCGAGCAGGCGGAGTCGCTGCTGCTGCCAAGCCCGTTCGATTACGAAAAACAGGCGCTGCTCTGCG
Source organism: Enterobacter ludwigii (assembly GCA_023023105.1). Classification (NCBI taxonomy): domain Bacteria; kingdom Pseudomonadati; phylum Pseudomonadota; class Gammaproteobacteria; order Enterobacterales; family Enterobacteriaceae; genus Enterobacter; species Enterobacter ludwigii. The sequence continues at coordinate 2,692,145 of CP083824.1, read as the reverse complement.
TGCCGCGCAATTTGCCGCTACCGAATCAGCCCGGTGCCGCACGCCACCTGGCGGCGATGTTAAAACCGATGATTGAGGCCAACAATGGCCGCTGCTTTATGCTCTGCACTTCTCACGCCATGATGAGAGACCTGGCTGAGCAGTTCCGTGCCACTATGACCTTGCCAGTGCTGTTGCAGGGTGAAACCAGCAAAGGGCAACTGCTGCAGCAGTTTGTCAGTGCTGGTAATGCCCTCCTTGTGGCCACCAGCAGCTTCTGGGAAGGGGTGGATGTGCGCGGGGACACGCTCTCGCTGGTGATTATTGATAAACTGCCGTTTACCTCTCCGGACGATCCGCTGCTGAAAGCGCGCATGGAAGACTGCCGCCTGCGCGGAGGCGATCCGTTTGATGAAGTCCAGCTGCCGGATGCGGTAATCACCCTTAAGCAAGGGGTAGGGCGATTGATCCGCGACGTGACCGACCGCGGTGTGCTGGTCATTTGCGATAACCGGCTGGTGATGCGCCCATATGGTGCCACTTTCCTTGCAAGCCTGCCGCCCGCGCCGCGCACGCGGGACATAAAACGCGCGGTGCGTTTCCTCGCAAACCCAACGGCGGAGTAATTTGCCCCGGAGTGTGCTAAGATGCGCGCCATTTTGTGACTGACCCTTGCGAGAGCGCGACAACTGATGCGAATTCTGGCTATTGATACCGCTACAGAGGCTTGTTCCGTTGCCCTGTGGAACGACGGTACTATCTCTGCTCATTTCGAAGAGTGCCCACGGGAACATACCCAGCGCATTCTGCCCCTGGTAAAAGCGATTTTAACTCAGGGCAACACCTCCTTAACCGACCTCGATGCGCTGGCCTTTGGCCGAGGGCCTGGCAGCTTTACGGGCGTACGTATCGGGATTGGCATTGCACAGGGGCTGGCGCTGGGCGCTGAGCTGCCGATGATTGGCGTCTCTACTCTCGCCACCATGGCGCAGGGCGCATGGCGCATGACCGGAGCAACGCGTGTGCTGGCCGCGATTGATGCCCGCATGGGTGAAGTCTACTGGGCTGAATATACGCGCGATGAAAACGGCGTGTGGCACGGTGAAGAGACGGAAGCCGTGCTTAAGCCGGAAGCGGTCACCGAAAGACTGCAACAGTTGTCCGGTGAATGGGCGACCGTTGGCACTGGCTGGCCTGCGTGGCCGGAGATGGCGAGCGGCACCGGGGTGACACTGGTAGACGGCAACATGCTGCTGCCGGCTGCGGAAGATATGCTTCCGATTGCCTGCCAGCTGCTCGCAGAAGGAAAAACCGTTGCCGTTGAACACGCGGAGCCGGTTTATTTGCGAAACACCGTCGCGTGGAAGAAACTTCCGGGCCGCGAGTGAATCTCAGTAACAGGAACTGAGAAAAAGGAGTCGCATCATGGCGGTTCAGACCAAAGTAGTACGCCTTATTATGGCAGGCGCAGTTGCCATAGCACTGAGCGGATGCGTTTCCGTTCCTGATGCGATTAAGGGCAGCAGCCCAACGCCACAGCAGGATCTGGTTCGGGTGATGAATGCGCCTGAGCTGTACGTCGGCCAGGAAGCCCGCTTTGGCGGCAAGGTGATCGACGTGCAAAATCAGCAGGGGAAAACCCGTCTGGAGATCGCGACCGTCCCGCTGGACAGCGGTGCCCGGCCTGTTCTGGGTGAAGCCTCTCGCGGACGTATTTATGCGGACGTCAGTGGTTTCCTTGACCCGGTCGATTTTCGCGGGCAGCTGGTGACCGTCGTCGGGCCAATTACCGGCGCCGTGCAGGGCAAAATCGGCAATACGCCGTACAAATTCATGACCATGCAGGTTAACGGGTATAAACGCTGGCGGCTGGCACAACAGGTGATTATGCCGCCTCAGCCGATCGACCCGTGGATGTGGGGGCCGCATCCTTATCGTTATGGCTACCCAGGTTGGGGTTGGTATAACCCAGGACCTGCACAGGTACAGACTATCGTTACTGAGTAACTTACTGTTATTGTTGGAAAAGAGACAGCGGCTCAGCCGCTGTCTCTGTTTTTTTACGGACAAGACGAAAAAAAAGAGTGACGCGCTTCGCAACCTTAAATCTGAACAATTAATAAACTGGTACGCTGAGTTAATATAATGTTAACAAACTGTTTATTATCGGGGTTGTGATGACGACGAACACTCATTTCAGAGGTGATGCATTGAAGAAGGTTTGGCTTAACCGTTATCCCGCAGATGTTCCTGCCGAGATCAATCCTGACCGTTATCAATCCCTGGTTGAATTATTTGAACACTCGGTAAGGCGTTATGCCGATCAACCCGCTTTCGTGAACATGGGCGAGGTGATGACGTTCCGTAAACTTGAGGAGCGTAGCCGGGCGTTTGCGGCGTATCTGCAGGAAGGGCTGGGGCTGCAAAAAGGGGACCGCGTCGCGCTGATGATGCCGAACCTGCTGCAATACCCGGTGGCGCTGTTCGGTATCCTGCGAGCCGGGATGATTGTCGTCAACGTTAACCCGTTGTACACGCCGCGTGAGCTGGAACACCAGCTGAACGACAGCGGCGCGGCGGCGATAGTGATTGTCTCTAACTTTGCCCACACGCTGGAAAAAGTGGTCGACAAAACCCAGGTTAAGCATGTCATCCTGACGCGTATGGGTGATCAACTCTCCACCGCCAAAGGCACGCTGGTTAACTTTGTCGTTAAATACGTCAAACGCCTGGTGCCAAAATACCATCTGCCTGATGCTATCTCCTTCCGCCGTGCGCTGCACGCGGGCTACCGTATGCAGTATGTGAAACCCGACGTGGTGGCAGAAGATCTTGCGTTTCTGCAATACACAGGCGGGACCACCGGCGTGGCGAAAGGCGCGATGCTGACCCACCGTAACATGCTGGCTAACCTTGAACAGGTGAACGCCACTTACGGGCCGCTGCTGCATCCGGGCAAAGAGGTGGTGATCACCGCGCTTCCGCTGTATCACATCTTTGCGCTGACCATGAACTGCCTGCTGTTTATTGAGCTGGGTGGTCAGAACATCCTCATCACCAACCCGCGCGATATCCCGGGCCTGGTGAAAGAGCTGGCGAAATATCCGTTCACCGCCATGACCGGGGTGAATACCCTGTTTAACGCGCTGCTTAATAACAAAGAGTTCCAGCAGCTGGATTTCTCCACGCTGCATCTCTCTGCGGGCGGCGGCATGCCGGTTCAGCAGGCGGTCGCCGAGCGCTGGGTCAAACTCACCGGTCAGTATTTGCTGGAGGGCTACGGCCTGACGGAATGTGCTCCGCTGGTTAGCGTCAATCCACATGATATCGACTACCACAGCGGTAGCATTGGTCTGCCAGTGCCTTCGACAGAAGCCAAACTGGTCGATGATGACGATAACGAAGTTGCACCGGGCGAGCCGGGAGAACTGTGTGTCAAAGGGCCACAGGTGATGCTGGGTTACTGGCAGCGTCCCGATGCGACCGACGAAATCATCAAAGACGGCTGGCTGCACACGGGTGACATCGCAGTGATGGATGACGAGGGCTTCCTGCGCATCGTTGACCGTAAGAAAGATATGATCCTGGTGTCCGGGTTCAACGTCTATCCGAACGAGATCGAAGATGTCGTCATGCAGCACAGCGGCGTACTCGAAGTGGCGGCGGTAGGGGTTCCTTCCGGCAGCAGCGGTGAAGCGGTCAAAATTTTTGTGGTCAAGAAGGATCCCTCTCTCACCGAGGAGGAGCTGGTAACGTTCTGTCGTCGTCAACTGACGGGCTACAAGGTACCGAAGCTGGTTGAATTCCGCGATGAGTTGCCGAAATCCAACGTCGGAAAGATATTACGACGAGAATTACGTGACGAAGCCCGTGGCAAAGTAGACAATAAGGCCTGAGCTTCACGCTAATCGCCCAGACGCCGGTTAAGCCGGCGTTTTTTATGGGCGCAAACAAAAGAGAACCCGTTTTGAATTACCAGATGATCACGACCAATGACGAGCTGGCTTCGCTGTGCGAAGTGACGCGCGACTTTCCTGCCATTGCCCTGGATACCGAGTTTGTTCGTACCCGGACGTACTATCCGCAGCTGGGTTTGATTCAGATGTTCGACGGTAAACATGTGTCGCTGATCGATCCTCTCGGTATTACCGACTGGACGCCGATGCGTGACCTGCTGCTCGATACTGCCGTGACGAAATACCTGCACGCAGGCAGTGAAGATCTGGAGGTATTTCTCAACACGTTTGGCATCATGCCACAGCCGTTGATTGATACGCAGATCCTGGCGGCATTCAGCAATCGTCCGCTCTCATGGGGCTTTGCTGCTATGGTAGAGGAGTATACGGGCCTGACGCTGGACAAAAGCGAATCCCGTACTGACTGGCTGGCGCGCCCTCTGACTGAGCGTCAGCTGGAATACGCGGCGGCAGACGTGTTTTATCTGCTGCCTATTGCCGGACAGCTGATGAAAGAGGCTGAAGCTTCAGGCTGGCTGGCTGCAGCCCTGGATGAGTGTCGTATGGCGCAGCAACGTCGTCAGGAAGTGGTTGACCCGAAAGACGCCTGGCGCGATATCAGTAATGCCTGGCAGTTGCGTACGCGTCAGCTGGCGTGCCTGCAGCTGTTAGCGGACTGGCGTCTGCGCAAAGCCCGCGAGCGCGATCTTGCCGTTAACTTTGTAGTCCGCGAAGAGCATCTCTGGGCGGTCGCGCGCTATATGCCAGGCAGCATGGGCGAGCTGGACAGCATTGGGCTTTCGGGAAGCGAAATCCGTTTCCACGGCAAAACCCTGCTGGCGCTGGTCGCAAAAGCGCAGGAGCTGCCGGAAGATGCGTTGCCGGAACCGCTGCTGAATCTGATGGATATGCCGGGCTACCGTAAAGCGTTTAAGGATATCAAAGCGCTGGTGCAGGTCGTCGCAACGGAAAGCAAACTGAGTGCGGAACTGCTCGCCTCACGCCGACAGATTAACCAGCTGCTGAACTGGCACTGGAAGCTGAAACCGCAAAATGGTTTGCCGGAAATGGTAGCAGGATGGCGCGGAGAATTGATGGCCGATCGCCTGAATACGCTGCTGGAAGGGTATCCGCGCTAATAAATATGCCGGGTGAAATACCCGGCATATTCCCCCGGCGGCGCTGCGCTTACCGGGCTACAAAATCACAAACCTACGGACGTGACTCTTCCGCTTCCGGAAGCGTAACGTTCAGCTCCAGAATCGAAATATCCCCGTCTTTCTGCTCCAGCTGTACGGTGACCATCTCCGGGTCAATCTGCACATACTTACAGATCACTTCCAGGATATCCTTACGCAGCTGCGGCAGGTAATGAGGCTCGGCGTCGCTACGACGGCGCTCCGCCACGATAATTTGCAGACGTTCTTTAGCGATGTTGGCGGTGTTCTTTTTCCGCGAGAGAAAAAAGTCCAGTAATGCCATAACTTATCCTCCGAACAGGCGTTTGAGGAAACCTTTCTTCTCTTCTTCAATGAAGCGGAAAGGACGTTCTTCTCCCAGCAGACGGTCAACAGTATCAGCATACGCTTTACCTGCATCTGCCATTGTATCAAGGATCACTGGCTCGCCCTGGTTAGAAGCGCGTAACACGGACTGATCTTCCGGGATAACGCCTACCAGTTTGATGCGCAGGATCTCCAGCACGTCTTCCATGCTCAGCATGTCACCTTTGTTCACGCGGCCAGGGTTGTAGCGGGTGAGCAGCAGGTGTTCTTTAATCGGGTCTTCGCCATTTTCCGCACGACGGGATTTAGAGGCGAGGATCCCCAGAATGCGGTCTGAGTCACGCACGGATGAAACTTCAGGGTTGGTGGTGATGATCGCTTCATCAGCGAAGTAGAGCGCCATCAGGGCACCGGTTTCGATGCCGGCAGGGGAGTCGCAGACAATGAAGTCGAAATCCATTTTTTTCAGATCGTCGAGCACCTTTTCCACCCCTTCACGGGTCAGCGCGTCTTTGTCACGCGTCTGAGAGGCCGGAAGAATGTAGAGGTTCTCGGTGCGCTTGTCTTTAATCATCGCCTGGTTCAGCGTGGCATCGCCCTGAATGACGTTCACGAAGTCATACACGACGCGACGCTCACATCCCATGATCAGGTCGAGGTTACGCAGACCGATATCGAAGTCGATAACGATGGTTTTCTTTCCCTTCTGGGCCAAACCAGTAGCGATGGCCGCGCTGGAGGTGGTCTTGCCAACGCCTCCTTTACCCGAAGTAACAACAATAATGCGTGCCATAGAAATTCCTTGTTAAAAAGGGATCAATTCAACGGTTGAACGGTCAACGCGTCGTCTGCCAGAAGCAGGCGAGCCGCTTTGCCATAAAATTCGGCTGGGATCTTGTCGCTCAGCCAATATTCACCTGCGATGGACACCAGTTCCGCCGTCAGGTGAGTACAAAATATTTGCGCATCCCGATCGCCACTTGCTCCCGCGAGCGCGCGTCCACGCATCATACCGTAAACGTGAATATTGCCATCTGCAATCAGCTCTGCGCCAGCACTGACGTGGCTTGTAACAATCAGATCACAGTTTGGTGCATAAATGCGCTGACCGGAACGAACCGGTACATCAATCATTCGCGTTTTTGTGACGGGGGTAACGTTTTGCACCACGGGAGGGGGCGTCTGGACGGCAACAGGTGCTGCACGTGAGGCTTTTTCTTTGCCCTCAGTCAGAAGTGGCAGCCCCGCACGGTCAATTTCCGCTTTCAACTCAGCATCTTTGCAGCCGCTGATGCCCACAATACGCAGACCGGTCGAGGAGACGGCTTGCTGGAGAAGTTTCCAGTTAACCGGTGCTTCAAGCGCGCTGACATTGATAACAACAGGGGCATGTTTCAGAAAAGCGGGAGCCTGGGCGATTTTGTCTTCTAACGCCTGACGAATAACCTCGGGTTTTGCATCATGCAAATGTACCACTGATAAGGTGAAGCTACTGCCTTTAAGCTCGATGGGCGTGTTTGACATCCTGGCCTTACTCAATTTGCTATTAACCGCAACCACTCGCTGCGATATTCCGAAGAGTATCAGGCATGTTATAGTCAGGAGTATATTGAGGCAAGCAACCACCCATTAATTCAGAGTAAAAACATGTTTTGTGTGATCTACAGAAGTACAAGTCGTGACCAGACCTATCTTTATGTCGAAAAGAAAGACGATTTTTCCCGCGTGCCTGAAGAATTAATGAAAAGCTTTGGCCGACCGCAGCTGGCGATGCTGCTGCCGCTGGATGGTCGTAAGACGTTGGTGAATGCCGATCTGGAAAAAGTGAAAACGGCATTAACCGAGCAGGGCTATTATTTACAGCTTCCGCCGCCGCCTGAGAATTTATTAAAACAGCATCTTGAGGCGAACGGAAAAAAATAGTCTCAACTGTTTTTGGACTCAACACATCAACCGTTTAGGGGTCGACCATGTATCAACATCATAACTGGCAAGGTGCATTACTGGATTATCCCGTCAGCAAAGTGGTCTGCGTGGGCAGCAACTATGCAAAACATATTCAGGAGATGGGCAGCGCGACGCCAGAAGAACCGGTTCTGTTCATTAAGCCAGAAACGGCGCTTTGTGATATCCGTCAGCCGCTGGCCTTACCGCAGGGGCTGGGTTCAGTCCACCACGAAGTTGAACTCGCCGTGCTGATCGGCGCGACGCTGCGTCAGGCCTCTGAAGAGCACGTGCAAAAAGCGATTGCTGGCTACGGCGTTGCGCTGGACCTTACGTTGCGTGATGTTCAGGGGAAAATGAAAAAAGCCGGGCAGCCGTGGGAAAAAGCCAAAGGGTTTGATAATTCCTGCCCGATCTCCGGTTTTGTGCCAGTGGGCGAGTTCACTGCTGACCCGCAGGATACGCCGCTTTCCCTGAAGGTTAATGGTGAATTCCGCCAGCAGGGAACCACCGCCGATATGATCCACAAGATCCTACCGCTGATTGCCTATATGAGCCGCTTCTTTACCCTGAAACCGGGTGATGTGATCCTGACAGGTACACCGGAAGGTGTTGGCCCGCTACTCAGCGGGGATGAGCTTGAGGTTGGTTTTAACGGCCTGTCGCTGAAAACCCGCGTGCTGTAACTGCATCTTGCCGCCTGAAGAGGGCGGCAAAACTTGCAACAACGTGCCAGACTCGTTATAAGGTGCGCTTTCTTTTGACGTGTGGACATCCTGATGAACGACATCCCTTTCTGGCAAAGCAAAACTCTTGATGACATGACTGACGCGGAATGGGAATCATTGTGCGACGGATGCGGGCAGTGCTGCCTGCACAAGCTGATGGATGAAGATTCTGACGAAATCTACTTCACCAACGTTGCCTGCAAACAGTTGAACATCAAAACCTGCCAGTGCCGTAACTATGAGCGTCGGTTCGAGTTTGAGCCGGACTGCATCAAATTAACCCGCGATAACCTGCCAACTTTCGAATGGCTGCCGCATACCTGCGCGTATCGCCTGCTGGCGGAAGGGAAAGGTTTACCAAACTGGCACCCGCTGCTGACGGGGTCGAAAGCGGCGATGCACGGTGAGCGCATTTCAGTGCGCCACATTGCGGTGAAAGAGTCTGAGGTTCGGGACTGGGAAGATCACATCATGAATCATCCCAACCGTTGAGTTGAAATAAAAAACCCGCCGAGGCGGGTTTTTTATTGTTTGCTGTATGTCGGGTAGCGCTGCGTTTACCTTCCAAACAAATCGCGTTTCTTCGGTTTGAATGGCTGAGCAATCAGCACCAGCAGTGCCACGACGAAGTAGGCCACAAAAATACCCACCAGCCACTGCGGCATCTCCAGGGTCAGGAATTCCCACTGACGAACGGAGCAGTCGCCGGAAGCAACAAACACCTGCGGCAGCCATTTATCCAGCGGTAGCCAGCTCGGGAAGCGGGCGGCGAAATCACAGGTCATAAATGGTGACGGATGCAACTGCATCATGGTGTGCTGCCAGGAGAGTTCAATCCCTTTCCAGGCGCTGTACAACCAGATAGCGATTGCGGCATAGCGCAGCGGTGATTTCGGGGCAATCGCGCCCACCAGACCCGCCCCCATAATGCCAAACAATGCGCAGCGTTCGTAAATACAAAGCACGCAAGGCTTGAGTCCCATTACATGCTGGAACCACAGCGCGACCATTTCCAGCGCAAAGGCGGTCAGGGCCATTAACAACCACGCTCCGCGACCGCGGGAGCACTGGTTTAAAAATCTCAACATAATCATTTCCCTGGAACATGCTTAGAAAGCGCAGTGTAAACGAATTCGTTTTTCGCGCCACCTGTACCTGACGAAATAAAACGTAATTGGATGTTTATCGTGCGAAAAAACAAACGGGCAG